>NZ_JAUETR010000001.1:600000-1200000 GCF_032484785.1 Bradyrhizobium sp. SZCCHNS1050 | reverse complement strand
AGTCGACCCTGATCAAATGCGTCAACGCGCTGGAGCCGTTCCAAGACGGCGTGATCACGATCGACGGCCTCAAGGTCAATGATTCCAAGACCAACCTGCCGAAGCTGCGCTCGCGGGTCGGCATGGTGTTCCAGCACTTCGAGCTGTTTCCGCATCTCAAGATCATCGACAACCTCTGCCTCGCCCAGCAGAAGGTGCTGGGTCGTGGCCATGAGGAAGCGACCGCGAAGGGCATGAAGCTCCTGGATCGCGTCGGTCTCAAGGAGCAGGCGCAGAAGTTTCCGGCGCAGCTCTCCGGCGGCCAGCAGCAGCGCGTGGCGATCGCACGTGCGCTCGCCATGGATCCGATCGCGATGCTGTTCGACGAGCCGACTTCGGCGCTCGATCCGGAGATGATCAGCGAGGTGCTCGATGTCATGGTTGATCTCGCCCGCGAGGGCATGACCATGATGGTCGTGACCCACGAGATGGGCTTCGCCAGGAAGGTCGCGCACCGCGTCATCTTCATGGACCGCGGCGAGATCGTCGAGGACGCCAAGAAGGAGGATTTCTTCGGCCAGCCGCGCAGCGAGCGGGCGCAGCAGTTCTTGTCGAAGATCCTGTCGCATTAGTTGCGTCCGTCATTCCGAGGCGCCCGCAGGGCGAACCCGGAATCTCGAGATTCCGGGTTCGATGCTGCGCATCGCCCCGGAATGACGGCGAGAGTAACAATTGGTGTACGCAGATGGCTTTGCGTGCGCAGATGAGAATGGAGACACGTCCTTGGACCCGATCGCTTACGTCAACGGCGCCTTCGTGCCCCTGTCCGAGGCCAAGGTCTCGGTCCTCGATCGCGGCTTCCTGTTTGCCGACGGCATCTACGAAGTGGCGGCGGTGCTCGATGGCAAGCTGGTCGACAGTGCCCCGCATCTTGCCCGCCTGGAGCGTTCGGTCGGCGAGATCGGGCTGGCGCTGCCGGAGAGCCTGGCGCGAATCGAGGCGCTACAGAAGGAGCTGGTCGCGCGCAACCGGCTCGACCAGGGCATGGTCTATCTGCAGGTGACGCGCGGTGCCGACAAGGGCCGCGACTTCCCGTTTCCCAAGGGCGACGTCAAGCCGACCTTGGTGATGTTCGTCACCGCCAAGGACATCATCAATGCGCCCTCGGCGAAGACGGGAATTGGCGTCATCACCGTGCCCGACATCCGCTGGGCGCGCCGCGACATCAAGAGCGTGGCGCTGCTGGCGCAGGTGCTCGCGAAGCAGGCGGCCGCCGCGGCCGGGGCCGGCGAGGCGTGGATGGTCGAGGACGGTCATGTCACCGAGGGCGGCTCGTCCTCGGCCTTCATCCTGACCAAGGACGACGTCATCGTGACGCGGCCGAACTCGAACGCGATCCTGCCGGGCTGCACCCGCAAGGCCGTGGTGAAGCTCGCCGAGGAGCGCCAGCTCAAGGTCGAGGAGCGGCTGTTCACGGTGGAGGAGGCGCTCGCGGCGAAGGAAGCCTTCATCACCAGCGCGAGCTCGTTCGTGCAGCCGGTGGTCACGATCGACGGCAAGCCCGTCGGCGACGGCAAGCCGGGACCGGTGGCGGCGCGGCTGCGCGAGATCTATGTCGATTTTGCGCGCGCCACGGCGGTGTAGTTGGAGGAGACGATAGAGCAAGTGCAGCATCGAAACCCGTTTGCATTGTCCGGCGCTTTGCTATCGTGGCGACGAACGAAACAGAAATCAGGGAGGAGTTTCGATGCGGTATCGCTTGAGAGGGCTCGCGGCCGGACTATTGATTGCGGGCGCAGGCATGACGGGAGCGGCATTGGCCGATGACGGCTGGGTGACCCTGGTCGACTCCACGACCAAGGCCGACTTCACCGAGGTCGGCAAGGCCAATTGGGAGATGAAGGACGGCGCGCTGTCGGCCGACAAGCTCGATGGCAAGGATCCATCGTATCTGGTGACCAAGGAGAGCTACAAGGACTTCCAGATCAAGGCCGAGTTCTGGGTCGATGACGCCGCCAACAGCGGCATCTTCATCCGCTGCGACCAGTCGGCGAAGATCGACTCCAACATCTGCTACGAGGTCAACATCTTCGACAAGCGGCCCGATCCGAAATACGGCACCGGCGCGATCGTCGACGTGTCCAAGGTCGATCCGATGCCGAAGGCCGGCGGCAAGTGGAATACCTATGAGATCACCGCCAAGGGTACGCGGCTGACCGTGATCCTCAACGGCGAGAAAACCGCCGATGTCGACGACAGCAAGCACGCGGCGGGACCGATCGCCCTGCAGTACGGCTCGGGCGTCGTGAAGTTCAGGAAGGTGCAGATCAAGCCGCTGTAGCGGCCGTGCATTCCGGGCAGCGGCGCTGGCCGCGGCTCGCGCGGTACAGGCTCTTGCAGTACCAGCGGCGCGCCATCATCTGCAGGGGATGGCGGGCCAACCGGGCCAGCGTCACCAGTTCGAGCATGGCGGGCATTGCAGCCTCCTTGACATCCTTCCGACTTTTGCGAGATGGGGCGGCACTTCGTTTGCGGAAGTGCCGCCGCAGTCGCATCAGCCATGCAGCTTCTTTGCGGTCTCGGCGATGACGCGGCCCTGATAGCGCGCCCCCGCCAGCTCGTTCGCGCTCGGCTGCCGGCTGCCGTCACCGCCGGTGATGGTGGTGGCGCCATAGGGCGAGCCGCCGGTGACCTCGTCGAGCTTCATCTGGCCGGCGAAGCCGTAGTTGAGGCCGACGATGGTCATGCCGAAATGCAAGAGGTTGGTGATGATCGAGAACAGCGTGACCTCCTGGCCGCCGTGCTGGGTCGCGGTCGAGGTGAAGGCGCCGCCGACCTTGCCGTGGAGCGCGCCCTTGGCCCACAGGCCGCCGGCCTGATCGAGGAAGTTGGCCATCTGCGAGGCCATGCGGCCGAAGCGGGTGCCGGTACCGACGATGATCGCGTCGTAGTCGGCGAGCTCCTCGACCTTTGCTATCGGAGCGGCCTGGTCGAGCTTGTAGTGGGAGGCCTTGGCGACGTCGGCCGGCACCAGTTCGGGCACGCGCTTGACGTCGACGGTGGCGCCGGTCTCGCGGGCGCCTTCGGCCACCGCGTTGGCCATCGCTTCGATGTGGCCGTATGCGGAGTAGTAGAGAACGAGAACCTTGGTCATGGCAGTCTCCGTGGGGACGAGGATGATCGGGGAGAGCGTCCCGGCCGGATGCCCGGCCGGGATCGCGTGAGAGGTCAGGCGACGTCGACGAGCACCAGCTCGGAATCTTCGAGCGCGGTGATCTTGAGCGTGGCCTCGTCGCGGATGGCGGCGCCGTCACGGGCGTTGACTCGGACGCCGTTCACTTCGACGCTGCCGGCTGCGGGCACCAGATAGATGTGGCGGGCCTTGTCGGCGCTGTACTCGGCGGTCTCGCCGGCCTTCAGCGTGGTGCCGAGTACGCGCGCCTTGGCACGGATCGGCAACGCGTCGCCGTCATCTGCGAAGCCGCTCGCCAGTGTGACAAGCTTGCCGGAACGGTCGGACTTCGGGAACGGCTTGGCACCCCAGGTCGGTTGGCCGCCATCGGTGGTCGGCTCGATCCAGATCTGGAAGATCCGCGTCGTGGTCGGCTCCAGATTGTACTCGGAGTGGCGGATGCCGCTGCCCGCACTCATCACCTGGACGTCGCCGGCCTCGGTGCGGCCCTTGTTGCCGAGGCTGTCCTGATGGGTGATCGCCCCCTCGCGGACATAGGTGATGATCTCCATGTTCCGGTGCGGATGCGCCGGGAAGCCGGTGTTCGGCGCGATCTCGTCATCGTTCCAGACGCGCAGGGCGCCGTGGCCCATGTTGCTGGGGTCGTAGTAGCTCGCGAACGAGAAATGGTGCTTTGCCTTCAGCCAGCCGTGGTCGGCGCCGCCCAGCGCCGCAAAGGGCTTCAATTCGATCATGGGTCTGCTCCTGTGGTTGAAACGGCCGGCCGGGGCCGCCGTGCTGTTGGGCATTGGAATAAGGGAGCGACCGGGGTATAGAAATAGAAACTATTGAAACCTATTGTTTCCAAAAACGAGATTTGAGGGCGATGGCGCGACTTCCGGATTTCGAGGCGATGGCGATCTTCGCCAAGGTCGTCGAGCTGCGCTCCTTCGCCGGCGCCGCGCAGGAGCTGGGCCTCTCCAAGGCCTCCGTCTCCAAGGCGGTGAGCCGGCTGGAGGAGCGTCTGGGTACGCGGCTGTTCAACCGCACCTCGCGGCGCTTGGCGCTGACAGACGCCGGCCAGCGCCTGTCCGAGCGTGCCGCGCAGCTGCTCGCCGATGGCGAGGCTGCCGAGACCGAGGCGCTCGCGCAGTCGCTGACGCCGCGCGGCCTGGTGCGCTTCGCGGTGCCGATGACGTTCGGCGTCAAGAAGATCGCGCCGCTGCTGCCGGCGTTCCTAGAGCAATATCCGGAGGTCTCGATCGACCTCCACATGAGCGACGCCACCGTCGATCTGATCGGCGAAGGGTTCGACCTCGCGCTGCGGATCGCGCGGCTTCCGGACTCGTCGCTGGTCGCGCGCCGCCTTTGCCCCATGCCGCGCTACACGGTGGCGGCGCCGTCCTATCTGAAGCGCCACGGACGGCCGACGCATCCGATGCATCTCGCCGAGCACAAATGCTTCGGCTACGCCTATCTCTCCACCGCCGGCGTCTGGCACTACACCAATGCGGCCGGCGAGCAGGCCAGCGTACGGCCGGCGGGACAGCTGCGCGTCAACAATGGCGAGGCGCTGTTGCCGGCGGTGCTCGCCGGGCTCGGCATCGCGGACCTGCCGGATTTCATCGTTGGCGACGCGATCGCGTCAGGCGAGGTCGAGGTGGTGCTGAAGGGCTGGAGCCAGCCCGAAGGCGCAATGCATCTGGTGATGCCGCCCGGCGGCCCGCGCCCCGCGCGGGTCGAGGTGCTGACGGAGTTTCTGGTGAAGGAACTCGCGAAGGGGAAGAAGCGATGATCGCGGCCGCCGATCCCAGCCGATCAGGACTGCACCTCGCACACATCGACCCATGCGGCTCCCGTCAGCTCGGCCAAGCGATCCGGCGTGATCTTCACCGCGCTGTGGGTCGAGCCCGCGGCGGGCACCACGATGTCGAAGGCCTTCAGCGAGACGTCGCAATACACCGGTAGCGGCGACTTCAAGCCGAACGGGCAGACGCCGCCGACCTCGTGTCCGGTGATGTCGGCGACCTCGTCGAGGCCGAGCATCTTCGGCTTGCCGCCGAACAGTGCCTTCACCTTCTTGTTGTCCATGCGCGCGTGGCCTGCGGCGACGATCAGGATGACGCGCTCGCCGACGCGCAACGACAGCGTCTTGGCGATGCGGGCCGGCTCCACGCCATAGGCTTCCGCCGCGAGCGCCACGGTTGCGGAGCTCTGGCTGGAGACGAGAACGTCGATGTCGGGGGCTTTTTCGGCGAAGAAGGCGCGGACGGATTCAAGGCTCATGCGTGTTGACGATCTCAGGCAATTCGGAAAGCGCAGCAATACGATGATCGGGCGCAAAACCCAACTCGTCCATCTGGGTCCGCAGCGCCTTGAACATCGTGAGCGGGGACACGAGATCGGTCTCGATGCAGGCCGCCGCCATGGCTTCGGGAGTGACGCGCTCGATCCAGGCAACGTTGAGGCCGAAGGCCTTGGCGCCGCAGACGTCCCAGGGATTGGAGGACACGAACAGCACCTCGTCGGGCGCAAGCCCGAGTGTCTCCTCGATCAGCGCATAGGCTTGCGAGCTCGGCTTGAAGATCTTGTGGGCATCGACGCTGATGACGGCATCGAGCAGCGTGTCGAAGGCGCTGGCTTTCACCAGGCCGTCGAGCATCGCTGGGCTGCCGTTGGAGAGGATCGCGAGCCGGCGGTCCTTCATCGCGGCGAGCGCGGCACGTGCATCAGGGTAGGGATCGAGATCGAGATATTTGGCGATGATGCGATCGCGTGTGATCGCATCCGCCTGCAGGCCGAGAACGCGCAGCGTATAGAGCAGCGACTCGCGGGTAACGACCGAAAAATCCTCGTAGCGCTGCATCAGCGAGCGCAGCCAGGTGTATTCGAGCTGCTTGATGCGCCAGATCTGGGTGATGATGTCGCCGTGGCCGGGAAAGGCCTGCTCGGTGACCGCCGCTACTGACTGGATGTCGTACAGCGTGCCATAGGCATCGAAGACCACGGCTTTGAAGGGCACGGCGCTCACCTCATCGAGAGAGGCAGGCGCGATGGCCGATGGCCACCGCGCCCGCGGATGATAGCACGATCCTCGACGATACGAGCCGTCGGACGGCCTCAGATCCCGAGCAGCCTGCGCGCGTTGGCCTTCAACACTTTCGGCCGGATCTCCTCGCGGATGTCGAGCTTGGCGAAATCGGCGAGCCAGCGGTCGGGCGTGATCACCGGCCAGTCGGAGCCGAACAGCATCTTGTCCTGCAGGATCGAGTTGATGTAGCGCACCAGGATCGGCGGGAAGTACTTTGGCGACCAGCCGGAGAGGTCGATGTACACGTTCGGCTTGTGGGTCGCGACCGACAGCGCCTCCTCCTGCCAGGGGAAGGAGGGGTGGGCGAGAATGATCTTGAGGTCGGGGAAGTCGGCCGCGACGTCGTCCATGTACATCGGGTTCGAGTACTTCAGCCGCATCCCCATGCCGCCCGGCATGCCCGAGCCGACGCCGGTCTGGCCGGTGTGGAACAGCGCGATCGCGCCGCCGTCGTTGATCGCCTCATACAGCGGATAGGCCAGCCGGTCGTTGGCGTAGAAGCCCTGCATGGTTGGGTGGAACTTGAAGCCGCGGACGCCATACTCCTCGATCAGCTTGCGCGCCTCGCGGACGCCGAGCTTGCCCTTGTGCGGATCGATGCTGACGAAGGGGATCAGCACATCGAGATGGTCGGAGGCGACCTCGAGCATCTCGTAATTGTTGTAGCGGCGGAAGCCGGTCTCGCGCTCGGCGTCGACCGGGAAGATCACGGCGGCGATGTTCTTGGAGCGGTAATAGGCCGCCGTCTCCGGCACCGTCGGCGGGTGCTTGTGCGGCGACTTGAAGTAGTCGGCCATCTGGGCCTGGAAATCGTCGTAGCCGTCATCCGCATGCATGCCGCAGGGCTCCTCGGCATGGGTGTGGATGTCGATGGCGACGACGTCGTCGATCTTGGGCAGAGCGAGCTTGGGCATGGGCGTTCCCGGCGGTTGGTTCTTGGCTTTGGAAAATTGATTATAGGATATAACAAATTTGGCAATCGCCAAGTTGGATCGAGGGGCCCGTCGCCGGCCGGTCCTGTTGAAGCCGGGGCCCGCCATGATTGACATCCGGCGGGCTGGTGGTTAGAAACCGGCCAATCCGGGCGACCTGGTCGCTTGCGGAACTCCCTTTGTATTTGCCACTTCCGGCCTGTCCAACACGGCCTTTCAACGTATCAGGATGTCCCATGAAGGTCCGTAACTCGCTGAAGTCGCTGCGTGGCCGCCATCGCGCCAACCGTCTGGTCCGCCGCAAGGGCCGCGTCTATGTGATCAACAAGGTCCAGCGCCGCTTCAAGGCGCGCCAGGGCTGATCCCGTAGATCTCCCCTCGAGAAGAGGGGCCTTCTCACAGGTCTTTGAGGCGCGTGCTGCTTTGCAGGACGCGCCGACTGCGTTTAGACTTGGGGCATGGCCAAGCGATCCTTGCGGGCGATTCTTCTCGCCGTTGTCGTCATTTCCATACCGCACCTTGCGCAAGCGCAGGGCGAGCCGCGCGCGACGCCCAAGCCGAAGCCGCCCGAGGCGCCCGCCAAGCTGCCCAAGGTCGGCGCCGACAAGACCAAGGGCCTCGATTTCCTGTTCGGTGCCCTGAAGGCGGCGCCCGACGAGATCAGCGCCAAGCACGTCGAGGCGCGGATCTGGGCGATCTGGCTGCAGACCCCCAGTGACACCGTCGCCCTGCTGATGGCGCGGTCCAAGGCGGCGATGGACGCGAAGCAGAACGAGGTTGCGCTCAAGCTGCTCGATTCGGTCATCAAGCTCCGGCCCGACTACGTCGAGGCCTGGAACCGTCGCGCGACGATCTATTACCTCCAGAACGATTACGGTCGCTCGCTTGCCGACATCCAGCAGGTCCTGCTGCGTGAGCCGCGGCACTTCGGCGCGCTCGCGGGTCTCGGCATGATCATGCAGGACCTCGGCGAGGAGAAGCGGGCCCTGGACGCGTTCCGCAAGGCGCTCGAGGTCAATCCGCACCTGGACAAGGTGCCGGAGCTGGTCAAGACGCTGACCGAAAAGGTCGAAGGCCGCGACATCTAGCCTTGACGGTCGATTAACCATGTCAGGACGGCCGTCCTTGCCGGCCGATCTGCGCCATCCCACCTGCCGTTGATCGGAGGGCATCCGGCGAGGAGGTGGCGCAATGAGGCGTGCAGTGCTGACGGCAGCGCTCATCGGAATGACGGCGACGGCCGCCTGGGCCGAGGATCCGGATGTGTTCTGGGTGGTCGGCAACCGCGCCACCAATCGCTGCGAGATCGTGACCAGCAATCCGATCGTCACCCCCACCATGGGCGACATCTGGTTCGCGTCCGGGCCGTTCAAGTCGAAAGACGACGCCAAGCTGGCGCGATCGACGATCAACGCGTGCCCGAACAAGGACATCACGTCCGAGGACTGATCGGCGCAATCCGGCCCGGTCAGCCGACTCAGTGAAAGGCGGTGCTGCGGCGGTCCGGCATGCCGTACTGCGCGGCTGCGGCATACAGCTGCGCGATCTCGGCCTCGAGATGCTCGTTGACCAGCAGCAGGGCCTTCAGCGCGCCGCGGAGATCGCCATTGCAACTTGCGACGATCTCGTCGATCGCAGCCTCGCTCGAACGAAAACTCATCGGTAACCCCCTCCCAAAACACCAAACAAAACGCAGGGCCGGTCATCGTGTTCAAACGACGCAATGATCTGACCGCAAGTAATTCACGGCCATCAGCCGATTGCGAGGAAATGTCCCGACCATGGTTATAAAATGGCCGACGACGCCATGATGACAGGATTGGCTTGACGGGACGTGGAATTGCGCGCTTTCCCGCGCAACCGCCTTCGTTCTGCTCCGTATCTGTCAGCGTGACACGTAGAAAAATATCAATGATTTCAATCACTATTGCGGTGGTCCTCGGTGGGCTCGCGCTGGCCACGCGGGCCGGTATTGCCATCGTCGAAAAGCGCTATCCGCAGCAGGGGCAGGCGATCCCGGTCGCTGGTGCGACCATCAATCTTGTGGATATCGGGCCGCGCAACGCGTCTGGACCGCCGCTCCTGCTGCTCCATGGGGCGAGCTCGAACCTCGAAGCCATGCGCCGCCCGCTGGGTGATCTCCTGGCGCAGCGCCACCGGGTGCTCCTGGCCGACCGTCCCGGCCACGGCTGGAGCCCGCGCGCGCGGCCCGAGGATTCCACGCCCGCGGCCCAGGCCCGGATGCTGGACGAGGTGCTGGCGCGGCTCGGCGTCGGCCAGGTCGTCCTGGTGGTGCATTCCTGGAGCGGCGCGCTCGGCCTGCGCATGGCGCTCGACTTCCCCGACCGGGTTGCGGGCCTCGTGATGCTGGCGCCGGTCGCCTATCCCTGGCGGGGCGGGGTCGGGCGCTACAACGAGGCCGTCACGACGCCGGTGGTCGGGCCGTTGCTGGCGCACACGATCACGCTGCCGCTCGGCCTGGCGCTGATGGCGCCCGGCGCCCGCGGCGTGTTTGCGCCGCAGGCGATGCCGGACGATTTCGTCGACCGGACCGCGACGCCGCTGCTGCTGCGCCCGCGCGAGTTCATGGCCAATGCCCGCGATCTCGTCACCCTGAAGCAGGCGGTGATCGAGCAGGCGCCGCGCTATGGCGAGATCAAGGTCCCGGTCACGATCGTGGCGGGCGGGGCCGACCGGACGGTCTATACCGACATCCATTCCCGCCCGCTCGCGCGGGTCGTGCCGCAGAGCCGCCTGATCGTGCTGCCCGACCTCGGGCACATGGTCCAGAACGCCGTGCCGGAGCTGGTGGCCGGCGAGGTCGACCGGATCGTCGCCGCGGTGACCCCGGCCGACGCCCTGGCGCCGTGATGTGAAAAAGCCCCGGCGGTCCGCCGGGGCTTTGCAGTCGAGGTGACGTGTCGGCCGGCGGCCGCTTACTGCTTCTGCTTGCCGTCCTTGTCGAACGACGAAACATAGGCCCAGAGGTTGTTGATCTCGGTCTCGTTCTTGATGCCGGCGAAGGTCATCTTGGTGCCGGGGATCTTGGCCTTCGGGTCCTTGATGTATTCCTTGAAGACCGCCTCGTTCCAGGTGATGCCCGAGTTCTTGTTGGCTTCCGAATAGTTGTAGTCCGGCGCGCTGCCCGACTTGCGGCCGTCGAGGCCGTTGAGTTCCGGGCCGACCTTGTTCTTCGCGCCCTCGCCGATCGCGTGGCAGGGCAGGCACTTGTTGAAGGACGTCTTGCCGGCGGCCGCATCCTGCGCCAGCGCGGCAGACGCCAGCGACGACGAGGCGAGGATGACGAGCGCGCTCAAAGTCATTTTCTTCATGGATCAGGCTCTGTGGGTTACGAGACGGGTTTGCGCGCAGGTTGTGGCATGGCCTCAGGCGAGGCACAAGCGGGGATGCGCTGAGGCAAATCAGCATATTGGCTGAGCTTGTTGCTCTGCCGCAAACTTCGATGCGGATCCGCTGCCTATCCAAACGGTTTCCGTTGTGATTGATAGGTCCGGGCAAAATCGAGGCCGGAGGAACGCGATGGCGATCATGATGCCGGAAGCTGATCGGGCGGTGCTGGCGCGCCGTGGCGAGATCGTTGCTGCACTGCGTGCGATCGTGCCGGGCGAAGGCGTCATCGACAGCGCCGCCGAGATGCTGCCTTACGAGTCCGACGGGTTGATGGCGTACCGCCAGCCGCCGATGGTCGTGGTGCTGCCGGAGACCACCGCGCAGGTCTCGCGGGTCCTGAAGTATTGCCACGAGCAGGGCATCAAGGTGGTTCCGCGCGGCTCGGGCACCTCGCTGTCCGGCGGCGCGCTGCCGCTGGCCGACGGCGTGCTGCTGGGCCTCGGCAAGTTCAAGCGCATCCGCGACATCGACTTCGACAACCGCGTCGTCGTCACCGAGCCAGGGGTCACCAACCTCGCCATCAGCCAGGCGGTGGCGCATGCCGGCTTCTACTATGCGCCGGACCCGTCGTCGCAGATCGCCTGCTCCATCGGCGGCAACGTCGCGGAGAATTCCGGCGGCGTGCATTGCCTGAAATACGGCATGACCACCAACAACGTGCTCGGCTGCGAGTTCGTGCTGATGACCGGCGAGATCCTGCGCATCGGAGGCAAGTGCACCGAGAACGCCGGCTATGACCTGATGGGCCTGATCACCGGCTCGGAGGGCCTGCTCGGCGTGGTCACCGAGGTCACCGTGCGCATCCTGCAGAAGCCGGAGACGGCGCGGGCGCTGATGGTCGGTTTCGCCGAGGTCGAGGCCGCCGGCGAATGCGTCGCGCGCATCATCGGCGCCGGCATCATCCCCGGCGGCATGGAGATGATGGACAAGCCGGCCATTCATGCCGCCGAGGCCTTCGTCCATGCCGGCTATCCGCTCGACGTCGAGGCGCTCCTGATCATCGAGCTCGACGGCCCCGGCGTCGAGGTCGACGAGCTGATCGGCCGCGTCGAGGCGATCGCAAACGGCTGCGGCTCGACCACCTGTCGCATCTCGACCTCGGAGGCCGAGCGCAACCTGTTCTGGGCCGGCCGCAAGGCGGCGTTCCCCGCCGTCGGCCGGATCTCGCCGGACTATCTCTGCATGGACGGCACCATCCCGCGCGGCGCGCTGCCGAAGGCGCTGGCGCGCATCCGCGAGCTCTCGGAGAAGTACCAGCTCGGCTGCGCCAACGTGTTCCATGCCGGCGACGGCAATCTGCATCCGCTGATCCTCTACGATGCCAACAAGCCGGGCGAGATGGAGCGCGCGGAAGCCTTCGGCGCCGACATCCTGCGCTGCTGCGTCGAGCTCGGCGGCGTCCTGACCGGCGAGCACGGCGTCGGCATCGAGAAGCGCGACCTGATGCCGGAGATGTTCACCGAGATCGACCTCAACCAGCAGCAGCGGGTGAAGTGCGCCTTCGACAGCCAGGGCCTGCTCAATCCCGGCAAGGTGTTCCCGACCTTGCACCGCTGCGCCGAGCTTGGGCGCATGCATGTTCACGGCGGCAAGCTGGCATTTCCCGATCTGCCGAGATTCTGAGGCGCGGACGGGAGAGCAGGGCGGCGTCATCCGACGTCTGCCCGATCAACTACGTCTGCTGGATCTGACGCGAACCTCTCTCCCCGCGTCATTCCGGGGCGCCCGCAGGGCGAGCCCGGAATCCATAACCACAGGCCGCTGTGGGGGCACACGGGGCGCTCCATCCCGCTCCAACAACATCCGCCTGTGGCTATGGATTCCGGGCTCATCGCTGCGCGATGCCCCGGAATGACGTGGAGAGAGTCGTCCTCATCGCATCCACCTCCGCTCGCAGACGCACGTCCGCGCTCCCGCGGCGTGCTCCGCCCGAGTGATGCCATCGACATCGCCCTTCGAACCAATCGAGAGGGCGCAGGGAATGCCGGGTGAAGGCCTCACCCATGGCCCGCCTGCGAAAAAAATGCAGGCGGCAGGTACCACAGGTTCAGCCGAACATCCGGCATTCCCTGCGCGGCGGTCTTAACGCTTATACGTGCTCGCCCCGGGGATCGGCGTTCTTGTCCCCGTCGTCGACGCGACGCGTTGAGGCGTCATCGCCGACTTGGCCTCAGCACCGGGAGACCAGGCCCACACGATTTCACGTCCGCATCGCGGTCGTTCGTCGGCATGACCGAAGCCACGCTGCGACCCGACACGGCCACCGCATCCCCACCCCACGTATCGTGACGACCGCGCGTACGCCCCTCTCGGCGAGGTGAGTCGGGCCGAGTATAGCATGATTTCTGTAAAAACGAAATAAGAAATTGCGGCGGCACAGGAAATTTGCGTCGGCTCCAGCTCTAACTCTGCCCGAGCATCGGCGCTCTCAATGATGCAGAAACGGGGCCCCATTAGCACGGTCAACTTACCCATGCCTGCACTAGTAGAATCTCTTGTTCTTTGTTTGTTCTTACTGTAAGTTGATCGCCAATCTTGGGGTTTGAAGTACGGTGCAATGTGTTAGTCGGCCCATAAGCGTTGGCTCTTTAGAATCCCGTTAGTTCGCGACGATTCTGGGCCAGCCGGAGTGACGTTCAGGAGATCAGCAATACTTGTACGGTATGTTGGTTCCGCGCTGCATGAGGAGAGTGCCGATGGCCGAAACACAGATTGAGTGGACCGATGCCACTTGGAATCCCGTCCGCGGCTGTTCGATCATCAGTGCCGGATGCACCAATTGCTATGCTATGGAAATGGCCCGTCGCCTGCAAGCGATGAACGTCGATAAGTATCGCGGTTTGACCCGCAAAAGCGGCAAACGGATCGTCTGGAATGGCGTCGTCCGGGAGGACCGCAGCGCCCTCAAAATTCCGCTGGGCTGGAAGAGGCCCAAGAAAATCTTCGTCAACTCGATGAGCGACCTTTTCCACGATGCCGTAAGCGACGAGTTCATACTCGACGTTTGGTCGGTGATGCGTCAAACGCCCCGGCATCATTACCAAGTCCTGACCAAGCGGCCGGAGCGCATGGCGAAGCTCGTACGCTCGAAACTCACTGATATCCTTCCAAACGTCTGGCTCGGGACAAGCATCGAAAATTCGGAAGCGGTCGCTCGGGCTGATGCTCTTCGTGATGTACCAGCCGCAATTCGGTTCATCTCTTTTGAGCCACTGATCGGTCCCGTCGGCAAGGTCGACCTCACCGGCATACAATGGGCAATAGTCGGCGGCGAAAGTGGTCGCTCGGCTCGGCCAGTACGGGAGGAGTGGATCGACGAGATCTACGAACAATGCTCGGCCTACGATACCGCCTTTTTCTTCAAGCAATGGGGAACGTGGGGCAAGGATAATAAGCGTCGATCCAAAAAGGCCAACGGGCGCGAATATCGCGGAAAGACATGGGATGATATGCCAAGAGGTGTGACGACGAGCGCTTAATCTCGCCGTCAAGCCTCTTCGATTGGGGGCGGAGGGATGGTTACAAAGCCTTATCTCTGGGAATCTGGTGCCACTCTAGAAGAGCATTCCCTGCGCAAGCTGAAGATTCTGCGTGAATATTTTGGCCGTTACCTCGCGGTTCGATGTGCTTTACCGCAGCAAGCCAAATTTCGGCTCGCCATCGTGGACGGCTTTGCAGGCGGCGGCCGTTACTTGTGCGGAACGCCAGGTTCTCCGTTGATCTTCGTCGAGGAGCTGCGCCGAGCCACCGAAGAATTCAACGTGCGCCGCCTGAGTGACGGCATGTCGCCGCTGGACATTGAATGTCTCTTGATCCTCAACGATGAGAGCCCGGTTGCGGTAGTCTCTCTGCAGGAACAAATAGAACCGATGCTTGCTAGCATCGCGCAAGATGTGCCGCGACTTCACATAAAGGTCGAATACTTCAATGAGGTATTTGAAGCCGCTTATCCGCGCATCAAGGAGATGGTCGAGCAGGGCCGTTATCGCAGCGTGCTTTTCAATCTCGATCAGTGCGGCCACGCCCATGTCGAGCGCAGTACGCTGACCGATATAATGGTATCGTTCACGTCCGCTGAAATATTCTACACTTTCGTGATTTCATCCCTGCTGGCGTTTCTGCAGAAGGCTGACCCAAAAATTGTGATGACACAATTGGGCTTTCTCGGCATCACGCCAGCAGATATGTCGCCGCTTGAAGGACAACTCAGCAATCGCGAATGGCTGGGCGCGGCCGAGCGCGTCGTGTTCCAGGCATTTCATGGCTGTGCGCGGTTCGTTAGCCCGTTCTCAATCAATAATCCGGGTGGTTGGCGCTACTGGCTCATCCACTTTGCCAACAATTACCGCGCGCGGCAGGAGTACAATAACGTCCTTCACCAAAACAGCAGTATGCAAGCGCATTTTGGCCGTTCGGGCCTCCATATGCTGTCTTACGATCCGAACGATACTGCTAACAGTCTATATCTGTTTGACGTCTCAGGACGAGCGTCCGCGCAGAAGCAATTGGTGGAAGACATTCCAAGGCTTGTCGCAGAATTCGGTGATACCGTCGGCATGGCCGATTTCTACGGCAGTATTTACAATATGACCCCCGCGCACACGGACGATATTCATGCGGCAATCATCGAGAATAGCGACCTTGAAGTTGTGACCGAAGGGGGAGGAGAGCGGCGCAAGGCAAACACGATCGGCTCTAACGACATGTTGCGCTTGAAGCGGCAGCGGAGTTTCTTTCCCCTCTTTTTTAGCGCTAGTGGAAAGGCTTAGATGTAGGCTGGCATTGCCAACTCAGCATCACGGCCTAGGTCTTACGATGGGTTGCGGTGACAGGGTTGCGGTGACAGTTCACTAATCTGCTGAGAACACTAAGGTGCGAAGGTGCCGGAGCAGCGCGCGATCATGGAACTGCTTCTGCTGCTGAATGGCGGCCTCTGACGGCGGCCGGTCCTTCTCGTCGCAAGAACAGACAGACCGCCGTCCACCCAATCCCGGTCTTGATGGGGCGCGACCTAAATCAGCCCGTACTGCATCCTCTCTCGCCGTGCCAGCAGCGGCAGGGCCTGGCTGGCGATATAGGTCTTGAAGTGGTCGCTCTCCTGGTGGGCCTTGAACGCGGCTTCGTCGCGGAACAGCTCGTAGAACAGGAACTGCGCCGGGTTGTCATTGGCGCGGGAGATCAGGAACAGTTTTGCGCCGGGCTCGCGCTGCGCCTCGGGCAGGAAGCGCGACAGGATCTCGGCGACGCGGTCGGCCTCGCCGTCCCTCGCCTCCCATTGCGCCACCACCAGCAGGCCGCCGCCGCTGACGGCCTCGTTCACGGTTTTCGTCTCGACTGCATATCCGGTCATCGTGATCGGTCCTTTCGTTGATGGTGTGCGAGGGGATTGATAGCCCGGTTTGTGGTATCCATCCTTCGATGGCGGACGAAGGATGGATGCGCGCATGAGGGCGTCGGGCGGATGAGCCGAAGGCGTAATCCGCCATGGTCTGGAGAAGTCGGCGGGTTACGCTTCGCTAACCCGCCCTACGGGTTGGGAGATCCGATTGCATCGAGCATGCAAGCCGGGTGGGTGGCAGGTCTCACCACGCGCACGTGCCGTGCAGTTGCCCCTCACCCCGACCCTCTCAGCGCGAGCGAAGCTCGTCGCGGCCCCGTGAAGAACGGGGAGAGGGGGCGCACCGTCTTTCGGGGCTCGCGGCGAGCCCTGCAGACCGCTTGGAACGTTCCATCCCGCCCGCCCTTGTGTCCGGGCCGCAACGCTTTAGAAAGGCCCCAACAGGGGTGGCCGCGCGTTGCGCTCGACCATCGTCATCATCAACAAGCGAGGCGAGCAGCGGTGGACGCTCTCAAGGTACGCAACGCAGCCGACGTGGAGGAGGTGGTCCGCTCGGCCATCGCCAATGAGCAGCCGCTCGACGTGATCGGCCACGGCTCGAAGCGTGGGATCGGCCAGATCACGGCGACCAACGCCGTGCTCGACCTGTCGGCGCTGAGCGCGGTCGTCGCCTACGAGCCGAACGAGCTGATCATCACCGCGCAGGCCGGGGCGCCGCTCGCCGACCTCTTGTCGCTGATCGATTCGAAGAGCCAGCAATTCGCGTTCGAGCCGATGGACACGGGGCCGCTGCTCGGGACGACGGGCCGGGGCACGCTGGGCGGGATGATCGCGGCGGGGCTGGCTGGTCCGCGGCGCATCCGCGCCGGCGGGGTGCGCGACCATCTGCTCGGGGCGCATGCCGTCTCCGGGTTCGGCGAGAGCTTCAAGACCGGCGGCAAGGTGGTCAAGAATGTCACCGGCTATGATCTCTGCAAGCTGCTGGCGGGCTCCTGGGGCACGCTCGCGGTCATGACCGAGGCGACCCTGAAGGTGATGCCGCGGCCGGAGTCGGAGCGCAGCCTGGTGCTGCGCGGGCTCGATGACCTCAAGGCCAACCGGGCCATGACGGCGGCGCTCGGCTCGCCGTTCGATGTGTCCGGAGCCGCGCATCTGCCGGCCTCGACGTTGCGGCCGGAGGTCGCCGGGCTGAGCCCGACCGGCTCGCCGCGCGAGGCGGTCACGGTGATCAGGCTGGAGGGCATCACGGCGTCCGCGGCGCATCGGGCGGCGTCGCTCGCCAAACAGCTCGCGGCCTACGGTGCGGCCGAGATCATCGCGGACGACGCCTCCGCCGATGTCTGGAGCGCCGTGCGCGACGTGCTGCCGTTCGCCGCCAACGGCCCGCTCGGGGCCTGGACGGTGTGGCGGATCGTCTGCCCGCCGGTGTCGGGCGGCGCCATCGGGCAGGCCTTGACGCGCCAGACTGGCGGCGAGGTGATCTATGACTGGGGCGGGGGGCTGATCTGGGCCGCGCTGCCGCCGCAGCCCGATGCGTCCGCGGGGCTGGTGCGCAAGCAGGTGGAGGCCGTCGGCGGCCACGCCACCCTGCTGCGGGCGTGGGACGAGATGCGGCTCGCCGTCGACGTCTTCCACCCGCAGCCGCCGGGTGTCGCCGCGCTGGAGGAGCGGGTGCGCGTCTCCTTCGATCCCAAGACCATTCTCAACCGCGGCAGGATGCGTCGGAGCGTTGCGTCATGAAGACCGAGTTCACCTTGGCGCAGCTCGCCGATCCCGACATCGCGGTCGCCGACAAGATCCTGCGCGCCTGCGTGCATTGCGGCTTCTGCACCGCGACCTGCCCGACCTACGTGCTGCTCGGCGACGAGCTCGACAGCCCGCGCGGGCGCATCTACCTGATCAAGCAGATGCTCGAGAAGGATCAGGCCCCGACCGCCGACGTGGTCAAGCATATCGACCGCTGCCTGTCGTGCCTGTCCTGCATGACGACCTGCCCGTCGGGCGTCCACTACATGCATCTGGTCGATCAGGCGCGGGTGCGAATCGAGCAGCGCTACCAGCGCCCGCTGACCGACCGGCTGCTGCGCGCCGTGCTCGCCTATGTGCTGCCGCGGCCGCGCGAGTTTCGGCTGGCGATGACCCTGGCGCGGCTCGGCCGGCCGTTGAAGGCGCTGCTGCCGGCGTCCTCCGCGACGCGAGCACCTGCGCCGGGCCTGCTGCGGCGCGTCAGGGCGATGCTCGACCTGGCACCCGCCGCGGCGCTGCCGCCGCCGGGGCCGGCGGGCGGCAGCGTGTTTGCCGCGCAGGGCGCGCGGCGCGGCCGCGTGGCGCTGCTGCAGGGCTGCGCGCAGGCGGCGCTGGCGCCGCGCATCAACCAGGCCGCGATCAGCGTCCTGACACGACACGGCGTCGAGGTCGTGCTGGTCAGGGACGAGCAATGCTGCGGTGCGCTGACCCACCACATGGGGCAGGATGCCGACGCGCTGGCGCGGGCGCGCGCCAATGTCGACGCGTGGACCGCGGAGATGAAACGCGGCGGTCTCGACGCCATCCTGGTGACGACCTCGGGCTGCGGCACCGTCATCAAGGACTACGGACACATGCTGCGCGAAGACCCGCAATATGCGGCGGCCGCGGCCGCCGTGTCGGCGATGGCGAAGGACATCACCGAGTATCTCGCCGGTCTCGAACTGGCCTCCGCCTCTCGGCGCGACGACATCGTCGTGGCCTATCACTCGGCCTGCTCACTGCAACATGGGCAGAAAATCACGAGCATTCCGAAAGAATTGCTTTCCAAGTCCGGATTCGTGGTGAAAGATATACCGGAGAGTCATTTGTGTTGCGGTTCGGCGGGGACCTACAACATTCTCCAGCCTGACATCGCGATGAAGCTGCGCGATCGCAAGGTCGCCAACATCGCGACCGTCAAGCCGAATGTGATCGCGGCGGGCAATATCGGCTGCATGATGCAGATTGCCAGCGGCACCTCTGTCCCCGTCGTGCACACCGTTGAGCTTCTCGACTGGGCGACGGGCGGTCCGCGGCCAGGAATGATTTGACGGATGGGCGCGTGCTGACTGCCGGCCCGTCCCGCCGGACGAGCTGATCGAACGGCGGCAACTGGAGGGTTTCTGATGGCGAAGGACAAGAAGGCGAAGAAGGACAAGAAAGAAAAGAAGAAGCTGATGGCGCAGGCCAAGTCAGCGAAGAAGGCGACGAAGAAGTCCGCCAAGAAGGCTGCGAAGAAGTCTGCACCGAAGTCCGCGAAAAAGGCCGCCAAGAAGGCTGCCAAGGCGCCCGCCAAGAAGGCGAAGAAGGCCGTGAAGGCCGCGGCGAAGAAGGCGGCCAAGGCGCCTGCCAAGAAGGCTGCTGCGAAGAAGGCTCCCGCCAAGAAGGCCAAGACGTCGGCCGCAAAGGCTCCTGCCGCGCCGAAGAAGAAGGCCGCCAAGAAGCGGGCTCCCAAGATGGCTCCGCTGGTCGAGACCCCGGCAGTGAACGAGACCGAATCGGCTGCCGAGACCAGCTGGGCGATGCCGAGCGCGGCCCCCGAGGAGCACGAAGACGGCGAGGGGACCGCCTCCGGAAACTGATCTTTCCGGTCCGGATCGTTCTCACCACCAGACGAATTCACATCGGGAGGCCGCGGCGGCAACGCTGCGGCCTTCTCGTTTGTTGCCGGCGCCTGTCGTCTGGCTTCTGGCGTCTGCGTCGGCTCCTAATTGCCGATGGATCTGTTCGTCGGAGCCGTCGCCCCCGCAGATCTACGGCCGGGCGAATCCGACCTCGCTACGCCGTGTCGTTTTGCTTGGGACACCACGATTCCAGCGCGTCGGCACAACCGAATGTGCGTCCTGGCGTGCGTTCGGACACGGAGATTTGTTGTTCAAATGCAACACGCGCTGACTACCTGCCGTAGAATTGTCAAAACGCCCAAAAAGGCGGCAGATGCCGCGCTTTTTTGCTTCACGTGCGGCGAGACCCTGGCACAAATTGTGTCTGGATGACGCAGCCGGTCTTGTTTGCGCCCTGGGGGGCCAAGGTGGGGCAGGCTTTTCGAAATAGGTAATGGGGATCGTCATGAAGAAGTGGGCTTTGCTGGCAACGGCGCTGGCAATGGTTTCGGGATCGGCTTCGGCGGCGGACATGGCGGTCAAGGCCTATAAGGCTCCGCCTCCGGTCGCGTTCGAGCCGTGGGACATCGCGTTCGGCGCGGCGATCATGAACGACTACGTGTTCCGCGGCGTCACCCAGTCGAACCACAAGCCGTCGGTCGCCGCCTATTTCGAGCCGCGCTTCAACGTCAACAAGGACCTGCAGTTCTACGTCGGCGTCGCCGGCGAGAGCATTTCCTTCCCGAACCGCGCTGCTGCCGAGATCGACATCTACGGCGGTGTCCGCCCGACCTTCGGCGCCTTCGCCTTCGACATCGGCGTCTGGGGCTATCTGTATCCGGGCGGGACCTGCTATTACGGCGGTGGCGCCACGACGGACTTCGCCGGCCGCGCCCTGAGCGCCGAGTGTCAGGCCAACACCCTGACCAACCTCAACGTGATGAAGAAGGACGTCTCGTTCTTCGAAGTCTACGGCAAGATGAACTACACGGTGAACGATAACTGGACGTTCGGCATCACCGAGTTCTACTCGCCGAGCTTCCTGAACACCGGCGCCTGGGGCAACTACGCATCGGTCACCGGCAAGTGGACCGCGCCCAGCACCACCTTCGGCTCCAGCGGCGTCGGCATGTATGTGTCGGGTGAGTTCGGCCGCCAGTGGTTCGGCACCTCCGACTCGTTCTACGGCACGGCCGCCTTCCCGAATGGTATCAAGTATGCCGACTACAACACCTGGAACATCGGCGTCGGCTTCACCTACAAGGTGTTCACGCTGGACCTGCGCTACTCCGACACCAACCTCTCCAAGGGTGATTGCAACGCCTTCACCAGCGACTTCACCGGCAGCGGCACGACCAACGTGACCGCGATCAACCCGACCGGCGTCGGCTCGAAGTGGTGCGGCGCGACCGGCATCGCCAAGCTCTCGGTCGACCTGACGGCGATGACCAACCTGAAGTAATCACCGCAAGGCGGATCGAACTCATTACGAAGGGCGGCAGAGCAATCTGCCGCCCTTCTGCTTTGCTGGCGCAGCGGCGCTCGCGTCAGCTGCCTCCATCCGCGGTCGCGTCGGCCGCCTGTCCGGCCGGCCGCAGCGAGAACCGGTCGCCATCCCGAATCAGCTCGACCTTTCGATCGTGGAACTCGTGCAGGGTCGAGCGGTGGCCGATCGAGACGACGGTGGTCTGCGGCAGCCGTTCGGCGATGACCCGATAGAGCCTGGCTTCGCTCGGCTCGTCGAGCGAGGCCGTGGCCTCATCGAGGAAGAGATATTGGGGCGCATGCAGCAGCGCGCGGGCAATTCCGAGCCGCTGCTGCTCGCCGAGCGACAGCATCCGGTTCCAGTGCGAGTCCTCGTCCAGGCGGTCCGCCAGTTGCGGCAGACCGACGGCCACCAGCGCCTCCCTGACCTGCTCGACGCTGAAAGCGTCCGCCGCCGCGGGATAGACGATCGCCGCCTTGAGCGCGCCGATCGGGAAGTAGGGCCGCTGCGGCAGCATCATCAGCTTGGCATGCGAGGGCACGCTGATGGCGCCGCTGCCGAACGGCCAGACGCCGGCGATGGCGCGGAACAGCGTCGACTTGCCGGCGCCGGAGGGCCCGGTCAGCAGCGTGCGCTCGTTGTTGCCGATGCTGAACCCGTCGGCCGCGACCAGCGGCAGGCCATTGGGCAGCTTCAGCAGCAGCTGGGCGAGATCGATGCTGTCGCCGGCATGGTCGACGACATCGATCGTCTGCGGCTCGCCCGAGAGCTTGTGCGCGCTCTCGATGGACATGTCGAAGCCGTCGAGGCGGGCGACGGTCGAGCGCCAGTCGGCAAGCGTCCGGTAAGTCGTCACGAAGAACGACAGCGCGCCCTGCACCGTCGAGAACGCGGACGCCGTCTGCATGATGCCGCCCATCTGGATCGACTTGGCGAAGTAGGCCGGCGCAACGAGCACATAGGGAAAGATCACGGCCGCCTGCGAATAGCCCGCCGTGAAGGCCGTCAGCCGCTTGGTCCGGCTCATGATCTGGTACCAGTTCTGCACGACCCGGCCGAAGCGGGTTCCGAGCTGACCTTGCTCGGCGCCTTCGCCGCGCAGCAGCGCGATCTGCTCGGAGCTTTCGCGCACCCGCACCAGGTTGAAGCGGAAGTCGGCCTCGTAGCGCTGCTGCTCGAAGTTGAGATTGACGAGCGGCGAGCCGATCCAATGCGTCAGGATGGTCCCGAAGATCGCATAGATCAGCGCGATCCAGACCAGGTAGCCGGGGATCGCGATGTCGGTGCCGAACAGCTGCAGTGGGGCATCGGTCGACAGCCCCCAGAGCACCACCATGAACGATGCGAGCGAGACGATCGAGCTGAGCAGGCCGATGGTGATGTTCAGCGTCTTGTCGACGAACAGCTGCACGTCGTCGGCAATGCGCTGGTCCGGGTTGTCGGCGATGTCGCCCTTGAGCTGCATGCGATAGTGCGTGGCGTTGTCCAGCCAGCGGCGCAGGTAGACGTCGGTCATCCACCGCCGCCAGCGGATCTGCAGCCATTGATTGAGATAGAGCTGGTAGACGGCCAGGATGATGAAGATGGTCGCCAGTACGGCGAATACGCCGATTTCCCAGATGAAGCTGTTCCAATCATACTGCTGCAGCGCGTTGAAGAACCTGTTCTGCCACTGGTTCACCAGCACCTGGATCGCAACGAGCGACAGTTCGATCGCAATGACGGCGGCGAGGAGGATGCGGCCGGCGACCTTGTCCTCGGAGCGGAAGTAGGGAATGGCGATCCGCCAGACGGTGGCGACGGTCGAGCGCAGATTGTTCACAGAGGGGCTGCTCCTGAGAAAAGGTCTTAACAGGCTGGCGAAAAACGAGAAAATCGCGGTTGGCACCGCCTGCCTAGACTAAAGTCGTAATCTGGCGGGTGGCCGCCGGCTTGTCGGTCGCGTGTGACAAACCGTAGCATGGGGCAGGGGAGAGGGACTGCGACCGCCGCCAGATTTCGCGAGAATTTGAGCAGAGTTGGGCGTTGCCGGTTTTGTGATCTGCTTTTCCGACCTGTGCCAGGCTTGGGGGCCCGGGCGAGCAGACCTGATCCGTCCCGCCGGCCTCAGGTCCAACAACAAGAACGTGGGGGGAGAAGTCACGATGTGGAATCAAATCTACGACCCGTTGGGGAGCCCGGCGCTGTCGACGCTGGCCGCGGCCGTCCCGGTGGTGACGCTGCTGGTGCTGATCGCCAGTGGCAAGGTCAAGGCACACATCGCGGCGATCATCGCCGTGATCCTGACCAACCTGATCACGATCTTCGTCTTCACGATGCCGGCCAACATGTCGCTGCGCGCGACGTTTCTGGGCGTCATCACCGGGTTCTTTCCGATCGGCTGGATCGTCCTGAACGTCATCTTCCTCTACCAGGTCACGGTTTCCACCGGACGGTTCGAGCTTCTGAAGCGCGCCATCGGTGGCGTCACGGAGGACCGGCGGCTGCAACTGTTGCTGGTCGCCTTCTCCTTCGGCGCGTTCTTCGAGGGCGCGTCCGGCTTCGGCACCCCGGTGGCGATCACCGGTGCCGTGCTGATCGGTCTCGGCTTCTCGCCGCTCGCGGCCTCCGGCCTGTCGCTGATCGCCAACACCGCCCCGGTCGCCTATGGCGCGCTTGGCACGCCGATCCAGGGCCTCGCCTCGGTCACCGGTCTCGACCCTTACATCCTCGGCGCGATGGTCGGCCGGCAGCTGCCGGTGTTCTCGCTGATCGTGCCGTTCTGGGTGATCTGGGCGTTCGCGGGCTGGAAGGGCATGAAGGACATCTGGCCGGCGATCCTGGTCACCGGCGTCTCCTTCGCGGTGCCGCAATTCCTGATCTCGAACTACATCAATCCGTGGATCGTCGACATCGGCGCCTCGCTGATCTCGATGGGCGCGCTGATCCTGTTCCTCAAGGTCTGGCAGCCCAAGCAGCTGTGGCTGTCGCCAGCGTTGCGCGGGCGTGACGAATCGGCCGCCACGATGACGGCGGCGAAGCCGCTGGACCGCACGCCGCTGACGCAAGCCGAGCTCTGGGGCGCGCTGCTGCCCTGGATCATCGTCTGCGTCATCATGCTGATCTGGGGCAACGGCGCCTTCAAGGCCTGGGCGAACTCGATCTTCACCTGGAACTATCCGGTGCCCGAGCTCGACAAGCTGATCAACAAGATGCCGCCGGTGGCTGCGAAGCCGACGCCGGAAGGCGCGGTGTTCTCGTTCACCTACCTGACCTTCACCGGCACCGGCATGCTGATCGCCGCGATCATCTCCGGCTTCCTGATGGGTGTCGGACCGGGCAAGCTGATCGCGGAATACGGCCGCACCATCCGTCTCTGCGCGATCTCGCTGATCACGATCTCGGCGATGCTCGCGATCGGCACGCTGACCCGGCTGTCCGGCGTCGATGCCACGCTCGGCTTGGCCTTCGCCGCGACAGGCGTGCTCTATCCGTTCTTCGGCACCTTGCTCGGCTGGTTGGGCGTGGCGCTGACGGGATCGGATACGGCCTCGAACGTGCTGTTCGGAAACCTGCAGAAGATCACCTCCGAGCAGCTCGGCCTGTCCCCTGTCCTGATGGCGGCCGCCAACTCCTCCGGCGGTGTCATGGGCAAGATGATCGATGCGCAGTCGATCGTCGTCGCCTCGACCGCCACCAACTGGTACGGCCACGAGAGCTCGATCCTGCGCTACGTCTTCCTGCATTCGATCGTGCTGGCCTGTCTGGTCGGCCTGTTCGTCACCTTGCAGGCCTATGTCTATCCGTTCACGGCGATGGTGCTGAAGTAGCAACACCGGCAGCGACAAAAGCCCCGCGCCGTAGCTGCGGCGCGGGGCTTGCTATGTTTGGAACACATTTGTGCGGGAGCCGTGCTGGCGGTCGCCGGGCCGATCGCTTAAGAGGCGAGCCCTGCACGTGATGATGTGTCGAGAGGAACGATGCGAGTAGTGAAGCGAGCTTGCGCCAAACTGGCTGCGGCCCTGTTGATGTCGGCCGTGCCCCTTGCCGCCGCCTCGGCGGAGGAATTTCCCTTCGGCATGGAGATGACGCTGGATGCGCTGCCGCAGCCGGGCTCGAAGCGGGTGCCGGATCTCGACATCGGCGACAACGGTGATGCTGTGCTCGAGCTGTGGTGCAAGGGCGGCAAGGGGCAGTTCTCGGTCGCCGGCAACACCATCGTGTTCATCGCCGGCAAGATCGAGGACCGCAACTGCCCGGTGGCGCGCGCGCAGGCTGACGACGAACTGATCGCGGCGCTGAGCGCGGTGACGAACTGGAAGCGTCAGGGCGACCTGATCATCTTCATCGGACCGAAGACGCTGCGCTTCCGGCTCAACACCAATTGAGCCGAGACGGCCGTTTCCAAAGTCCTGGTGGGGACTGTCGAGGGCTCAAGCTCGAGCATGATGCGTTCCACTTTCCGCATCATGATTTGAGCAAACAGCCTTGCGCACGCTCGCGCTTCCGCAGTGTGCACCCTTGAGGTCTGCCCCGCGGTCACCCTCCCCTGGAGGGGGAGGGGCGCCTCTCATGAGCGCAGCGAATGGGAGGCGGGGTGGGGTGATCTCTCCACGTGCCCCGGTGCCCGCGGCGTCACCCCGCTCGCCCGCTTCGCGCGCGATCGACCCTCCCCCTCCAGGGGAGGGTGGCATCTGAGATCGCGGCGCCATGCCGTCATGGCTCGCCTTACTTCCAGACCGAGTTGTCCGCATCCCAGCGCTTGGCCTTGAAGGCCTTCGCCAGCTCGTCGATGGCGCCGCCATCATCCCGCGTGTCGCCTTCCTCGTCGCCCGAGGATTCGTCCGACAGGATCAGCTTGGCGCTCGAGGCCTCATCGATGGTGGTCGTCGTCGGGCTGCTGATCCAGAGCATCAGCGCGTCGGCGCCGCCCGGCTTGTCCGCCGAGACGAGGCCGGTGACCTCGATGACGTCGGTCAGCTCGAGCGCCGGCATCAGCTGGCTCGGCCGCTTCAACGTCAGCTTCAGCTTGCCGCTGACCGGATTCCACGCCGCACTCGTCGGCTTGGCATTGTAGGTCTTGGCCAGCACGTCGGAGATGGCGCCCGCCAGCTTGTCCTTGTTGATCTTGTCACCGTCGCGCCAGTCGGCCGCCGCAAAGCGGATGGTGCGGTCCATCTCGACCGTGCCGGCGGTCCAGCCGGCAGTGACGACGCCGTTCATGGTCCGCGCCTTCGCGATCAGCGCGCCGGCTCGTTCGGGGTCGACGGTCATGCTGATGGTCTGCTCGCCCGCGCGCAGTGCGTCGCAGCTCACGATGAGGCTCGACAGCGAAACTTCGACGTTCTCGCCCTTCAGGCTCTTGAGGAAGTCGGTCACCGCGTCTAGCTTGAGCCGGACCGAGATCGCCTCGGGCGAGACGTCAGTGAAGTCCTTCGGCTGGGCGCTGATGCCGTCGTCGCTCGACTGGCTCTCCTGGAACTCTTTCTCGCTGACGTCGGAATTGTCGGTCGACGCCACCTCGGTGACGGTCTTGCCGATCGCGATCTGTCCGCGGAACTCGAACGTGTCGCCGGTCGGCTTGCGATTCAGCTTCACCGTGACCGGCTCCTTGGCGCCGTTGCTCTGGGTCGCACCGGTCAAGGTCTGGCCATTGACGGTGAGGCTGACCACGAAGCGGTCCTTGCGATCCGAATTCTTTGCGACGGGATAGCAGACGTCGAGCGTGGCGGCGGTGACGGTCTTGCCCTGGCGCGTCTCCTTCAGGATCACGTCGGCATTGCCGTCCATCAGGCCGTCGATCGCGGTAAAATACCGAGTCTCGTTGGCGGGGGCCTTGGTCCCGCTCTTGCTCTGGGCCCAACCGAGTTCCGGCGCGGCCGCTGCAATCACGGCCAGCGCAAGCAAAATCGCGCGCATCTGAAAATCCTTGTGGGAGCAGAATCGGCTTTAAGCTGTAGCGCCGATTTGCGGTCGCTGCACCCCCGGTGCGGACACTCGGCCAAAAAGAAGGCCGCCCGGAGGCGGCCTTCCTGAATGTGAGATGTCGAAAGCAGGGCTCAGAAGCCCATGCCGCCCATGCCACCCATGCCGCCGCCGGCCGGCATCGCCGGAGCAGCATCCTTCGGCAGCTCGGCGACCATGGCCTCGGTGGTGACCAGGAGGCCTGCGACCGACGAGGCGTCCTGCAGCGCGGTGCGGACCACCTTGGCCGGGTCGATGATGCCCTTGGCGACCATATCGACATAATCCTCGGTCTGCGCGTCGAAGCCGAACGTCTCGGACTTCTCGTCCAGGATCTTGCCGACCACGATCGAACCTTCGACGCCGGCGTTCTCGGAGATCTGGCGAATCGGAGCCTCGAGCGCCTTCAGCACGATGTTGATGCCGGCCTGAACGTCCGAATTGGCGTTGGTGATGCGGCCGACGGCCTTCTTGGCGCGCAGCAGCGCCACGCCGCCACCAGGGACGATGCCTTCCTGCACCGCAGCGCGGGTCGCGTTGAGGGCGTCCTCGACGCGGTCCTTCTTCTCCTTGACCTCGATCTCGGTCGCGCCGCCGACGCGGATCACCGCGACGCCGCCGGCGAGCTTGGCCAGACGCTCCTGCAGCTTCTCACGGTCGTAGTCCGAGGTGGTCTCCTCGATCTGCGCCTTGATCTGGCCGACGCGCGACTCGATGTCGGCCTTCTTGCCGGCGCCGTTGACGATCGTGGTGTTCTCCTTGTCGATCACGACCTTCTTGGCGCGGCCGAGCATCTTGATCGTGACGTTCTCGAGCTTCATGCCGAGATCTTCCGAGATCAGCTGACCACCGGTCAGGATCGCGATGTCCTCGAGCATGGCCTTGCGGCGATCACCGAAGCCCGGCGCCTTGACGGCGGCGACCTTGAGGCCGCCGCGCAGGCGGTTGACGACCAGCGTCGCCAGCGCTTCGCCCTCGACGTCCTCGGCGATGATCAGCAGCGGGCGGCCCGACTGCACCACGGCTTCGAGCACCGGCAGCATGGCCTGCAGGCCCGACAGCTTCTTCTCGTGCAGGAGCACGTAGACGTCGTCCAGCTCGGCGGTCATCTTCTCGGCATTGGTGACGAAGTAGGGCGAGAGATAGCCCCGGTCGAACTTCATGCCTTCGACGATGTCGACCTCGGTATCGAGCGACTTGTTCTCCTCGACCGTGATGACGCCCTCGTTGCCGACCTTCTGCATCGCCTGGGCGATCATCTTGCCGATCGCGGCGTCGCCGTTGGCGGAGATGGTGCCGACCTGGGCGACCTCGGAGGACGAGGCGACCGGCTTGGCGCGCTTCTCGATGTCCTTGATCACGGCGGCCACCGCGATGTCGATGCCGCGCTTGAGGTCCATCGGGTTCATGCCGGCGGCAACCGCCTTGGCGCCCTCGCGCACGATGGCCTGGGCCAGCACGGTCGCGGTGGTGGTGCCGTCACCGGCGGTGTCGTTGGTCTTGGAGGCGACCTCGCGCAGCATCTGCGCGCCCATGTTCTCGAACTTGTCCTCCAGCTCGATCTCCTTGGCGACGGTGACGCCGTCCTTGGTGATGCGCGGAGCGCCGAAGCTCTTCTCGATGACGACATTGCGGCCCTTCGGGCCGAGCGTCACCTTGACGGCGTTGGCGAGAATGTCGACGCCGCGCAGCATGCGGTCGCGTGCGTCGCCGGCGAATTTGACGTCCTTGGCTGCCATTTCAGAATTCTCCTGGAGTAGACCTCGACGGCGAGGGGCGTGATCGCCCGTCTGTCGCCGGAACGAGGTTGCAGAGCATTTTCGCCCGGGGCGGCTGATCGCCGCCCCCGACAGGTCGGGATCAGGCGACGACGCCCATGATGTCGGACTCCTTCATGATCAGGAGTTCCTCGCCGTCCAGCTTGACCTCGGTGCCGGACCACTTGCCGAACAGCACGCGGTCGCCGACCTTGACGTCGATCGGGATCAGCTTGCCGCTCTCGTCGCGGCCGCCCGGGCCGACGGCGACGACTTCGCCCTGCGAGGGCTTTTCCTTGGCGCTGTCGGGAATGATGATGCCGCCCTTGGTCTTCTCTTCGGCGTCGATGCGCTTAACCACGACGCGGTCGTGCAGGGGACGAAACTTCGATTTGGCCATGACGGATCCCTTTTGGGGTGCTTGGATAAGTGTTGCTGTCGGAGGAAATCTGAATGCGGCCACATTGAACGCCCACTTGGCGCCAACTGGCTCGCAGCCTTAGCAATCCCGCCCTCCGAGTGCTAAAGACCGCTCGGGGAAATATGGCTTGCGGCTGTTCCTGTCAAGCAACGGCCAGCCGTTAAGCCGTTCTTGAGGCTGTTAGGGGATGTTGTCCCGGGCCAGACATGTTAGTGGAGCGGCGTCGTCATCCGACGTCATTGCTCTGACGAGCGTTTTGCGCTTGGTTGCCGGACGGGGCAGCCATGATCTTGTTCCTAAGGGGATGCCATGACGAGTTCACGGTGCGCGCGGCCGGTTGCCAATCTCGCGATCGCGTCAGCGCTCACGATGCTTCTGGGAGCGTGCACGGGCTTCAGCCTGTCGCCGTCGACCCCCATGCAGCAGACCGAGGCGCCGGTCGAGCCCGAGGTGCCGGCCACGATTCGCGCCGAGGATCTCGTGGGCAAATGGGGGCTTGCCGCCTACAACAACCCGAATGACCGCCCGCGCACCGAAAAGATGGCTTTGGCGCAGTGCAAACAGCCCTACGTCATCGGGGCAGGCACGTCCGGTGGTGTCGTGATGCACCTAGCCGACCAGGCGACTCCCCAGGAACTGCGCTTGAAGGGATCGGCCAGCGGCAAGAACTACATCGGCCCGGCCGGACCGCCCGGCGGCGAGCAGGACCGCGAGGTCGTCTCCTTCGACGGCCGTGTGCTGATCACCCGCTTCGTCGACAAGGATGCGGCGACCCGTTACCAGACGATGGTCTACGTCCGCTGCGGACCGCGCGCCTGAGATCCGGGCGAACATCCCGCAAAGGTCGAGAGTCGAACGAAAAACGCCGGCGATAGCGCCGGCGTTCCTGTATGGTGACGTTGCCTGGAGCGGTCGCTGGGACTGGCCGAGGTCAGTTGAACATCGCGTCGATGTCGTCCTGCGAAGCGTGGCCGACGTCGCCTTCCGCCTTCGGGCCGTTCAGCAGCCGGGCGTCGCCCTCGCGGTGGTCGACGATCGGCGGCGTATGCGCCTTGATGGCGTCGACGCCGCCCCAGATGTCCATCATCACCACGATGTGGTGCTCGATGAACTTCATCGTGGTCATGACCTTGTTGATGCGCTGACCGGTCAGGTCCTGGAAGTTGCAGGCCTCGAAGATCGAGACCACGCGCTCCTGGATCTCTTCGCTCAGGATCTTCTGCTGGTCGGCCGAGTCCACCTTGGACAGCGCGCTGGCGGCCTGGTCGATCGCCTCCGCGGCTTCCAGGATCTGCTGCGTCGCCTGCTCGGTGCCGCCGACGACCGCGCCGAGCTCGCCGTTGACCTTGGCCATCTCCTCGCCGTTGAAGCTCTTGGCATGGAGGGTCGCGATCTCGCCCTTGGTGCGGTTGATCGCGTCGTGGATCAGGTCGAGCTCGACCTTGAGCTTTTCGCACTGCTCGATCTGGGCGCGATAGGTCTCGAGCAGCGCGCGCGCTTCGGCGACCTCGCGTGCGGCGGACTCTTCGATGGCGGCGTTTGCCGTGTTGCTGCCGCCGCTGCGGATCGCATTGGCCATCTGGGAGCGGATCGCGCGCAGCTCGTCCATGATTTCCTTGTGGTTGGGGCCGATCTCGCCGCCCACGAATTCAGGCTCCGGCATATGGCCGACGATTGCTTCTTCGATACGGAAACGCTTGCGAACAGCCATGATAGTATCCCTGACCTTTTGCTCGGATCAGTTCTACGCAGAGGCTATTTAACATCGCGTTCACGCCAGGAACCGCCGTTGGGCAACGCTGGCGTGCATCGTGCGTCAACTATTAACCACGCTCCGCCGGCCTTCACGCAAAATAAACGCTAGCGATCAAAACCGCCGACGTATGCAGCGATGGTGAATCCCGGCGCCTCCCGCGTTTACCAAAGCGATCGGGTTTTGCTCTTTATTGACGATACGCGGCGGCGTTGCCGCCTCGCGCGACGAACAGTCTCCAGACGAAACAGTACAGAGTACGTCGATGTTCAAATCATTCTCCACAGCGCTGCTGGCCGGCGCATGCGCATTCCATTCAGGTCTGGATCGGGCTGCGGCCCAGGGATTTCAGCAGCCGACCGTGATTTACAGCGGGCCGCCGCAGCAGTCCGCGCCGGTGCGCACCGCCTATGTCGAACGCTCGCGCATGGGTGGCGGCTTCATCGAATTCCTGTTCGGGGATCCGCAAGGCGGCCGCGGCGCGCCTCCGCCGGGACAGCCGATGTACCAGCAGCAGCCGTCCTACTACGAGCCGCAGCGGCTGGCGCCGGGCATGGTCCCGCAGCAGGGAGTACCGGATGAGGAGGCCTATGAGCAGACGCAGCGGCCGCTCGATCCGAAATACGAGAAACAGATCGTTGACTACGACGGCAAAGAACGGCCGGGCACGATCGTCATCGATACGCCGAACAAGTTCCTCTATCTGGTTCAGGGCGAGGGCAGGGCGCTCCGCTATGGCATCGGCGTCGGCCGCCCCGGCTTCACCTGGTCGGGCGTGAAGACGATCTCGGCCAAGCGCGAATGGCCGGACTGGACGCCGCCGCCGGAAATGCTCGCGCGCCGGCCCGACCTGCCGCGGCACATGGAGGGCGGACCGCAGAACCCGCTCGGCGCACGCGCGATGTATCTCGGCTCGTCGCTGTATCGGATCCACGGTTCGAACGAGCCATGGACGATCGGCACCAACGTTTCGTCAGGCTGTATCCGGATGCGCAACGAGGATGTCATCGACCTCTATGGCCGCGTGAACGTCGGTGCTCGGGTCATCGTGCTCTGACGACCGCCGCTGCACGACATCCGCAACTGAAAAAGGCCGCCCGTGGGGCGGCCTTTCGCATTCTTCAGTTCGCTGCGACCTGGGAGCATCAAGCGTAGTCGCTGCCACCGTCGTCGTCGCCATAGCCGTCATCAGCGTCGAAGTCGGCCGCGTCGTTGTCATTGCCGCTGTCGTCATAGTTCGCCTGGTCGAACAGGCCGGCACGGCCACCGTCGCCGCCCGAACGGCCGATGTCGTCGAGACCGGCGTCGCGCGCCAGCGAGCCGCTGGACTGGTCGCCGCTCCACGGGCCGGCACCACCGCCGCGCTCCTCGATGATCGTGGTGTCACCGAACGCCTGATGCGACCCGCCGCCCATCATCGAGCGGATGCCGCCGAGCAGCAGCGAGCCGCCGACCATGCCCGCCGCAGCGGCCGCCGCCGTTCCGAGGAACGAGCCGCCTCCACCGCCGAACATGCCGCCACGCGGCTGGCCGAAGCCGCCCTGATCGTAAGGGCCGGGCTGACCGGGATAGCCGGGCTGGCCCTGGTAGCCCGGGGGCATCGCCTGACCGCTGTTCCAGACCGGTCGGCTCTGCGACGGCGGCGGCACGTTGGGGACCGAACCGCGGCTGCCCGAGCCGAAGATGCTGTCGCGCATCGAATCGAGGAAGCCGCCGGACTGGGCCTGCTGCGGGGCCTGGGCGTGCTGCAGCTCCTCGATGCGGGCATTGGCGCGCTTCAAGGCTTCGTCCTGCACCAGCACCGTCTGCACCAGCGCGTAGACGGCATTGGGAGCCCGCTGCAGCGCCTGGGCGATGGCGGCGGCGGCCTCCGGATCACGCGGTGCACTCTCCAACTTGGCAAGCCGGTCGAACAGATCGTCGATGAGTTGGCGTTCTTGCGGTGTCATGTCGTTCTCCTGCCGCTTGCCTTGTTCCGGCCAAGCGCGGCCAAGATTTAGGGGGACTTTGTGGCCCGGCCAGCCGGGGCGCGGATTAAATTTCCGTATGCGACACAGCGTCTCTCGGGCTTGCGCAGCGTTTTGGACCTCGATGTTGCCCGCACTACAGGAGGAACGCAGCCGGGCGGCCTTTTGTTCGTCGCAGACCCGCAAGATCCGTTCAGGCCAGCGTCATCCGCCGGCGGTCGAGCAGCGCTGGAAAATGCTCGCCGGCGAGATAGGCGTGCTCGTGCTCGCGCTGGACGGTCAAGGGATCGAGCTCGATCAGGACGTCGTCGACGAAGCCGGGGTGGCACATCACCAGCCCGTCCTCGGGCAGCTCCTCCAGGAAGCCGTCCATCAACGTGGCGAAATCCGAGGTCTTGCTGAAGTCGTAGGCGCCGGCGAAGGCAGGATTGAAGGCGATCTCGGCCCGCTTGGCATGACGGCGGAATTGGGCGCTCAGGACGTCCAGCAGCAGCGCCTTCGGTGCCGTCAGCCGCTGCATCAGCGGCACGTTCCGCCCCCCCTGACGCACCCAGGCCGCCGGCGCGGCTTCCTTGACCGCGGCGAGGAAGCCCTCGCGCACCTGCGGATAGAGCTGGGCGTGCTGATGGCCGTCGACGAAATCCGGGGCGCGGCCGAACAGCTCGCCGAACGCCGCAAGCTGCACCAGCACCTCGGCGCGGATCAGCTCGGGATCGAGCCGGCGGGACATTCCGGCGCGCAGCAGCTTGGGAAAGGGCAGGAACATGCCGCCCTCCGACGGGCGGAAGTGCATGGTGAGGGGCCGGAACGGCGCGGTCAGCGTGACATGCAGGCCGATGGCGCAGCGCGGGCTGTCGGACGCGACCTTGGTCAACTCCGTCACCTCGTCGCGCCCGATCGCGGCGCCCACGGTCATCACCGAGGTGGCGTTCAGCCGACCGCGCGCGATCAGGTCGCGGATGGCGCTGTTGACCCCGGGGCTGATGCCATAGTCATCGGCGCACAGCCAGATGCGCCGGTGCGGCGTCGCGTTCATTCGGCGGCGTTCCTCTCGGCGCCGTCGCTCCGTGCATCGAGCGCTGCACGCTTCTCGCTGTGCTCGGCGACGAAGTAGATCGGACGCGCCTTCAGCTCGGACAGGATCTTGCCGATATACTCGCCCATGATGCCGATCATGATCAGCTGCACGCCGCCGATCGTCATCAGGCCGACCATCAGCGAGGGATAGCCAGGCACCGATTTGCCGGTTGTGAAGGTCTCCCAGAGGATCGAGAGGCCGAACAGGAACGCGGCCGAGGCCAGCAGGATTCCGAGCAGACTGGCGAAGCGCAAGGGCGCGACCGAGAACGAGGTGAGACCTTCGATCGACAGGCCTAGCAGGCCGGTCAGGTTGAAGGTCGTGACGCCATGGGCGCGGGCCGCTGGCTCATAGTCGACGCGGATCTGACGGAAGCCGATCCAGCTCGCCAGGCCCTTGAAGAAGCGGTTGCGCTCGGGCAGCTGCCGTAGCGCGGCCACCGCGCGCGGCGAGAGCAGGCGGAAGTCGCCGGCATCCTCCGGAATCTTCTGCCGCGCCCCCCAGTTGATGAGCGCGTAGAAGCCGTGAACGGCGACCCGGCGCAGGAACGGCTCGTTGTCGCGATGCGCCTTGGCGGTATAGACGACGTCGTAGCCGTCCTTGATCCAGTGCGTGACGAGTTGCTCGACCAGGGCCGGCGGATGCTGGCCGTCGCCGTCCATGAACAGCACCGCGCCGCGCCGGGCATGATCGAGGCCGGCCATCAGCGCGGCCTCCTTGCCGAAATTGCGCGACAGCGACACGACCTGCACATCGAGCGCATCGGCCTGCAGGGTGCGGGCAATCGCGAGCGTGTTGTCGCGGCTGCCATCGTCGACATAAACGAGCTCACAGGCGAGACCGAAGCGCTGACGCAGGGTGCGTGCGAGATTATTCAGCCGCTCGTGCAGCGCCGTCAGTCCCGCGCCCTCGTTATAGACGGGGATAACGATCGACAGTCCCTGCGACGCGGCGTCGGCCGCGGTCGTGGTCAGGTCGGACACGTCAGTTCCCAGCATCGCTCAGAGTCCTCGTTCTCCTACCAACATATGGTAGTCGCGCTCACCTGTCGCTACGATGAACGGCGATTTATGATCGCAGGAAGGCCTCGAGGCGGGCAAACAGCGGATTCTCGCGGTCGAGCACGTAGTCGAGCGAGGCGACCGAGACGGTCTCGGCACCATGCGTGCGCAGAAAGCTGCCGAGCGCGTAGATCTGCGCCGGCGGGCAGTGCAGGGTGAGCATGCCGGACGAGGTCGGGCCGCCGAACGGCGCCACGACGCCGAAACGGTTGTGCGCCTCGGTCAGCATTGCTGCGTCGCACCCTTTGAAGCGGGTGCGGACCTCGCGGTATTTGCTGGCGCGGGCGCGGGCATGGATGTGGTCGAGAATGATCCGGGCGCTCTCGCGCGGACCCTCCGACCAGTCGGCGTCGCGCGAGGCGACCAGGTTGGCCTGGCTGCGCAGGATCACGCCGTCGTCCAGCACCTTCAGCCCGTTGGCGGCGAGCGTCGAGCCGGTGCTGGTGATGTCGACGATCAGCTCGGCGGTGCCGACCGCGGGCGCGCCCTCGGTGGCGCCGGCGCTCTCGACGATGCGGTAATCGACGATGCCGTGGGCGGCGAAGAAGCTGCGCGTCAGGTTGATGTACTTGGTGGCGACGCGCATCCGGCGATTGTGCTGGGCACGAAAACCGGTGGTGACGTCGTCGAGATCGGCCATGGTCCGGACGTCGATCCAGGCCTGCGGCACCGCGACGACGACGTTGGCGCCGCCGAAGCCGAGCGTGTCGATCAGCAGCACGCGCTTGTCGGCATCGGTGATGCTCTCGCGCACGAGATCCTCGCCGGTGACGCCGAGATGCACGCTGCCGCGCGCCAGTTGCGAAGCGATCTCACTCGCAGAGAGATAGGCGATCTCGACATTGTCGAGACCTGCGATGGTGCCGCGATAGTCGCGCGCGCCGCCGGGCTTGGACAGGTTCAGCCCGGCGCGGCCGAAGAAGGCTTCGGCATTCTCCTGCAGACGTCCCTTGGAGGGAACGGCGAGGACGAGGGGGCCGCTCATGATGCTCTCCCGACCGGGGACTTGCCCACGGCGCTGCTCTGGGCCAGGCGCTCGATCCAGATCGAGAAGCCGACGGCCGGAATCGACTCGGCGGCGCCGAGCTGGCTCAGCAGGCCGTCATAACGGCCGCCGGCGACCAGCGGCTCGTCGCCATTGTCAGGATGATGCAGCTCGAACTCGAAACCGGTGTAGTAGTCGAGGCCGCGGCCGAACGACGTGGCGAAGCGCACCTTGGCGATGTCGATGCCGCGCTGGGCCATGAAGCCCGCGCGGGCCTCGAGCGCGTCGATCGCGGCCGAGATATCGAGCTTGGCATCGGCGGCGAGGGCGCGAAGCTGCTGGACGGCTTCGGTCGGGCTGCCGCTGATGGCCAGGAAGCGCTTGATGCGGTCCAGCGCGTCACGCGGCAGCGCCCCGCTCTTGAGGGTGGACTGCTCGAGGAAGCGGTCGGCGATCTCCGCCACCGTGCGGCCGCCGACGGCGGTTGCGCCGGCAATCGACATCAGGTCGGTGACCAAAGCGAGCGCCGCCTTGCGGTCGGAGCCGGCCAGAGCGGCGAGCACGCCCTCATACTCGTTGCGCGGCGCCACCGAGGCGATCGCCAGCCGCTTGAGGTCCTGCGCCAGGGTGCGCTTGCGGTTGAAGTCCTTGATCAGCCGCCGCCGCCAGACCGGATAGAGATCGAGGGCGTCGATCAAGGCCGTGAACAGCGCGACGTCGCCGGTGCGGATATCCACCGCGGCAAGGCCGGCGGCGGCGGTCGCCTCGATCGCCAGCGCCAGCATCTCGGCATCGGCAGCGGGCCGGTCCTGGCGGCCGAACGATTCGATCCCGGCCTGCAGGAACTCGCTCGGGCGGCCCTCGCGGTAGCGAAATACTGGACCAAGGTAGCTGAAGCCGGCCGGCTGCCCGGCGCGGGCCGAGCCGAGGTAGTCACGGGCGACGGGAATGGTCAGGTCGGGGCGCAGGCACAGCTCTTCGCCAGCGGCGTCGCTGGTCAGATAGAGGCTCTTGCGGATGTCCTCCCCGGAGAGGTCGAGGAACGGCTCGGCCGGCTGCAGGATCGCCGGCTCGGCCCGCTCATAGCCGGCCTGGGCGAAGGATTGCAGCAGCGTGTCCGCCCACGCGGCGGGTCCGGTCGGAGCGGGTCCGGTCATGTCGATTCGAGTTCCAAAGTGGCTTGGGCGCCCGCTGGAAGCGGCGGCTGCCCCTTAGCATGGCCGTTTGACGGTTTCGACTGGGAATGGCCGCGGCGCGCCACAATTGGTCGGATGCCTTAACCGCGGGCTCCGGCCCAGTCTCCGAGCGTCGCCTGAATCACGGCGAGGGCGGCGACGCCGGCCGTATCCGCGCGCAGGATGCGCGGGCCCAGGGCCAGCCTGATCACATGCGGCTGGCGCAGCAGCAGCGTCCGTTCATCGTCGGCGAAACCGCCCTCCGGTCCGATCAGCAGGTCGATGCCGGCCGCATTCTGGCCGCCGCGCAGGGCCTGCAGCGGATCGGCCAGTTCGGCCGCCTCGTCGCAGAACACCAGCAGCCGCTCGGGTTGCCGCTGCGCGAGGAAGCGCTCCAGCGGCACCGGGTCCTTGACGTCGGCGAGGCTGAGGATGCCGCATTGTTCGGCGGCCTCGACCACGTTGGCGCGCATGCGCTCGCTATTCACGCGCGACACCTGGGTGCGACGGGTGATCACCGGCTCCAGCCGCGCGGCGCCCATCTCGACCGCCTTCTGCACCATGTAGTCCAGCCGCGCGTGCTTGAGCGGTGCGAAGACGTAGGCGATGTCCGGCAGGTGATCCTGCGGCCGGCTCTGCTGCTGGATCGTCAGGCCATCTGGCCGCTTGCGGCCCTCGATCACGGCCCGCCATTCGCCGTCGCGGCCGTTGAAGGCCAGCACGTGATCGCCGGCGCCAAGGCGCAGGACGTTGCCGAGATAATTTCCCTGGTTGCGGTCGAGCGCGACCGAGCCTCCCTCCTGCAGGGGCGCGTCGACGAACAGGCGCGGGGCGTTGAAGTCGTATGCGGGCATGGAGCGAAGCGGAGCCGATGATGGACGTTGCTTACCGGACCCACGCGCCAGCCGCAAAGCCGGAAGGGCCGTCACGTGGTGTTGTATCGGACATCGGCGATGGCGCCTTTCGGCCGTGCTGTCGACAGATTTTACCGTTTCGATCGCGCCGGTCGTCCCCCGGGACGGACATCCGACGATTCCGTAAGCCTCGATGCGGAGAACGGCCTTGATCTTGAGACATTCGACTTCGGCGCTTGCGATCTGGGCGCTGGTCGCGATCATCGCGGTGATGGTCGCCGCGCCGTCCCGGGCCGATGACAAGGCGGTCGCCGCGCCGCCGCAACGGGCGGCCCCCGCGGTTCCGGGCGGTGCCGGCGTGGCTGGCTTTCGCCCGCCCGAGACCTGCCTGAAGGAGTTCACCCCGCTGCGGGACGAGACCGCCCGCCGGGCCAAGCTGCTCAAGGCGGCGACCGAGCGGCGCTTTGCGCCCGGCGAGGCCTGTCAGCTAGTGCATGACTACGAGCTCGCCCAGACCAAGATGATCGACTACGCGGTCGCGCATGCCTCGCTATGTGGAATCCCCGCCAAGATCACCGATCAGCTGAAGGCGAATCACGAAAACACCCTGGCCGTGATGCGCAAGGTGTGCACGGCGACGTGAACCGTCCCGCCGGCCGCCGAACTGGCGACTCCGGCTTGACCAGGTGGGCGAGGGCGCGGAGTGAACGGATTTTTGGGCTCCGACGTTCGGGAAGGGCCTCGTTTTGGGCCTCCGCGCCGGTTGGAACCCGGCTGCGTCTCTGCGCCGCGGATGTGATCAAATCCGCGGTTGTGCTGGACGGGCGAGAATCGTAAAAGCCCCGGATCGGATCGTGCTTTCATCCGGAAGTGTTGAGGATTCTTGGTCTTGCCGGAGAACCAGCCTTGATCGTCCGCCAGTCTTTCATGCCGCTCGCCGTTGCCGCCCTGGTGCTCTCCACAGGGCAGGTCTTCGCGCAGAGCTCGTTTCCCGCGCCGATGCCTGGCCAGGCCCAGACCAGCAATTCGCCGTTTCCACCCATCAACGGTGCGGCGCCGACCCGGGCTGCTGCCCCGGCAAGTCCGTTCCCCAGTCCAGGCGCCTCGGCGTTCGGCGGCGGTGGCGGTGGCGGCTTCCAGCCGGCCCCGATGGGAGCCGCGCCGCAGGGTGGCCCGCCGGAGAGCTGCATGAAGGAGTTCATGCCGCTGCGCGAGGAAGCCGAGCGTCGCGGCAAGCTGATCAAGGCCGCGAGCGACCGCAAGGCCTCGCCTGACGAGGCCTGCAAGCTGATCGCCAATTTCGGCAAGGCCGAAGTGAAGATGATCAAATATGTCGAGGCGCATGCGGCGAGCTGCGGCATTCCCCAGCAGATCTCCGATCAGCTGAAGGCCGGTCACAAGAACACCGACGCGCTGGAAAAGAAGGTCTGTGCCGTGGCGGCGCAGATGCAGTCGGGGGCCGGAAGGCCCGCGGCTCCGAGCCTGAGCGACGTGCTGGGCTCGTCGGCTGCGCTGCCTGAGGCCAACACGACGAAGAAGGGCGGTTCCGCCTTCGACACCATGACTGGCAACGTTCTCACCCGATGAGCACGACCGCCGTCCGCGTTGCTGACGCGACCGGCAACTGGGTCGACACGCTGGCGCCGGTGTGGAGCCGGCCTTACCTGCGGCTCGCCCGCTTCGATCGCCCGATCGGATCCTGGCTGCTGCTGATGCCGTGCTGGTGGTCGGCCGCTCTGGCGGCCGGGATCGGCGGGGATCTGTCCATGCTGCCGGCGTGGATCGGGCTCTATTTCGTCGGCGCGTTCGTCATGCGTGGCGCCGGCTGCACCTGGAACGACATCACCGACCGCGATCTCGACGCCAAGGTGGAGCGCACTCGTTCGCGACCGATTCCGGCCGGGCAGGTCGGCGTGAAGCAGGCGCTCGCCTTCCTGGTGGCGCAGGCCCTGATCGGCTTGGTGGTACTGCTACAGTTCAACCGGTTCGCAATCGCCACCGGCATCGCCTCGTTGCTGATCGTCGCGATCTATCCGTTCATGAAGCGTGTCACCTGGTGGCCGCAGGTCGTGCTGGGTCTCGCCTTCTCGTGGGGCGCGCTGATGGGATTTGCGGTTGCGTTCGGCCGCATCGATGCAACCGCGCTGCTGCTCTACGCCGGGTCGATCTCGTGGGTGATCGCCTATGACACGATCTACGCACATCAGGACGCTGAGGATGACGCGCTGATCGGCATCAAGTCGACCGCGCGCCTGTTTGCCGAGCGGACACATCTGGCGCTGGTCGTCTTCTACAGTTTGGCCGTGATGCTGATAGGGGCCGCCTTCGCGACTGCCCATGTGCATGTCGCGGCGTGGCTCGGACTCGCGGGTTTTGCCGCGCATCTCGGCTGGCAGATATGGCGTCTGGATATCGCCGATCCGGCGCTGTGCCTGCGGGTGTTCAAGTCGAACCGCGATGCTGGGCTGCTGCTGTTCGCAGGGCTGCTGGTCGATGCCGTGCTACGCGCAACCTGATCAGTTGCGCGCGATGATCTCGCGCTCGCCGCGATGGACCGAGGCCGGATTGAGCTGGTAGCCGACACGGCGGCGCATCAGGAAGCGCGGGCGGCGCGAGCGGATCGCGTTGCGGCGACGGCGGCGCGGCGTCGCCTCGCGGCGCGCGTCCTGCAACTGCGGCAGCGCGAACGTCTCGCTCCACATCGCCCACGCAGCAACGATCTCGTTCTGGTCGTCGCTGACGCAGAGCGGGATGGTCAGGGAGGGGTCGCGGTGGACGAGCACCAGCATCACCTGCGTGGCGTCGATTTCGCGCACGCCGATGCCGAGGAAGTCGCTGACGCGGAGGTTCAGGGCCATGCGCATGCCGCTGACGGCACGCCGCAGGACCACGCGCTCCCGGTGCAATTCGATCTGCCGGATCCCGCCATCGGCACGGGTATCGTGCGCGCTGTACGAGACGGGCAGGGAAAGAGGGTCGAGCCGCAGGACGCGGCCCGACCCAGCGGAATTGCTTCCGCCTGTTGCTGTTTGACGCCTCACGGCTTGGTCTCCCCGCCGGGATTATGCTCCCGGTCGATGCGTGTGACCTTGCCACGCGGATCGCCCGTATCGGCTTAACAAGCCTGGTTAATCAGATCTCACGCATGATCCTCTCACCGTCATGATTGACAAGCGCTTGCCCCGCATGATTGACGAGACCTTGCCGATTTGCCGACAATCCGATGTGCCGTCTGCCGTCCTGCTTGAAGTCGGCGTGAACAGGCCACATTTCGTTTGGATTGAGCCGTCTTCGCCGCCCACCTGACATCGATCGGATCGTGTTCGTGACCTCTTCCCCAGCCTCATCGTCGACATCAGCCCAATCAGATCTGCTCGACCAGTCCGCCCTGCGAACGCTCGCCGAGCGGCTGGTGGAAGCCGCGAGGAAGGCCGGCGCCGATGCCGCCGATGCCATCGCGGTGCGCGGTATCTCGCAAGGCGTCGAGGTCCGTGACGGGCGAGTCGAGGAATCCGAGCGCTCGGAAGGCGACGATGTCGGCCTGCGCGTTCTCGTCGGCAAGCGCCAGGCCGTGGTGTCGACCAACGACGTCAGCGGCGACGGCGTGGCGCGGCTGGCCGAGCGGGCCGTGGCGATGGCGCGGGTGGCGCCTGACGACCAATATGTCGGCCTCGCCGATCCGGCGCTGCTGGCGCGCGATATTCCCGAGCTCGACCTGCTCGATCCGCAGATTCCCTCGACCGCAGAGCTGGAGCGCCGTGCCCAGGAGGCGGAGGCCGCCGCGCTCGGCGTGAAGGGCGTGACGAAGTCCGGTGGTGCGTCGGCCTCGACCGGCATCGGCGGCATGGTGCTGGTCACGAGCGACGGTTTTCACGGCGCCTATCTGCGCTCGAGCCAGAGCATCTCGACGACCGCCATTTCCGGCGAAGGCACCGGGATGGAGCGCGACTACGACTACACGGCGGCTCCGCACGGCGCCGACCTGCTGGCGCCCGCGGCCGTCGGGCGCAGCGCTGGCGAACGCGCGGTGGCGCGCGCCAATCCGCGCAAGGTTGCGACGTGCCAGGTGCCGGTGGTGTTCGATCCCCGCGTGTCCGGCTCGCTGGTCGGACATCTGGTCGGCGCCATCAACGGCGCCTCGATCGCGCGCAAGACCAGCTTCCTCAAGGACAAGCTCGGCGCGCAGCTCTTCGCCAAGGGCATCCGCATCATCGATGACCCGCTGCGCAAGCGCGGACTGCGGTCGCAGCCGTTCGACGCCGAGGGCGTGAAGGTGAAGCAGACCGCGCTGGTCGACGATGGCGTGCTGACGACGTGGCTCTTGGATTCGGGCACCGCGCGCGAGCTCGGCATGGTGACGACCGGCCACGCCCATCGCGGCGTGTCGTCGTCGCCTTCGCCCGGTCCGTTCAATCTGCATCTCGAAGCCGGCGTCGTGACAGCCAAGGAGCTGATCTCGGACATCAAGCAGGGCTTCTACGTCACCGACCTGATCGGCTCGGGCGTCAACGGCGTCACCGGGGACTACAGCCGCGGCGCGTCCGGCTTCTGGATCGAGAATGGCGAGATCGGCTATGCCGTGAGCGAGGTGACGATCGCCGGGCATCTGTTCGAGATATTCAAGTCGATGACGCCCGCCAGCGATCTGGAATTCCGCTATGGCGTCAATGCGCCGACGGTGCGCATCGAAGGATTGACGCTTGGCGGACGATGAGATCGAGAAACCGAACGAGACCAGCCTCGCGGCAGACGCCAGGCTCCTGAAGGAGGCGGTCCGCGAAGCCGGCGAGCTCGCACGTTCGATGTTCGGAACGGAGCTGCGCAAATGGACCAAGGGGGCGTCGTCGCCCGTCTCCGAAGCCGACATGGCGGTCAATGCACTGCTCGAACGCAGGCTGCGATCCGCAACGCCGGACTACGGCTGGCTGTCCGAGGAGAGCGCGGATGATCGGGAAAGACTCGGCCGGTCGCGGGTCTGGATCGTCGATCCGATCGACGGCACGCGGTCCTATCTCGGCGGCCGCAACGACTGGTGCGTGAGCGTTGCGCTGGTCGAGCACGGTGCGCCGATACTCGCCGCCGTGCATGTCCCGGTCAGCGAGGAGTTCTTCTTCGCCGCCCGCGGTAGCGGCACCACGTTGAACGAACAGCCGGTTCGGGTGGCGCCCGGACGAGAGCTCGAATTCTCGCGCGTGGCCGGTCCAAAACCGTTGGTTGAGCGGCTGGCTCCGGATTCTGCGCGGATTGAACTCCATCCGCGAATCGGATCATTGGCGCTGCGCCTTTGCCGTGTCGCGCATGGCGGGCTCGATGCCGCTTTTGCAGGCGGGCAAAGCCGCGATTGGGATCTTGCGGCGGCTCATTTGATCGTGCAGGAAGCGGGGGGTAAAATGACCGCGTTGTCCGGCGAGGCGATCCTCTATAATCGTCCGGAGGTGGTGCACGGGGTGCTGGTGGCAGCGGGCCGCGACCGACATGCCGACATCGTCGCGCAGTATCGCAGGTTACCGCCGGACTGAACGCCCTGGATCGCACCCTCCACGTCGCCTGCAAGGCGTTGACTAGGAAACGATACCGATGACAGATAGCGCCTCGCAGCAGCTCCTTCACCTCGTGATCGGCGGCGAGCTCATCAACCTCGACAAGAACGAATTCAAGGATCTCGACAAGGTCGATATCGTCGGCGTCTATCCGAACTACGCGGCGGCCCACGCCGCTTGGCGAGCCAAGGCGCAGATGACGGTCGACAACGCCCACATGCGCTATTTCATCGTTCACCTGCACCGGCTGCTCGATCCCGGTCAGGATGCGAAGTAAGACGCAAAGCTCGCGACTTGAAACATCTGATCCGTAATACGCTGCGTAGCGGCTGGTTCCAGCGCGCCGTCGGGGTCCTCGCGGCCGAGTACCTGCGGCTGGTGTGGCTGACCAACCGCTTCACCTATGAGCCGCCGGAGGTCTACGACATCGTCGAGCCGCAGATGCCGGCGATCTTCGCGTTCTGGCACGGCCAGCATCTGCTGACCCCCTTCATCAAGAACAAGCCGAGCTATCGCGCCAAGGTGCTGATCTCCCGGCATCGCGACGGCGAGTTCAACGCGATCGCGGCGGAGCGGCTCGGCATCGGAACCATCCGCGGCTCCGGCGATCATGGCTCCTCCTTCCACCGGAAAGGCGGGGTGGGGGCGTTCAAGGAGATGGTGCGGGCGCTCGAAGACAACTATAATGTTGCATCGACCGCCGATGTGCCGAAGCGGGCGCGGATTGCGGGTCTCGGCATCATCATGCTCGCGCGCGAATCAGGACGTCCGATCATGCCGTTCGCAATGGTCACGAGCCGCTTCATCCGCCTGAAGAACTGGGACAGCACCACCATCAATTTGCCATTCGGCCGCGGCGCATTGGTGGGAATCAAGGAAATCAACGTGCCGCGCGATGCCGACGCCGCGATGATGGAAGAGGCGCGTCTCGACCTCGAGGCGACGCTGAACGAATGCATGCGCCGCGCCTATGAGATCGTCGGCCGTCCCGAGGCCTGTCCTCCGCCGGTCGCGTCGGGAGCATCGAGTGCCTAGCCCGCTGCCGATGGCCCTGCGTGTCTACCGCGGGTTGTCCTCGGCGGCGGTGCCGCTTGCGCCGGCACTGATCAGACAGCGGCTCAAGCACGGCAAGGAGGATCCCGAGCGGACCGACGAGCGGCGCGGCCTGAGCCATGACACGCGCCCGCTGGGTCCGCTGGTCTGGATTCACGGTGCCAGCGTCGGCGAGGTGCTGGCGGCGGCGGCGCTGATCGAGCGGCTGCGTGAGCTCAACATCCGCATCCTCATCACGTCCGGCACCGTGACGTCGGCCGCCATCGTGGCCAAGCGCTTCCCGCCCGACGTGATCCACCAATACGTGCCCTATGACACGCCGCGCTTCGTGGAGCGGTTTCTCGATCATTGGCGTCCCTCGCTCGGGCTGTTCATCGAGTCGGACCTCTGGCCGAATCTCATCCTCGCCGGCGCCTCGCGGCGGGTGCCGATGGTGGTGATCAACGGCCGCATGTCGCCGCGCTCGTTCCCGCGCTGGCGCCGCATGTCCGGCACCATCTCCGCCTTGCTCGGACGCTTTGATCTCTTCCTGACGCAGTCGCAGGCGGATGCCGACCGGTTCGCCGCGCTCGGCGCGCGCAACGTCATCACCACCGGCAATCTCAAGCTCGACGTGCCGGCGCCGCCCGCCGATCCGGCGAAGCTCGATCGGCTCACGGCGATGACGCGCGGCCGTCCGGTCGTCGTCGCCGCCTCCACGCATCCCGGCGAGGACGAGATCCTGATTGCGGCCCACAGGGCCTTGTCGGTGTCCTATCCGTCGCTGCTCACCGTGATCGTGCCGCGCCATCCGCATCGTGGCCCGGCGGTCGCCGAGCTCGTCGCAAGTGCCGGCCTGCGGGGCGCCTTGCGGTCGCGGGAGGAACAGCCGCTCGCCGGCACCGACATCTACGTCGCCGACACGATGGGTGAGCTCGGCCTGTTCTACCGGCTGGCGCCGGTCGTGTTCATGGGCGGCTCGCTGGTCGAGCATGGCGGCCAGAATCCGATCGAGGCCGTCAAGCTGGGTGCGGCCATCGTGCACGGGCCGCACGTGTTCAACTTCACCGACGTCTATGAGTCGCTGGACAAAGCCGGGGGAGCCAGGCTCGCCCACGATCAGGAGGCGCTGATCCGCCAACTCCGGCAACTGCTCGCTGATCCCGCAGCCGGCAACAGCCTGGTTGCGGCAGGAACGCGGGTGGTCGATCAGCTCGGTGGCGCGCTGGAGCGGACGCTGTCGGCGCTCGAGCCGTATCTGTTGCAGGTCAGGCTCGAGATGGGGGCCGCCGGCGATGCGTGAGCCGGCCTTCTGGCATCGGCCGGCCTCCTGGCAATCGCGTCTGCTGTCTCCGCTCTCGACACTCTACGGCGCCGTTGCCGCACGTCGGATGGCGCAAGGCGGCGTCGATGCCGGCCTGCCGGTGATCTGCGTCGGTAATTTCCACGTCGGCGGAGCCGGCAAGACGCCGACCGTGCTGGCGCTGACGGATATTCTGCGTGACCTCGGCGAGCGGCCGGTGGTGCTGAGCCGTGGCTATGGCGGCCGGCTGGGCGGTCCCGCCGTCGTCGATCCTGCGGTCCATGAGGCTGCCGATGTCGGCGACGAGCCGCTGATGATGGCCGCGCGGGTGCCGGTCGTCGTGGCGCGCAATCGCGCCGACGGCATCGGTCTCGTCAAGGCGCAAGGCGCCACCGTCATCCTGATGGACGATGGCTTCCAGAATCCGTCGATCACGAAGGATCTCGCGCTGATCGTGATCGACGGCGCGCGCGGCCTCGGCAATGCCGAGGTGTTTCCCGCCGGACCGTTGCGCGCGCCGCTGCCGCCGCAACTGGCGCGCACCGACGCATTGGTCGTGATCGGCAGCGGCGGAGCCAGCGAGGCGGTCGCCTCACATGTGTTGGCGGCCGGCAAGCCGGTGTTTTCAGCCGCGTTGCGGCCAGATCCGCAGATCGTTGCGGCGCTGCGGGGCAGGCCGTTGCTGGCGTTTGCCGGGATCGGCGACCCCGCCCGCTTCTTCCGCACCCTTCGCGGCGCTGGTCTCGACGTCAGGCGCGAGCGTGCCTTTCCGGACCACCACCCGTTCACGGCGGGCGACGTCGTGGCCCTCGCCAACGAAGCCAGGCGTGATGGATTTGCCCTGGTGACCACGGAAAAAGATCTCGTGCGGTTCCGCGGCCACGAGGCCGCGCCCGATGTCATGGCATTCCCGGTCACACTGCAGTTCGACGATCTCGCCGCGTTGCGCGCGCTGGTTGTGCAACGGCTGTCAGCGAAGCGCAAAGATCAGCCGTTGGCCTTCAATGCGCCAGGATAATGCCGCTGCAGCACGGCGCTCGGCAGGGCGTAGGCTTCCTGCAGATCGACACTCCAATACTTCAGCTCGTCCAGCGGAATCCGCACATCGGTGACCGCGCAGCGCACATAGCTTCCCGGTGAGATCACCCGGAAATCGCCATCCAGATACTGCACCTGCGCCTCGCCCTGGCCCGAGGGACCAAACTTGTTGAGCACGTCCGCGATCTCCAATTCCTTGACGTGAAGTCCCCCTACGCGGGCGCCGCGCGCACACGACAGGCCGAATTTCGATGATTTCCTAGCATAGATGGGGGACGCTGTCCCCCCGCGCAAACCCACTGATTTGTGATGCTTCTGCTCGAAACTCCGTGCTAGCTAGATTGCGATATCCGCCGCTTGTCCCGCCCGGCTGGTTTGATGCGCTCCCTCGTCGCCATCGTCGTCTCACTGCTCTGCGCCACGGCGTTTCCAGCCTTGGCAGAGCCGTTGCCAGCGCCCGTCGCGGTCGAGATCCCCTCGGGAAGCTATGTGCTGCACGCCCAGCTCTACCGGCCGAAGGGGGCCGGCCCGTTTCCGGTCGTCGTCGCGCTCCACGGCTGCGGCGGGCTTTCCGGCCGCTCGGAGCCGGTGCTGCCGCGCTATCGCGACTGGGCCGAGGAACTCGTCAGGGACGGCAAGGCCGTCCTGCTGCCGGACAGCTACGGCTCGCGCGGGCTGGGCCCGCAATGCCGCGTCAAGGAGCGTCGTATCAGCGGCCGGCGCGAGCGTGTCGCCGACATCGTGATCGCGCAGAAATGGTTGGCCGAGCAAGCCTGGGCGATGCCCGACCGGGTCAGCCTGGTCGGCTGGGCGGCCGGCGCGAGCGCGCTGTTGTGGGCGGTGCGCCCGCAATTGCCCGAGCATGTCTCGCCGGATTTTCGCTCGGCGGTGGCGTTCTATCCGGATTGCCGCGCCTCGTCCGGCCTCGGCTGGAGCACGCGCGTCCCGACATTGGTGCTGATCGGCGGCCTGGACGACGTCTATTCGCCGCCCGCGTGCCGGCAGATGATCGATGGCGCGCGCGGCCGCAGCGCGCTGACCCGCATCGTCATCTATCCCGGCGCCTATCACGATTTCGATCGTGTGAACCTGCCGCTGCATCAGGTCGCGGGATCCGACGCCGGGGCGCCCGAGCGCGGCCATGTCGGCTCGGATCCCGAGGCGCGCGCCGATGCGCAGAAGCTCGTGGCCGATTGGCTGGCGCGCTGAAGGCCACTCAGAACAGGCTGCCTTGGTCGGCGGGATCGGGCGTGCGCTTCGGTGCCGAAGGCTTGGCCTCGCGCGCAGGTTTCGGCGATGACGGCGCTGCCGGCGGAAGCGGGCGGTCCGCGCCCGCCGTGGCCGCGACCTTGCCGTCCGCAAATTCGATCGAGAGCGCGGCGCCCGGACCGATGCTCGCGGCATGGTGAAGCGGGTGGCCGGCCTCGTCACGCACCAGGGCAAATCCACGGGCCAGCACGCTGCGATAGGACAGCGCGGTGAGGAGCTTCTCGTTCTGGCCGACGCGGGCCGACAGGCGCTGAAGCTGGGTCAGCAACGCGCGCCGGGCCCGCTCGGCAAGACGTTCGGTTCGGTCGCGTTCGCGGCCGATGGCCTGGCGCTTGGCCTGGGCATAGGCTTGGCGCGAGGCCTTGAAGCGGGCGTCGAGCGCCTCGAATCGCTCGCGCCGCCGGTGCAACTGGCCGCGCGACGACAGCGACAGCCGCTCGGACGACGCGACGAGCCGATGGCGTGATTGCGCGATCTGCGCGTGCAGCACGCGCAGAGTGAGCTTGGCGCTCGCCGCCGCGAATTGGCGAAAGTGTACATGCGTGTTGGTCTTCAGCGCGCGTGGCAGGCCGGCGGCCGCCGAATCCAGCCGCTGCCTGGGAATGGCGAGCAGATCGCTAGGGCCGGGCAGGGCGCGCGCGGCGGCGCGCAGCTCGTTGCGGCGGCTCTCCTGGCTGCGCTGCCAGCAGACGCCGACACGGCGCGCGAGGCTTGCGACCTCCTGCATCAGCTCGCTGCGCACCGGCACCGCCATTTCCGCGGCTGCGGTCGGCGTTGGCGCACGTTTGTCGGCGGCGAAATCGATCAAGGTCACGTCGGTCTCGTGGCCGACCGCCGAGATCAGCGGGATCATGCTCTCGGCCGCGGCGCGGACCACGATCTCCTCGTTGAACGACCACAGGTCCTCCAGCGAGCCGCCGCCGCGCGCGACGATCAGCACGTCGGGCCGCGGGATCGGGCCATCCTGCGGCAAATCGTTGAAGCCGCGGATCGCGGCGGCAACCTGCTCGGCCGAGCCTTCGCCCTGCACCTTCACGGGCCAGACCAGCACGCGGCGAGGAAAGCGGTCCTCGAGCCGGTGCAGGATGTCACGAATGACGGCCCCGGTCGGCGAGGTGACGACGCCGATCACCTCGGGCAGCCATGGCAGCAGTTGCTTGCGTGCGGGATCGAACAGTCCTTCGGCCCCGAGCTTCCGCTTGCGCTCCTCCATCAGCGCCATCAGCGCGCCGATCCCGGCCGGCTCCAGCGCCTCGATGACGATCTGGTATTTCGACGAGTTCGGATAGGTGGTGAGCTTGCCGGTGGCGATCACCTCGAGCCCCTCCTGGGGCTTGAAGCGCATGCGGCCATGCACGCCCTTCCAGATCACCGCCTCGATCTTGGCGCTCTCGTCCTTGAGCGCGAAATAGCAATGCCCCGAGGAATGCGGCCCGCGAAAGCCGGTGATCTCGCCGCGCACCCGGACGTGGCCGAACTGGTCCTCGACCGTGCGCTTCAGCGCCGAGGACAGCTCGGTGACGGTGAATTCGGGCGCGTTGGGCAAGGCTTCCGCAGGCGGCATCGCTGTTTGATTCGGTTCGGGGAGCAGCAGCCAAGGTAGGGGCTTTCCGCGTCCGCCGCCAATCAAGCCGTTGCCTTTTCGATAGCTCTGTAGTACAGAGTACTCTGTAAAATGCAGAAGGGCTGGAGGAGAGCGTGCGACGCGGCGTGAAGTTCCTGTTTCGGGTCCTAGGATGGGGGCTCTGCCTCGTGGGCGTGCTCGCTTTGGCCCTGGCTGCGATGATCGCGACGCCACTGGTGCGCCCGCCCGAGCTCAAGTCGATCTCGGAGACCGCCGGCCAGGTCGACCGCAGCACCATGCCCGGCCTGCAGCGCTTCAGTGCCCGCGATGGCACCGAGCTCGCCTATCGCCACTACCCGGCGCGCGGAACGGCTGTCGGCAAGGTCGCGATCGTGGTCCACGGCTCCTCCGGCTCCAGCGTCGCCGTGCATGCCCTTGCCGATGCGTTGGCGGCGCGCGGCATCGATACCTTCGCGCCCGACATTCGCGGCCATGGCGGCTCCGGCACCCGCGGCGACATCGGCCATCTCGGACAGCTCGAAGACGATCTCGCCGACCTCGTCGCCGAGGTCAGGAGGTCGATTCCGGCCCAACCGATCGTGTTGCTCGGCCATTCGGCTGGCGGCGGCTTCGCGCTGCGCGCGGCGAGCGCCCCGATCCAGGATCTGTTCACGCGCACCGTGCTGCTCGCGCCCTATCTGGGTTACGACGCGCCGACCAACCGGGAGAATTCGGGCGGCTGGGCCGGTCCCGACATTCCGCGCATCCTGGCGCTCGGCGTGCTCAGGCGCATCGGCATGCCGTGTTGCGAGGCACTGCCTGTGCTGGCCTTTGCTGTCAGGCCGAACTCGGAGAAATTCCTGGCGCCGACCTACAGCTACCGGCTGTTCCGCAATTTCGCGACCCGTGGCTACAAGGCCGATTTCACTGCGGCGAAGCACCCGGTGACCGTCATCGCCGGCGCCGATGACGAGCTGATGCTCGCCGACAAATATGCAGATGCGGTGCACGCCGTCGTGCCGGGCGTTGACGTGAAGCTGATCGCTGGCGTCAATCACATGGAGATCGTGTCGGCGCCGCAGGCGGTGAGCGCGATCGCCGAGGACGTGGCGACGCACTAGAGGTCCAAACCGCATGATCGACAGCCTGGAAGCCGCGCGGGCGCTCAGCGACATCGAGGATGTGACGAAGCGCGTGCGGCAGTCGCAGATCTATCGGCTGTCGAGCCTGCTGATGATCCTCTGGGGCGTTCTCGTCTTCGCCGGCAATCTCGTGACCTATCTCGCGCCCAACTACGCCGACAAGGCCTGGCTATCGGTCTATGTCCTCGGTCTGGCCGGGTCGCTGGTGTTGGGCGCGACGGAGAAGGCGCGTTCCGGCGTACGCAGCTTCGATCTCCGGGCGCTGCTCGCCTTCGTCATGTTCTTTGCGTTCGGCTTCTTCGTCGAAGCGATCGGCCATTTCGGACCGCGCGAGATGGGCGCATTCTGGCCGATCTATTTCATGCTGTTCTACGGCCTCGCCGGCTTGTGGTTCGGCGCGGCGTTCACGGTGTTCGGCCTTTGCGTCACCGCGCTGACCCTGGTCGGCTACCTCTTCATCGGCAAGGCTTTCCCGTTGTGGATGGCGTTCGTCAATGGCGGCGGCCTGGTTCTCGGCGGCTTGTGGATGCGGCGGAGCTGACGGTTTGGCGGAGCTCGACGAGATCATCCACCAACCGCTGCGGCTGAAGATCATGGCGGCGCTGAATGCCCTGCCTGCCGTGGCCGGGCTGGAATTCGTCCGGCTGAAGAAGCTGACCGGCGCCACCGACGGCAATCTCGGCGCGCATATCGACACGCTGGCGCGGGCCGGCTACGTCGCCGTGGACAAGGCCTTCGTCGGCAAGAAGCCGCAGACCACGGTCACGGCGACCGCGGCCGGCCGTGCGGCCTTCGCCCGCTATGTCGCGAACCTGCAGGGTATCATTGCCGGCGCTGCCGCGAAGCCGCCGGAGCCATGATTTGACTCCGTTGCAAGGGCCGGGCAATTGGGGCGTCCAAATTGGCCCACCCCTCTGCGACGGCATCGACGATGAACATTCTGCTCCTTGGTTCCGGCGGCCGCGAGCACGCGCTCGCCTGGAAGATTGCCGGCTCGCCGCTGCTCACCAAGCTGTGGTGCGCGCCCGGCAATGCCGGGATCGCCAAGGAGGCCGAATGTGTCGCGCTCGACGTCGCCGATCATGCGGCGGTGATCGCCTTCTGCCGGGCGAACAAGGTGGATCTGGTGGTGGTCGGCCCCGAGACGCCGCTCGCCGCCGGCATCGTCGATGATCTCGAGGCTGCCGGCATCAAGGCGTTCGGCCCATCCAGGCTCGCCGCCAAGCTCGAGGGCTCCAAGGGATACACCAAGGATCTCTGCGCCGAATACGACATCCCGACCGGCGCCTACTGCCGCTTCGACAATGCCCCCGAGGCGCTCGCTTATGTCCGCGAGCACGGCGCTCCGATCGTCGTCAAGGCAGACGGACTCGCGGCCGGCAAGGGTGTCGTCGTGGCCAAGACGGTTGCCGAGGCCGAGGACGCCATCAAGATGATGTTCGAGGGCGGCTTTGGCGTCGCTGGCGCCGAGGTCGTCATCGAGGAGTTTCTCGAAGGACGGGAGGTGTCGTTCTTCGCGCTGTGCGACGGTGAGACCGCGATACCGCTGGCGTCTGCCCAGGACCACAAGCGGGTGTTCGATCACGACCAGGGACCGAACACCGGCGGCATGGGAGCGTATTCGCCGACGCCGTTCGTGACGCAGGAGATTCATGACGAGATCATGAATCAGATCATTCAGCCGACCATTGCCGGGATGAGCGCCCGGGGCACCCCCTTCAAGGGCATTCTCTATGCCGGCCTGATGCTGACGGCTCAGGGGCCGAAGCTGTTCGAATACAACGTGCGCTTCGGCGATCCGGAATGTCAGGTGCTGATGCTGCGGATGATGTCGGATCTCGTGCCCGCCATGCTGGCCGCCTGCGACGGGCAGTTGAAGAATTTCGACCTGCGCTGGTTTCCCGACGCCGCCGTCACCGTGGTCATGGCCGCGAAGGGCTATCCCGGCGACTACGCGAAGGGTGGTGTCATCGAGGGACTCGACGATGCCGCGAGGATCGAGGGCGTGGAGATCTTCCACGCCGGCACGGTGGCGAAAGACGGCGCCATTCTCGCCAATGGCGGGCGCGTCCTCAATGTCTGCGCGTCGGGAAAGAGCGTCGCCGAGGCTCAGGCGCGGGCCTATCAGGCCGTCGACCGCATCAAATGGGCTGACGGCTTCTGCCGGCGCGACATTGCCTGGCAGGCGGTGGCGCAGGAAAGCGGTCGGGGCTGAGCATCGTGATCGCCGCAGGCGGCCCCGCAAGGCTATTTTTCCCGCGAGAATTGTGGCAGTTCCATAGACTCATGCCGTGATGGGATGAATCAGTTCCGCCGTGGAACGGAGGGGCCATGGAATGCGCGCGGTGCGGCAGGCAGAATCAGCCCGGGAGAGCCTCGTGCGACCGGTGCGGCGAGCCGCTCAGCCTTAGATGTGAGGCGTGCAACCAGACCAACAGCCTGTCGAATCGCTTCTGCGGCCAATGCGGCGCGCCGTTGCCGGGCCGGCTGGCTCAGCCGGATCAGAACGCCCAGCGGGTGCTACGGACCCTGAGCAGCAAGGGCGGTGAGCGCAAGCGACTCACCATCCTGTTTGCCGACATTCGTGACTCGACCCAGCTGATCGATAGTCTCGGCGATCCCGAACTCGCGATGCAACGGCTCGATCCGGTCCTCAACCTCATGAAAGAGGCCGTTCACCGCTATGACGGCGTCGTCAACAAGACACAGGGCGACGGCGTCATGGCCCTGTTCGGCGCGCCGGTGCCGCACGAGGATCACGCCGTGCGTGGCTGCCTCGGTGCGCTCGCGATGCAGGACTCGATCGCCCGCCTGGCGGATCCGCATCTGCAGGTCCGCGTCGGACTGCACACCGGCGAGGTGATCGTCCAGGTCGTCGAGAACAGCATGTACCAGACCTACGATGCGGCCGGCGCCAACGTGCATCTGGCCAATCGTCTGGAGCACATGGCCGAGCCAGGGACCATCCTCATCAGCAAGGAGACCTACACCGGCGCCAGGCAGTTCGTGGAAGCCGAGCCGCTCGGCACCCGCACGCTGCGCGGCATTGCCTCGCCGGTGTCGATCTACAAGCTGATCGGCCGCCTGAACGCGCCGGCGAGCGACGTCTTCCGCAGCGGGCAGCGGCTGTTGCCGTTAATCGGTCGCAACGCTCAGCTTGCGGTGCTCGAACGCGAGCTCGACGACGTCCTGGCGGCCAGAGGCGCCGTCGTCGGCATCGTCGGCGAGGCCGGCATCGGCAAGAGCCGGCTGTGCTTCGAGTTCGCCGAGCACTGCCGCCGCCAGGGCATTCGCGTCTACGAGGCGCGCGTGCTGGCACATGGCCGCGCCACCCCGTTCCAGCCGGTGCTCGAATTGTTGCGTGACTTCTTCGGCATCCGGGCGAAGGAGCCGGTCGAGGTGTCGCGACAACGGGTGGTCGACAGGCTCGAGGCCCTCGGCATTCCCGATACGGCGCTGGTGCTGCTGCTGGACTTCATGAGCCTTGCCGATCCGTCTCGTCCTGCGCTTCGGCTCGATCCGGGCGTGTTCAAGACGCGTCTCCTCAACGTGTTCAAGACGTTGTTCCGCTCGGCGCCGGCGGATGGCGCCGTGGTGATCATGATCGAGGACCTGCATTGGCTCGACGAGGCCAGCGAGGAGTTCGTCGAGGCGCTCGCGGAGGCCTCGATCGGCACCAAGACGCTGCTGGTCGTGAACTACAGGCCTGGTTTTGCCGCGTCCTTCATGCAGCGGGCTCCGTTTCACGAGCTGCACATCGTGCCGCTCGCATCCGCCGAGGCGCGCAAACTGCTGCGCGGCGTCTTCGGCGACGACGCATCGCTCGAGGCGCTGGTCGGCGACATCATCGAGCGCGCGCAGGGCAATCCCTTCTTCCTCGAGGAGCTGGCGAGCGCGGTCTCCGAGAGCGGCGGGTTCGAGGGTGAGCGCGGCGCCTATCGGCTGAAGGGCGGGATCGGCCCGATTCCGCTGCCGCCGACGGTGCATGCCGTGGTAGCGGCCCGCATCGACCGTCTGAGCGAGACCGCCAAGAGCGTCCTGGAAACAGCGGCTGTGATCGGCCGCTCGGTCGCGCTCGCCGTGCTCAAGCCTGTCGTGGGGCTCAGCGAGGCGGACCTGTTCGACGCGCTCGCACAACTGAGGCATGCCGATCTTCTCTATGATCTGCCGCCGTTCGACATGGGCGTGCTCGCCTTCCGCCATCCGCTGATCCAGGAGGTGGCCTATGCCATGCAGCTGCGCTCGCGCCTGAGCGGCGTGCACGTGGCCGTGGCCAAGGCGATCGAGGCGCTGGATTGGGGCACGCAGGACGAGTTCGCCGCCCTGATCGCCTCGCACTACGAATTCGCCGGCCAGACCATGCAGGCCGTCGAGCATCTGCAGCGCGCGGCGCGCTGGATCGGCCGCACCAATACGGCCGAGGCACTGCGGCTTTGGAAAAAGATCCGCTCCATGCTGCAGACGGTGCCGCCATCCGAGCACGTCGATCGCCTCAGGGCGCTTGCCAGCGGCCAGATCCTCAATTGCGGATGGCGGGAGGGCATCTCGGCCGAGGAGGTGAGGCCTTTCGCCGAGGAGGCGCTGCGCTATGCGCGCTCCTCGGACAAGATGCACGAGCCGATCCTGCTCGGCGCTTACGGCCGCGTCCTCGCCTCGACGGGCGCAGCCGACGACTACGTCAACCTCGTGCAGAATGCGGTCAAGCTGACCTCGGAGGAGGGCGATGTCGGCCGCTATGCGACCGTCAACGCCATGCTGGCGCAGGCGCTTCTGCTGTCGGGGAGAGCACGAGACGCGCTAGCAGCGGCGAACACGGCGCAGGCGACGATCGCTAACCAAGGTGGTTTTGACAGTAGTGTGACCCTGGGGCTGACGCCAAATCAGATCCTGGGATTCGATGTTGAATATTGGATCAAGTGCCTCAGGACGCGAATCCTGGTCCAGCTCGGCTGTTTCGCTGAGCTCGAAATTCAGCTTTTCGAATTGTTGAATACCCCTCCCGAACAGTTGGCTCCGGTGGTCCGTTTTATCCCGCACTTTGCCGCTGTTGAATTTGCTCGATGGCAAGGTCGTGCTGAGGCCGCAGCTCTGCACTCGGCCGAGCTGCTTCAGATCGCTGAAGCGTCGGGCATGCCGTACATTCGGGTGCAGGCGTTGGCAGGGGCTGGTCTTGCTCGGGCGGCTGCAGGCGATTTCACTCACGCCGCGTATGATCTCAGGGAAGCGATCGAGTACTCGAGGCGCGCCAGGGCAGGTCTCGAGTTCGAAGCGCGCATGATGAGCGATCTGGCTGACGTCCTTTATCGCGCAGGAGACCTCCGTGGTGCACTCGACGTTGCTGAGGAAGCCAGCGTCATCGCCCGACGCAGGACGGATAGGATCGGTGAACTCCACGCGGTGCTGCTGCGATGTTTGATCAGTTCGTCCGACTCCGATTTTCGGAACGACGCAGAAGCTGTCGGATCGCTGCTCGACGCCGAGCGCCTGCTGGAAGTCTCGGGTGCCGAGGTCTACAAACCCATGTTGATAGCGTGCCGATCCTCTCTTGAAGGTACTAGATGACCCGTGCAGTATGCCCGCTTTCCATGAAGCATTATTAGGAGGCTGGGCGCATGGGGATGATGATTAAAGACAGTACTACGCTCGATATTCTTGTGCAGTTGAACAGGCGTTTCGAGGCTGAAGCTTTGCCGGAAATGGTCGAGCTGCAGCGCGAGTTTGGAGTTTTTTCACTGCAGCATGGCTTGCAGCAATCGTTCGCTTTGCTGGGGATCGTGCCGCAGGATTGGACTGAGCGTCGCCGGTGGTACCGTTTCTTGGAACACCTCAGGACCTATCCCTCCGATCTTGATGGCGTGAATGGTCACGACCGTGTCATCCGGGCGTTCAAGGACGACCTGGAATCCGAGAAGCCGCTTCCTGTTTCGATTGTCTGCCATTCGGCAGCGGACGATCCTCGGGTGACGGTTACGCAAGGCCGTCCGGTCGTGTTCTCGCTCGAAACGCATGTGATCGTTTCGATACCGACCACTCCCGGACGAGAGGCGCGTCAGAACCTGGCCGAAGTTGCTCGCACCAGGCGTGTTCAGAAGCGCGGCAAAAAATGAGCCTGACCGCAGGCGACGGCGCCGGACAAAAGGCTCCTTCTATTCAGGCCATTTGCTCCGACGTCGATGCCTACTACACCGCATGCGTCGCGCGTCATGGCGCGACGCCGCGGGGCGTCGACTGGTCATGCGAGGCGACGCAGGGCCTGCGCTTCGTGCAGCTGATGAAGCTGTGCGATGCGTCGGCGCCGTTCAGCCTCAACGACATCGGCTGCGGCTATGGCGCGCTGGTGCCGTTTCTGGCCGCGCGCTATCCGACCTGCGAGATCGACTATCTCGGCATCGATCTGTCGCGCGCCATGATCAGCCGCGCACGTCGGCGCTTTGCTGGCCCGCAGCGGCGTTTCGTCGTTGCCGCGGAGAGCCCGCGCATCGCCGACTACTCGGTCGCGTCCGGCATCATGAACGTCAATGTCGGCTATCCGCGCCAGGCCTGGGAGAGTTACATCAAGGGCCTGTTGCGGCAGATGTTCGCCACCAGCCGCCGCGGCTTCGGCGTCAACTTCATGCGGGCCCACGGTGACGACGACGAGGCCTCCGATGCCGCGACGGCGCGGCTGTACCGGACCACGCCGGAGATCTGGGCGGCCCATTGTGAGCGCGAGTTTGCCGCGCCGGTCGAGGTCATCGGCGGTTACGGCATGAAGGAGTTCACCCTGCTGGTGCGCCGCAGACCCGAGGCGGCCGTCTCGGACGGCGATCCGTCGCACTGATGTCCGCAGCTCCGTTGCTCTCATCCAAGCCCGGTCGACACGCTGCCGCGATCGCGCGCGCGGTGGATGTGCTGATCTCCTCGAAAGGTCACGCCAGCCCCTTGCGGCTTGAACGGGCCTGCGCACTGTTGCGCCAGCATGCGCCGCTGCACTGGGTCGAGCGCCCGGGCGTGCGTCCGTTCTGGGCCGTCACGCGCTACGCCGACATCGTCGCGATCGAGACGCGGAGCAGGGATTTCGCTGCGGGACCCCGCACCTATCTTGCCAGCGAAGCCTCGGAGGCCGTGCTGCAGCGGGTCACCGGCAAGCCGCAGGCCGTCCGCAGCCTCACCGAGATGGATGCCCCGGATCACGCCGCCTATCGCGCGGTCATCCAGGGCGCCTTCGCGCCGCCGGCTCTGCGCGCGATGGAGAGCTGGCTGACGCAATGGGCTGCCGAGATCCTCGACCGGGTTGCCGTGCGCGGTGATGCTTGCGATTTCGCACGCGACGTCGCGCTGCCTTTCACCTTCCGCGTCATCGGTCGCATGCTGGGCACGCCCGAAGCCGATGACGCACGGCTTGCCCGGCTCGCCCAGGGGTTCGTGGCCGCCGAGGATCCGCAGCGGCGTTTTGCCGAGGCGCCCGGCGACACCATGCGCATGGCCATGCTGGCGCTGCGCGACTACTTCGAAGCCGTGGTCGCCGACCGCCGCGCCAGCCCGCGCGACGATCTCGCCAGCCTGATCGCAGAGAGCGCGCCGCATGGCGCCGCAATGCCGCATTACGAGCTGATCTCCTATTTCATCCTGCTGGTGACGGCCGGCCACGACACCACCTCGCTCGCTTTGGCCGGCGGGCTCGAGGCGCTGCTCGCGGACCCGGGCCAGCTCGCGCGGTTGCGCGCCGAGCCTGAGCTGCTCGATCCGGCGATCGAGGAGATGCTGCGCTGGACCACGCCGGTGCGCCATTTCATGCGGACGGCGGTCGGCGACACCGAGGTCGCCGGCCAGGTCATTCGCGCGGGCGAGGCGCTGGCCTTGTTCTTCCATTCAGGCAACCGCGACGAAGCCATGTTCGACGACGCCGGCACGTTCCGGATCGATCGCAGTCCGAATCCGCATATCGCCTTCGGCCGCGGTCCGCATGTCTGCATGGGGCTGCAGCTGGCGCGGATGCAGATGCGCGCGATGTTCGCGGAACTGCTCCATCGCACGGCGCATTTCGCGCTCGCCGGACGGGTGCGCCGGGTCGAGTCGCCGTTCATGAGCGGGGTCAGCGGCCTTCCCATCCACATCCGCTTTCGCGAATGATGCGGCCGGGGCGAGGCCTCGTCAGCGCCGCGCCTTGAAGAAGTCCTTGAGCATCTGCGACGCCTGTTGCTCGCCGACGGCCGAGTAGACCTCCGGCGCGTGGTGGCAGGTGGGCTGGCAGAAGAACCGCACGCCGGATTCGACGGCGCCGCCCTTGGGATCGGCGGCCCCATAATACAGCCGGCGGACGCGGGCGAAGGAGATGGCGCCAGCGCACATCGTGCACGGTTCCAGCGTGACGTAGAGGTCGCAATCGACCAGCCGTTCGCTGCCGATCGCCTGCGCGGCCTGGCGCAGCGCCAGGACCTCGGCATGGGCGGTGGGGTCGCGGTCGGTCAGAGTGCGGTTGGCGGCGGTGGCGATGACCACGTTGTCCCGCACCACGACGCAGCCGATCGGCACCTCGCCGGAAATTGCGGCCGATTCGGCCGCTTTCAACGCCAGATCCATGAAAGAAGGAGCGTTCATGGCTCGTAATGCCCGGATAAATCTGGTACTGCATCGCCCTTCAGCAAAACCGGACCTCGATTTCCCGCGTGACAGGCGCTGCTCAGAGCGCGCGTACCACGCGACGTCCCGCACCTCAAAGTGAGACCTTCATGCCCCGCGACACCGACAAAGACAACGATTCCCGCGGCCGCCGCGGCGGCGCCCCGCGGGGGCGTTCCGAAGGGACTAAGGGACGCTCGGGCGCTGCGCGCGGCCCGGAGAAGAAGTTCGCCAAACGCGGCTTCGGCGACAAGGCGGCGGGGGCCAAGGGCAAGCGCTCGTTCGACGAGGGCCGTGCACCGCGCCGCCGCGACGACGGCGATGCGCCGCGCAAATCCTTTGGCGAAAAGCCGCGCTTCAACCGCGATGAGCGTCCGCGCGGCGACCGTCCGTTTGCCGCGCGTCCGCCGCGGGGTGAGAACGGCGAGAAGCGCGCCTTCAAGCCGCGCGGCGACCGGCCGAAATTCGACCGCGACGCGGGTGGCGGCGGCAAGCGTCCCTACGCGCCGCGCACGGATCGCGACGAGGCCCGTCCGGCGGCGCGATCCTCCGAGCGCAAGTTCGGCGAACGCAAGCCCTACGCGCCACGCGAGCGTGACGGTGAGAAGCGCCCCTATACGCCGCGCAGCGGGGGCGCCCGCGATCGCGGCGACCGTCCGCGCACCGAGCGCAGCTTCGGTGACCGGCCGCCGCGTGGCGATCGGCCGGAGCGGAAGTTCGGCGGCGAGAAGACATTTTCCCGCGGCGCTGACGGCGATCGCGGCGAGCGCAAATTCGGCGCCGGTCCGCGCGGTCCGCGCAAGGAATTCGGCGACCGTCCGGCCCGCGGCGAGTCCAAGCCGTGGCAGAAGCGTGAGGGCGGCGATCGACCGGAGCGCAGCGCCCGCCCGCCCCGCGATGGTGCGCGCAGCTTCGACCGTCCCAAGTTCGACCGTCCCAAGTCCGATCGCCCACGCGAGGATCGCCCCAAATTCGATCGTCCGAAGTTCGACCGTTCCGCCTCCGATCGGCCACGCGGGGACCGTCCCAAGTTCGACCGGCCCACATCCGACCGTCCGAAATTCGACCGGCCGCGCGATCGCGGCGACGACCGCAAGTTCGATCGCCCGCGTCAACGCCCCGAAGGCCGCAGCGAGTGGCAGGAGCATCCGCGTGGCGAAGGTCGGGGTGGTGATTTCGCCGACCGGCCGCGCCGCGACAATGAGGACGAGAGCCGGGTCTTCGCCAAGCGCCCGGCGTTCGGCGGCCGCGGTCCGTATCGCGAGCGCAAGCCCGAGACCGACAAGCGCACCAAGCGCGTCGTGCCCGACGAGGCGCCGAAGCCCGGCAAGGCTGGCGAGCGCATCGCCAAGGTGCTGGCGCGTGCTGGCCTCGCCTCGCGCCGTGATGCCGAGGAGATGGTGACGCAGGGCCGCGTCACCGTGAACGGCCGCATCATCAACTCGCCGGCGCTCGACGTCACCGAGAACGACGTGATCCAGGTCGACGGCGCGCCGTTGCCGGAGCGTGAGCGCACACGGCTGTTTTTGTACCACAAGCCGCGCGGGCTGATGACGACGCACAGCGACCCCGAGGGGCGCCCGACCGTGTTCGACAATCTGCCGGAAGGGCTGCCGCGCCTGATCTCGATCGGCCGGCTCGATTTCAATACCGAGGGGCTGCTGCTGCTCACCAATGACGGCGGGCTGGCGCGTGTGCTCGAACTGCCGGACACCGGCTGGACACGCCGCTATCGTGTCCGCGCCCATGGCGAGATTACGCAGGCGCAGCTCGACCAGCTCGCCGCAGGCGTCGAGGTCGACGGCGTGAAATACGGCCCGATCGAAGCGACGCTGGAGCGCGACCAGGGCGCCAATGTCTGGCTGGTCGTTGCGATCCGCGAAGGGAAGAACCGCGAGGTGCGCAACGTGCTCGCCCATCTCGGCCTCGAGGTGAACCGCCTGATCCGCGTCTCCTACGGTCCGTTCCAGCTCCTGGAGCTGCCCGAGGGCGAGGTGCAGGAGGTCAAGACGCGGGTGCTGCGCGAGCAGCTCGGCGAGAAGGTCATCGCGCAGTCGGGCGCCGATCTCGGTCCGGCTGGCAAGGGTAATCGCGAGCCGTTGCCGGATCCGAAGCCCAAGCCGAAGCGCGAGGTCGTCGCCGACCGCAAGGGCCGGCGCGTGCTGGTTCAGCGCACGGGCAGCGAGGAGGCACGCGAGCGCCACGAGGCCGAGGCGCGCTTTCCCGGGCCGCCGCGGCCGCCGAAGCGCGGCTATCACGGCAAGCGCGATATCACGCCGCAGGACGAGTAGGGTGGTGCGATGCGTGTCGTCGGTGGACGGCTGAAGGGCCGCAACATCGCCTCGCCCGCCTCGCGCGACATACGGCCGACGCAGGACCGGCTGCGCGAGGCGCTGTTCAACATCCTCGTGCACGCCTACGAGGATCCGATCGAGGGCGCACGCGTCCTCGACCTGTTTGCCGGCACCGGTGCGCTCGGCATCGAGGCTGTCTCGCGCGGCGCAGCGTTCACTCTGTTCGTCGACAACGGCGCCGAGGCAAGGGCGCTGCTGCGCAACAATGTCGAGGCGCTCGGCCTCGGCGGTGTCACCAAGGTCTACCGCCGCGATGCCACCAATCTCGGTCCGGCGCGCCCGGTCGAGCCGTTCTCGCTGGTGTTTCTCGATCCGCCCTATGGCAAGGGCCTGGCCGAGAAGGCGTTGGCCTCGTTGCGCGACGGCGGCTGGCTGGTGCCATCGGCGCTGCTGGTCGTCGAGGAAGCCAAGGCCGCGTTCAAGGTGCCCGAAGGCTTCACCGAGCTCGAACGCCGCGCCTATGACGACACCGAGTTCGTATTTTTGCGCAGCGCGTGATCCTTGCTCACTGTCGCCCCTGCGAACGCAGGGGCCCATAACCACAGGATCGGGTTGGGACGCGCGACGCTCGCGACGGCGTACTCGCACGTCACTTCTGCTGCGGCGTATGGGTCCCGGGTCGGCGCCGCCGGACAACGCTGCGCGTTGCCGGTGGCTTGCCCGGGACGACACCGGTTTTGGAGCTCCCGTCGTTCTCCAACTCGTCGCTATCGAGCTCGTCGTCCTACCTCCTCCCGAACAGCTTCTCGACATCGGCGAGCTTGAGCTCGACATAGGTCGGGCGGCCGTGATTGCACTGGCCGGAGTTGGGCGTGTCCTCCATCTCGCGGAGCAGCGCATTCATCTCTTCCGGCTTGAGGCGGCGGCCGGCGCGCACCGAGCCGTGGCAGGCCATGGTGGCGGCGACGTGCATCAGGCGGCGCTCCAGCGGCAGCGCCTCGCCCCATTCCTCCATGTGCTCGGCGAGATCGCGCAGCAGCCCCGCCGCATTGATCTTGCCGAGCAGCGACGGCGTCTCGCGCACCGCGACCGCGCCGGGACCGAACGATTCGATCGCGAGGCCGAATGAGGCAAGCTCATCAGTCCGCGCGAGCAGCGTCTCGACGGTGGCTTCATCGAGCTCGACGATGTCCGGGATCAGCAGGATCTGCCGCTGCACACCATGCGCCGCGAGCGAGGCCTTGAGCCGCTCATAGACGATGCGCTCATGGGCGGCGTGCTGGTCGACGATGACGAGGCCGTCGCGGGTCTGCGCCACGATGTAGGTGTCGTGGATCTGGGTGCGCGCAGCGCCGAGCGGACGGTCGAGCAGGTCGGGCGCGGCCGGCTGCTCGTGCAGCCGAAGATCGGCGCGGGGCGTGCCGACGTCGAAGGCCGCTTGAGAGGATTCCGCAAGCCCGAACGACCCGAGATCTGGCGAGGGCGCTGCCGCAGGGACGGAGCCGCCGAAATGCGGCATCGCCGGCGCCGACGGCGAGCGCTGCCAGTCCCAATTCATCGGACCGACGTTGGGCCGCGGCGGCGCGAAGGCCGGGCGGAACGCGGCGATGGTCGCGCCGCCGTCATTGGCCGCGGTGCGGCGGCCTTCGCGGGCGAGACCTTCCTTCAACGCGTGGATGATCAGCGCGCGCACCAGGCCGGCATTGCGAAAGCGCACCTCGGTCTTGGCCGGATGCACGTTGGCGTCGACCTCGCGCGGATCGAGTGTGACGAACAGCGCCACGACAGGATGGCGGTCGCGCGGCAGATAGTCGGCGTAGGCTGCGCGCACGGCGCCGAGGATCAGCTTGTCGCGCACCGGGCGGCCGTTGACGAACAGATACTGCCCAAGCGCATTGGCGCGCGTCAGCGCCGGGGCCGCTGCGAAGCCTTCGACCACGACATGATCGCGCTCGCTGCGCACGGCGATCGCATGGCTGCGGAAGTCGGCGCCGAGGATGTCGCCGAGCCGCGTCAGCTGGCCCGGCGCGCCGGGCAGCGCGGCGGCCCAGGTCACCGGCGCGCGCTCCTCGCCGGCCAGCGTGAAGGCGATGTCGGGCCGCGCCATCGCCAGCCGCCGCACCACCTCGCGGATCGCCTCGGCCTCGGTGCGGTCGGTCTTGAGGAACTTCAGCCGGGCCGGCGTGGCGTGGAAGAGATCGGCGACCTCGACGCGGGTGCCCTGGTTCAGCGCGGCCGGCACGATCGGCGACTTGTCGCCGCAATCGACCGCGAGCGCCCAGGCATGCGGCTCGCTCCTGTGCCGCGTCGTGATCGACAGCCGCGCCACCGAGCCGATCGAGGGCAGCGCCTCGCCGCGGAACCCGAGGGTGCGGATCTGCAGCAGGTCCTCGTCGTCGAGCTTCGATGTCGCGTGGCGCTCGACCGCGAGCGCAAGATCGGCCGCCGTCATGCCGCCACCGTCGTCGGTGATCGCGATCTTTCGCCGGCCGCCACCGTCGGTGAAGATGTCGATGCGGCTCGCGCCGGCATCGATCGCGTTCTCGACCAGCTCCTTGACGACGCTCGCCGGCCGCTCGACCACCTCGCCGGCGGCGATGCGGTTGACGATCTGTTCGGGAAGCTGGCGGACGGGCATGGTGCGAACGAACTTGAAAGCTGGCTGGCTTGGATATTGAAGGCGCGCGGCGCTGCGGCGGTCACGTTGCAAATGTGGGGTGAGAATAGCTTTTTTCATGCGCTGCGGCAGAGAAAAGCAACCTTCTCCAACGGGATTGTGAGGCGGGCGGGGCCAGTATATCGTTTCGCAAAAATAACGATCAGCCGGAGGAAGCCCATGTGCCATCTGTTCGCACACCAGCCTCAGCGCGATTATGAGTCGCAGACCCGCTCGTTGCGGATCGGCGGCCATAGCACGTCGATCCGGCTCGAAATGGCGTTCTGGGACACGCTCGAGGAGATCGCCGCCAAGGAAGGCATGAGCCTCGCCAAGTTCGTGACCACGCTGTACGCCGAGGTGCTCGACCATCACGGCGAGGTGAAGAATTTTGCGTCGCTGCTGCGCTGCTCCTGTCTGATCTATCGGGCAAAGGCGACTGCGACGCTGCCGGAATTTACCGCGGCGGCGATCATGGACGCGGCCGAGTAGCCACTCGGGCGGTCTCTCGTCTCCCTCCCCCGCTTGCGGGGGAGGGCGGGGTGGGGGCGCCACATCGGCGGTCTTTCCTGAGCGTTCCCCCACCCGTATCGCATCTTCGATGCGATACGACCTCCCCCGCAAGCGGGGGAGGCGCTGACCGAGATCGCCGCAAGAGTTTTGCGTCACCATACCGATGGTAATCAAATCTCCTTCTTCTGCATCGCGCCAGCAATGTAGTCCGCCTGGCGGATCGCCAGCGCCACGATGGTGAGTGTCGGATTGCACGCAGCCCCCGTAGTGAACTGGCTGCCGTCTGAGACGAACAGGTTCTTGACGTCGTGGGTCTGGCCAAACTTGTTGACGACGCCGTCCTTGGCCTTCTCGCTCATCCGGTTGGTGCCGAGATTGTGCGTCGAGGGGTAGGGCGTGGTCGGGTAGGTCACGGTGGCGCCGACCGCCTCGTAGATCGCCGAGCCCTGCTTGTAGGCGTGGGCGCGCATCGCGACGTCGTTGGGATGATCGTCGAAATGCACCGAGGCGACCGGCATGCCGAACTTGTCCTTGGCGACAGGATCGAGCGTGATGCGGTTGGTCTCCTGCGGCATGTCCTCGCCGACCAGCCACATGCCGGCCATGCGCGGATAGGTCTCCATCGCCGCCGTGAAGCTGCGGCCCCAGGCGCCGGGATTGAGGAACGCGGCCATGAACGGCAGGCCGAGCGAGAGCGTCTCCATCTCGTAGCCGCCGACGAAGCCGCGCTTCGGATTGAACGCCGCCTCGTCGCGGACGATGCCGGCCATGGTGGTCCCGCGATACATGTGCACCGGGTTCTCGAACGTCGCATAGACGCTGCCGGTCATGTGCCGCATGTAGTTGCGCCCCACCTGGCCGGAGGAGTTGGCAAGTCCATCCGGGAACATGTTCGAGGCGCTGTTGAGCAGAAGCCGTGGGCTCTCGATCGAGTTGCCGGCGACGGCGACGATACGGGCCTTCTGCAACTGCATCTTGCCCTGGCCGTCGGCATAGACCACGCCGGTGACCTTGCCCGAAGCGTCATGCTCGATCTTGATCGCCATGCTGTTGGGCCGCACCTCGAGATTGCCGGTAGCCTCGCCCTTCGGGATCTCGGTGTACAGGGTCGACCATTTCGCACCGGACTTGCAGCCCTGGAAGCAGAAGCCGATCTGCTGGCAGGCGCCGCGGCCGTCGCGCGGCTGCGAGTTGATCGCCATGTTGCCGGTGTGCACGGTCTTGTAGCCGATCTTCCGGGCGCCGGCTTCGAGCACCTTGAAATTGTTGTTGCCGGGTAGGCCCGGAATGTCGTTGGTGCGGGTGACGCCCATCTTGAACTCGGCCTTGGCGTACCACGGCTCCATTTCGGCCAAGGTCACCGGCCAGTCCAACAGGCTCGTGCCGGGCACGCCGCCATAGGTGGTGCGGGCCTTGAACTCGTGCTCATCGAAGCGCAGCGAGGCGCCCGCCCAGTGCACGGTCGAGCCGCCGACCGCCTTGACGATCCAGGCCGGCAGGTTGGCGAAGTCCTTCGCCACGCGCCAAGTCCCGGATGTCGTGCGCATGTCGGTCCAGGCGAGCTGGGTGAAGCTCTCCCACTCGTCGTTGATGAAGTCGGGAATCTCGTAGCGATTGCCCGCCTCGAGGATCACGACCTTGATGCCTTTCTGCGCGAGCTCGTTGCCCAGGGTGCCGCCGCCGGCGCCCGAGCCGATGATCACGACCACGCCCGAATCGTTCTGATCGAATTTTGCCATGGTGGTTTCCTCCGTGTTTTCTGTTGTTCGCCGGCGTCAGGCTTTCGGCAGCCAGTCGATGTCGGAGAAGCCACGGTTGATGTAGCCGCCATGCTCGGCGGAGGAGCCCTCGTAGCCGAACTTCGGCCAGAGCTCCTTCTGATTGTAGAGCGACACCACGAGGTCGCCGCGGAGCGTCTTGAAGAAGGTCGTCTGCTCGATGCCCTGGAGCAGCGCGACGCGGTCGGCCTCCCACGGCACCTGGGCGTAAGGCACCTTGTGGCGGTCACGCGCGTCCTGGTCGAGCCGGGCGACGCCGTCATTGATCATTGCCTTCACGGCGGCATCCTCCGCGGCCTTACCGTCCCACGGCTTGACCGCGGTGATGTAGTAGCGGTCGGCGAGGAAGTCGTGCGGATAGATGTCGCGCGCGACCTTCACCAGCGTCTTCAGCGTCGCCGGCGTCAGCGCCTTGGCATCCTCCGCCCAGGCATCGGCAATGCCGAGGCCGGTCGCGGAAGCCACGGCTGCGGCCGGCACGGTCGAGGCCGCGCCCTTGAGAAAGACGCGGCGGTCGTATTTGTTGCGGCGATCGACTTCTCTCATGGGTATCCTCCGTTGGTTTTTTGTTTGGTGTATTTTCGTGGTCAGCGGCTCATCCGAAGCGGCCGCCGCGCTGGATGACCTCGATCTTGTAGCCGTCGGGATCTGTGACGAAGAAGAAGCGCGCGAGTGTCGCACCATTGTGCTTGAAATCGCGCAACGGGCCTGGTGCCAGGTTCTCGCGCTCGAAACGGGCATGCTCGGCATCGAGATCGTCGACCACGACAGCGAGATGGCCGTAGCCGTCACCGAGCGTATACGGCTCCTTGCGGTCGTAGTTGACGGTGAGCTCGACCTCGAAGGGCGACGACGGATGGCGCAGATAGATCAGCGCGAAGCCGTCGAAGCGCAGATTGTCGGCGATCTCCAAGCCGAAGGCGCGCTTGTAGAAGTCGAGCGCCTTGGCCTCGTCGAGCACGCGGATCATGGAATGAACGGGTTTGGCCATCTCAATTGTCCTTCAGGTAGTTGATGATCGCGGCGCGCACGTCGGGCTTGGCCTGGCGATACGCCATCACGGCGCCGGGGATCAGCTCTTGCGGGTTGGTCAGCCAGGCATCGAGCTTGGTCTCGTCCCAGGTGAAATCAGCTTTCGCGAAGCCGGCCGAATAGCGGAAGCCTTCGACGGAGCCGGCGCGGCGGCCGACGACCTTCGAGAGCGGCGGCCCCTGGCGCATCGGCTCGGCGCTGCTCAGCGTATGGCAGACGCCGCATTGCTGCTTGAACAAGGTCGCGCCGTCGGCAGGCTTGGGCGACGGCAAGGCCATCTGCGCCGATGCAATCGTGGTGCTCAGGACTGCGCCGCACCATCCTAGTCCAAAAACAATCAGCAGCTCTTGCGCCGTACGCCGTCTCGACATCGATCCTCTCTCATCATTTTTGATGAGACTAGGTGGCAGCGAGAGCGCCGTGGTAGTAGCGGGCTGTTTCGGCCGGAACAAAGCGTGCGCAGGACTTGTCTAGTCGCAGGATATGTCAGCGTTGCGGACTAATCGTCGAAGCGGCGCCCGCCGCGTCCCGCTTTGACATCGCTGCGGATCTTCTTGCCTTCGAGCCGGCGCTGCTTGGAGCCGAAGGTCGGCTTGGTCGGGCGCCGCACCTTCGGCCGGATCATCGCCTCCTTCAACAGCGTGACGAGACGCTCGATCGCATCGGCCTTGTTGCGCTCCTGGGTGCGGAAGCGTTCGGCCTGGATGACGATGACGCCGTTCTTGGTCATGCGCTGTCCAGCGAGCCGCGCCAGCCGTGCGGCGGCGTCCTCGGGCAGGGTGATCCGGGTCGTGTCGAAGCGCAGCTGCGCCGAGGTCGACAGCTTGTTGACGTTCTGGCCGCCGGGGCCGGAGGCGCGGACGAACGAGATCTCGATGTCGTCTTCGTTGATGGCGAGGTCGCGGGAGATCCGCAGCATGGGGCACCAGTGGAATCGAGGTTTTCGCGCCCACCATAGCGGGTTTAGGGGAGGTGTGCGCGGGGCGTCATGGCGAGGCGCGGTTGGCGGCCCGAGACCGCCGCCAGAATCTCCACTGTCATCCCGGCGAACGCCGGGATCCATAACCCCAGGGAGCAGTTTGGGGCAGGCTGGCCGCTGACACCTCCCGCCTCACGTCGGCTGCGGCGTATGGGTGCCGGATCTGCGCCGCGCTGGCGCGCGTCGCAGCTTGTCCGGGACGACAGCGGTGTGCGAGGCGGATTCACGGTTCAAACAGCGGCCGCAGGCGACGACATGTCAGCGCGTTCTCGCGGCATCTGATGCCCGAGGTCTGCGATCAGTTCGTCCCTCGCGAGCATGCAGAGGGCGCGGGGAATGCCGGGCGCTGGCCGCACCCATGGCCCGCCTGCGAAAAAAATGCAGGCGGCAGGTACCACAGGTTCAGCCGAGGCATCCCGGCATTCCCCGCGCGATGGTCTTCACGCTTATACGCAGTCTCCCTGGTGCGCCGGGCGTGTTGGCCACCATTGCGCATGATGCTTGCGCATCAGCGCGTGATACCAGCATCGGGGTATCAGGACGCTGCGACTTCACGTCCGCAAGACATCGTTCGTCCGCGTCCTCGTGAGAAGACGCTGCGATCTCTCGCGGCCACCGCTCCCCGCCTCGCGTGTCGTGACGATCGCGCGCAACGCCCCTCCGCAGTGAGGCGGGATGGGCGGATCAAATCATGAATTCCGAAAAATAGCAAGCTGATTATTTTTATCGGAAGTCGACGCGCGGTCCTCCGCTGTCGTCCCGGGCAAGCCGTCAGCGACGCGAAGCCTGGCTGACGGCGCCGACTCGGGACCCATTCGCCGCAGCCGAGGTGGGGCGGCAGATGCCAATGACCAAGCTGCCTCAAACATCGCCCTGGGGGTATGGGTCCCGGCTCAAGGCCGGGACGACACTGTTTTTGTGGCGCCAGCGGTGGTTGGCCACGATCGTTCGTCATGGCCGGGCTTGTCCCGCCTGCGCGGCCGAAGCCGCTTGGGCGCAGCGAAGGCCCGGCTATCCACGTGGCCCAGCGTCCTCGGAACGACGTAGATGCCCGGGACAAGCCCGGGCATGCCGAGCAACTAACAACGTGCTCGTAGGAGAGAAGCTCCGCGCCCCGCTCAGTTCGTCTTGGTCACCGGGGCCGTGGCCGGCGCCTGGGACGGTTCGGCGGCGGCCTGCGGGGTGCGGCCGACGACGGCCGTGAGCAGGCCCTGGCTCCAGAGCTGCTTCGCCGCCTTCTTCGCGTCGTCCAGGGTGACGGCGTTGACGATCTCGCTGCGCTTCTCGATGTAGTCGATCGGCATCTTGTCGAGCTGATATTGCAGCATCGCCTGCGCCAGCTTGGAGGAGGTGTCGAGCGCCAGCATCTGCGAGCCGTTGATGTAGGACTTGGCCTCGTCGAGCTCCTGCTGGGTCGGGCCTTCCTCGGCCATGCGGCGGATCTCCTGCTCGACGGCCGCGATGGTCTCGCCGGCGCGGTCGAAGCGGGTGGCGGTGTTGCCGATGAACAGCGCCGAATGATCCATCCACAGCAGCGCGTCGTAGACGGAGTAGGCGAGGCCGCGCTTCTCGCGCACCTCCTTGTAGAGCCGCGACGACAGGCCGCCGCCGCCGAGGATGTGGTTGACCACATAGGCCGCCATGAAGTTCGGGTCGTGGCGGCGGATGCCGGGACCGCCGAAGGTGATCACGGTCTGCGGCACGTCGAGCGGCACGAGCGCGCGCTGCGGCGGCATGGTGGCGACGACGTCGGGCACCGGCGTCAAGGTGGCCTTGGCCGGCAGGCTGCCGAAGGTCTGATCGAGGAGCTTGCCGAGCGTGGCCGGGTCGACGTCGCCGACAACCGCGACCTTCAGCGTGTCCTTGGCGAGCACGCGGCCGACATAGGCCTTGAGATCGTCGACGGTGATCGTCGGCACGCTGTCCAGCGTGCCGTTGGCCGGACGGCCGTAGGGGTGGTTGGGGAAGGCAAGCTCGAGGAACTTGCGGCCCGCCAGCGAGCTCGGATTGGTGGTCTCGCGGCGCAGGCCGGAGATCACCTGCGAGCGGATGCGCTCGACGTCGGCGCTGTCGAAATGCGGCGAGGTCAGCGCGGTGCGCAGCAGCTCGAACGCCTCGTCCTTGTTGTCGCGCAGCATGCGCAGCGAGCCGCGGAATTGATCGCGCGAGATCTGGAAGCTCAGCTCGATGGCGCGGCGGTCGAGCCGCTCGTGGAAGGTCTTGGAGTCGAGATCGCCGGAGCCTTCGTCGAGCAGGTCGGCCACGAGATTGCCGACGCCGGGCTTGCCGGCGGGGTCCTGCGAGGCGCCGCCCTGGAACGCATATTCCATCGCGATCAGCGGCACGGTGGCGTCCTGTACGAACCAGGCTTCGATGCCGCCGGGCGACACCAGGTGCTGGATCTTGGTCGCCGCGTGGGCGGCGGGAACGATCGTGAGCGCGGCGGCGCCGACGGCGAGAACGCAGGCGAAGCGGCGGGCGAAGGTCATTGTGTTCATCACGACCGCTTCTCCTCGCGCTTGGCCGCATTGTCCTTGATCAGATAGCCGGTGACCGAGCGCTTCTTCTGCAGCCAGGTCTGCGCGGCGGCGCGCACCTGCTCGGCGGTGACGGCACGGATGCGGTCGGGCCAGCTCCGGATGTCCTCGATGCTCAATCCGGTGGTGAGGCCGCCGCCATACCAGCGTGCCATGGTGGCCTGGTTGTCATTGGCGTAGATCGCCTCGGCGATGAGCTGCGTCTTGACGCGCTCGAGATCCTCCGCGCGCACCGGGTTCTGCGCGATCTCGGCGATGACGCTGTCGACGACAGCCTCGACCTGGGCGAAATCGACGCCCGGACGCGGCGCGACCGCGATCGAGAACTGGCTCGGATCGAGCGACGTGCCCTGATAGGACGCGCTGGCATTGACCGCGAGCGGCTTGTCGACGACGAGCGCACGGTAGAGATAGGAGTTGCTGCCGCTACCCATCAGTTGCGCCAACACATCCAGCGCGGCCGACTGCCCGGGGGCCGCGGTGGTGGCCGAGGGCACCAGATAGAAGCGGCGCATCGAGGGCTGCTCGACATGCGGGTCGGCCAGCGTGACCGTGCGCGGCGCCACCGGCTCGGGCTCCTGCGGCCGCAACCGGCGCGCGGGGATGTCGGGTTGCGCGGGAATCTTGGCGAAGGTCTGCTCCACGAGCGGGCGCACTTCCTTGGCGTCGGTGTCGCCGGCGATCACCAGGATGGCATTGTTGGGCGCGTAGAAGCGGCGATAGAACGCCAGCGCATCCTCACGGCCGAGCTTCTCGATCTCCGGCCGCCAGCCGATCACCGGGCGGCCATAGGGGTGGTTGACGTACAGCGCCGCCATGATCTGCTCGTTGAGACGGGCTTCCGGCGAGTTGGCGACGCGCATGTTGTACTCTTCGAGCACCACGTCGCGCTCGGGCAGCACGTTCTCGTCCTTCAGCACGAGGCCGGTCATGCGGTCGGCCTCGAACTCCATCATCTTCGGCAATTGATCGCGCGGCACGCGCTGGAAATAGCCGGTGTAGTCGACCGAGGTGAAGGCGTTCTCATTGCCGCCGATCTTCAGCACCGTCTTGGAGAACTCGCCGGCGGGATGCTTCTCGGTGCCCTTGAACATCAGATGTTCGAGGAAGTGCGCCAGGCCCGACTTGCCCGGCGTCTCGTCGGCGGAGCCGACCTTGTACCAGATCATCTGCGTCACCACCGGCGTGCGGTGATCCTGGATCACGACGACCTGCAGGCCGTTGGGGAGGGTGAAGCTGGCGGGGGGCTCGGAGGCAAACGTCGTTTGCGCCGAAGCGCCCGCCGTGAACGCGATGAGGGAGACGAGCGCGGCGGCGACGGGAATGAACCGGTGCGAGGACATCATGATCCTTCTGAAGGCCCGCGGGGCGGGGCGATCGGGTTTGAGCGCAGCATGCTACATCGCGCCGGACGGGGCCCGGCGTCACAAAACGGCGACATCCTGTCGCCGCGAGACACTAAATTTCGCTAACGCCAGCGAAGCCGGCATCTCCGGGCGAACGGCTGCTGCCGTCACCGTTCCTTGCCGGTCATGATGTCCAGCTGCTTGCCGCCGATCGGCTCCTGCTTGCCGGTGCCATAGGCATAGCTCGGCGACGGCGTCTGATAGCCCGGCGGCGGCTGGGTCAGGCTCTCGCGCTGCGGCTCGCTGGTGAACGGCTTGGTTTCGCTGTCGCTGCCCTTGAACATGCCGAACAGGCCGCCTTTGAAGCCGAGCTGCGACGGGCTCATCATCGGGTTGTTGGCCACGCCGGGCTGAATCGGCTCAGTCGGCTTGGCGGCGGCCGTCCGCCCCATCTTCATCTCGGCCGGGGTCAGCGGACGGGCCGCATTGACCGGATCCCTGTTTTCCTTCTTGCGCGCGGCGGCCGCGGCCCGGCGTTGCTGCTCGTCGGGGTCCTTCGGCCAGTTTGGCGCGGTCGCCTGCGCCGCGGCGGCGGGGGGCGGCAGATCGAGCTTGGGCGGCACCACCAGGGGCGACCGCTCGCGGTATTCGATGGAGGGCGTCTCCATGTTGGTGCCGCCGAGACCGCGCATCAGATTGTCGATGATCTTCTCTTCGAAGGTCTTGTCGTCTTCCTCGTCGTCCTGGGCACGGGCGGCGCCGGCGGCCATGACGAGGCCAATGCCGAGCGCAACGGCGGACAGCCGCAGGACGCGAATGGCCGCGTGGGTCATGATCCGGCCGCTGACTTCGGTCTTGCGCATGGCTTTCCCTGTCCTCGCTTGTCCAGTGCTCGTGCTCCGACGAACCGGCCGCGACCCACCGATTGCGATCCTCGATTCGACGGGGGGCCGTCCAGGCATCGCGCCGATCTCGAAAACGTGAAGATCATCAGGCTCTTGACCCAGGATCGGCACCGGCCGGTATCGACCCGGATCAGGGCGCTTTTGCGGCGGGGGCCCCGAAGAAGGAGTCATATAGCAGGCCCGCCACCCCGGCAACGATCGCCACGTCGGCCATGTTGAAGATGTACCAGTTGTAAACCGTGCCGCCGATCTGGATGTGGAACAACGCGAAATCGACCACCGCGCCATAGGCCAGCCGGTCGATGCCGTTGCCGATGGCGCCGCCGATGATCAGGCCGAGTGCCGCCGTCGCCAGCTTGCTTTCCGCACGCGCCATCCAGATGGCGAGGGCGATCACCGCGACGGCCTTCACCGCCATCAGTCCATATTGCGCCAGCGTGCTCTCGCTCTGCAGCCAGCCGAAGCTGATGCCGATGTTCCAGGCGAGGTAGAGGTCGAAGAACGGGGTGATCTTGACGGTGCCGCGGTTGGGCAGGTCGAACACGTACAGCAGCCACAGCTTGGAGGCCTGGTCGATGACCAGGGTGGCGAAGCCGGCGATGAGGCCGAGGCGGAGGCGGGGGGTCATGGGGTGAGCGCGATCATGCCAAGCAACTCGCGGCAAATACCGCTGTCGTCCCGGCGAACGCCGGGACCCATACCGCGTGATGTGTGTTGGCGGAGAAAGCCTGGGTCATCGTCCTTCGTCAACATGAACGCCGGTGGTTATGGGTCCCGGCGTTCGCCGGGACGACAGTTGTGGGTGTCGCGCGATCACGCGTCACATACCGACCCCGAGCGCCTTCCACTCGCGCAGCGCTTGCGCGTCGCGCGGGGAAACGTCCGGGTACTCAGGGTCGTCGCCGACGCTCTCCAGGATCTTCCAGGAGCGGGCGCACTTCTTGCCCACGGCCTTCTCGACGACGACCGCCACGCCCGGCACCGCATCGAGCCGGAACGCATCGGCCGGGGCGTCACCTTCGCGGACCTCGTAGTTCGAGGTGATGCAGACCTCGGCGAGATCGGTGTCGAACAAGGTGCCGAGCAGCGCGCGGTCGGCGACGTAGATGACCGGCGAGGCTTCGAGCGAGGAGCCGATGGTCTTGGCGGCGCGGGCGAGCTCCAACGCGCCGGTGACGACGCGCCTGACGTTGCGGATCGTCTCCCACTTCGCGGCGAGCGCATCGTCGCGGTATTGGTCCATCGCCTCCGGGAACAGCGTCAGATGCACCGACGGCTCTGCGTCGGGCCTGTACATCCGCCAGGCCTCGTCGGTGGTGAAGGACAGCACCGGCGCCAGCCATTTCAGGACGGCATCGCAGATCAGGTCGATCGCGGTCAGCGCCGCCTTGCGCGCCACCGACGACGGCGGGTCGCAATACAGCGTGTCCTTGCGGATGTCGAAATAGAACGCCGACAGCTCCGTGTTCATGAACGCCGCCAGGCTTGCGATCACGGTCTTGTAGTCGAACGCGGCGTAGGCGCGGCTGATGACCTCGGCCTGCTGCGAGAGCTGATGCAGCATCAAGCGCTCCAGCTCCGGCATGTCGGCAAACGCCACGGCGTCGCTGCGCTTGTAGTGATGCAGGGTGCCGAGCATCCAGCGGATGCTGTTGCGCAGCTTGCGGTAGGTCTCGATGGTGTTCTTGAGGATCTCCGGGCCGATGCGCTGGTCGTCGGCATAGTCGGTGGCGCAGACCCAGAGGCGCAGGATGTCGGCGCCGGACTCCTTGATCACCTTCTGCGGCTCGACGGTGTTGCCGAGCGACTTCGACATCTTGCGGCCGTTCTCGTCGAGCGTGAAGCCGTGCGTCAGCACCACGTCGTAAGGCGCGCGGCCGCGGGTGCCGCAGCTCTCCAGGAGCGACGAGTGGAACCAGCCGCGGTGCTGGTCACTGCCTTCGAGATACATCACCGTGTCCCGGCCGCCGTCGACCTTGCGCCTGATGCCAGCGAGGCCGGGGAAGTGCACGGGGTCTTCGAGCACGAAGGCGTGGGTCGAGCCGGAATCGAACCAGACGTCGCAGATGTCGTCGACCTTGTTCCAGTCTTCATTGGCGCGGGACCCGAGGAAGCGCTCGCGTGCGCCGTCGGCGTACCAGGCGTCGGCGCCTTCCTTGGCGAAGGCCTCAGTGATGCGGGCGTTGACGGTCTCGTCCTGCAGGATCTCCGCGGAGCCGTCGCCGGTCTCGCGCACGAACACGGCGATCGGCACGCCCCAGGCGCGCTGGCGCGAGATCACCCAATCCGGACGGTTGGCGATCATGCCGGTGATGCGGTTCTGGCCGGCGGCCGGCACCCATTGCGTGACCGAGATCGCGCGCAGCGCGCGGGCACGCAGCGTATCCCCGGACTTCGCCTGACCTTGGTCCGCGATGTCCTTGTCCATCGCGATGAACCATTGCGGCGTGTTGCGAAAGATCACCGGCTTCTTGGAGCGCCAGGAATGCGGGTACTGGTGCTTGAGCCGGCCGCGCGCGAGCAGCATGCCGGCATCCGTCAGCGCCTTGATGACGGCCTCGTTGGCGTCGCCCTTCTCGCCCTTGTCGTTGATGACGCGTTTTCCTGTGAAGCCCGGCGCGTGGTCGGTCAGCGCGCCGTTCTCGTCGACGGTGTAGGGGATGGTGGTTGCGATGCCCCGGCCGTCGAGCTCGCGCGCATGCGCCATCCAGACGTCGAAGTCCTCGCGGCCGTGGCCGGGCGCGGTGTGCACGAAGCCGGTGCCGGTGTCGTCGGTGACGTGGTCGCCGGGCAGCAGCGGGACGACGAAATTATAGCCGCCGGCGAGGCCCTTCAACGGGTGCGCGCATTCGACGGCGTCGAGCGTGTCGCCGGGGATGTCGCGCAGCTTGTTGTAGCTCGTGACGCGCGCCTGCTTGAACACGCTGTCGGCCAGCGCGTCGGCCATGATCAGCTTGTCACCGGTCTTGGCCCAATTGTCTGCCGGCGCGTCCGTGACCTCATAGAGGCCGTAGGCGATCTTCGGCGAGAACGAGATGGCGCGGTTGCCGGGCAGGGTCCAGGGCGTGGTGGTCCAGATCACCACCGAGGCGCCCGCGAGCGCGCCATGCGCCGGCGACGTCACCGGAAACTTCACCCACACCGTGTCGGACTGATAGTCCTCGTACTCGACCTCGGCCTCGGCGAGCGCGGTCTTCTCGACCACGCTCCACATCACCGGCTTGGAGCCGCGATACAGCGTGCCGTTGGCGGCGAACTTCATCAGCTCGCGGGCGATCTGCGCCTCGGCCGGATAGGTCATGGTGGCGTAAGGATGATCCCAGTCGCCGATCACGCCGAGCCGCTTGAACTCCTCGCGCTGCACGTTGAGCCAGTGGTCGGCATAGGCGCGGCATTCCTTGCGGAACGCGACCATGGCGGCGGAGTCGCGGAAGTCGGGCTTGGTCTTGCCCTTCTTGCGGTAGTTCTCCTCCTCGATCTTCCATTCGATCGGCAGGCCGTGGCAATCCCAGCCGGGCACGTAGTTGGAATCGTGGCCGAGCATCTGCTGGCTCTTGGTCACGACGTCCTTGAGGATCTTGTTCAGCGCGTGCCCGATGTGGATGTTGCCGTTGGCATAGGGCGGGCCGTCGTGCAGGACGAATTTCGGCCTGTTCTTGGCGGTGTCGCGCAGCTTGCCGTAGAGGTCGATGTCGCTCCAATATTTCAGGATCTCCGGCTCGCGCTGCGGCAGGCCGGCGCGCATCGGGAATTCCGTCTGCGGCAGATAGAGGGTCTTGGAATAGTCCTTGGCGTCGGATTTTTGGGCGTCGGGCTTTTGCGGCTTTTCGGACATCGTGATCTGGCTGGCTGAGAGATGAGGCGCTGAGACGCGATTTCGATCGCGGGCGGCGGAACGAGCAGAGACATCCCGGTCTTGCGCCGAGCTCAAAGCTCAGGCGGAAGCCGGGCCGCTAATGCCGATGATGCGCCGTATCAACATGGGGCCTCCTCATAGCAGCCGGACTGCGGAATCGCAAAGCGATCCTGCGGCAGCAGCGCTGCGGGATCGTCGTTCAGCGTCATTCCGGGGCGATGCGCTGGCATCGAACCCGGAATCTCGAGATTCCGGGTTCAGCCCTGGCGGGCTGCCCCGGAATGACGTCACCGATGGAGCAGGAGGATCAGCCGATCTCGCCGAGCCGGGGGAAAAGGCCGGGATGGGCCGCCAGCAAAGCGCGGGCCCTGGCGCTGTCGTCGTCCATCTGCCGGATCAGGGCCTCGATCGAGCTGAATTTGGCCTCCTCGCGGATGAAGCCGATGAAGGCGACGTCCAGGACCTCGCCATAGAGGCTGTCCTTGAAGTCGAACAGGAAGGTCTCGAGCAGCGGCGCGCCGTTGTCGAAGGTCGGCCGGCGGCCGAAATTGGCGACGCCGTCGATCAGCACCCGCTCAGCGCCGCGGCCGCGGCCGACCCGGACGGCATAGATGCCGTGGCGCAGCCCGCAATCGCGATCGAGCCGCATGTTGGCGGTGGGGTAGCCGAGATCGCGGCCGCGCTTCTCGCCGTGGATGACCTCGGAGCTCACGAACCAGGGGCCGCCGAGCATCGCGGTCGCCTCGCTGACCTGGCCCTCCGCCAGCGCTTCGCGGATCGCTGTGGAGGACACCGGCCGCTCGTCGATGTCGACATGGGCCTGGATGTCGACCTCGATGCCGAGCTTGGGGGCCCCGTTGGCGAGCAGGCTGGGCGAGCCGACGCGGCCCTTGCCGAAATGAAAGTCGTAGCCGACCGCGATTCCGGCGATCCCGAGCCGCCCGATCAGGTCATGGTGAATGAAATCCTGCGCCGAGGTCTGGGCGCGGCCCTTGTCGAAGGCCATGACCACGGCGCCGGCAAGGCCGGTTCCGGCCAGGAGTCGCAGCTTGGCGGTCTCGTCGGTCAGGCGGAACTGCGGGGTATTGGGGCTGAAGAAGCGCCGCGGATGCGGCTCGAAGGTCAGCGCCAGCGCCGGGCGCCCCTTGGCCTTGCCCATCTCGATCGCCGCCTCGATCACGGCCCGGTGACCGAGATGGACGCCGTCGAAATTGCCCATCGCGACCACCGCGCCCTTGAGGATGTCCGACGGCGGGGTGGAATCGCGGATGATCTTGAAATCGGGCATGTGACGGAAATATCTCGCGGATTTCGGTGGGCTACCGGCGGACGGTGGTTGCCGTGACGGTGGGCGGCCGGCCCCGCGAAGTCAAGCCGAAGGGGTTCCTCCGCTCATGCAGCGCAGCAATAGCGACATGCAGCCGCAGCGCAGTTAACGCGCTGTTTAACGGCTGATGCTACTGCTGAAAGCGGATGGCGGGGTCGGTTACGACCCGTGCCGCATGAGCTTTTTTGTAACAGTCTGCGCGTTGTGTTCGCGTCTGGGGGAGTCAAGATGGCGGTTGATTTGACGATGCCGGTGCTCGTCGTCGACGATTACAGCACCATGATCCGTATCATCAGGAATCTTCTCAAGCAGATCGGTTTCGAGGACATCGACGATGCCAGCGACGGCTCGATGGCCCTCAACAAGATGCGCGCCAAGAAATACGGCCTCGTGATCTCCGACTGGAACATGGAGCCGATGACCGGCTACGACCTGCTCCGCGAGGTCCGCGCCGATCCGAACCTGGCGACCACGCCGTTCATCATGATCACGGCGGAATCCAAGACCGAGAACGTGATCGCGGCCAAGAAGGCCGGCGTGAACAACTACATCGTCAAGCCGTTCAATGCCGCGACCTTGAAGACCAAGATCGACGCGGTGTTCCCGGACATGGCGACGGCCTGACGCCCGCCTGATCCACTCCAACGAAAGACGCCCGGCACTCGGCCGGGCGTTTTGCGTTTCAGGATCCGTTCACCACTTCAATTCGCGCATCAGGGCGCGCGGCGGATGGCCGAACAGCTCCTTGATAGAGGCCGGGTCGAGCTGCTCGACGCCGGCGAACTCCTCGGAATGGATGCCGCGGGTCACGAACAGGCAGTCGATGCCGAAGCCGTGCGCGCCGGCGAGATCGGTTCGGACGGAATCGCCGATCGCCAGCACCTCCTCGCGCGCGACCGGCCGGCCGGCGTGCTGCTCGGCCAGCATCATGGCCCGCTCGTAGATTGGCCGGTGCGGCTTACCGTAGAAGATCACCTCGCCGCCGAGTTCGCGGTAGAGCTCGGCGATGGCGCCGGCGCAGTAGATCAGCCGGTCGCCGCGCTCGACCACGATGTCCGGATTGGCGCAGATCAGCGGCAGCTTGCGCTCGCGGGCGCGCAGCAGCATCGGCCGGTAGTCCTCGGCGGTCTCGGTCTCGTCGTCGTAGAGGCCGGTGCAGATGATGTAGGACGCTTCTTCGAGCGGCGACAGCGCCAGGTCGAGACCGCGATGAATGGAATTGTCGCGCTCGGGGCCGAGCCAGAACACCTTGCCGCCGGGATGATCGGCCACGTAGTGGCGGGTCAGGTCGCCGGAGGAGACGATGGCGCTGTAGACCTCGTCGGCGACGCCGAGCTTGCGCAACTGGCGCTGGACCGAATCGGCCGGCCGGGGTGCGTTGGTGATCAGGATCACCGTACCGCCCTGGCGGCGAAAGTGGTGCAGCGCGTCGCAGGCGTCGGGAAAGGACTCGAGCCCGTTATGGACCACGCCCCAGATGTCGCTCAGCAGCACCTGCTTGCGGCCGACCAGATCGCGCAGCCGCTCTTCGAAGCGGAGAACGGTCATGGCAGCCGGCTGATCTCAGAGGGTCCCGGCGGCACGGCGGGCGAGGGCGGCATTGCCGCTGCGCGTCGGAGCATTGGTGTGTGACGCGTCGAGAGAGGTGGTGCCGGCGGCATTGGGGTCCTGAATCTTGATGTCCTGCCCGCCCGATGGGCCGGCGGCGGCCTCGCCGGTAGCAGATGCGCCCTCGGGTCGCAATGGGCGGGGCGGCGCGAACAGGAAGCCCTGGCCGAAGCGGACGTCGTAGTCGAGCAGGTCGACGACGCTGTTCTCACCTTCGATCCGCTCGGCGATCAGGTCGATGCCGAAGCGGCCCAGCAGATCGGAGAGATCGGTCGGGTGAATGTCGGAGGCCGAGCTCTGCTTCGGGTCGAGCAGCAGCGCGGCCGGGACCTTGATGAAGCGGACTCCGCGATCGGCGAGCTCGCGCGGCTCGAACCGGAGGTCGGTGACATGGTCGATCGAGAAGCGGTAGCCGCGCTGTGCCAGGGCCGCGAGATGCTCGGTCCCGGTCGGACCGAGGCTGCGCAAGGTCGACTGCTTGAATTCGAGCACGAAGGACGGCGCCAGGGCGCGATTCGCTTCGAGGAAATCGAGGCATTGCGAAAAGTTTGCAGGGCTGCTGAGCGTCGCCGAGGAGATGTTGCAGAAGATGCCGACGTCCTTGTTGCGAACCATCAGGCGGCGCAGCACCTGGACGCAGCGAAGCAGAACCATGTGGTCGATGCGCCCGACCAGGCCGGCGGCTTCCGCGATGCCGATGAAGTCCTCGGCCGCGACCACCTGGTCGCGCTCGTCGCGAAGCCTGGTCACCGCCTCGTAGAAGCGCACCTTGCGCTGTGGCAGCGTCACCAGCGGCTGCAGATAGATGTCGAGGCGGTTGTCCTCGATCGCGCCTTTGACGGCGGCGAGGATCTGCGGCTGGCTGCGCGGCACGGCCGTGACCGCCGGGGCCTGCGGTTTGGGCGGCAGGGGGGCGGCAGCCGGTGCCGCGCTGAACGTGCCGGAGGTCTCGGCCACCTTCTGCTCGACGCCGCGCGACGGCAGCGCGTTCATCTCGAGCGCGCCGCTGGAGGAAGCGGTCGCCGGGAGCGGGCGATCGGCGTCGCGAACCGTGCCGGCCCCAGCTCCCGGCGGTGTTGCCGGCGGGATGGCCGCGATCAGGTCCTCGTGCTGGGCCACGGTGACGGCGAGCTGCTTCATCAGTCCGCCGAGCTCGTTGATCTCGCCGATGACCCCTTGCAGGCGATCGGCGCTGACCGAGCTCGACGACACGATGCGTCCCTCCACCGCCGACAGGCGGCGGCCGAACTCGGCGACCTGACGCGCGAGGTCGGCGGTGCCGCGCGACAGATCGGCGATCTGGCTGCCGATGTCGGTGCGGTCGCGCAGTCGCATCGACACGGCATTGTAGAGAATCAGGAACGTCAGTGCGGCGAGCGCGACGATCGCGGATTCCGAGCCACTGATACCGGCCACCGAATACAGGATCAGGCCGAGCGAGGCCGCGACCAGAACCATACAAATGGCAACGAAAATCGTGGAGATACGGATCATGCTTGGCGACGCTCCCAACCGAACGCAACCTTAGCACTTCTGTTGATTCGCGAGGATAGTGGGCGGGATTCAAATACCGGGAGACGCCGATGATTTCTCGTCTGCGTGTCATTTACGCAAGTTCACGTGGGAAAGCGGAGTGTCATCGTAGTGTCGCGGGTCCGTAGAACGCCGGAGTACGCGCCGTGCGGATTCCAGACATCTTTAGACATGCTCGCGATGCCCTTCGGCTGATCGCGCATGTAGGCGCTCCAGGAGCGGTGGTGATCCCGACGCTGATCAGCTCAACTGAGCGGTTATGCTTCGATGTCCGTCGAACCGCGCCTGCCGCTGTCCGGGCAGGCTCACGTGCTGCGGTGACGCCGGCGCAGGGCGGCCACGCCGAGCAGCAGTGCCGCAACGGCGACACCGATGGGTACGTTGATCCGTCCGAGTGCGCCCGCAACTCCGCTCGCGTGATTCGTGGAGGTCGGTGACGGTGCCAAGGGGATGGTGTCGGGATCGATCTCGTCCGCGTCGGGTTCCCGGGCCACGGGCGCTGCGATCGCCACGCGCAGCCGGCTGGAGAGCGACGGATAGTGCGGCGAAGGGCTGCGGAGCTTCACTGCCGCGACGATCGCGCAGATCGCCGCCAGCGCGATCAGGATGCCGCCGACAACCGCGAACGCGGTGAACAGGCCGTAGGTCATTTCCACCCAGCGGAACAGCGCGGTCAATCCGACGATGCAGGCGGCGATCAGGAAGATGCCCGCGGTGGCGAACAGCCCGGCGGCGACGGCGTAGGACGTCACCGTTCCGGTGGCCTGCCGGGCGCGATCCCGAATGTAGGATTGGGTGGCGCGCTTGACGCGGTTGAGCCTCTGTTCGAGCCCCAATCGCAGCAGCTCTCCTGGCGGTGCAAGCATGCGCGTCCTCCGACAATCCGCTCGCCGCGCGCAAACCGCCGGCTCGCGACATGAACGTGGAGGATTTGCGAAGGTTCCCGGCAATCAGGCGTGCCGTTCTGCGGCAATCCTTGCAGGGCAAGCTATTTGCGATCGGGGATGCTCTCCCGCACGCCGGGTAGGAGCGGACTTCATAAGGTGATGGCGGCGCATGACCGATGCGGAGCCAGAGCGAGACCGTATGAATAGCTATGCCAACCAACGTTATTCCGGGGCAAGGCCGCAGGCCTTGAACCCGGAATCCCGATATTGTCTCGCGTCCCTTCCCAACAAGTACGAGATTCCGGGTTCAATCGCCAACGCGGGGCCGCGTTGACGATTGCCCCGGAATGACCGCTGCTGGGAAGCAGTCCAGATAAGGAAATGGCGGCCACCGGGGCCGCCATTGTTGTTGGCTGACGATGTCCGCGCGCGGCTTACGCCACGGCCTTGATGACCTTGCCGACCTTCTCGATGATTTCGCCGACCTGATCCTCGCTGACGATCAGCGGCGGGGTCAGCGCCAGCGTGTCACCGGCGATGCGCAGCATCAGGTCGTTGTTGTGGAAGGCGGTCTCCATCGCGGAGTAGCCGCGCTTGCCAGCCGCGTCGGGCAGCGGCGCGAGGTCGATGCCGGCGGTGAGACCAACCGTGCGGATGTCCAGCACGTTGGGCAGGCCCTTGAGCGACATCACGGCGTCGGCGAATTTCGGCTCGATCGCGCGGGCGTGCTCGAACAGCTTGTCGTCGCGATAGATGTCGAGCGTGGCGAGGCCGGCCGCGCAGGCGATCGGATGCGCCGAATAGGTGTAGCCGTGGGTGAACTCCACCATGTGCTCGGGGCCGCTCATGAAGGCGTCGTGGATGGTGTCGCGCACCAGCACGCCGCCCATCGGTGCCGCGCCATTGGTGACGCCCTTGGCGAAGGTGAGAAGGTCAGGCGTCACGCCGTAGCGCTCGGCGGCGAAGGCGTAGCCGAGGCGGCCGAAGCCGGTGATGACCTCGTCGAAGATCAGCAGGATGCCGTGCTTCTGGGTGATCTCGCGCAGCCGCTTGAGATAGCCCTTCGGCGCCGGGATCACGCCGGTCGAGCCGGCCATCGGCTCGACGATTACGGCGGCGATGGTGTTGGCGCCGTGCAGGTTGACGAGGTTCTCGAGCTCGTCGGCGAAGTGCGCGCCATACTCCGGCTCGCCCTTGGTGAAGGCCTGCTTCTCGCGGTCATAGGTCGCCGGGATGTGGTCGACGCCGGTCAGCAAGGTGCCGAACAGCTTGCGGTTGTTGACGATGCCGCCGACCGAGGTACCGCCGAAGCCGACGCCGTGATAGCCGCGGACGCGGCCGATCAGGCGGGTGCGGCTGCCCTGGCCGTTGATCTGGTGATAGGCGAGCGCCATCTTCAGCGCGGTGTCGGCTGCCTCCGAGCCGGAGTTGCAGAAGAACACGTGGTCGAGGCCGGCGGGCGCGAGATCAGCGATGCGGTTGGCCAGCTCGAACGCCTGGGGAATGCCGAACTGGAACGGCGGTGCGTAGTCGAGCGCCGCGGCCTGCTGGCCGATCGCCTCGGCGATCTGGCTGCGGCCGTGACCGGCGTTGCAGCACCACATGCCGGCGGCGGCGTCGATGATCTTGCGGCCATCGACGGTGATGTAGTGCATGTCCTTGGCACCGGCGAGCAGGCGCGGGTTCTTCTTGAAGGCGCGGTTCGCGGTGAACGGCATCCAATGCGCGGCAAGATCATTCGGAACGGTGACGGCGGGGCGGGGGCTCTTGTCCAGCATGGGGACCTCTCGGACGGTTGTGCGACGGCGGCAGCATGATCCGGAAAGGTGGCGAACCGGTGCCAGAAAAGCTTGCCGAAACGGATCGTGCTTGATGGGCCTGAATGCGTGCGCCGACGTTGTCAGCCGCTGATCCGGGCCGCCGCCAAGCTATCAGCTTCGCGGACGGACGGAAATGTCAAAGGTCCAGCGTTCCCGCTGCCCTGGTGAGCGGATTCTGCACAGCAGCAGCAGATTGTGCCGCATATTGGAAGTCGCTGCGTCATTTCGCGCCAACCGCGCCGGTGTGCCTCGGGCCGCCGCGTCTCAGACGAGATCGCGCGCGGTGATCCAGAACACCTCGCCCTCGGAGTCCTCGGTGTCGAGCCAGAGCAGCGGCAGGTCGGGATAGGCCGCCTCGATCTGCGGACGGTCGCGCCCGACCTCGCACAACAACCCTCCCTCCGCAGTCAGGTGGTCGCGCGCCTGGCTGAGGATGCGATGGATGATGTCGAGCCCATCGGTGCCGCCGTCGAAGGCCAGCGCCGGCTCGGCGCGGCATTCCCGAGGCAGGCCGGCCATGCCCTCGGCGTCGACATAGGGCGGGTTGGTGATGATGAGATCGTAACGGCGCTGGCTGAGCGGTGCGAACAGGTCACCGCGGTGCAGCGAGATGCGCTCGCCGAGGTCGTAGTCGGCGACGTTCTTCGCCGCAACGGCGAGCGCATCCTTGGAGATGTCGACGGCGTCGATCACCGCATTGGGGAAGTGGCGGCTGGCCAGGATCGCCAGGCACCCAGAGCCGGTGCAGAGGTCCAGCACGCTGTCCACGGCCAGCGGATCGTCGATCAGCGAGGTGCCGTCGGCTTCGGCGCCGCCGAAATGCGTCTCCAGCAGCTCGCCGATGAACGAGCGCGGCACGATGACGCGCTCGTCGACGTAGAACGGCAGGCCGCGCATATAGACCTTGTTGACCAGATAGGCCGCCGGCTTCCTCGTGGTGATTCGCGCCGTGATCAGGTCGAGGATCGTCTTGCCTTCGGCCGCGGTGACCCGGGCCGTGACGAAGCTCTCGAACTGATCGGGGCGCAGATGCAGCGCCTCGCCGATCAGGAAGGCGGCCTCCGACACCGGATCGGTGGTGCCGTGCGCAAACACCAGATCGGCGTTCTGGAAGCAGCTCACCGCGTAGCGCAGGTAGTCGAGCAGGCTCGCCAGCTCGCCCGCATTGACCTTCGGGAGCTTCGGCGCCGCCGCCTTGCGCGGTGCTGCCGTCTTGACCTTCTTCGCCATCACGACTTCCAGCGCGCCGCGGCGGCATCGTCGTGGCTCTTGGCCTCGACCCAGCTGCCGCCGTTCTCGGTTTCCTCGCGCTTCCAGAACGGCGCGTTGGTCTTGAGATAATCCATCAGGAACTCAGCCGCCTCGAACGCCGCCTGACGGTGGCTGGATGCGGTCACCACCAGCACGATGTTCTCGCCCGGCCGTATCCGGCCGAAGCGGTGAATCACGGTCATGCCCTGCAGCGGCCAGCGCGCCATCGCCTGCTCGGCATGGCGCATGATCTCGGCTTCCGCCATCCCTGGATAGTGCTCGAGCGTCAGTGCGCTGATCGGCGTGTCATGGTCGTTGCCGCGGCACAGGCCGGAGAAGCTGACGACGGCGCCGATGTCGGTGCGGCCATGGCTGAGGGCTGCGATCTCGGCCGCGGTGTCGAAATCCTCTTGCTGCACGCGGACGGTGACGATCGCGGTCATGGACAGATATTCCGTTACGTCAGCCGCCGGTCATCGGCGGGAAGAACGCGATCTCTCGGGCGCCGGCGATGGCCGCATCCGGCTGCACATGGGTCTGGTCGATCGCGGTGCGGATCACCTTCGGCCTCTCGAACGCATAGGCGTAGCCCTCGCCGCGCGTGGTGAGCCAGGCGATCAGCTCGCTGACCGTGCGCACGTCCGCCGGCGGCTCGATCGTCTCCTCGGCCTTGCCGACGCGCTCGCGCACCCAGGCGAAATACTTCACCTTCATCGCGAGTCCGCCTCGATGAGGTGGTGGATGCCGGCGCGGAAATAGTCGTAGCCGGTGTAGATGGTGAAGACCGCCGACAAGCCGAGCAGCCAAATTCCGATCCCGCTCACGATCGGGCCAACGGCCGTCGAGATCTGGGCGACCGCCGCATCGCCGGCCTCGCCCGCGAGCAGGAAGCCGATTGCCACCAGTTGCATCGTGGTCTTCCATTTGGCGACCTTGGTCACCGGCACCGAGACGCGCAGCGCGGCGAGATATTCGCGCAGGCCCGACACCAGGATCTCGCGGCACAGGATCACGATGGCCGCCCACAGCGACCAGTTCTGGATGGTGCTGTCGGCGGCCAGCATCAGCAGGCAGGAGGCGACCAGAAGCTTGTCGGCGATCGGATCGAGCATACGGCCGAATGCCGATTGCTGGTTCCAGATCCGCGCGAAATGACCGTCGAGATAGTCGGTGATCCCAGCCGCAATGAACACTGCGACGGCGACCCAGCGGAGCCACAAAGGATACATCCAGACCGACTGCGCGTAGATGCAGCCGACCACGACCGGTATCGCGGCGATGCGCGTATAGGTCAGGATGTTCGGCAGGGACGTCGACGTCTTGCTGGGCACGCGTGTGGTCGCAATATTCATCCGGTGTACCAATACTGCCGCCGTTCGGACGTCAACCTCCGAGCCGAGCCGCTTCGGCAGGATGACGCAGATATGACGCGAATCGCAACGAAGTCTTGCGGAGATAGGAACTCTTGCGCATGCGGCGACCCGCAACGCTTCATTAAGCAACCGGACGCGGTCGCGCCAGTGCGCAGATCGGCGGGCGCGACGCACGGCTGGGACCTTGTTGCGGTGCAGTGACGGCTGCGCGAAGGCTTGAGCGAAAGCCTCAGATCGCCTCCGCGCCATGCACCGCGCACCAATGCGCCTGGCGTTCCGCGAACACGCGGTCGCGCACATAGGTCAGCGTTTCGTCGTCGAAGGTCTCGATCACCTCCAGGCTGAACGACCCTTCGCCGTGGGCGGCCCAAGCCGCCTGCAACCCGCCGCGGCGGTGGCCGCCCTGGCGCAGGGTGAACCACAGCCGGTTCTGGATTTTGTCGAGATCCGGCGCGCAGCCGACCCAGCGCTGGCCGGTGGCGGCGCAGGTCACGGCGAAGATGCCGGCAGGTGTCTTGCGTTCCTTATAGGCGGCGACGGCCGCCTTGCGCTGGTCGGGGGTCATGGTGGGGCTCCACTTTAACCCGGGTAATTAGCGTATATTTTTATCCGGGTAAATTGTTTTTGCCGACAGCCTGCCAACTCGCCGTTTTTTTGCTGTCCCGGCTTTCACATGGTGAGCACGACGCGGCGGGTGGCATCATCCCTGGCCCAATTGCGTTCGATCGCGTTCAGCGGGATCGGATCGGCCGCGATCTCGAGCCGGGCAGGGATGGCCGCCTGCAACAACTCATCGGTGAGCGCGATCAGACGCTCGAGCGGAATGCTGCCGATGCCGCTGCCCATCAATTCGATGGCTGATGCGCGCAGCACCGCGCTCGGCAGGGTGATGTCGCCGCTGCTGATGGAGCCGATCTGGACGAATCGGATTGGCCTCGCCTCCGCGCCCGCCTTGGCTGCTGCCATCAGCAGCCGCTCGGCGCTGGCGCCCCAGAGATAGTCGAGCACGACGTCGACACCCCCGGCGAAATGGGGCTTGAAACGTTCCTCCAGCGCGTCGCCATCGCCGACCAGGGGAATGACCGCGTCGGCGCCGAGCGCGGTCAGGGATTGCAGCGTCGCGGCGTTGCGCCCGGTCGCGATCACCTTGGCCGCACCGAGATGCTTGGCGATCTGAACCGCGAGCCGACCGGACGTTCCAGTGGCGCCATTGATCAGCACGGTGTCGCCGGCGCGGAGGTGTGCGCGCTCGCGCAGCGCCGCCCAGGACGACAGGCCAGGATTGGCGATTGCCGCCGCGGTGACGTCATCGAGATCATCGGGCAAGGCGAGGCATCGCGCCTTCGGCACCACCGTCTTTTCGGCCATGCCGCCATGGGGGGTCCTGGGAAGCACGAAGTAGACCCGGCTGCCGTCCTCACAGCGGCCGACGCCATCGATCCCAGCCACAAAGGGAAACGCGCCGGTTGAGCTGTAGTGCGTGCCGGAGGCGCGGGCCTTGGTGATCTGGCTGATCGCTGCGGCGGTCACGGTGATCAGATGCTCGTCAGGAGCAGCGATCGGGTTGGCGAAATCGGCGTAGACCGGCGGCTGCCCGGCTTTCTGGACAATAGCGGCTTTCATGGTGGAGCTCCGGATTATATGTGTATAATGCACATATATCCGGAGGGGCTGATGTCGCCAAGGAATAATGTGCAAAATACACATATAAGTGAGCAGCTCCGCGTCCTGCACGGGGCGCTGCTCGACATTGTGGCCGTGATGAACCGGCCGCAGCGCGACGAGGCGCTGATCAGGGAAGCCGGCATCGCGCTCGACCGCGCGCTGTTTCCGCTGCTGGTCGGAATCGAGCGATTTGGCCCGGTCGGTGTGGTCGAGATGGCGGATCGGGTCGGGCGCGACTACACCACCGTCAGCCGCCAGGTCGCCAAGCTCGAGAGCCTCGGGCTGGTGGCACGCCAGGCCAGCGCCGCGGACCGGCGGGTGCGCGAGGCGGTGATCACGCCGAAGGGCAAGGCCATGACCGACCTCGTCGACGCTGCGCGCGAGCGGATCGGCCGCGCCATCTTCGAAAGCTGGGAGATCCGCGATGTGGATGAGCTGGTGCGGCTGATGCGGAAGTTCGCCGATGCGGTGAAGCAGGAGCCGCCGGCTGCGGCTTGAGCCGCGATCGGCTCAGCTCGCGTTGCTGTGAAAATACTCGAAAATCTTCCGCGCGCTTTCGGCGCTCACGCCCGGCACCTTGCCGAGATCGGCGATCGAGGCGCGTTCGATCTCTTTCAAGGTGCCGAAATGGTGCAGCAGCGCGCGCTTGCGCGACGGGCCGATGCCGGGGATCTCCTGCAGGCCGGCCTCGCGGATGTCCTTCTTGCGCAGCTTGCGGTGCGAGCCGATGACGAAGCGATGTGCCTCGTCGCGCAGCCGCTGGATGAAATACAGCACGGGGTCGCGCGGCTCGAGCTTGATCGCCTCCCGCTCCGGGATGAACAGCGTCTCGCGGCCGGCGTCGCGATCAGGGCCCTTGGCGACCGACATCAGCGCGACATTGGTGACGCCGAGCTCGGTGAAGATCTCGCGGACGGCATTGAGCTGGCCGCGGCCGCCGTCGATGATGACGAGGTCCGGCCATTGCGGCACGTCGTCCTCCTTGGCCGCGCGGGCGACATCCTTCTCCGACGGTGACACCAGCCGCTTGAAGCGGCGCTGCAGCACCTCCTTCATCATCGCGTAGTCGTCGCCGGGCGTCAACCCTTCCGACTTGATGTTGAACTTGCGGTACTGGTTCTTCATGAAGCCGTCGGGGCCGGCGACGATCATCGCGCCGACCGCGTTGGTGCCCTGGATGTGGCTGTTGTCGTAGACCTCGATGCGCTTCGGGACCTGCGGCAGACCGAGCGTCGTCGTCATCGCCTCCAAGAGCCGGCTCTGCGTTGCGGTGTCCGCGAGCTTGCGGCCCAGCGCCTCGCGCGCATTGGTCAGCGCATGGATGACGAGGTCCTTCTTCTCGCCGCGCTTCGGGCAGGACACCTCGACCTTGTGGCCGGCCTTGACGCACAGCGCCTCGGCGAGCAGCTCGGCTTCCTCGATCTCGTGCGACAGCAGGATCAGCTTCGGCGGCGGCTTGTCGTCGTAGAACTGCGTGATGAACGCCGACAGCACCTCCTCCGGCAGATAGCTCTTCTCCGCGCGCGGGAAGTAGGCGCGGTTGCCCCAGTTCTGCCCGGTGCGGAAGAAGAACACCTCGACGCAGGAATAGCCGCCCTCCTGGTGGATGGCGAACACGTCGGCTTCCTCGACCGTGCGCGGATTGATGCCCTGCTGCGAGGAGATCGCCGACAGCGCCGCGAGGCGGTCGCGATAGACGGCGGCAGTCTCGAATTCGAGCTCGCCCGACGCCTTCTCCATTTCGGCCGCCAGCAGCGCCTTCACCGCCTGGCTGCGTCCGGACAGGAAGTCGGTCGCCTCGCGCACCAGCTCGGTGTAGCCGGGGAAGTCGATCTCCTGGGTGCAGGGCCCGGCGCAGCGGCGGATCTGGTGCAGCAGGCAGGGGCGGGTGCGGCTCTCGAAGAACGAGTCGGTGCAGGAGCGGATCAGGAAGGCGCGCTGCAGCGCCGTGATGGTGCGGTTGACGGCACCGGCCGAGGCGAACGGACCGAAATAGCGCCCCGGCCTGGACTGCGCGCCGCGGTGCTTGAGGATCTGCGGCGCCCAATGGTCGCCGGTGATGAGAATATAGGGAAACGACTTGTCGTCGCGCAGCTGCACGTTGAAGCGCGGCTTGAGCTGCTTGATGAGGTTCGCCTCCAGCAGCAGCGCCTCGGTCTCCGTGGTGGTGGAGACGATCTCGACCGTCACGGTGGCTGCGATCATGCGCAGGATGCGCGCCGGCAGCGGCGCGTTGGCACGCGCATAGGACGACAGGCGCTTTTTGACGTTCTTGGCCTTGCCGACATAGAGCACGTCGTGCGCCGCGTTGAGCATGCGGTAGACGCCCGGCGAGGTCGGCGCCAGCCGCACCGCGTTCTCGATCGCCGCGTGGCCGATCGCGAGCGGACCTTCGCCGACCGCCTCCAGGCTCTCCTCGGCCAGCTCCGGCAGCCGGCCGTCATCGTCCTCGTCCGCAGCCGATGCGGCGGGATCGAGGTCGGGCGTGTCGATGGTCTCGGGCGGCAGGTCGGCCGCGCCACGCCGGCTCGGGGGCGCCGGCGCCTTGGGTGGATCGGAGCTGTGGGTGGTCATGTCCGCAAACTAAGCGCTGCCGCGCCGTCTCGCCAGCTTGCGATGGCGCCATGCACAGGGCAGGGCGGTAACGCTTCGTTAAGCACGTTAATGGCCGGGTAACCCGGCTTAACAACGGCTTAACCTAAAACTCTCGATAAATGCTCACGAAAGAAGCGAGAGTTCCGTAACCACGCCGGCCCGCGCACCACAGTCGCGCGGCGCAGGCTCCGGCGGGTGACGGCGAGTGGCGTGGAGTGAGCGATGAACAGGTTCTTGGTCGGTGCTGCCGCCGCGGCGGGCTTGGGCGCGGCGGCTCTCGGATCGGTCTCGGCCCAGGCGGCGGATCTCGGCTACGGGCGCGGCGCGCCCTATACCGTGAACCAGCCCCTCAACGCCTACAGCTGGGCCGGGCCCTACCTCGGCGGCACGCTGGGCTATGAATGGGGCACCGTCGGCAACAACCCGACCAAGCCGTCCGGTCTCACCGGCGGCCTGACCGCGGGTTACAATTGGCAGAACGGCCCGTGGGTGTTCGGCGCCGAGGGCGACATCAACCTGACCGGCGCCAATGACACCTTCGCCCCGTGGAAGTTCTCGAACCCGTGGTTCGGCACATTGCGCGGCCGCGCCGGCTACGCCTTCAACAACATCCTGTTCTACGGCACCGGCGGCCTCGCCTTTGGCGGCCTGCGCGCCGAGACCTTCGGTCTTTCGGAATCGCACACCACGGTGGGCTGGACGCTCGGTGCCGGCACCGAGTTCGGTCTGGCACAGAACTGGACCGCCAAGATCGAGTATCTCTACGTCGATCTCGACAGCAGCAATTTCGTGATCACGGGGGCGAAGAACGACTATCGGTTTGGAATTGTGCGCGCAGGCATCAACTTCCACTTCTGATGGCAACGAGGGAATAGGAAGAAGAAACGTCCAACGACAACCTCCCGGCCGCTCGCGCGGCCGGGATTTTTTTGTCGGAGCGCTCTGTGCAATCTGGCAGGCGTGCATCATTGCGCGCGGCCTGCACGTACGAGCCGGCAATGCTGTGCACGCGAGCAGGCGCTGCCGACAGCTTCCAAACCAGCGAAGAGGTGGCGTCGAGGCGCGCCCGGCTGCAATCATGCCGGCGCGTGCACCACCGCCAGGCGGGCTCGCCCTAAGACGACAGCACCAGGTTCACCGCTTTCGGGCCCTTGCCCTTCTTGTCCGGCTCGACCTCGAAGCTGATCCGCTGTCCTTCGGTCAGGTCCTTCAGGCCCGCGCGCTCCACCGCCGTGATGTGCACGAACACGTCGCGTCCACCGTCGTCCGGCTTGATGAAGCCGTAGCCGCGTTCGCCGTTGAAGAACTTGACCGTCCCAGTCATGGCCATCGGGAAACTCCTCCCCCGCAATGCTTCCTCCACTGCGCGCCCTGCGCAGCGTCCGACCGGACATCACTTTGATCGGAAAGCGTTGGCCACCTTAACGCCCAGCGCTCGCCGCGCCGGATCGCCGGATCTTGTTAGGCCTTGATCACCCCGCCGCAACCATTCGCGGAAGCGGAACGTAAAGCCAGTCTTACAATCGGACACAATAATACGGTTCCGCGCCGATTGACTACGGCTTTTCGACCAGTCGCCGTTTCAAGCTTTGGGGAATTCGAGTCGGAAGCGCGCCGCGCCGCCCTGGCCGAGGGGCTTCTGCAGTTCCTGCAGGATGAGCTTCAGCTCGTCATGTAATGTCCAGGGCGGGTTGACGATCAGCAGCCCGGTCGAGGTGAGCGCCTCGCCTTCGATCTGCGGCGCAACACTGAACTCGATCCGCAGAACCTTGCCCGGCGGCTTGGCCGCGGCTGCGAGCGCCGCGACACGATCGCTCAGCTCTTCCGTCGCACGCCGGCTCTTGGCGGGATACCACAGCACGTAGATACCGGTGGTCCACTTCGCGAAGGCCGCGGCGAAGCGATCGGCGAGCCGCTCGAACTCATCCTTCGCCTCGAACGCCGGATCGATCAGCACCACGCCCCGGCGCTCGTTCGGCGGCACGAAGGCGGGCAGGGCGACCCAGCCGTCGAGATCGACGACACGGGCCTGGGTGTCGCGGCGCAACTGATCGATCAACTGCTTGCGGGGGATCGGCGCGAGCTCGCACAGGGTCATGCGGTCCTGCGGCCGCAGCAGCGCGCGCGCGATCAGCGGCGAGCCGGGATAGGCGACCAGTTCGGCCTTGGGATTGAACGATCGGACGATATCCAGATAGGGCTGGACCAGCGCATAGGCCTGATCCGACAGCCGCGCCTGCAGCACGCGGGCGATGCCGGTGAGGTACTCGCCGCTGCGCGTCGCCTCGTCGCCGGTGAGGTCATACAGGCCGGCGCCGGCATGGGTGTCGATCACCCGGAACGCGGCGGGCTTCTCCTGGAGGTAGACCAGGATGCGCGTCAGCACGATGTGCTTGATGACGTCGGCGAAGCCGCCGGCGTGGAAGGCATGTCGGTAGTTCATGCCATCCGGTTACGCCGTTCCGCGTCAAAAGGGTACCCCGTCGATGCGCCGGACGCCCTCCGGAGAGCCGCGGATGAGCGCCGCCGCAGGCCGACGCGCTGCGTCGCCCGATTCGCAGCCGCTAGCCGCCGCGGACCGGCGGCATGTTGACCTCGTCGCGCCGGCAGGCCTGCCGGTCGATCTCGTCGCAGTTGCGAAACTCCAGATCCTTCGACAGACAGATCCGGACCTCGCTCAGCCTGGTGCGGTTACAGGTGACGGCAATGCCCGATGTCGTGAGCTTGGGGTTGGCCTTGATGAAGGCCTCCTCGATCGCCGCCGGCGCCACCGTCTTGGCCTCCGCGAGATCGAGGAATTCCGGGGGGATCTTGATGGCGGCGCGGGCCTTGCGGATGGCTTCGAAATAGGCCTTCGCCGACACGCCGGCGCAGGTGCCGTGCTTGTCCCACTCGTTGTAGATCAGGCCCGGCGCCGGCATCAGGTCGAGCATCGAGGTCATGATGTTGCGGGGCAGGCGCGGCGCCGGCTGCTCGCAATATTCGGGGTAGCCGTTCTCGTATTGCGGCCACAGCCCGTGCACGACGAACGAGTACGGTCGGCCGCTGCATTGCTGGGACCGGCTGCCGCGACCGCCGCGCTCCTCGGCTTCGGCGCAGTACGAGGGCGACCACGACAACGAGAGAACATAGAAGTCGAACGCGCCCGGCGCATTCTGGCGGCGGTCCTGCGCCTCGGCGGCGCCAGCCGTGAGCACACCGAGCAAGAGGGCAAAGCAGGCGATCGTTCTGGACAACAGGACGGCAGGTCGGCACAGGCAATCGAACATGGCGTACTCCCCGGAAAATGCCAGGAGCCTACCAGCACACGGGAACATTTCAAGAACAAAAATGGCTGCCCCAAGGCAGCCATTCGTCAGCCGGCCGCCCGCGCGAGCGGCCGATACGCCGGGAAAGGCAAATCAGGGCTTGGCGGCGCGGCAGGCCGGATTGAAGGCCCAGTTGCGATCGAGGCCGACGACGCAGAACTCGACGCCCTGGTCATAGCCGGCGAAGCCGCCATCCTCGATGATCGAGAAGTTGACGGTGCGCGCCTTGCCGTCGCTGATCATCACGCTGCCGGTGCAGAAGCGACGCGGAATGTTGTCGGACTGCCAGGGCCGGAAGGCGATCTCATGGACATTGGCGACGCCGGTGATCGTCAGCGAGGAATTCCAGAAGGTGCTCTCCTTGTCCTGGAATCGCGAGACGATGGTCGGAATGGCCGCCTCGCAAGGCGCGACCCGGCCTTCATATTTCGGACCGGACAACCAGAAGTTCATCTCGAGCGGGTTGGCGGCCTGAGCCGGGGCGGTGGCGACGATGGCGGCAAGCAGCGCGCCACAGGCGGCGCCGAACATCTTGAAAGGTGAGCTGAAGTCGCGCATGGGCCGTCCGCAAGGCTGATCCGGGAGCGTGGACCGTGCCGCGGCGGCCACAGGAGGTCAAGTGCAACGCGGCAACACTCCACGATTAGTCCTGTTAACGCGAGGCCGGTGTTCTTTTCTTGACCGGACAGGACCTTTAGAATGGCGGGCCAGATCGAGGAGAATGCAATGCGGACGCTGATGGCCGGATTCGTGAAGACTGCAGGCCTCGTGGCCGCTGGGATGGTGCTGGTTGCGGCATCCGCCCAGGCCGACGTGGTGCCGCCCTTCAAGGGCAACGACACCGGCGGCATCATCGCCTTCCAGCTGGCCCAGACCACGGATGCGCGCCAGCTCGCGGTCGATCATTGCGCCTCCTACGGCAAGGTCGCGAAGTTCCGCGCCGTCGATGCGCGCTACGGTGGCTACGTTTCGTTCGCCTGCCGCTGGGTACCCTATGGCTCGGCGCAGCGGCCGCTGCGGACGCTGTACTGACCTTCCATCAACTGCCGTTCTCCCAATTGCCACTTTTCTGCGGCATTCGCTCCGGCATCGATCAACGAGCCGGAACGGGGCATATGACCTGCACACGCATCGCAATTGGGCTGTTGGCCTGCTGCCTCCTGGGCGTGACCGCGAGCCATGAGGCACGGGCCGTCGACCTGCCGGTGCGCAAGGCCGGCCTGTGGGAGCTGAAGATGATCAGATCCGGCGGTCAGCTGCCGGAGGCGACGATGCAGCACTGCACCGACGCGGCCACCGACAAGGAGATGAACAACTTCGCCTCGCCGATGGCGCAGCAGGTCTGCTCCAAGCAGGACATCCAGAAGACCGCGACCGGCTACGTCTCCGATTCGGTCTGCAATTTCGGCGGCATCAATACGACGTCGCATGCCGACATCACCGGCGACTTCAACTCGGCCTATACGGTGAAGACGATGTCGCGCGTCACGGGCGGCGCCGCCGGCACCGGGGTGAAGGACACCGCGATGACGATCGAGGCCAAATGGCTCGGCGCCTGCAAGCCCGACCAGAAGCCCGGGGACATCGTGATGCCCGGCGGCATGAAGATGAACGTCAAGGACATGGCCAAGCTGAAGGCCCTGATCCCGGGCGTGAAGCAGTAGGCGGGCGCTCGTTGCGTGTGGCGGGTGCAGAGACGTGGGTTGGCGTTCATCCGCGGACGCGAAGCACGATCTTCCCGATGTGTCGGCTCGTCTCCATGCGTTCGTGCGCATCGGCTGCCTCGGACAGGCGATAGGTGCTGTCGATGTGCGGCCGAATGGCCGTTCCGAGCAGGGGCGAGATGCGCTGCCGCAGCTTGCTTGCGAGGCGGCGTTTGATATCGAGTGACGTCGACCGCAGGAATGCGCCGGTGATGCTGGCCCGGCGCGCCATCAGGCTGCGCAGCGGCACCGCCAGCTCCTTGCCATGTCCGGCCGAGAGCAGGGCGATCCGTCCGCCCGTCGCGAGCGCCGCAAGGTCCTGCGCGATGTGAGCGCCGGCGGAGGTGTCGAGGATGCAGTCGACGCCGCGCGTCCCCGTCGCCGCGCGGATCTGCTCGGCGAGATCGGGATCGGCATAGTCGAACACGGCGCTGCAGCCGAGCCCGAGTGCCAGGGCGCGCTTCTCTGCGGTGCCGGCGGTGGCAATGACGGGATGACCCAGCTCGCGCAGGAGCTGGATCGCGATCGTGCCGACGCCGCTGCTTCCGCCATGAATCAGGGCCGTCTCGCCGGGCGCCATGCGCATCAGCTCGAAGAAGTTGAACCAGGTCGTGAACAGCGCCTCGGGCAGGCCGGCGCCTTGGATCAAGTCGAGGCCGCTCGGCAAGTCCAGTGCAAGATGCTGGTCGGTGGCGACGTATTGCGCGTATGAACCGCCGTCGGTCAGTGCGATCACCGCTCTACCCAGCCGTTCCGGGGATACGTTGGCGCCGCAGGCCACGATGCGCCCCGAGGCTTCCAATCCCGGTATGGGATTGGGCTCCCGCAACGGCCCGGCAGCGCGCTGGTTGCAGTCATGACGGTTGATGCCGGCGGCTGCGACCTCGATCAGCACATCGTCTGGTCCGAGGCGCGGCACCGGCCAGTCCTGTCGCTCCGACAGGACCTCCGGGCCGCCCGCGGCGGTGATGATGACGGCGCGCTGATCGTCCGGAATCATGCTTGGTCGCTCATGTGCTCACTTGCCGACCAGGCTGCACTTGCTGCGGTCGAGCGGGCGAAACGCCTGATCGGGGGCGATCTTCGTCACCAGCTTGACGAAGTCCCAGGGGCGCTTCGATTCGGCGGGGGTCTTGACCTGGACCAGATACAGGTCGTGCACCATGCGCTGGTCGTCGCGGATCTGGCCGTGGTCGGCATAGGCGTCCGAGACCGGCGTGGCCTTCATCCGGACCATCACCGTTGCGCCGTCGTCGCTGTCGGCATCCTTCACCGCCTGCAGATAGTGCCGCACGGCCGAATAGACCCCGGCCTGGATCTGTGACGGCATCGCCTTCCGGCGCGCGTAGAATGCGTCGGAGAAGCGGCGCGCGGCGGGGGAGGCATCCTCGAAGAAGCTGGTGACGATGAGATCGCCCTGCGTCGCCTTGAGGCCGATGGATTCGATGTCGACGTTCTGGAACGACATTGGCACGATCTTCATGCCCTGGGCCGCAAGCCCGAATTCCTCGGCCTGCTTGATGGCCGTGGCATTGTCGCCGGCGACGTTGAGCGCCAGGATCTTGGCGCCGGAGGCCTGGGCCTGCAGCAGGAACGAGCCGTAATCCGGCGTGCCGAGCTGCGCCTTGACGCTGCCGGCGACCGTGCCGCCGAGCTCGGCGATGCGAGCGCGCGCGGTCGCCTCGACCGAATGGCCGAATGCGTAGTCGCCGGTGATGAAGAACCACGGCTCCTTGCTGGTCTGCATGATGCCCGACACGACGGCTGTCGCGGTCGAATAGGCGTCGTGCGTCCATTGCACCGAGGTCGGGGCGCAGGCCTCGTCGGTGAGCTGATTGGCGCCGGCCCCGGAGATGAGAAAGATCTTGCCGTTGCTGCGCACCAGCTCCTGGACGCCGAGGGCCGCGCCGGAGCTGCCGCCGTCGGCGATCGCCTGCACACCGTCCTGCTCGAACCAGCGCCGGGCGATCGCGACCGCGATATCCGGCTTGTTCTGATGATCGGCCTGAAGGATCTCGATCGGCCTGCCGTTGATCTTGCCACCGAACTCCTCAGCGGCCATCCGGGCCGCTTCCACGGAGCCGGGCCCCATCGCGGTCGCGAAGATGCCGGTCATGTCGGTGAGCACACCGATACGAATGGCACCTCCCTTGATTTCGGCCTGCGCGGATGAGCCTGCAAGCAGTAGCAGGGCAGCGATGCTGGATCTGAGACAGCGCGACATGATGATCCTCCCCGGATTTGAAGATTTGGTTTTTTGTCGTGTTTGATTGGTGCGCCTCGCGGTTCTCCGCGAGGCGGAAACGTCAGGCTTCCAGTTCGGCAGTCACGGGATTGCGCAGCACGCCGATGCCCGAGATATCGACCTCGACCGTATCGCCGGGCTTCATGAACAGAGGCGGGGTGCGCTTGAGGCCGACGCCTCCCGGCGTGCCGGTGACGATCACGTCCCCGGGCAGCAAGGTCATGATCGTCGAGCAATAGACGATCAGATCGGGCACGTCGGTGATGAGGAGATCCGTGGTGGTCCGCTGCACGGTCTCGCCATTGAGGCGGGTCTGCAGCGTCAGCTTGGACGGGTCGGGAATTTCGTCGGCGGTGACCAGCCAGGGGCCGAATGCGCCGGACCGGTCGAAGGTCTTGCCCGACAGGAATTGCGACGTGTGGCGTTGCCAGTCGCGGATGCTGCCTTCATTGTAGCAGGAATAGCCGGCGATGTGCGCGAGCGCGTCCTCGCGCCGGACATGCCGGCCGGCTTTCCCGATCACGAGCGCGAGTTCGCCCTCATAGTCGAAATGATCGGAGACACCAGGGCGAATGACCGGTTGCAGATGTCCGACCTGGCTGGTCGGAAAGCGCGCGAACAGCGCGGGCTTCTCGGTGACCGTTCGTCCGGTCTCGGCGACGTGGTCTCGATAGTTCAGGCCGACGCAGATGATCTTGCCGGGATCTGGGATGACGGGCGCGAAGGTGATCGCATCGAGCGGATAGTCGGGCGGTTCGGAGGTGAGCAGCGCGGCGGCGTCGCGAAGCGCATCCGCCTCGAGCAGCGCGCGCAGGCTCTTCGCCGGCAGCCGCCGGCCGAGGTCGACGACACCGTCTCCCTTCACGGCGCCGTATCCGGGACGCCCGTCGATCACAAAGGAAACCAGCTTCATACGTGAACCCTCTCAAAAAGAACGGAAACGCTCAGGCCGCGCTCGGCGGCGGTGCGAGGAAGGCGAGGCCTGACAACAGCGCCGCGGGATCTTCGCCCGTGCGGACAGCACCCAGGATGTAGCGGTCGGGGCGCATCAGCACGGCGTCGAAGCCGTGCTGATCGAGCCAGCCGTCGAGGCCGCCAGCTTCCTCGCCGCAAATGACGGCGACGTCAGCGACCGTCAGGCGGGCATGATGCTGCTCGATCATTGCGGTCCCGAGACCGGACCGGCATAGCAGCGCGAAGCGATAGCCGACGCGGTCGTCGCTGCGGCCGTGATCACGGCTGCGGAATTGCGGCGCCAGCTTTCCCGTCATGCTGCGTTCGCCGCAGGCAAGGCCCGGGCCGAGCACTGGCTTCTGCACGTCGAGCTTGAGCTGGCCGTCGCCCTGTGCCGTGCCGGTCGCAAGCGCCGCCTCGACCGCCTTGGTGTTGATCAGCCCACCCAGCCGGATCGCGAGCTCGATGAATTCGCGCACATGCGGCGCGCGCTCGCTCTGATAGGTGTCGAGAAGATCAGGCGTCGCCTTCCCGGCAATCACAAGCGCCAGCTTCCATGCGAGGTTGGCTGCGTCGCGAATGCCGGCACACATGCCCTGACCGAGGAAAGGCGGGGTCTGATGCGCGGAATCGCCTGCGAGCAGGAACCGTCCGGCACGCCATTGCTGGGCGACCGCGGAGTGGAATGTGTAGACGGCGGCGCGTTCGATCTCGGCCTCTGCGGGCCGGAGCCAGGGCGAGAGCAGCTCCCACACGCGAGCCGGTTGGGTGATCTCGACCCCGTCCTCGTCAGGACGAACCGTGATCTCCCACCGGCGCCGGTTGCCGGTGCCGCGAATATAGGTTGCGGGACGCTGCGGGTTGCAGTGCTGGACGCTGAAATCGCCGAGATCGGGCCGCTCCTCCCTCAGCAGCACGTCGCAGACGAGCCAGCGCTCGTGAAAGCCGAGATCGTCCAGCGCCGAGCCGATGAAGCGGCGCACCAGCGAACGTGCACCGTCGCAGCCGATGACATAGGCGCAGGAGATGTCGACGAGCCGGCCGGTGCCGAGGTCCTCATAGCGAACGCGCGCTCCCTCGCGGTCCTGCTCGAGCGCGAAGACATCACAGCGCGTGCGCAGCTCGACATGAGGCCAGCGCTCCAGGCCGGTGTTGAGTACGGCTTCGAGATCGGGCTGGTGGAATCGGTAGCTCAGATTCCAGCCCATCGCGGTCGGCTCGCTGGGGCGCGGCCAGTCGAGCAGCAATCGTCCCCCCGCATCGACGAAGCGCATGCCGGGACTCAATGTAAGGTGGGGCAGGATGGCGTCGGCAAGGCCGATGGTCTGGAACACGCGCATGCATTCGTCGTCGAAATGCACCGCGCGCGGCAAATGATAGGCCTTGGCTTCGCGCTCCAGGATCAGCGTGCGGATGCCGCACAGGCCGAGCAGGTTGGCGAGCGTCGAGCCCACGGGCCCGCGACCGACGATGACGACGTCGAAGCTTCCGGAATGTGCGGCCATGTTGCTCATGGCCGCATCTTGTTCCGCAACCGCCTCGCACCTTCAAGGCGCGGTCACGAACTGTCCGCGCAGCGGACGCTCAGGCCTGGACGGGGATCGCGGCCGCGGCGTCGCGCAATGGGGCCGCGTACTGAGCGACAGCCTCCTCGAGGGTCATGGCGGAGCGGATCCAGATGATCGAAATGCAGCCGAACACGACGTCGCCCCGCACGATCGGCACCGCGATCGACGACGTCTTCGGATTGAATTCGCCCTCGTTGCGGATCGCATAGCCGCGCTGAGACGTTTCCGTTATCATGCGCTGCAGCCGCTCGGGCGCCAGGAAGAAGAGGTCCTCGGCATCCTCGATGCGTCGCAGATGGTTGATGATGAGGTCCCGCTCTGCGGGCGGGCAGGCGGCCAGATAGGCCCGGCCGGCCGAGGTGTGCAGCATCGGCAGCCGCTTGCCGATCATGCTGCGATCGATCGAGAGCGGGCTGCGCGCATGCGTGGTCTCCTGGATGACCATCGCGCCGTTCTCATAAGTCGACAGATCGACCGGCCAGATCAGGCTGCGGCTGAGCTCGGCGAGATAGGGCGCGGCGACCTGGCAGATGAAGATGCCGGGATCATAGCCGTCGCCGAGGCTCAACGCGTGGCGCGTCACCCGGAAGCGGTCGTCGCTGGCGCTGCGCGCGACATAGCCGAGTTCCTCGAGTGTTTCGAGCAACCGATAGACCGTGGGCCGCGGCAGATCGAGCTGGCGCGCCACGTCGCCGGCGCGAATGCCCCCGGACCGATTGACCGCGCGCAGCACGTCGAGCCCCCGCTTGAAGGCGCGGACACCCTCCGCAGGACGGGCCTGCGGAGATCGCGTCCGTTGCTTGGACACTTGGAAAATCCTCCCTGTTCTTCGTTTCCGTCCGCCGATACCGTCTTGAGAACGCGAGCCGGATGCAGGGGCGGCAGTCTACTGCAGGACCGCGCGGAGCTGATACGAAATTCCGCCCGCGCCTTTCGGGAGAAAGCAAGATGGAAATAACGGCGCTCGGTTACATCGGCATCAAGTCGTCCCAAGCGGAGCAGTGGGGACGCATGGCGACCAAGCTCCTCGGGATGCAGCGCGTGGATCGCGCGGCCAGCGTGCAGGCCTATCGGATGGATGATCGCAAGCAGCGGCTGATCGTCGATGGCAGCGGCGATGGCGGGCTCGCCGTCATGGGCTGGGAGGTCGGCGACGCTGCCGCGCTCGCGCGCCTCGCGAGCCGTCTCGACGACAACGGCGTGAAGGTGGCCCGCGGTTCGCAGGCACTGGCCGACGAGCGTCATGTCAGCGAGCTGATCTGCTTTCAGGATCCCGCTGGCAACACGATCGAGGTGTTCTGGGGGGCAGCCGTCGCCTCGGATCCCTTCAGGCCGGGACGTCCGATCTCCGGCTTTCGCACCGGGCCGCTCGGCATGGGGCACGTCGTGCTCAACGTCGAGAACGTCGAGCCGCTGCTGCGGTTCTATCGCGACCTGCTCGGCTTCAAGGTGTCCGACTTCGGCCTGACGCCGTACAAGCTCTATTTCTTCCACGTCAACGGCCGCCACCACAGCTTCGCGATGGTCGGCTCCGGTCGCCGCACACTGCATCACTTCATGGTGGAACTCGGCAGTCTCGATGACGTCGGCCAGGGCTACGACCTGGCACAGCTCGATGACGGGCGCGTGGCCTACACGCTCGGCCGTCACACCAACGACCACATGACCTCGTTCTACGTCAACACGCCCTCCGGCTTCTTCATCGAATATGGCTGGGGCGGTCGGGTGATCGATCCCGCGACCTGGCAGCCGCATGAGACCTTTGACGGCCCGTCGCTGTGGGGGCACGAGCGATTGTACCTGCCGGATGAGCAGCGCAAGCGCCTGCGCGATATGCGGCTGTCCGCGGCTGCACGCGGCGTTCGCGTGCCGGATCCTCGCGTTCCGGCACTGAACTGCGCCTGGCTCGACGCCGTGGTCGCGCAGGAATGAACTAAGCGGCGCGCTACACCGGAATGCGCACGCTCGCCCGCAACCCGCCCATCGGGCTGTCGCCGAGGGTGATGTCGCCGCCATGGGAGCGGGCGATGTCGCGGGCGATGGCGAGGCCGAGGCCGGTGCCGCCCTCGTCCTGGTTGCGCGCGTCGTCGAGGCGCAGGAATGGCTTGAACACCTCCTCGCGCATGTCGGCCGGGATGCCCGGGCCGTCATCGTCGACGGTGATGGTGAGGTAGCGGTGGTCGCGATGGCCGGTGATGGCGATCGCGTCGGCATGGCGGGCGGCATTCGAGACGAGGTTGCCGAGGCAGCGCTTCAGCGCCTGCGGCTTCACGGTGACCACAGGCAGGCCGTGGAACGAGACCGTGGCGGAATGGCCGTTGCGCTCGGCGTCGCCGCGCAGCTCCTCGAGCGCATTGGAGATGTCGGTCGGCTGCGCGATCTCGCCATTGTCGCCACGCGCGAAGGCGAGATAATCCTCGAGCATGTGCGACATCTCGTCGACGTCCTTGCGCATGGCGTCGATCTCGGGACTGTCGCCGAGCAGCGCCAGCTCCAGCTTGAAGCGCGTCAGGATGGTGCGCAGATCGTGGCTGACGCCGGCCAGCATCGCCGTGCGCTGCTCCAGGGTGCGCTCGATGCGCGCCTTCATCTCCAGGAAGGCGTGCGCCGCACGCCGCACCTCGCGCGCGCCGCGCGGCCGGAAGTTCGGCACCTCGCGGCCCTTGCCGAAACTCTCGGCGGCATCTGCAAGGCGCAGGATCGGCTTGATCTGGTTGCGCAGGAACAGCACCGAGACGATCAGCAGGATCGAGGAGGTGCCGACCATCCAGAACAGGAAGATATCGGTGTTCGACGCGTAGGCCGCGCCACGCTGCGCGAACACGCGCATCACGGCATCATCGAGCGCGATGCGGATCTCGACCAGGTTGGAGCGGCCGACGGTGTCGATCCAGAACGGGCGGCTGATCTGGCGGCCGATCTGGCTCGACAGCGACTGATCGAGCAGGTTGAAGAACGGTTTCGGCCCCGGCGGCGGCATGTCGCCGGCCGGCAGGAAGTCGACCACGAGGTTGAGCCGCTGCTGCGCGATCCGGCGCAGCATGGTGCGGTCCTTGTCCTGCGGATAGCCCTTGTAGATGTCGATCAGCGCGGCGACGTCCTGCACCACGGCGGCGGAGAGGCGTCGCGTCACCGTGTTCCAGTGCCGCTCCATGAACACGCCCGCGACCACCGTCTGCAGGATCACCATCGGCACGATCATGATCAGCAGCGCGCGCGCATAGAGGCCGGTCGGCATCCAGCCCTTGAACGCATTGCCGACGATGCTGTTGGCGCGCGAGACGCGGCGGGATGCGGTGCGGATGAGGGTGAGGCCGGTGTCGAGCGTGCTCATGCTGGGAGGCCCTCGCTGCTTCCGTCATTGCGAGGAGCGAAGCGACGAAGCAATCCAGAGTCATCGCGGGCCTCTGGATTGCTTCGTCGCGCTCGCAATGACGTCGAGACCTTCACCTGCACCGCCTCAGCCCGTCACCATCAGCCGATAGCCGATGCCGCGCACGGCCTGCAGGAACAGCGGGTTGGCCGGATCGCTTTCCAGCTTGCGGCGCAGGCGGTTGATCTGGACGTCGACCGCGCGCTCGTTGACGGTGCCGTTGCCGGTCAGCGCGCCGCGCGGCACGGTCTCGCCGCGGGCATTGGCGAGGATGCGCAGCATCTCGCGCTCGCGGTCGGTGAGGTGGACGATCTCCTCGCCCTGCTTCAGCTCGCCGCGCGCCAGATGATAGACGAACGGGCCGAACGCGATCTGCTCGACGACTTCCTCCGCCGGCGGCGGCGCGGCGCGCTTGAGGATGTTGCCGATGCGCAGCGCGAGCTCTCGCGGTTCGAAAGGCTTTGCGACGTAGTCGTCGGCGCCGAGCTGCAGGCCCTCGATACGGCTCTCCGGCTCGGCGCGTGCGGTCAGCATCACGATCGGCACCGACGATTGCGTGCGGATGAAGCGGGCGAGGTCGAAGCCGCTTTCGCCGGGCATCATCACGTCGAGGATCAGGAGATCGAAATGCAGCCCGGTGAGCTTGGCGCGAGCATCGCTTGCGCTCGCCGCCGTGGTGACGCGATAGCCTTCGCCGCGCAGGAAGCGCGACAACAGATCGCGGATGCGGCGGTCGTCGTCGACGAGCAGGAGATGCGGTGCGTCGTCGGCCGGCGTCTGCGGCGGATGCGGTGCGATGGCGGCGATCGTCACGGTCACTCCTTGGCGGCGGCGACAGGCGTCTTGAAGATGGCTTCCAGCACCTTGTCCGGATCGTCGCGATCGATCATCGCGCGCAGGAACTGCCGGACCTTTTCGGCGCCGGCCGGCCCGATCTGCTCCAGCGCATGATCGATGCGCCGCGTCTGCAGCCCGGCCAGCTTGGCGACCAGCGCCTCGCCCTTCGGCGTGGCGAAAAGAAGGCGCTGGCGGCGGTCGTTGTTGCCCGTCTTCTGCACGATGTAGCCCTCGTCCAGCAGCTGCTTGAGCACGCGGCCGAGCGACTGCTTGGTGATGCGCAGAACGTCGAGCAGATCGGCGACCTTCAGGCCGGGATAGCGTGTGACGAAATGCATCACGCGGTGATGCGCGCGGCCGAATCCGAACGCTTCCAGCTCGTGGTCGGCATCGCCCACGAAGTCGCGATAGGCGAAGAACAAGAGCTCGATGATGTCCCAGCGCAGCGGCTCGCCGGCCGTCGCGGAGGGCTCAGCCGCGCGCAGCTCGGGGCTCAACGTCGGAGACGAGAAATTTATGTCAGCCATATTGACGTTTCTGCGGTTCAATGTTACAAAACAATCGCCCACTGCGAAATTTTAGATCGCTTCATCGGCGGGCAATGGTCTCCAGGCGTGTCTCAACGGGCCGTAGGCAACCCCGACGGGCATCCTTGGGCGACGTATCGAACAACCGTGTGATGTCGAGCGGCATTTCGGCAAACCATACTGGACTTCTGCCGGGCGCAAAAGCATGTCCTGTGGTGGCATGCTTGCCCGGTGACCGGCTCAAAGCCGGTCGCGGCAGGTCCGAAATTCAGAAAGCCGACCGGCCCGATCGGACGGGTCGGCGCCAGAACTCGCGAATGGCGATCAGAGCGGGGGAAGCAAGGACATGACTTTGACATTCGACATCAAGCCGACGACGAACCCGACCTCCGACCAGGAGCGCGCGGCCAAGCTCGCCAACCCGGGCTTCGGCCGGGTGTTCACCGATCACATGGCCGTGGTCCAGTACAGCCAGGACAAGGGCTGGCACAGCGCGCGGGTCGAATCCCGAGCCAACTTCCCGCTCGATCCGGCCGCGGCCGTCCTGCATTATGCGCAGGAGATCTTCGAGGGCCTGAAGGCCTATAAGCGCGACGATGGCGGCGTGAACCTGTTCCGCCCCGATGCCAATGCCAAGCGGTTCTGGAATTCGGCCGAGCGCATGGCGATGGCGCAACTGCCCGAGGCGGTCTTCATCGAGGCGGTCGAGCAGCTCGTCCGCATCGACCGCGCCTGGATCCCGGGCGGCGAGGGCAGCCTGTATCTGCGCCCGTTCATGATCGCCAACGAGGTGTTCCTCGGCGTGAAGCCGTCGGCGGAATACATCTTCGCGGTGATCGCCTCGCCGGTCGGCTCCTATTTCAAGGGCGGCCCGGCGCCGGTCTCGATCTGGGTCTCGGAGAACTACACCCGCGCCGCGGTCGGCGGCACGGGCGGCGTCAAATGCGGCGGCAATTATGCCGCGAGCCTCAAGGCGCAGGCCGAGGCGATCGCGCATGGCTGCGACCAGGTCGTGTTCCTGGACGCGATCGAGCGCCGCTATGTCGAGGAGCTCGGCGGCATGAACGTGTTCTTCGTGTTCGACGACGGCTCGCTGTCGACGCCGCCGCTCGGCACCATTCTGCCCGGCATCACCCGCGATTCCATCATCAAGCTGGCGCGCGACGCCGGCCGTGAGGTGCGCGAGGAGGCGTACTCGATCGACCAGTGGCGGGCGGACGCCAAGAGCGGCAAGCTGAAGGAGGCGTTCGCTTGCGGCACCGCCGCGGTGATCTCGCCGATCGGCAAGGTGTGCTCGGCGAGCGGCGACGTCCTGATCAACGGCGGCGAGGCCGGCCCGGTCGCCATGGGCCTGCGCAAGCAGCTCGTCGACATCCAGTACGGCCGCAGCCCCGATCCGCATCAGTGGATCAGGGATGTGAAGTAGGGGCTGGGCGCCCCACGGACGGTCGACTCTCCTCCCCCTTGCGGGGAGGGGTCGGGGGTGGGGGTCCCAGCAAAGACTGCCCGTGTGGACCCCCACCCCCAACCCCTCCCCGCAAGGGGGAGGGGGCGCACCGCAATCGGAGCGAATGCTCGGCTCAAATTCACAGGCCGCAGCCGAGCCAGCGCGCCCCGGGCCCAACCCTGCTTCGGGTTGCCGCACCTCGCCCTGGCTGCTACCAACCCAAACAACGCATTCCATCCCGTAGGGTGGGCAAAGGACCGCGACAGCGGGCCGTGCCCACCGTTCCGGTCTTTGTCAGCCGTGGGCACGCTGCGCTTTGCCCGCCCTACGTTCCGGTCCCAGATGTCCGACAAACCCAAGAAACCCCAGAAGCTGAAGGCGCGGCTGCCGCGCGGGCTGGAGGATCGCGGCCCCGCGGCGATCGCCGCGACGCGCGAGATGGTCGAGAAGATCCGCGCCGTCTACGAGCGCTACGGCTTCGAGCCGGTGGAGACGCCGGCGTTCGAATACACCGACGCGCTCGGCAAGTTCCTGCCCGACCAGGATCGTCCGAACGAGGGCGTGTTCTCGTTCCAGGACGATGACGAGCAGTGGATCTCGCTGCGCTACGACCTGACCGCGCCGCTCGCGCGCTACGTCGCCGAGAATTTCGACGCGCTGCCGAAGCCGTATCGCAGCTATCGCGCCGGCTACGTCTTCCGCAACGAGAAGCCCGGCCCTGGCCGCTTTCGCCAGTTCATGCAGTTCGACGCCGACACGGTCGGCTCCGGCTCGCCGGCGGCGGACGCCGAGATGTGCATGATGGCGGCGGATGCGATGGAGGCGCTGGGGATTCCGCGCGGCTCGTATGTCGTGAAGGTGAACAACCGCAAGGTGCTCGATGGCGTGATGGATGCGATCGGCATCGGCGGTGATGAGCACGTGGGCCGTCGGCTGACGGTGCTCAGGGCAATCGACAAGGCCGACAAGTTTCCGATTTCAGAGATCAAGAAGCTGCTCGGCGAGGGCCGCTGGGACGGCGGCGAGGTCGGCAAGGGTGATTTCACCAAGGGCGCGGGCCTGACTGAAAGTCAGATCGACTCCCTGCTGGCCTTCTTCGAGATGAAGGTCGCGGAGCCGCAAATCCAAGGTGAGGAGCAGGATCTGCAGTTCAACGCCCAGGTCTTGGCGAGCGTTGCTCAGCAGAAATTGTTCATGTCCTCGCCGGCCTATGTGGAAGGCGTCAACGAGCTGACCGAGATCGCAAGGCTGTGCAGCGCGGCCGGTTACGGTTACAGCCGGGTCCGCGTCGACCCCTCCGTCGTCCGCGGTCTCGAATACTACACCGGCCCTGTCTACGAAGTCGAACTCCTGCTCGAGACCAAGGACGAGAAGGGCCGTCCGGTGCGCTTCGGCTCGGTCGGCGGCGGTGGCCGTTATGACGGTCTCGTCTCGCGCTTCCGCGGCGAACCGGTGCCGGCGACCGGATTCTCGATCGGCGTGTCGCGCCTGCAGGCGGCGCTGACCTTGCTCGGCAAGCTCGACACCCGCCCCGCCTTCGGCCCCGTGGTCGTCACCGTGTTCGACCGCGACCGCGTCGCCGACTATCAGAAGATGGTGTCGACCCTGCGCAGTCACGGCATCCGCGCCGAGCTCTATCTCGGCAATCCGAAGAACATGGGCAACCAGCTCAAATATGCCGACCGCCGCAACGCGCCCTGCGTCATCATCCAGGGCTCGGACGAGAAGGCGCGCGGCGAGGTGCAGATCAAGGACCTGATCGAGGGCGCCAAGGCGGCGGCCGCGATCGCCTCCAACCAGGAATGGCGCGAGAGCCGCCCGGCGCAGTTCTCAGCCAAGGAGGACGAACTGGTTGCCGGCGTCCGCGAGGTGCTCGCGCGCCACGACGTGAGCTGGGGATAACAAGACTCGTCGTACGCGGGCTAGACCCGCGTATCCATCTCTTCAAACGACGCCATCGATTTCAGAAGATGGATCGCCGGGGCAAGCCCGGCGATGACGCAGCAGAGACAACAACAGGGAGCAACGAATGCCCGAGATCACCGTGAGCATGGCCGCCGGCCGCACCGACGAGCAGAAGGCCAACATGATGCGCGATATCACCAAGGCGCTGGTGACGCATCTCGGCGTCGATCCGGAAGCGGTGGTGATCCAGATCAACGAGGCGCCGCTGACGCACAAGATGAAGGGCGGCAAGACCTTCGTCGAGCGCCTGGCCGAGCAGAAGAAGTAGTTGGCCGTCGTCCTGGCGAAAGCGAGGCTATGACATCTGTCTCGACGATCACCGCGGTCGTCCCGGCGAACGCCGGGACCCATACCCCCAAGGGAGCGGCTCGAGGCACGCTGGTCATTGGCCCTTCGCCCATCACGACCGCCACGGCGTATGGATCCCGGATCGGCGCGCGCGTGCCGCGCGCTTGTCCGGGACGACAGCACAGTTCGGAGCAGCCATGGACGCACGTGAGATCATCAAGCCGGGCATGCGCGCCGAGCGTCTGCTGGTGGTGCCGCCGGAGCGCACCGTCGGGCATTTCGTACCGCACATGCCGATGGTCTATGCGACGCCGATGATGATCCTGGAGATGGAGATGACGTCGGGCGACGCCATCAACCCGGCACTGCCGCCGGGCTGGGTCACGGTCGGCACCGAGGTCAACGTCCGCCATCTCGCGGCCTCGCCGGTCGGCGCGACCATCCGTACGGTCGCCGAGGTGATCGAGGTCGAGCGCCGCATCATCCGCTTCTCGGTCGAGGCCTATCATGGCGACGTGAAGATCGGCGACGGCCGCCACGGCCGCGGCCTCATCAATGTCGAGCAGTTCAAGAAGCGCTTCGGCGTGACGTAGCCGCTCAGCGCTAGACCGACTGGCCCGTCTTCAACAGCGAACAGCCGGTGATCCTGAGGCTGCCGTCAGGCTGGGTCCGCAACGTGTACAGAGCCTCCCACGCCTCGCCTTCGGCATCGACGATGTGCACGCGCTGCGCGATGCTGCCGTCCTCGACCTGCGCGGCGCCGAATTCGAAGCTGCGATGGCGATAGACCGGCGGATAGCCGCTCTTGACCATGCTCATGAAGATCTCGACGCTCGGAAACAGCGCCTGGATCTCCGGCGCGGCTTGGGCATAGGCGGTCGCTCCGTCGTCGCGCGCCAAAGCCTGCTCCTGGGCGCGAATGACGCTCTGCGCCGCGCTGGCGTCGGCAGCCTCGGCAGGGTGCATCAGCAGCGCCATCAGCAGGACGAGCGGCACCAGAATGCGCATTTTGGGCTCCATCGGCAGTTCAGATCGATCTATCATGCGCCACGCGCCGCCCGTGACAAGCCTGCCGTGGCGCGTCAATGTCACCGGCCGGCGGCGATCGACCGGCTGGATTGTGTCGCCATCGTCACGTCTTCGCGAGCCATGCGGCCCACGCGGTGCTGGTGGCGATGGGACCGGCTTGATCTGGCCTGCCCCGGCGCGAATCATGCATTCAGGCCGTGACCGAAGCAGGAGCCGCATGACCGATTTTTCCAGGACCCGATCGCTCTTCACGATACCTGAAGGGGTCATCTATCTCGATGGCAATTCGCTCGGCGCGCTGCCGTCGGCCGTGCCCGCCCGCGTTGGCCGCATGATCGAAGCGGAGTGGGGACAGGAGCTGATCCGCGGCTGGAACACCGCCGGATGGATGGTGCAGCCGCGCCGGGTCGGCGATCGCATCGCCCGGCTGATCGGGGCCGCGCCCGGCACGGTCGTGATGGGCGATACGCTCTCGATCAAGGTGTATCAGGCGCTCGCCGCCGCGCTGTCGCTCAATCCGGGCCGCCGCGTGATCCTGTCCGACAGCGGCAACTTCCCGTCCGATCTCTATATGGCGCAGGGCCTGGTCCGCATGCTCGGCGACCGCGCCACCTTGAAGGTGGTCGAGCCCGAGCAGGTGGAGGCGGCGATCGACGACAGCGTCGCCGTGCTGATGCTGACCGAGGTGGATTACCGCACCGGCCGCATGCACGACATGGCCGCGCTGACGAAGAAGGCGCACGCGGCCGGCGCGCTCACGGTGTGGGACCTTGCGCATTCCGCCGGCGCCGTGCCGGTGGATCTCGCGGGCGCGGATGCCGACTTCGCGGTCGGCTGCACCTACAAATATCTCAATGGCGGTCCCGGCGCGCCGGCCTTCATCTATGTCGCGCCGCGTTACGCAGACATCGCGCCGCCGGCGTTGTCCGGCTGGATGGGGCACGAGGCGCCGTTCGCCTTCGATCTCGACTACCGCCCCGGCGGCGGCATCGAGCGCATGCGCATCGGCACGCCGCCGATCATTGCGCTCGCCGCGCTCGATGCCGCGCTCGACGCCTGGGACGGCGTGTCGATGCAGGACGTGCGCGCGGCTTCGATCGCGCTGTCGGAATTGTTCATCGCCGAGGTCGAGAAGCGCTGTCCGTCGCTGACCTTGGCGTCACCGCGTGATGCGACGCAGCGCGGCAGCCAGGTGTCGTTCCGCCACCCGGACGGCTATGCGATCATGCGCGCGCTGATCGCGCGCGGCGTGATCGGCGACTTCCGCGCGCCGGACGCGCTGCGCTTCGGCTTCACGCCGCTCTATATCGGCGAGGCCGAGGTGCGCGGCGCCGTGGGCATCCTCGCGGAGGTCCTCGACAACAGGCTGTGGGACAGGCCCGACTATCGCCAGAAGGAGCTCGTGACGTGAGCAGCGCGCCCTACGATCCCGCCACCGAGGGTGCGCGGATGAACTTCAAGGGTCGGATGTCCTATGGCGACTATCTGATGCTGGATCGCCTGCTCGATGCGCAGGCGCCGCTCTCGACCGCGCATGACGAGCTGCTGTTCATCATCCAGCACCAGACCTCCGAATTGTGGATGAAGCTCGCGATCCACGAGATCAAGGCGGCGATGGCCGCGATCGCCAAAGACGACGTGCAGCCGGCGTTCAAGATGCTGACGCGGGTGTCACGCATCTTCGAGCAGCTCAACGGCGCCTGGGACGTGCTGCGCACGATGACGCCGAGCGAGTACACGTTGTTCCGCGACAAGCTCGGCGAGTCCTCCGGCTTCCAATCGTTCCAGTATCGTTCGATCGAATTCCTGCTCGGCAACCGCAATCTCGCGATGCTGCGCCCGCATGCCCATCATCCGGAGCTGACCGCCGAGCTGGAAGCGATCCTGGCGAAGCCCAGCCTGTACGACGAAGCGCTGCGTCTGCTGGCGCGGCGCGGCTTCTTCATCGGCGCCGACGGCCAGCGCACCGACTGGCGCGGCACGCGCGCTGAGAGCGCGGAGGTCGCGGCGGCCTGGACCAGCGTCTATCGCGAGCCGCAGCGGCATTGGGAGCTGTATGAGCTCGCCGAGAAGCTGGTCGATTTCGAGGATTATTTCCGCCGCTGGCGCTTCAACCACGTCACCACGGTGGAGCGCATCATCGGCTTCAAGACCGGCACCGGGGGCACCAGCGGCGTCAACTATCTGCGCAAGATGCTGGAGATCGTGCTGTTCCCCGAACTCTGGAAGCTGCGCACCGGGCTGTGAGCCCGCGCGCACATCAATCGATCAGGAGATCCTCATGCTCTATGCCGTCAAGGACTGGGACAACGCTTACGCCAACGGGCCGAACATCGCCGGCGGCGAGCGCTGGCCCGGGCTGTGGGTAGCGCCGGCGGAGAGCTATCGCGCCGACATGGTGGGGCAGGGCCGTGCCAAGCTCGACATCGCGTATGGCGCGCATGAGCGGCAGCGCCTCGATCTGTTCCTGCCCGAGGGCAAGCCGAAGGGCCTCGTCGTGTTCGTGCATGGCGGCTATTGGATGCGGCTGGACAAGAGCTTCTGGTCGCACCTCGCGCAAGGCGCGATCGCGCGCGGCCATGCCGTGGCGATGCCGTCCTACCGGCTGTGCCCCGAGGTCGGCCTCGCCAACATTTCGACCGATGTCGCGCAGGCGATCGCGCGGGCGATGGACGAGGTCGGCGGGCCGGTGGCACTGACCGGGCATTCCGCCGGCGGCCATCTCGTCAGCCGCATGATCTGCCGCGGCGCGCCGCTATCGCCGGAGCGACAGGGGCGCATCACCAGCGTGGTCTCGCTCTCCGGCCTGCACGATCTGCGCCCGCTGCAGCGGACCGCGATGAACGACACGCTGCATATCGACGACGCCACGGCTGCGAAGGAGAGCCCCGCGCTGCTGGTGCCGATCGATCACGTCAAGGTCACTGCCTGGGTTGGCGGCGCCGAGCGCAACGAATTCCGCCGCCAGGCGCAATTGCTCGCGAATATCTGGATCGGGCTGGGGGCGACGACCGCGTATGTCGAGGCGCCGGACCGGCACCATTTCGATGTGATCGATGAACTGGCGGATGCGGAGAGTGGGTTGGTGCAGGCGCTGGTGGGGTGATCTCAAGTAGCGTCGATTGCAGCGCTCGCCCCGTGCTCCGTGCATGCGTTCTGCGGTGACGGCGCAGCGACCTCATCTCCCCTCCCCCTTGCGGGGAGGGGGTGGGGGTGGGGGTCCCCGGGCGCTGAACTTGACTACGTGCGCTGTCGATATTTCCCAGGATGCGAGTCCATTTGAAGCGCGGATCAGGATATCCGCTTGCGACGTGCCGGAAGCGCGTCCTGCGTCAACGATGGTGATGGTCTTCGCGGAGCCGCGGAGCTTCAGCGCTCCTCACATCGAGCGTGACTCGTGGACCCCCACCCCCGACCCCTCCCCGCAAGGGGGAGGGGAGTTCACCGTCATCGTGGCGATATCTCGAATCCGGCGCTGATCGCCTCAGCGCTCGGCCACCGCATCGCCCCAGGCGTGCGCGATCTCGGTGGCGCCGCTGTTCACGTCGCCCTGGCGCAGCACGATGCTGGGGCAGGCGAATTTCATCGGCATGGTTTGCACCGGCGCCGGCACGGTCTCGAACTTCGCTGTCAGCACGTCCATCACCTCCGCCGGCAGCCGGGTGTCGGCGCCGACCACGTCACCTTCGCTGGCGTCGATGCGCGGCTGGTGGATCGCCGTATCGAGATCCATGCCAAAGTCCATCACGAAGGACAGCATCTGTGCCACGGCGGGCAGGATGCGGCGGCCGCCGGAGGCGCCGAGGGCGAGGCGACGGCCATCGGCGGCCTGCGCCACCACCGGCGTGTAGTTGGTGAGGCAGCGCTTGCCCGGAGCCAGCGAGTTCGTCGTGCCGGGCGTCGGGTCGAACCACATGATCCCGTTGTTCATCATGATGCCGCTCTGCGGCGCCTGGAATTTCGAGCCGAAGCCCGACAGCAGCGTCTGCGTCACCGCCGCCATGTTGCCGTCGCGGTCCACCACCGAATAGTGCGTGGTGCAGGCCGGCGCGAGATATTCGGCGCCGAGCGCGCGCTTGCCAGGCGCATCGCCCATGTCGTTCAGCCGTTCGCGGTACGCCGACTGCACCGCCTCGGCATAGGCGATGAACGTGCTTGCATCCGGCGCCTTGCCCGATGCCGTCACGCGCGCCTGCATCAGCCGCAGCGCGTGAGCCAGCGTCGGGCCGGCCGTCAGCTCCGGCGTCGCGAACACCGTGCCGCCGCGATAGGGGATGCGCAGGGGATCGCGGACATGCGCCTCGAACGCGGCGAGGTCATCCACCGAGAGCGCGCCGCCGGCGGCCTGGATGTCGCGAGTCAGCGAGCGGGCGATGTCGCCGCGGTAGAAGTCGCGCGCGCCGGCGCTGGCAAGATGTGCCAGCGTCGCCTTCAGCTGCTCCTGCGGCAGCCGCGTCACCGCCTTGGCGCCCCATTGCGGATTCGGCGGCAAGCCATCCTTCAGATAGGCCGCGGCGCTGCCGGGATAGCGGCGCAGGTCGGCGGCGCAGCTCGAGATCATCACGGTGGTCCACCAGTCCACCAGCAAGCCCTCGGCGGCGAGCTTCACGCTCGGCGTGACGAGATCCTGCCACGGCAGCCGCGCGTAGCGGCGATGCGCCGCCTCCATGCCCGCGACGACGCCGGGCACTGCGATCGCGCCGGGGCCGTGCAGATTGCGGTCGTCCTTGACGCGGGGCCAGGGAAAGATGTCTGCCGCGACGCTGCCGTCGTTGGCCAGCGGATAGTCCGCGGCATCAAGGCTGTCGGGCGCGCGCATGCCGTAGTCGATCACCTCGACGTGGTTGTCCCTGGCGCGGTACAGCAGCATGGCGCCGCCGCCGCCGAGGCCGCTCATCCACGGCTCGAGCACGCCGAGCGCAAAGCCGGTCGCCACCACGGCATCGACGCAGTCGCCGCCTGCGGCCAGCACCTCGGCCCCGACCTCGGCGGCGCGCCGTGACTGCGCCGCGACAATGCCGCCCTTGCTGGTCACCGCCGGCTTGCGGATCTGCTGACGATTGGAAAACTGATACGGCATGGCACTCCCCGATCCCGCCTGATGGTCCGGCGAATTGACACCGCCGGGCCTCGGCACACAATCGGCAACAGCGGGACGCTCCCCAGCCCGGATCGAATGACGGGGCCTCGCGTTGAGGAGATGTTTACCAATGGGTACTATGGTCTTCGGCAGACCAGATCGATCTCGATCAGCGCGTCATAGGCAAGGCCGGTGACGCCGACGCAGGTGCGGGCCGGCAGCCGGTCCGGCGGGAAGAATGAACGATAGGTTTCATTCATCGCCGCGTAATCGCGCTTGAACTCGGTCAGGTAAATCCGAGACATCACAATATGTTCGAGGCCAAGGTTAAGACCTTGGAGGATGTACTTCAAGTTCTGCATCACCGCCTTCGTCTGATGCACGATCCCCTCCGGCAGCACGCCCGGCGCCTCCGGCGAGTCCGGCATCTGGCCGGTGACGAACACGAAGTCGTCGGTTTCGACCGCGTGGCTGAACGGCGCCACCGGCCTCGTCGCGCCGGAGATCATGTGGAACTGCATGGGGATGGTCCTTTGTTCGGGGCTTCGCTCGAAACACAACAAAAGCCGTCATTGCGAGGAGCGAAGCGACGAAGCAATCCAGGGCCGAGCGTGACGCCCTGGATTGCTTCCGCCTTCGCTCTTCGAGCTTCGGCGGACAAGTCGCTTCGCTCGCAATGACGGAATTCCGGGACGCGGCGATTGGATCGAGAGTCAGCCCGCATCCTCGAACAGCCGCTTGCTCAGGATCGCGTGCACGCCCCAATTGCCGTCGACGACCTGCGTGACGCCGAAGTCCACCGCCGCCGACATCAGCGCGACCGCCTCGTCCTCGCTGAGGCCTTTGATGTGCATCAGGAAGCGGCGCATCTTGCGGAAGGCATCCTTCATCGCGAGGTCGAGCGAGGAGGTCGCGTAGACCTCGCTTTGGCCTTGCGCGCCGAACTCGGCGAGATAGTTCGGGTGGCTGAAGCCGGTCAGCACCCAGTCGGTCGCGGTCTCGATCAGCGGGTAAGAGAGATCGGCGAACGGCTGCCCCGCGAGCTGCGCCTTCTTGTGCAGGATGACCTGAAACGTGCCAGTCATCGAGCATTCAATCGCCGTGCCGCCGAGCTCGCCGTCGCCTTGCGTGGCGTGGGGGTCGCCGACCGACAGCAGCGCGCCGGGAACCGCGACGGGGAGATACACGGTCGCGCCCTTGCCCAGCCGCCAATTGTCAAGATTGCCGCCGAAATAGGACGGCGGAATCGAATCGACGAAGTCGACCTCGCGCGGCGCCACCGCGATCACGCCGAAATGCGGCCGCAGCGGAATGCGGATGTTGTCGAGCACGCCGTGGCGGCGCTTGATGCTGCCGGGCGCCACCGGCACACCGGGATAGTCGTAGGTCGCGTGGACGACTCCGGCCGGATCGGTCTGCGGCTCCCAGCGGTAGGAATAGAGCGCGCGCGCATGCGGCTCGGGATCGCCGGCAAAGATCTCGTAGATCGTCACCGCCTCGCGCGGCGCCGGTGCTGCAATCAGTTCGTTGTAGTGATAGCCCCACCACGCCGCGACGCTGGAGCCGAACACACGGCCTTCATGCGTCCTGCTCTTGCTTGGCCGCGGCACGATGTCGAGGATGCGAACTTCGAGCACGTCGCCGGGCTGCGCGTCCTTGATCGCGACCGGGCCGGTGCAGATGTGGACGCCAAAGCCTTCGCCGGCGCCGCGGCCGAACACGCTGGCGTCCATCGGACCGGCGCCGCGGCGGTCGACGTTCTTCTTGGCCTTGGTCCAGCCGAACACGCTGAGCGCAGCGGCATCGCCTGCGATCATCAGCTCGGGATCATCGGAGGCATGCTGGGTCAGCGTCTCCACCGTGATCGTGTCGCCGGATGCGATTTCGATCTGCGGCGGCAGCGAGCGGCTGAAATAGCCCCAATGCACCCGTTCGGCCGACACCGCGAGATGATGGTGATGCCGCCGCGCATCCTGGTCGTTGGCCGGCGCGGGTAGGGCGATGTCGCTCCTAGTTGACGCCGGCCTCTCGCAGACGCGCTGCTGCGCCAGCGCATCCTGCGGCCAGCCGCGCTGGCCGCGCGGAGTCGCCGACGTGATCGCCTGCTCGGCCTTCTGCTGCCGGAACTCGCGCGGCGACAGGCCGAAGCGGGCGCGGAAGCTGCGGCTGAAATGTGCCGAATCGGCGAAGCCGTAGCGATAGGCGATCTCCGAGATCGAATGGTTGGCTTCGGCCGGATTGGACAGGTCGGTCCAGGCCCGCTGCAGCCGCCGTTCCCTCACGTAGTGACTGAAATTATCACCAGCGCCTTCGAACAATTTCTGCAGATAGCGCTCTGAGATGCCTTCGGCCTGGGCCACCCGCGCCGGCGTCAGTTCGGCATCGTCGAGCCGCCGCTCGATGGTCTGGCAGATCCGGTGAAGGATCGCGGCCTGCGTCGCGCTGCTGCCGGCCTCCGTTGCCGGCACCGCTTGTTGATGGGCGAGCGTCAGCAGCAGATCGACCAGGCTCTGTGCGACCGTGCTCCATTCGGCATCGCTGAGGGTTTCGAGCGCCCGCGCGGTGGCCTCGATGGTGCGGCAGACCACGTCGGCAAGACCGCTCGGCGCGATCACCTGGGGCCTGGCCAATTTCAGCTTGCCGCTGATGCGGCCATGCAGGGCGTCCGCCGTCACCGACAGCACGATCGCGCGCAGGTCGCGCTGGAAGGCGATCCCCCAGTCTCCCGTGCGCGGCAGCAGCATCAGATGCCCCGCGGGCACGATGCGGTGGCTGTCGCCGCTCCGGAGCACGGCGCCGTCCTCGATCGCCAGCAGCACGATCGGCAGGTCTTCGTGGGGCTGCGGAACCGCAGTGACCACCTGCGCGCCGGCCGACAGCCGCGAGAGCGCGATGCCCGGCGCATGGCGATGCGAGGCGGTGGCATGGCCATCATAGAATGGCGTCTTCGCCGCGGGCTGCAGCCCGACCGCATTCAGCACGTCGCGCCACGCCTCCGGACGCTCGCCCTCGGAATAGGATTCGCTGGTGAACGGACGAAAACTCATGGCACGCCCCGGGTCCGGGAACGCGAAGCAACCCCCGTGCCAGATGAGCTTGACCGTTTGTCGTTTTGGCATCGGCGTTTCGGTGCGCGTCAGTCGTCGGCTCCTGGTGTCGTTGTCGCTGGGGCTGTCGCCGCGCGCGCGGTCTGTTCCCCTCCCCTTGCGGGGAGGGGTTAGGGGTGGGGGTCCACAGCGGCGGTGTCGCTTGGGGCGCCCCCACCCCGACCCTCCCCCGCAAGCGGGGGAGGGAGCGCACCTTGCGCTGGGCGAGAGGGTGCCCGACGTCGACCTCACTCACACCGGAACACGTTCTTGCGGATCGTGCCATGCACGCCCCAATTGGCGTCCACCACCTGGGTGACGCCGAAATCGGCGCCGACCGACAACAGCGAGATCGCCTCGTCCTCGCTGAGATGATGCACCGTCATCAGGAAGCGGCGCAGCTTGCGGAAGGCGTCGCGCATGGCGCGGTCGAGGCTGGAATGGTTGGCGATCTCGGTCTGCGCATTGGCGCCGAGTTCGGCGAGATAGTTCGGATAGGTGAAGCCGTAGACCGACCAGGCGTCGTTGGTCTCGAGCAGCGGATGTGTGAGGCCTTCGAGCTGGGTGCCGCCGAGATCGTTCTTCTTGTGCAGGATGAACTCGAAGTCGCCGGTGAGCGAGGTCTCGATCGCGGTGCCGCCGAGCTCGCTGTCACCTTGCGCGGCATGAGGATCGCCGACCGAGAAATAGGCGCCGGGCACGGCGACCGGATAGTACATCCGCGCGCCCTTGCCGATGCGCCAGTCGTCGATGTTGCCGCCGGTGTAGCTCGGCGGGATCGAGGACACGTAGTCGGCTTCCGATGGCGCGAGCCCCATCGTGCCAAAATGCAGCCGCGCCGGCACCTTGATGCCCGGCATGATGTTCTCGCGCTTCCTGATCGTCGCGTGGTCGACCGGCACGCCGGGATAGTCGATGGTCGGATGCACGATGCCGTCGGGGTCGGTCTGCGGCGTCCAGACGTAGTTGTAGACCGCCCTGGCGAACGGCTCCCCCGCGGTGTCCAGCTCGTAGATGGTGATGACCTCGCGCGGCTTCGGCTCCTCGATCAGGTCGTGATAGTGAAAGCCCCAATTGGCGGCGGCGTTGGAGCCGAAGCATCTGCCGGCATGGCAGCCGCACTGGCTCGGCCGCGGCCTGATGTCGAGGATGCGCACCTCCAGCACGTCGCCGGGCTCGGCGCTCTCGATCGCAACCGGGCCGGTGAGCAGATGCACGCCGATGCCCTCGCCGGAGCCGCGGATGAACGGGCCTTCGGTCGGGCCGGAGCCGCGCCGCGCGACGGCCTTGTGCTCCCTCGTCCACTTGAACACGCTCTCGGCGCCGGGATCGTCCTTGATCATGCGCTCGTAGTCGTCGTTGGCGTGATGCGTCAGCGTCTCGATCGTGGCGCGGTCGCCGGAGCGCAAGGTGAGAGCCGGTGTCACCACCTTGGAAAAATATCCCCAATGGATGGTCTTCGGGGACACCGGCAGCAGATGGTGCTTCATACAAGGGCCTCATGAAAGATCGGACGCGAGATTGTTGATGTTGACGTGAAGGATGAACTCATGCGACCGCATCCTTCGGCCGCTCGGCGTCCATCACCGAGAGGAAGCGCGCAGTCAGCGGGTGACGCGGATTGGAGAGCACCTCGTGCGCCGGACCCTGCTCGAGAATGACGCCGCCGTTGAGGAAGGCGACGCGGTCGGCGACCTCGTCGGCGAAGCGGATCTGATGCGTGGAAATGATCATGGTGAGCCCATCGTCGATGGCGAGCCGGCGGATCACCTCCAACACCTCGCCCACGAGCTCGGGATCGAGCGCTGAGGTCGGCTCGTCCAGCAGCAGCACGCTCGGGTTCGGCGCCAGCGCGCGGGCAATCGCCACGCGCTGCTGCTGGCCTCCGGACAGATGGCGCGGCAGCGCATCGGCGCGATGCGACAGGCCGACGCGGTCGAGCAGCTCCGCCGCGCGGCGCTCGGCCTCGAAGCGGCCCAGGCCGTGCACCCAGCGCAAGGGACCTGCGACATTCTCCTTCGCGGTGAGATGGCCGAACAGGTTGAACTGCTGGAACACCATGCCGACGCCGACGTTGGCGCGCTCATTGGCGATCGCGCGCGGCGACAGCTTGCGGCCGGCCTCGTCAAAGCCGAGCTTGCGGCCGCCGACGCGGATCTCACCGGAATCCCAGTTCTCCAGGTGATTGATGCAGCGGAGCAGGGTGCTCTTGCCGGAGCCTGAGGGGCCGAGCAGCGCGATCACCTCGCCGATGCGCACGGTGAGATCGAGCCCGTCGAGCACGGTGTGGCCGTCATAGGCCTTGCGCAGCCCGGTGACCTCGACGGCGACATTGTTGCGGGCGACCGTCGCGGCGCGCCTGGCGCGATCCTCGATCGACAGCGCTAGCGGCGGCGTTTCTTTGAGTTCGGCGGGCTCCGGCGGCGCGGCCTCGATGGCAGGGGCTGTTTTCTCGGCGAGTTCCAGCTTCGTCGCGTGGCCGATGCGGCGCCAGGGTAGCAATAGCGCAAGGTAGTCCGCCAGCTTGCGCTGCTTCGCCGTGCGGTCGAGATCGAGCAGCCATTCCAGCGCGAGCTGGATGACGCTGATCGCGCCGGTCAGCACGAGATAGATGAGACCCGAGGCGAAGAAGATCGAGAAGAAGTCGAAGGTGGACGACGCGAGCTGCGTCGAACGCAAGGTCAATTCCTGCACCGCGATGACGGAGGCGAGCGAGGAGTTCTTCAGCGCGCTCACGGCCTCGTTGCCGAAGGCGGGGATCATGGTGCGGATCGCCTGCGGCGCGATGATGCGGCGCATCAGCACTGATGGCGTCATGCCGAGCGCCTGGCCGGCCAGGAGCTGGCCGCGATCGACGCCGAGCACGCCGGAGCGCAGCATCTCGGCGATGAACGGCGCCTCGTTGCAGGCGAGTGCGAGGCCCGCCGCCAGCACCGCCGGCAGCTTGATGCCGATATGCGGCAGCGCGTCGTAGGCGAACACCATCTGCAGGATCAGGGGTGTGCCGCGGAAGATCACGGTGTAGCCGCGTGCGATCGCCGCCAGCAGCCAGAACCGGCTGAGCTGCATGGCCGCGAGGACGAGGCCGAGGATTAGTCCGCCGATCAGGCCGAGCGCGGTGACCTGCAGGGTCAGCTCGATGCCCTGCAGCAGATACGGCATGCTGAGATAGTGCAGGAAGAGTGACATCGGTTGGCAGGCCTGCTGGCTACGTAGGGTGGCAAAGGCGCGAAGCGCCGTGCCCACCGCGGTGCTTCGGAACAGCGTTGGTGGGCACGCTGCGCTTTGCCCACCCTACGAGTTTGGTCGGGTAGATGGGTCGCGCACGTTTCGCCGAGGAATTGGTGCGCTCCCTCCCCCCTTGTGGGGGAGGGCTGGGGAGGGGGGTACCCAGCAAAGAGTCTTCGTGTGGACCCCCACCCCCGACCCCTCCCCGCCTAGCGAAGCTCCGCTTCGCGTGGGGGGAGGGGAGCGCACTGTCTCTGCGGCGACAGATCCGCCTTCGAACGGAGCGCCTGTTAGTCCGCCGTGAGAATATCCGGCTCCTTGAAGTTCGCCGGATCGAGCTGCCACTTCTTCAGCAGCTCCTGATGGATGCCTTCCTTCTGCACCTCGATCAGCGCGGCCATGACGGCGTCGCGGAACTTCGGCTTGTCCTTGGGAACGGCGATGCCGACCGAATAGGGGATGGTGACCGCGATCGCCTTTTCCAGCTTGTCCGGATAAGCCTTCACCGCCTGGTCGACGGTGTTGACGTCGTTGACATAGGTGTCGGCGCGCCCCGCCAGGATGGCCTGGATGCAGTTGGCGTTGTTGTCGTAGAGCTGGATCGTCGGCTCAGGCTTTCCGGCTTCCTTGCATTTCGGCGCGAGATCCTGGATCAGCGGCACCTCGACATAGCCGGTGTTCTCGGCCGCGGCCGCGCCGCACATCGACAGGTTGATGCCGTTGATGCCCTTCGGGTTGCCCTTGGCGACTAGCACGCCGTCGAACACCTTGGAGTAGGTGATGAAGTCGGCGGCCTTGGCGCGCTCCTTGGTGGCGTAGATGTCGGAAATGACGATGTCGGCCTGGCCGCTCGCCAAGGTCGTCAGCAAAGCGGCGAAGGTCACCGGCTTGTAGGTCAGCTTGAAGCCGAGGCAGTCGCCGATCGCCTCGCCGAGATCGATGTCGAAGCCGACATATTTGCTCGGGTCTTTCGGGTCGATCGACTCATAGCCCGGCGTGTGCGGATTGATCGCGTTGACCAGCGTCTTGCCCTTCCAGTCCGGATATTTCTCCTTCAGCGCCGCGCAGCCCGCGGGCGTCGCCGCCTGCGCGTCGATGGGGGCGAGAAGTCCCGCCGCGATGATGGCGCCGAGCGCGGCAAGCCACGCCCGCCGCGCTCCAGTGAATAGCCTCGTCTGCATGTTGCCAGCTCCTTCGAACGATGATGTCGCGCTGGTCCGGCGGTGCATTGGTGCCGTCGCCCCGGTCCAAGCTCGAAGGCAAGCTTAGGTGCGGGCCTGCGCGGATGGCTTGTCCGTGGGCGCACAAAATATTGGATCGTGCCGGTGCAAGAATTGAGCACGCATTGCTCAAATCCGCGCCGTTGCGACGGACCGTCGCGCAGGCGTCAAGTCCGCCTGCTCGGTCCTCGAAGATTCCGAAAGTCGGAAATCGAGCGCGCCGGCGACGGTTTCACGTGCGCACGGGGCTAGCGCCAAGATGGCGCTGCCGCCGCATCACGCGTCAGGATCGCCGCGTCGCTGCGCCCATGCGAATGTGCATTGCGATAACTCGTGGCACAGGCTTGGCGGCAGCGGAGCTGCCGACTACGATGCCGCTGCACAAGTCGCTGATCTGTTTGTTGAGGTGTCTGCAATGCTGTTCCGTTTTACGGGACAAATATCACTCGGCCATTTCGCAGTGCGGACACTGATCGTCACAGCCTACGCAATCATCTTCGCGCCCGTCGTCATGATCGTCGTGACCAGCTTCTTCGCGCAGGAGATCGTGAGCTTTCCGCCGCCGGGCCTGTCGCTGAAATGGTACGCGAACGCGCTGAGCAAGCCGGAATTTCTGCGTGGCCTCGTGACCAGCTTCCAGGTCGCGCTGCTCGCGACCGCGATCGGCGTGCCCATTGGCACTGCGGCGGCGCTTGCCATCGTGCGGGGCGAGTTCCGTGGCCGCCAGGCGCTGTCGTCGTTCCTGCTGGCGCCGCTGGCCGTGCCCGGCGTCGTCGCCGGCTCCGGCCTCTACATGTTCTATGTGCTCGCCGAGGACCTGCTCGACCGCGACATCAAGGCAACCACGGAAGGCCTCGTCGCCGCGCATACGCTGCTGGCGATTCCGTGGACGGTGCGGCTCGTGGTCGCCAGCCTGCAGGGGCTCGACCGTGCCGCCGAGGAGGCCGCCGCCAATCTCGGCGCCAGCCCGTTCACGGTGTTCCGCCGTATCACCCTGCCGATGATGCGCTCCGGCATCGTCGCGGCGGCGATGTTCTCGTTCATCCAGAGCTTCGAGAATCTCGATCTGTCGATGCTGCTGGTCGGTCCCGGCCGGATCACCTTGCCGGTTGCGATGCTGAACTACCTCGAATTCCGCATCGATCCGACGCTCGCCGCGGTCGCCACTGTGCAGATCGCGCTGGTTGGCATTCTGATGGTGGCGACCGACCGCTTCGTCAAGCTGTCGCGGGTGGTGTGATGGCGCAGCTCACCCTGGAGAAGCTGACCAAGCGCTTCGGCACGTCGATCGGCGTGGAGGGGCTCGATCTCGCCGTCGGCGAGGGCGAGCTGGTCGCGCTGCTCGGACCCTCCGGCTGCGGCAAGACGACCACCTTGCGCATGGTCGCGGGTTTCCTGCCGCCCACGAGCGGCCGCGTGCTGTTCGACCGCGAGGACGTGACGCATCTGCCGGCCTACAAGCGTGCGACCGGCATGGTGTTCCAGTCCTACGCGCTGTTTCCACACATGAGCGCGGCCGACAATGTCGGCTTTGGCCTGGAGATGCGCGGCATCAGTGCGGCCGAGCGCAAGACGAAGATCGAGGAGGCGCTCAGGCTGGTGCGGCTGTCGCATCTCGCCGACCGGCTGCCGCGGCAATTGTCGGGCGGGCAGCAGCAGCGCGTCGCGCTGGCGCGGGCGCTGGTGATCAATCCGCGCATCTTCCTGCTCGACGAGCCCCTGTCCAACCTCGATGCCAAGCTGCGCGCCGAGGTGCGGCTCGAGATCCGCGCGCTGCAGCAGCGGCTCGGCCTGACCACCTTGATGGTGACGCATGACCGCGAGGAGGCGCTGACGATGGCCGACCGCCTCGTGGTCATGGAGGGCGGCCGCGTCCGCCAGATCGGCACACCGCAGGAGCTGTATGATTCGCCCAGGGATGCCTTCGTCGCCGACTTCGTCGGCCGTTGCAACATCCTGGCCGGCCGGCGTGCGGACGCCAATAACTTCCGTACCAGCGCCGGCCTGCTGCTGCCGGTCGATGTCGCCAGCGGCGAGCGCGGTGATGCCGATGCCTTCGCGCTGCGGCCTGAACGCATTGCAGTGGTGGCCGGTGAGTCCGGCGAGGTGCGCGGCCGCGTGCTGGCGATCACCTATATGGGCGCGCAGAGCGAATATGTGGTGGCGATCGGCGACGAGACGCTGGTGGCCGTCAGGCCAACGCCCGACGCGAGCGAGCCGCTGGCAACACTCAAACCGAACGATCCCGTGTCCCTGCAGTGGGACCGCAAGGTCCCGCGTCTCGTGCCGCAGACATCTTCGTAACGCATCCATCCACAGCGAGAGGTTCTCCCATGATTTCGCGACGACATTTTCTCTCCGCCAGCGCCGGCGTCGCCGCGCTGGCCTCCGGCATGCCCACTGCCCGCGCCGAAGGCGGACAGGTCGTGGTCGGCACCTGGGGCGGCGACTACGGCCAGTTGCTCTCCGACATCATCGATAAGCCGATCATGACGCCGAAGGGGTTCGAGATCGTGCAGGACGTCGCCAACGCCGATCCGCGCAAGACCAAGCTGCTGGCCGAGCGACAGAGTCGCCGCGGCTCGATGGACGTGTCGTGCCTGTCCGACAACGATACCTACATCGTGTCGCAGTCGGACGTGTTCGAAAAGGTCGATGCAGCCCAGGTGAAGCGGCTCGACAAGGTGTTCCCGGAGCTCAAGAGCGACATCGCGATCCCGCACATCTATTCGGCGCAGGTCATCCTCTACAACACCAACCAGGTGAAGACGCCGCCGCAATCCTTCGCCGATCTGTGGGATCCGAAATGGCGCGGCCGCATCGGTCTCGCCGACATCCTCTATCCCAACAACACGCTGGCCGCGGCGCTCGCCGGCGGCGGCGGCGTCAGCAATCTCGATCCGGCCGAGAAGAAGCTGATGGAATGGCGTTCGCTCGACGTGAAGATCTATCCGTCGAACGAGGCGCTGGCCGCGGCGCTGAAGTCGGAGGAGGTGTGGCTGACCACGATGTGGCTCGCCCGCGGCTTCATGTGGAAGAAGTCCGGCATTCCGCTCGCCCATGTCGTGCCGAAGGAAGGCACGCCGGCGATCGTGTTCCAGGCCGCGGTGCCGAAGAACGCCAAGAACAAGGCCGGCGGTTTCGCCTATCTCGACGCGATGCTCGACGCCAAGGCTCAGGGCGGCTTCGCCGACAAGATGGGCTATGTCCCGACCGTCACCGATGCGTCGCTGCCGGAGGATCTCGCCAAGCAGGTCAGCCTGACCGAGGCCGAGCGCGCGCGGCTGCTGAAGCCGGACTATGCCTATGCCGCCGGGCGCTCGCAGCGTACGCTCGACTTCTGGAACAAGGAGTTCAAGGCGTAAGTCTTGAATTCATGCTCCTGCGGCGCAGGCCGCAGGAGCATGCGGCTGATGCGCCGCTTATCTGCAATCGGAGCTCGCGCGATGGCGCTGCTGGTCGTTCCTGCCTGTCTGCTGGTCCTGGCGCTGCTGGTCGGGCCGATGATCCTGATGTTCCGGATCTCGCTCAACCAGTTCAGCCCGACCCAGCTGATGGTGCAGGCGCTGTCGCCGGACAACTACGTCAAGGCCGCGACCGATCCGTACTACCAGCAGATCATCCTGGCCACGCTGGGTATCGCGCTGCTGTGTACTTTGCTCACGCTGATTCTCGCCTTTCCGGCGGCCTATTGGCTCGGCCGCATGGAGAGCCGCTGGAAGAGCCTGGTCGTCATCGCGACCCTGTTTCCGCTGCTGGTCGGCAATGTCGTGCGCTCGGCCGGCTGGATGGCGCTGTTCGCGCGCGACGGGCTCGTCAACACGGTTCTGATGAAGCTCGGCCTGATCTCCGCGCCGCTGGAGATCATGTACACGACCAAGGCGGTCATCATCGGCATCATCGCCGTTGTGCTGCCCTACATGATCCTGACGCTGTCCGCGGTCATCGAGAGCATCCCCCGCGACCTGGAATATGCCGCCGCCAATCTCGGCGCCTCAGGCGCGCGCGTGTTCTGGCGGGTGATCCTGCCGCTGTCGGTTCCCGGCGTCGCCGCCGGCTCGATCCTGGTGTTCGTTTTGTGCATGAACACCTATGCAACGGCGGTGCTTCTCGGCGGCCCGCGATTCAAGATGATGGCGCCTGCCGTGTACGACCAGTTCGTGCGCGGCAACAACTGGCCGATGGGCGCCGCACTCGCCTTCATGCTGCTGGCGGTGACCATGGCCTTCACGGTGTTCGGCAGCGTCGCGTTCGCGCGGAAGTATCGGGCAGGATGACGGCAGACGCCGTCATTGCGAGGAGCGCAGCGACGAAGCAATCCAGACCTTTCCTTGGAGCCCTGGATTGCTTCGCTGCGCTCGCAATGACGAGAAGACGGATCGTAGGGTGGGCAAAGGCGCGCAGCGCCGTGCCCACCATGTTGCAAGGAACGGACGCAGGGTGGGCACGCTTCGCTTTGCCCACCCTACGTTATGACAGTGAGGAAACGCGCTCATGACCGACCAAGCCACGCTGCCGGGCGATGAGCTCGCCTTCATCAGGAACAAGGGCGCGGCGCCGATCGTGCCGAAGGCCACCACGAGGGATCGCGGCATCGGGCCATTCAAGCGGCTGGCGCTGCGCAGCGCCGTCGTGATCGACGGCACCGGGGCGCCGCCGATCGGGCCGGTCGATATCATCGTCGAGAACGGTCGCATCGTCAGCATCAAGAAGGTCGTCGGCTATGGCTATGCCGGCAACGCTGGCGAACCGGCCGATCACGAGATCGACTGTCGCGGAAAATGGGTGACGCCGGGCTTCGTCGACTGCCACGCCCATGCCGGCGTCGCCTATCACTCCGCCAACGGCTGGGTGCCGCCGGTCGACTACGTCTACAAGCTCTGGCTCGCGCATGGCGTCACCACCGTGCGCGAGATGGGCTCGATGAATGGCCTGTCCTGGATGCTCGACCAGAAGCAGCGCGCCGCCGACAACAGCATCGCCTCGCCGCGGCTGCTGGCCTATGCGTACTTTCCGGCCGTCAACGACATGGTCAAGACGATCTACACGCCGGAGCAGGGCCGGAGCTGGCTGCGTCAGGTCAAGGAGCGCGGTGCCGACGGCATCAAGTTCTTCGGCGCACCGCCCGCGATCATGGAAGCCGCGCTCGACGAGTGCAAGACGCTCGGCCTGCGCACCGGCTGCCACCACGCCCAGATGGCGGTGTCGCGCATGAACGCGCTGACCACGGCGAAATGGGGTCTGACCAGCGCGGAGCACTATTACGGCCTGCCGGAGGCGCTGTTCGAGGATCGCGTCATCCAGAATTTCCCGCTCGACTACAACTACACCGATGAATATTTCCGCTTCTCGGTATCGGGTCAGATGTTCAGGCAGGGCGCCGAGCCGGGCTCGGCGAAGTGGAACGAGGTGCTGGAGCAGTTCCTGGAGATCGGCTTCACTTTCGTGCCGACGTTCACGATCTACGACGCCAATCGCGACCTGATGCGCGCGCGGCAGGCCTATTGGCACAAGGACTACACCTGGAAGTCGATGTGGGACTACTTCACCCCGCAGCGCGGCGGCCATGGCTCGTACTGGTATCGCTGGTCGACCCAGAACGAGATCGAGTGGAAGGAGAACTACCGGCTCTGGATGGCGTTCATCAACGAGTACAAGAACCGCGGCGGCCGTGTCTGCACCGGATCGGATTCCGGCTTCATCTACCAGATCTTCGGCTTCGGCTATGTCCGCGAGCTCGAGTTGCTGCAGGAGGCCGGCTTCCATCCGCTGGAGGTGATCCGCTCGGCGACCTCGCAGGGCGCGGCGCTGTGCGGGCTGCAGGACGAGATCGGCACCATCGACATCGGCATGCGCGCCGACATGCTGGTGCACGACCACAATCCGCTGACCGACTTCAAGCTGCTCTATGGCACCGGCGCGATGCGCTTCAACGACACGACCAACGCGGTCGAGTGGCACCGCGGCCTCAAATACACGATCAAGGACGGCATCATCTACGACACGGAGGAGCTGCTGGCCGACGTGCGCGAGCTCGTTAAGGCGAGCTGGGAAAGCGACGTGCCGGAGAAATACGCCGCCAAGGATAAAGACAAGGACGCCGCGGCACCATGAGCGTCGGCAGCATCGACTTCTTCGTCCTCACCGGCTTTCTCGGCTCGGGCAAGACGTCGCTGCTGCGCGATGTACTGACCGCGGAAACGGCGTCGGACACCGCTGTCATCGTCAACGAGGCCGGCGAGGTCGGGCTGGACGGCGTCCTGTTGCGCGAGAGCGGCGACGACGTGCCGATGGCGATGCTGTCGAACGGCTGCGTGTGCTGCCAGGTCGGCAGCGACCTCGCCTTCACCATCGACCGCCTGATCATGGCGCCGCGGCCGGATGGGCTGCAGACGTTGCGCCGGATCATCCTGGAGACCTCGGGCCTGTCGATGCCCGGCCCCGTGCTGCGCCAGCTTGCAACGCTCGCCGAGCATCGCATGCGCGTTGCGGTCATCGCAACCTATGACCTCACGCGCGGGCTGGCCGTCGCCGCATTTGAGGAGGCTGCGGCGCAATGGGCCGCAGCGCACCGCATCGTTGCGACCAAGGCCGACCTCGCGCCGGCCGCCTTGGCTGGATCGCCGGTCTCGATTGCGCAGCTCAATCCTGTCGCGGAGCCCATCGCCAACGCCGATCGCGCCGTGATCGTAGCGGCTGCGTTCGCGCCACTCACGGCTTCGCTGCCGCTGCGCGAGGTCGCGCCTGATCTGACCGCCGCGCATCCGCGCCTCGCGCTCTGCCTCGTCCGCCCGCGGGCGGAGATCGCCTATGCCGATCTCGCCGGCTGGCTCGACAATGTCGCAGGCCGGCTCGGCGAGCGCCTGCTGCGGATCAAGGGCCTGGTGAAGATCCACGAGGCGCCGCGGCCGCTGCTGGTCGAAAGCGTCGGCACGGTGTTCTCGCCGCCGCGGCAATTGAAGGTCGAGAAACCGCCGGCGCCCTTCATCGTCGTGATCGCGCGCGACATTGCCCGCGATGAGCTCGAACAGGTCGAGCCGATGGGGTTGTTCACCTTTGCCTGGCGCGAGCCCGAGCGCGAAGTTGGGAAGGGCGATATCCGCGCGGAGTGGGTGACCTGAGCGCCTAACGTAAGTTGCACGGCGCCGAGCAACTCACCGTCATTCCGGGGCAATCGTGCACACGCGACGGCGTGTGCGCGATTGAACCCGGAATCTCGAGATTGTTGGAAACGAACGCAAGGCAACGTCGGGATTCCGGGTTCAAGGCCTGCGGCCTTGCCCCGGAATGACGGTGGTCGTGATGGAGAAGGACTAATTCCCCCCGATCGTGCTCAAGCTCCGTGATGGATAGCGCAAAGCCACGTCGAACGGGTTGAGCTTGCCGGCCAGCACCTGCGCCTCGCCCTGCAGGATCTTGACCACATGCGGCAGCCGGTCCGCGTTCAGCCGCTCCGCCAGCGTGCCCACGCTGAGCGCAGCCACCGCGTTGCCACGCGCGTCGAGCACGGGCACGCCGACGCCGGCCATGCCGGGAATGAGGCCGGTGCTGGTATTGACCCAGCCTTGCGCGCGCGCCTGCGCCAGCGCACTGCGCAGCGAGGCCTCGTCGAGGAAGCCGCGATCGAGCAGGCGCGGGATGTTGAAGCGGATCACGGCCTCCTGCTCGTCCTCGGGCAGGTTGGCGAGAATCGTGAGGCTGCCCTGGCCAAGCCCGAGCGGCACCTTGCCGCCGATGTCGCCGGTGAAGGAGCGGATTGGAAACGGTCCTTCGACGCGGTCGAGACAGACCGCATCGAAGCCGTTGCGCACCAAAAGGAAGATCGTGTCGCTCAAGGTCGCCGACAGCCGCAGCAGCGCCGGCCGCGCCGCCTCGCGCAGGCCGCTGGCTTGGCCCGCGCGTGCGGCGAGCACGTAGAAGTCGAGCGCCAGGCGATAGCGCTTGCCGGCGGCCTGTTCGGCGAAACCCTCGGCGGCGAGGTCCTGCAGCATGCGATGCGCGGTCGGCTGGCTGCAGCCCGCGGTCTCCGCGATGTCCTTCAGCCGCAGCCCGTCGGGGTCGCCCTCGGCGAGGATGCGCAGCAGCTTCAGGGCCCGGCGAAGGCTGGAGGACGAATCGGTGTCGGCTGTCGTCATCTGATCTGGTGAATGATGGAGTCAAATTCGTCGCATAGATTTCATATATCAGAATTTTAGACAGATAAATTCAGGATATCGGAATACATGATTGACCATCTGCGTTGCCCGCCGGCATGAAAGAGCCCCAGGGCGGCAATCCCTGCTGATGGCGAAGGGAGCCTCCCGCGCGAGGACGCATGGGTTTCCTGACGCTGGACGGTCTGACGAAGCTCTACGGCGATGTCGCTGCGGTCAGCGACGTCAATCTCAGCGTCGCCAAGGGCGAGTTCATCTCGCTGCTCGGCCCCTCCGGCTGCGGCAAGACCACGACGCTGCAGATGATCGCCGGCCTGGTCGAGCCGACGTCGGGGCGCATCACGCTCGACGGTCGCGACATCACCCACGAGAAGCCCGATCGCCGCGGCCTCGGCATCGTGTTCCAGAGCTACGCGCTGTTTCCGCACATGACGGTGGCGCAGAACGTCGCCTTCGGACTCGAAATGCGCAAGGTGATCAGGGCCGAGCGCGAGGCGCGCGTCAAACAGGCGCTGGCGCTGGTGCAACTCGCCGCGCTCGCCGACCGCTATCCACGCCAGCTCTCCGGCGGGCAGCGTCAGCGCGTCGCGGTGGCGCGCGCGCTCGTCATCGATCCGCCGGTGCTGCTGCTCGACGAGCCCTTGTCCAATCTCGACGCCAAGCTGCGCGAGGAGATGCAGTTCGAACTGCGCGGCATCCAGCAGCGCGTCGGCACCACCACGATCATGGTGACGCACGACCAGAGCGAGGCGCTGTCGATGAGCGATCGCGTGGTGGTGATGGAGCAGGGCCGCATCATGCAGGTCGACGCGCCCTATCGGCTCTACGAAAATCCGGCGACGCCGTTCATCTCCTCCTTCGTCGGCAAGATGAACCGGCTGTCCGGCGTATGGCGCAGCGGCGGCGTCGAGATCGGCGGGCGTGAGCTGCCGTGCGAGGCCGCAGGTCTCGCCGACGGCGCGGCTGTTGTAATCGCGATCCGGCCGGAGAAGATCGGCCTGACCGCTCCCGGCGCCGGCGTGCTCGACGGCCGCATCAGAGCGCGCTTTTTCCTCGGCAGCACCTGGTTCTTCACCGTGGAGACGCCCGCCGGATTGATCGGCGTCGCCCTGCCCAATGCGGGCGAGGAGCCGGCGTGCGAGGGCGATCAGGTCGGTCTCGCCTGGAGCAGCGCCAGCGCACGCGCGTCGAAGCCCGACGGAGCGCAGTCGGCATGAGCGGCACGCGCGCGACGACACCATGGCTGCTGGCGGCGCCGGGCGCGCTGCTGTTCACCGCATTGGTGGTCGTGCCGCTCGTGCTCACCCTGGCGCTGTCGTTCCACGTCTATGACGCCGCGACCGGCGTCAAGGACGAGACCACGCTGGCGCACTACATCGGCATCCTCTCCGACAGCTACTTTCTCAATATCTTCTGGCGCACGCTGCGGCTCGCCGCGCTGACCACGCTGATCTGCGCCGTGATCGGCGCGCCCGAGGCCTACATCCTGGCGCGCATGCGCGAGCCCTGGCGCTCGGCGTTCCTGCTCGCGATCATCGGCCCGCTGCTGGTTTCGGTCGTGGTGCGCGCCTTTGGCTGGAGCATGCTGCTCGGCCCCACGGGCCTCGTCAACGAGGCCTTCCGTGCGCTCGGGCTCGGCACGGTCAGGATCCTCTACACCGAGACGGCCATCGTCATCGCGCTCGTCCATGTGATGCTGCCGTTCATGGTCATCCCGGTCTGGACCTCGCTGCAGAAGCTCGATCCGATGGTCGAGGCCGCCGCCTGGACGCTCGGCGCCTCGCGCTTCACGGCGCTGCGCCGCGTGGTGCTGCCGCAGGTGACGATGGGGCTGCTGTCGGGCAGCCTGGTGGTGTTCGGACTTTCGGCCTCGGCCTTCGCGATCCCCGCGCTGCTCGGCGGCCGGCGGCTGAAGATGGCGGCGACGCTGGTCTATGACGAATACATGCACGAGCTGAACTGGCCGCTGGGGGCCGCCATCGCGATCCTGGTGTTGGTCACGAACCTCGTGCTCATGCTCGCCTATCAGCGCGTCGTCGAGGCGCGCGCCAAGCGGATGTTGGGGTGAGCGGCATGCGCCACAACGGCCCGATCGCCCTGGTCTTTCATGCGCTCGTCACTGGCTTCGTGCTGGCGCCGCTCATCGTGATCTGCCTCGTCGCGTTCACGCCGGCCAACACGTTGACATTGCCGACCACGCAGGTTTCGCTGCGCTGGTTCACGGCCGTGTTCGCGCATCCGGATTTCGTCGCCTCCTTCCTCAACAGCCTGTGGGTTGCGGCAACAGCCGCGACGATCGCGGTCGTGCTCGCGGTCGCCGCCGGCCTCGCGCTCGATCGCTACGACTTCCGCGGCCGCGCGGCACTGAACGCGCTGTTTCTGTCGCCCCTGATGATCCCGCATCTCGTGCTCGGCGTTGCGCTGCTGCGGCTGTTCGCGTTGCTCGGCGCCACCGGCAGCCTGCTGTGGCTGACCGCAGGTCACATTGTCGTCGTCATGCCTTATGTGCTCCGCTTGGTTCTGGCCGCCCTGTCCGGCCTCGACCGCAGCGCCGAGCAGGCGGCGGTCACGCTCGGCGCGTCCAACTGGATCGTGTTCCGCCGCATCACCGTGCCGATGATCCTGCCCGGCATCACCGGCGGCTGGCTGCTTGCCTTCATCAACTCCTTCGACGAGCTCACGATGTCGATCTTCATCACCTCGCCCGCCACGATCACCCTGCCGGTGCGCATGTACATGTACGCGACCGAATCGATCGACCCGATGATGGCCGCCGTATCGGCGCTGATGATCGCGGTGACGGCGGCGGCGATGCTGCTGCTCGACCGCATCTTCGGCCTCGACAAGATCCTCGTGGGGCAGGGCTGACACCATGCCGCTGTTGCATCGCCTCGTCCGCAACGACAGCGCCGTCATCTCCTTCGCGATCGATGGCGTGCCCTGCGACGGCCGCGCCGGCGACACCGTGCTGACGGCCATGCTCTGCCAGGTCGACCGGCTTCGCTACAGCGAGTTTTCCGCCGCGCCGCGGGCCGGCTTCTGCCAGATGGGCGCCTGCCAGGACTGCTGGGTGCAGCTCGCGAGCGGCGAGCGGCTGCGCGCCTGCACGACGCCGCTTACCGAAGGCATAGACATCATCACACGACGAGGGCGCGGCCATGGCTGAGCGCGCATCTCCCCTGATCGTCGGCGCCGGCCCGGCCGGCATCCGCGCCGCGATGACATTGGTCGCGGCCGGCCTGCGGCCGATCGTGGTCGATGAAGGCCACGCCTGCGGCGGCCAGATCTATCGCCAGCCGCTGAGTCCCGACGGCCGCGATGCCACGGCGCGCTACGGCTCGGAGGCTTCGAAGGCCGCGCGGCTGCATCACGACTTTGCGGCGCTCGGCATCGCAATCGACTATCAGTCAAACACGCTGCTGTGGAATCTGCGCGACGGCGCGGCCGACATCTTGCGTAGGGGTATCAGCCGGCGGGTCAGCTATGACGGGCTCATCCTCGCGACCGGGGCGACCGATCGCGTGCTGCCGATCCCCGGCTGGACCCTGCCGGGCGTGTTCACGCTCGGCGGCGCGCAGATCGCGCTGAAGGCGCAGGGCTGTGCGATCGGCCGGCGCGTGGTGTTCGCTGGCTCCGGCCCGCTGCTCTATCTGGTCGCCTGGCAATACATGAAGGCCGGCGTCGACGTTGCCGCCGTGCTCGACGCGGCGCCCTTGTCTGCGAAGCTCAATCTGCTGCGCGCGTTGCCGCTCGCGCCGGGCATCGTGCTGCGTGGATTGCGCATGGCGGTGGAGTTGACGCTGCGCGGAACGCGCGTGCGGTCTGGCGTGTCCCAGCTTCGGATCGAGGGCGAGAGCAGGGTGGCGCGCATCGTCTATCGGGCCGGCGGGCGCGAACACGCGATCACCTGCGACGGCGTCGGCTACGGCCTCGGTCTGCGCTCGGAGACTCAGGCTGCTGATCTCGCCGGCTGCGCCTTTCGCTTCGATGCGCGCGACGGCGCGCATCGTCCGGTTCGCGACGCCGGTGGCCGCAGCAGCATCGCGGGCGTGTACCTCGCCGGCGACGGCGCCCGCATCGCCGGCGCCGATGCCGCGGAAGCCGCCGGCGAGCGGGCCGCGCTGGCATTGTTGGAGGATCGTGGCCTGCCGCATGATTCGATGCGCGCTACCGCCCTCGAACATGCGCTGGCGCGGATCGACCGGCTGCGCGATGGGCTCGAAGCCGCCTTTCCCTATCCATCGCATTGGGCGGGCGACATCGCCGATGACACGCTGCTGTGCCGCTGCGAGGAGATCGATGCCGGCGAGGCGCGGCGCGCGATCAGGGATTTCTCGCTCACCGAGATCAATCGTCTGAAGGCGGTGACGCGCATCGGCATGGGCCGCTGCCAGGGCCGCATGTGCGGCGCGGCCGCCGCGGAGCTCTTGGCTGCGCAGACACGCCGCGACATCGGCGCTGTCGGCCGGCTGCGCGCGCAGGCGCCGATCAAGCCGATCCCGGTGGCCGTGAGTCTGTCCCTCGACGAGAGGCAGCATGACCCGGCGCATTGACTGCGATGTCGCGATCGTCGGCGGCGGGCTGGTCGGCAGCTCCGCCGCGCTGGCGCTGCGCGGCATGGGCTTCTCCGTCACGCTGCTCGACAAGGGCTTCTGCGGCGCTCAGGCGAGCGGCGTGAACTATGGCGGCGTGCGCCGCCAGGGCCGCCCGCCCGAGCAACTGCCGCTGTCGCAGCGCGCGCATGCAATCTGGCCGCGGCTCGCGCAGCTCATCGGCATCGACGGCGAGTTCCTGCGCTCCGGCCATCTCAAGCTGGCGCGCTCGCCTGCGGACATGGCGAGCCTGGAGCGCTACGCCGTCGAGGTCGCGCCGTTCGGGCTCGCTCTCGAGCTGATCGGCCACAATCAACTGCACGAGCGCTTCGGCATCGCGGGCGGCGTCGTGGGCGGTTCGTTCTGTCCTGGCGACGGCCACGCCAATCCCCGGCTGGTCGCCACCGCCTTCGCCGCAGCGGCGCGTCGCGCCGGCGCCGAGGTGCTGGAGAACACGGAGGTTACGGGCGCCACCAGGACGTTCGAGGGTTTTGCCCTGGAAGCCGGTGACGTCGCCATCAGGACGCGTACCGTGATCAACAGCGCCGGCGCCTGGGCCGACGGCTTGGCGCGCGCGTTCGACGAGCCCGTGCCGCTGGAGCGCACCTATCCGTCGATGATCGTGACCGAGCCGCTCGATCTATTTCTCGGCGTCAACATCGGCATCGAGGGCGGCGGCATCTACGCGCGGCAGGTCACGCGCGGCAACGTCGTCGTCGGCGGCGAACGCGCCGCGCCGCTCGCCGATCCCGACTATTCGCGCCCCCGCAGCGACGGCGTGCTTGCCATCATGCAGCGCGCCAGCGAGCTGTTCGGCCCGCTGCGCCATGCCCAGGCGATCCGGTTCTGGAGCGGCACCGAGGCGACGATGCCCGACCGCAATCCGGTGATCGGGCCGAGCGCGACGACGCCGGGACTGATTCACGCCTTCGGCTTCTCCGGCGCCGGCTTCCAGATCGCGCCGGGGGTCGGCGAGGTGCTGGCCGAGCTGGTGCGCGACGGCGAAACCTCGACGCCGATCGTCCCTTTCGCCATCACCCGTTTCTCACCTGCATCGCAGCCGGGCGATGCCTCTCAAGCAGCAATGACGACAGGATCGAAGGAGACCTCGCCATGATCGATGCTCGCGCCACGCTCGGCCCAGCCTTTGCACTCATGCTCGCTGCATCGGCCGCGCATGCGGAAACCAAGACGCTTTATGTGGGCATGAACGGCGGCAATTTCGAGCGCACCTATACGCAGGCGGTGTTTCCGGACTTCGAGAAGGCCAACGACGTCAAGATCGTCGTCGTGCCCGGCACCTCGTCGGAGATCCTCGCCAAGGCGATCGCGGCGAAGGACAAGCCGCAGATGCACGTGATGTTTCTCGACGACGGCGTGATGATCCGCGCCGCCGGCCTTGGTCTGTGCGAGAAGCTGAAGCCGAGCGAGGCGCTCGGCCAGCTCGAGCCGTTCGCGCGACTCAAGGACGACATCGCCGCCGGCATCGACATCGGCATGACGGGCTTGGCCTACAACAAGAAGCTGTTCGACGAGAAAGGCTGGGCGGCACCGACCTCCTGGCTCGATCTCGCCGATCCCAAGTTCAAGGACAAGGTCGTTTTCCAGTCGGCCTCGGTCTCGACCTTCGGCCTGCACGCCTTCCTGATGGTCAACCGCATCAACGGCGGCAGCGAGGCCAATGTCGAGCCGGGCTTCAAGGCGTTTCCCGACACGATCGGCAAGAACGTGCTCGAATACATTCCGAACTCGGCCAAGATCTCCGAGATGGTGCAGACCGGCGAGGCCGCGATCTTCCCGCTCACGCCGACCGCGGTGTCGACCTTGAAGGAGAAGGGTATCGCTGTCGAATACGCGCAGCCGAAGGAAGGCTCGGTCGTGCTGATGGTCGCCGAATGCGTCATCGCCAACAACTCCGAATCCGAGCTGGCGCAGAAGCTCGCCGCCTATCTGCTGTCGCCGGAAGCGCAGGCCAAGGCGCTGGCCGCCGGCAACATCGTGCCGTCCAACACCACCGCGAAAGCCACGACGCCGGCGGCCGAGCAGAAGCTCGCGACCTTCCACGGCTACATGAAGAGCGCGATCACGCTCGACTGGGACGTCATCAACGCCAGGCGCCCCGAATGGAATACGCGCTGGAACAGGATGATCGAGCGGTAGGCAGGCTTCGTTCCGTCGTCATTGCGCGCGAGGCGATTCAGACCTTTCATGCGGCCCTGGATCGCTTCGCTGGCGCTCGCGATGACGGCCGGGGAGCCAGCGCGTTTGCGCTTCCATCGTCATACCCCGCCAAAGCGGGGTATCCAGTCCGCCGCTGCCCTCGATGCCATCACAGACGTCTCGACGTACTGGATCGCCCGGTCGAGCCGGGCGATGACGGAAAGTGTGTGGCGCTACGCCTGCTCCGATCGTCATTGCGAGGAGCGTAGCGACGAGGCGATCCAGGGTTGCGCAAGGCACCCTCGGATCGCGTGGTAGCTACGCGCATTACCCCGCCGGATAGCTCGTCGCATACGCCTCCGTCAGCGCCTCATCGAGCCGCCGTCCAGCGCTGAAACCTGACAGCGTCGCGGGACGGGTGACGCCCGGCAGCAATCGGCCATCGGGCTCCGGGGACCCGATCAGGGTCTGCACCGGAATGCGCTCGCTATAGATCGGCAGCGCGTAGTCCTCCTCATCGTCGATGACGCCCGCGGCGCGGATCTTCGCTGATGCCTTTTCGATCTCCATGGTCACGACCGACGTGGCCTTGAGCTCCTGCTCCGTGGTCGGGCGCAGGCTCGCAGTGCGGCCGGGAAACAGCCGATCGACCATCATCACCAGCGCGCGCTCCTTCTCCGCCTGATCCTCGATCAGCCGGGCATGGCCGAACGCCATCACCGAGCGATAGTCAGCCGAGTGATGGAAGGCGCTGCGCGCCAGCACCAGGCCGTCGAGATGGGTGACGGTGAGACAGGCCGGCTGTCCCTCGGACAGGCTGCGCAACATGCGGCTGGCGCTCGACCCATGCCAATACAGCGTCGTTTCCTCGCGCCAATACAGCGTCGGCGTGCAATAGGGCTGGCCGTCGATGACATAGGAGACGTGGCACAGCGTTGCGGAGTCGAGCAGGGCATGGACGGTCGCATGATCGTAGTGGGCGCGCTGATGCCGCCGCTTGACCCGGTTGGTGTCGTCGACGGGATAGCTTGGCATCTGTTGCTCGGACATCGTCAGTCTCCTGTTTCCGTCGACGTCATGCCATGGCAAAGTGGTTGCCGGGAGTTCCACTTCGATGCGAAAGCAGACAACCACTTCGCGGCGCCGAGACGACGTGCTGGCGCTGCCGATCCACCTCGACCGCACCATCCGCAGCCAGTCGCAGCAGGTGCACGGCGCGCTGCGCACCGGCATCGTCGATGGCCTGCTCGCGCCCGGCCTTCGTCTGCCTTCGACGCGCGGGCTCGCCGAGCAGCTCGGTGTTCGCCGCAACGCGATCGTCGCAGCCTATGAGGCGCTGCTGTCGGATGGCCTGGTCGAGGCGCGCCACGGCGCCGGCACCTATGTCGCCGCACAGCTGCCCGCACCGCAGGTCGCCGCACCAGTTGCTGAGCTGGATATCCGGATTCCGCCGCGCCGGCCGTTCGCGCTCGGCTGCACGCTGGTCGATCCCGTGCTCTTGCGGCGGCTCGCCGCGGCCAGCCGTCGCCGCATCGCCCGCGCCGCGCCCGACGAACTCGGCTATGGCGATCCGCGCGGCAGCCTGCATCTGCGCAGCCAGGTCGCGCACTACCTTGCCGCCAGTCGCGGCGTACGCTGCGACCCAAGCTGCATTCTCATCGTGAGCGGCACCCAGCATGGCCTGCGGCTGTGCATCGACGCGTTGCTTGCGCCGGGCGATCCCGTCTGGTTCGAGGATCCGGGCTATGTCGCCTCGCGCCATACGTTGAGCACGACCGGCGCGAAGCTGGTCCCGGTGCCCGTCGATGATGAAGGAATCATAGTGAGCTCGGGCGAGGCGGCGTACATGGCGGCCAAGGCCGCCTACGTGACGCCATCGCATCAGTTTCCGACCGGCGTTGCGATGAGCATGGCGCGGCGCATTGCGCTGCTCGACTGGGCGCGCAGGGCGGACGCCTACATCTTCGAGGACGACTACGACAGCGAGTACCGCTTTGCCGGCCCGCCGCTGACGGCGCTGGCCGGCATCGGCGGCGAGCGCGTCATCTATCTCGGCACCTTCGGCAAGACGCTGTTCGCGGGACTGCGGCTCGGCTACCTCGTGGTGCCGCCGGCGCTGGTCGCGCGGGTGGTCGCGGCGCGCGCGGCACAGGACCGGTTTCCGCCGGCCTTCATGCAGGACGCGCTGGCCGACCTGATGGCCGACGGCGTGCTCGCAGCCCACATGCGGCGGCTGCGCCCGCGCTATCGCCAGGCGCGCGATGTCGTCGCCGAGGCGCTCGCCAAGCACGGCAAAGGCAGCCTGCAACTGGCCGCGCCGTCGCAAGGACTGCATCTGCTGGCGACCTTGCCGCCGGCAGCGCCGAAGGGCACGGCGAAACTGATCCGCGACCGGGCCGGCATCGAATGCCGGCTGTTGTCGGATGCGCGGATCGTGCAGCGCGGGCCCGACGGTTTCATCCTGGGCTATTCGGGCTTTGCAGCGAAGGATCTCGCCGATGCCGCCAGGCGGCTCGGGCGCGCCACCCAGGACATCCTGGGCGCGGCGGCGCGCCGCCGCTGAGCATCATCGATGCCGCGAGTGTGGCCGAGCCGGCACGTCGGGCAAATCAGCAGGGCTATGAGCTTCCGGGAATCTACACAGAGGCTCCGCTTGCGTGTCGCGCGCAACGCGCCGGTCTGGATTTTGTTCAGTTCGTTCAACGCGCTCTTGACGACCGATCGCGCGCCTGCATTTTTCTCTTTCGTTTTTTCGAAAATCGTGCTTTGGTAGCGCATCCCGCCTCACCGCAGAGGGGCGTAGCGCGCGATCGTCACGACACGCGAGGTGGGGCTGCGATGGCCGCGCTGTTGCCGCAGCATGCTTGTCCAGCGTGCGGACGAACGGCAATACGCGGACGTGAAGTCGCAGCGTCCTGATACCCCGATGCTGGTATCACGCGCAGTGCGCGCAAGCGCATTGTCGCAATGGTGGCCAACAAGCCCGGCGCACCAGGGAGACTGCGTATAAGCGTGAAGACCATCGCGCAGGGAATGCCGGGTTGAACCGGCTTTGCCTGTGGTACCTGCCGCCTGCATTTTTTTCGCAGGCGGGCCATGGGTGGGGCCTTCACCCGGCATTCCCTGCGCCCTTTGCACTCCCGAGGGCGAGACGGATCGTAAGCCTCGGGCATCATCTGCCGCGAGAACGCGCCCTCATGTTCATGGCTGTTCGAGATGCGGATTGGAGCAGATGCGCGTCAGGCGACGCGGATGCGCGCGGTCGCCGCAATCGCGACGCGCTCATTCATAGGGATTGTGCTCGGCGTTCGTCATCGTCTGGCGCACCCGGCGCAAGGTGATGGGCGTGCCGTCGGAGACGAACTGCAGCTCATAGGCGCGGCCGCTGTCGTCCTTGGCGGAGCAGGTCACGCTCGTGACCTTGAGCATCGCGAAGTTGCCGACCTGACGGCACATGCCGGCCGAGCTCTTCGTCACCGGCACCGGAATGCCATCGACCTTCGGGCGATGCTTGGAATTCAGCAGCATCCTGTCGATCGGCAGTTCGTAGACGTTCTGGATCGACCTGCGGCCATTGATGCCGGAGAACGCGATGATGTGGCTCTCGTCAGCGGGATCGTCGAGCGCGACGGTGAAATGGGCGCGCCCCTTCTCGCTGTGAAAGAACGCCACCGTCTTGCAGGAAAATTCGCGGCCGTCGACCTTTGCGGTCCGGCAGGTGCCGGACATCAGCGCGTAGAGATCGATGTCGGGCCGCTCCTCCGGCGAGCTCGTCACCGGCATCGGCTGCTGAGCCAGGCAGGGCGCACTCAGGCAGAGACCGAGCGCAACGGCAGCAAGACGAGGAAAATGCAGGGGCATCCGCGGGAGTGAGCCTGGAGGAATCATGACGGCGCGACAGGTTAAGCGATATGTGTCAGCTTTGCGGCAAAAAGAGGTCGGACACCAGTGCAGCAGTGCACATCGCGCCAGCGCAAGCCCGGCGCTGTACGGCACGGTCGGCCGATACCGTAAAAGGAATGGAAAGTTCCGTGCGCACGCCGCGCACTCGCCCGCGCTCCATGTCGAGACGGAAGGCGTGGTGCAGCGGGCTCGGCGCGTCACAGGATTCCGGGGCGGCGCTGCCCCGGAATGATCTTCAATCTCCGGGACTATTTCGCCGACTGCGCCTTCTGCTTCCACAGCGCCCAGGCGCGGTCCATGATCACCATGTTGACCGCGTCGGCCTTGGCGGCCTCCTCGGCGCTGAGATAGGTGACGTCTCTGCCGAGCCCGATCGCCTGCGCCTGCAGCTTCGCATTGACGTCGGTGTAATAGGCGCGGAACACGGCGGCCTTGACCGACGGTCCAACCGCGACGTCGCCGTGGCCGCGCATCAGCACCACCGATTTGTCGCCAAGCGTGGCCGCCAGCGATTTGCCGATCACATTGTTGCTGACCAGCATGTTGGTGGCGCCGAACTCCTTGCCGATGTCCCACACCGGCGCGCCGGTGCCGAGGAAGGCGGCGTTGTGATACAGCGGCTTCAAGGGTGTATGGCTGACGCTGAACGGCACGACGCCCGGCGAATGCGTATGCACCACCGCGCTGACGTCCGGACGCGCCTTGTAGATCTCGGCATGGATGAAGCGCTCGAGGAAGACGGCGCGGTTCCTCGCATCGACCGGTTCGCCGTTCTCATCGAACTCCATGATGTCATTGGCCGTCACCTGCGCCGGCGCGATCGAGCGTGCCATCAGGAAGTGGTGCGGATTGGTGGGATGCCGCGCGCTGACATGGCCGAAGGCGTCGACGACGCCGAGATCGGCGAGGATGCGGCTGCCGGTCGCGATGTCCTCGAGCAGCTCGCGGGGGACACCAGGGATGGCGTCTTGGGAGCGGGAAGGGCCGGCGGAGAGGAGGAAGGCTGCTACGGCAATCGCGGCGAAGCGGCTGAAGCTGGACATCTGGCTCTTCCTCCCGGCATTCGTTGTCTAGGCTCGTTGCTTCAACATACGCGTCATTGCGAGCGAAGCGAAGCAATCCAGGATGGTGGGCGGGACCCTGGATTGCTTCGCTTCGCTCGCAATGACGGGGAGAGGTTTGAGCGAGACAATTGGCATGGCAGGGTGAGCCCTCCCTCAGGTCACCGGCGCCGGATTGAACAAGGTCAGATCGTTGTGGATGCCCCAGCGGTCCGACCATGGCTTGGTGCGGCCGGAGGCGACGTCGAGGATCAGCTTGAACAACTCCCAGCCGGTTTCCTCGATCGTCATCTCGCCGGTGGCGATGCGGCCGGCGTCGAAGTCGATCAGATCCTTCCAGCGCCGCGCCAGCTCGCTGCGGGTCGCGACCTTGATGACGGGCGCCGCAGCAAGGCCGTAGGGCGTGCCGCGGCCCGTGGTGAACACCTGCAAGGTCATGCCGGATGCGAGCTGCAGGGTGCCACAGATGAAGTCGGAGGCTGGCGTCGCCGCGAACAGCATGCCCTTTTGCTTGGCCTTCTCGCCCGGCGCCAGCACGCCGTGGATCGGACCGGAGCCCGACTTCACGATCGAGCCCAGCGACTTCTCGACGATGTTGGCGAGGCCGCCCTTCTTGTTGCCGGGCGTCGTGTTGGCGCTGCGATCGGCGCCGCCGCGCGCGAGATAGGAATCGTACCAGTCCATCTCACGGATCAGCGCGCGGCCGACGTCCTCGTTGATGGCGCGCCGGGTCAGCAATTGGATCGCGTCGCGAACCTCGGTCACCTCCGAGAACATCACGGTGGCGCCGGCACGGACCAGCAGGTCCGCCGCGAAGCCCACTGCGGGATTGGCGGTCACACCGGAGAACGCATCGCTGCCGCCGCATTGCAGGCCGATCACGAGATCGGACGCCGGGCAGGTCTCGCGGGTGCGCTTGTTGAGTTCGGCAAGGCGGCGATCGGCCTGCGTCATGATGGCGTCGACGATGGCGCCGAAGCCGTCGAAGGCCTCGTCCTGCATGCGGACGATCGAGTCTTCAGTGCCTTCCGGCAGCAGCCGCTCCGGCGCGAGCTTCTCGCAGCCGAGGCCGACGACGAGGATCTCGCCGCCGAAATTCGGGTTCAGTGCGAGGTTCTGCAGGGTTCGGATCGGCACCACGGCATCTGGCGCCGTGATCGCGACACCGCAGCCATAGGCGTGGGTAAGCGCGACGACGTCATCGACATTCGGGTACTTCGGCAGCAGCTCGCTCTTGATGCGCTTGATCGCGAATTCGAGCGTGCCCTTGACGCATTGGACCGAGGTCGAGATGCCCAGCACGTTGCGGGTGCCGACCGAGCCGTCGCGATTGCGATAGCCTTCGAAGGTGTAGCCTTCGAGCGGCGGCAGCGGCGCCGGCACCGCGGTGGAGATTTCGAGCTGATCGAGGGCAGGAGCCTCAGGCATGTCGATGCGAGCCTCGTCCACCCATTCGCCGGATGCGATCGGCGACTTCGCATAGCCGATGATCTCGCCGTAGCGGACGATCGGCGCGCCCTCGGCGATGTCGACCAGTGCGGTCTTGTGGCCCTGCGGGACGAAGCTCCTCAGCGTCAGGCCATCGGGAAATTTGGTGCCGGCAGGCAGGCCGAAATCGTTCACCACGATCGCGACGTTGTCGCGCGCGTTGAGCTTGATGATGCGGGGCTCCTCGTTGGCGACGACCTGCTGGTTCATGCTGGCTCCGTTCCGCTCCGGTGGGTGGGCAAAGGCGCGGAGCGCCGTGCCTGCCTACTTGCTTCTTTCATCCCCTCTCCCCGTAAGAACGGGGAGAGGGAGTGGACCGTCGATGCGGCCCGTCTGGTAGCTCACGGCGGACGAGGCTCACACCGGGAAGGTGTAGGCCGTCTTCACCGTCGTGTAGAATTCCCGCGCGTAGGAGCCCTGCTCGCGGGCGCCGTAGCTCGAGCCTTTGCGGCCGCCGAACGGGACGTGATAGTCGACGCCGGCGGTCGGCAAATTGACCATCACCATGCCGGCCTCGCTGTTGCGCTTGAAGTGCGAGGCGTATTTCAGGCTGGTGGTGCAGACGCCGGCCGCGAGGCCGAACTCGGTGTCGTTGGCGATCGCCAGCGCCTCGTCGTAGTTCTTGGCGCGGATGACGCAGGCGACCGGTCCGAAGATCTCCTCGCGGGCAATGCGCATCGCGTTGGTGGCCTCGGTGAACAGCGCTGGCTGCATGTAGAAGCCGGGCGTCTCGCGGTTGAGCAGCTCGCCGCCCCAGGTGAGCTTGGCGCCTTCGTCCTGGCCGATCTTGAGATAGCGCTGATCCTGCTCGAGCTGGTTGGCGTCGACCACCGGGCCGATATGGGTGCCCTGCTTGACGGCGTCATCGACCACGAGGCCCTTGAGCCGCTCGGTCATCGCCGCGACGAACTTGTCGTGGATGCCCTCGGTGACGATCAGGCGCGAGGACGCCGTGCAGCGTTGGCCGGTCGAGAAATAGGAGCCGTTGACACAGGCTTCGACCGCGACCTTGACGTCGGCATCGTCGAGCACGACCATCGGATTCTTGCCGCCCATCTCCAGCTGGAACTTCTTCATCGGGTTCGACAGCACGCAGGCCTGCGCGATCTTGCGCCCCGTGCCGACCGAGCCGGTGAAGGAGATCGCGTGAACGTCCGGATGCTCGAGCAGGGTCTGGCCGACCACCGAGCCGGAGCCGACGACGAGGTTGAAGACGCCGGCGGGAAGGCCGGAGCGCGCGATGATCTCGGACAGCGCATGCGCCGAGCCGGGCACCAGCTCCGCCGGCTTGAACACGACCGTGTTGCCGTAGCAGAGCGCGGGCGCGATCTTCCAGGCGGGGATCGCGATCGGGAAATTCCAGGGCGTGATCATGCCGACGACGCCGACGGCCTCGCGGGTGATCTCGACGTCGAGGCCCGGACGGACCGAGGCGCCCTTCTCGCCGGTGAGGCGCAGCGCCTCGCCGGCAAAGAACGCAAAGATCTGGCCGGCACGGGCGACCTCGCCGATGCCCTCCGGCAGCGTCTTGCCCTCCTCGCGCGCCAGCAGGCGGCCGAGCTCTTCCTTGCGCGACAGGATCTCCGCCGAGATCTTGTTGAGCGCGTCATAGCGCTCCTGCGGCGTCGAGCGCGACCAGGCCGGGAAGGCGGCCTTGGCGGCGGCGATCGCCTTCTCGGTCTGCGCCTTGTCGGCCTTGGCGTATTCGCCGACGACGTCGTTGGTGTTGGACGGGTTGATGTTGCGGGTCACCCCGCTGCCGTCGACCCACTCGCCGGCGATGAAATTCTTGAGGATCGCGTTCATGTTGTTCTCCAGACTTTGCGCGATTGCTCGGACAATCTAACCGATCGCCCCCGTCATCGCACGAGACAGGGGCGCTTGTCGTCGAAGGTCCAGCCGGGGATCAGATACTGCATTGCGACGGCGTCGTCGCGTGCACCGAGCCCGTGGCTCTTGTACAGCGCATGGGCCTTTTCGATGGCGCCGCGGTCAACCTCGACACCGAGCCCGGGTTGCTCGGGCACGGCGATCCTGCCGCCCTTGATCTGCAGCGGCGCCTTGGTCAGCGCCTGGCCGTCCTGCCAGATCCAGTGGGTGTCGATGGCGGTGACCTTGCCCGGCGCAGCGGCGGCCACGTGGGTGAACATCGCCAGCGAAATGTCGAAATGGTTGTTGGAGTGCGAACCCCAGGTCAGACCATTGTCGCGGCAGGTCTGGGCGACGCGCACCGAGCCCTGCATGGTCCAGAAATGGGGGTCGGCCAAGGGAATGTCGACCGCCCCGAGCCGCAGCGCATGGCTGAGCTGCCGCCAGTCGGTGGCGATCATGTTGGTCGCGGTCGGCAGGCCAGTGGCGCGGCGGAACTCGGCCATGATCTCGCGGCCGGAGAAGCCGGCCTCGGCGCCGCAGGGGTCCTCGGCATAGGCCAGGATGCCGTGCATGTCCTTGCACAGCCGGATCGCTTCATCGAGCGACCAGGCGCCGTTGGGGTCGAGCGTAACGCGCGCCTGCGGGAAGCGTTTTGCGATGGCGGTCACCGCCTCGATCTCGGCTTCGCCGCGGAGCACGCCGCCCTTCAACTTGAAGTCGGCGAAGCCATAGGCGTCGTGCGTCGCCTCGGCGAGCCGCACCACAGCTTCGGGCGTCATCGCCTCCTGATGTCGCAGCGTATACCAGCCGTCCTTCTCGCGCTCGCCGGTGGCGTAGGGCAGGTCGGTCTTCTTGCGGTCGCCGATGAAGAACAGATAGCCGAGCGCCTCGACGGAGGCGCGCTGCTGGCCTTCGCCGAGCAGGGCCGCCACCGGCAGGCCGAGATGCTGGCCGAGCAGGTCGAGCAGCGCGGATTCGACTGCGGTCACCGCATGGATCATGACGCGCAGATCGAAGGTCTGCTTGCCGCGGCCGCCGGCGTCACGATCGGCGAAGGCGGTACGCATCGTGGCGAGGATGGTGTTACAGGCGCCGATGCTCCTGCCCACGATCAGGCTCTTCGCATCCTCCAGCGTCTGCCGGATCTTCTCTCCGCCGGGCACCTCGCCGACGCCAGTGTGGCCGGCATTGTCGGTGAGGATGACGAGGTTGCGGGTGAAGAACGGCCCATGCGCGCCGCTGAGATTGAGCAGCATGCTGTCACGGCCGGCCACCGGAATGACCTCCATGCCGGTGACGATCGGCGCGCCGGAGATTCCGGTGCTGGTGGCTGCGTGACTCATGTGCTCCTCCCGGTCTTCTTCCTATCTCCGTCATTCCGGGGCAGCCCGTCAGGGCTGAACCCGGAATCCAGAGATTGGCTTGCGTCTCTTCTTATCCATCAACTCGGAGATTCCGGGTTCAAGGCCTTGCGGCCTTGCCCCGGAATGACAGCAAGATCACTCCGCCGCCTGCTGTGCCGAGACGGCGCCCGGCAGCGCCTTCACCAGCGCCGTCAGCTCCGCCATCTCCTCCGCGGTCAGATCGGTCAGCGGCAGGCGGACAGGGCCGGAATCGCGGCCGATCACCTTCATGCCGGCCTTGATGATCGAGACCGCGTAGCCCTTCTTGCGGTTGCGTATCGCGATCAGCGGCAAAATGAAATCCTTCAATCCGGCCTGGATGGTGGCGTGGTCGCGCTTGCGCACTGCGGCATAGAAGTTCGTCGCGAACTCCGGCACGAAGTTGAACACGGCCGAGGAGTAGGTCGTCACGCCCATGTCGAGATAGGGCAGGGCGAAGGTCTCGGCGGTCGGCAGGCCGCCGATATAGGTCAGGCGGTCGCCCATCCTGGTGTAGACACGGGTCATCAGCTCGATGTCGCCGATGCCGTCCTTGTAGCCGACCAGGTTCGGGCAGCGCTCGCACAGCCGTGCCAGGGTGTCCGGCTGCAGGATGGCGTTGTCGCGGTTGTAGACGATGACGCCGATCTTGACCGATTTGCAGACCGCCTCGACATGGGCGGCGAGGCCGTCCTGCTCGGCATGCATCAGATAGGGCGGCAGCAGCAGGAGGCCGTCGGCGCCGGCCTTCTCGGCGCCAATCGCGATCTCGCGCGCGATCGCGGTGCCGTAGCCGGTGCCAGCGAGCACGGGCACGCGGCCCTTGGTCTCGTCGACCGCGACCTTGACCACCTCCGGCACCTCGGCGGCGGTCAGCGAGAAGAACTCGCCGGTGCCGCCGGCAGCGAACAGGCCCGCGACGTCATAGCCGCACAGCCAGTCCATGTTGGCGCGATAGGTGGCCTCGTCGAACGAATAGTCGGCCTTGAACGGCGTCACGGGGAAGGAGAGCAGGCCGCTGCCGATCTTCGCAGCCATTTCCGTCGGGGTCATCTTGCTCATCGCGCGGGTCCTTCACGAATGTCCTTGGGAACGGGCGCGGCCGGCGCCGGCGCGCATTCCCCCGGGCGATGTCGTAGGACCAAGTTCGATGCCGGTCCAAGCCAATGATGGTATCGATTGATGCAGATCAGATATCAATCTTCCGCGTGCTGCACGGCGAGATTGCCGGCCAGCTCGACCAGTGCCGGCAGCAGCGGATTGTCGTGATCGCGCCGCCAGACCAGGAACAGCTCGGCCGGCGTCGGGTTGCGCAGCTTCAGCGGCCGCAGCCGGACATCGGCGATCTTCAGGCTGGAGGCAGCTTCGGGCACGATCGCAAGCCCGAGGCCGGCGCGCACCATCGCCAGGATCGAGTGGATCTGGCTCAGGTGCTGCACGTAGCGGGGCAACACCTCTGCACGCATGAACTGCGACACCAGGAGATCGTGGAAATAGCGCGCCTCGGTCTGCGAATACATGATGAAGTTCTGGCCGTCGAAATCACGGATCGACACGGCCTCGGCGGAGGCGAGACGATGGCGGCGCGGCAGCGCGGCGCAGAGCGGCTCGGCGACGACGCGGCGGGTGGCGAATTCGGGGCGCGCGATCGGCGGCCGCAGCAGGCCGGCGTCGATCTGGCCGGAGGCCAGCGCCTCGATCTGGTCGCCGGAGACCATTTCCTTCAGCGACAGATCGGCTTCTGGAAGCTCGCTGCGGCAGGCGGCGACCAGATCGGGCAGGAAGCTGTAAGCCGCGGCCGCGGTGAAGCCGATCTTGAGCGAGCCGCTCTTGCCGCTGGCAATGCGCTGCGCCACCTGGGCGGCGCTCTCGGCCATCTTCAGGATGCGCCGTGCCTCGGGCAAAAAGCTGCGCCCGGCCGGCGTCAGCTTGACCGAGCGGCTGGTGCGCTCCAGCAGCACCGCATCGATGATGTGCTCCAGCACCTGGATCTGCCGCGACAGCGGCGGCTGCGTCATGTTGAGCCGGATCGCGGCGCGGCCGAAATGCAGCTCCTCGGCCACGGTGACGAAGCAGCGCAGCTGGTTGAGGTCGAACATCGATGCGTCCTCGGCATGGATACGGCGGATTGTGCGGGCTTGGTAGCATCGATTGGGTGCCGTGGGAATGTTGGCGGGATCATCGGCCGCGGCTTGGCAGACGCGCCCAGCTCGGCGGTTCGCATCAGGCGGGGCCACTGCCTGCCGCGGCCGTCATGCGCGGAGCGAAGCGATGATGCAATCCCGAGTCGCCGGCCGCCGTGGTGCCCGCGCACATGTTGACATCTGCAATGCAATACGCCCGCGGCGTGCGCCGCGCATCGCCGGCCATGCCGCGGCCGACGACCCCGGCTGCCACCTCGCCAATGCCGAGATCGGCCTGACCGTGCCGGCCAACCGCATCACGACCTCACTCTATCCTATCGCGGAAGTGAATCAGGAAGCTCCGCTGTCCCAAACGTCCGGAACGAGATCTCCTTCTCCGTTGTGGCCAGCTACTGAGCCGCACGTTGCGGGCGCGGCGCTGCGGCTGTCCATGGCGAGCGTCAGGTGCCTGCTCACTTGGCGGATGCAGCAGCGCGGGCATCCGCAATGGCCTGCTTGAAAGCCTGTGCATTGGGGACGCCGGGGATGCGGAAATGGCCGATGATGAAGGCCGGCGTGCCGCGGAAGCCGAGGCCCGTGGCCTGCTCGTGATTGCGCGCGAGCACGGCGTCGATGTCGGCGTGCTTGGCCGCGAGGTCGGCCTTGGCGCGGGCGAGGTCGATTCCGGCACCGCTGAGCGCCGCATCGACCTTGGCCTCGGACAGCTTCTCATTGAGCGAGATCAGCGCCTCATGGGCCTCGGCGAACTTGTCCTGATATCTCGCCGCCAGGGTGAGGCGTGCCGCGTAGATCGAGGCGCCGCCGAAGATCGGCCAATCCTTGAAGACGAGACGGACGTGACCGTCGTCGCGAACCACCTTGGCGAGCTCCGGGCTGATCTTGCGGCAATAGGGGCATTGATAGTCGAAATACTCGACGATCGTGATGTCGCCCTCGGCGTTTCCGACGGCAGGGATGGCGGGATCGTGCAGGATGCGCGCTTCGCTCAGAATGTCGGTGTCGTCGTCCTCGGCGCGAGCCTGGATCGGCAGGATGGCCGCAGTCAACAGCAGCAGCATGGCGATCGATGCGGCAAAGGTTTTCGTGGTCATGACTTGTCGTTCTCCTGATGAGGGATGGTCGATGCGGTGTCGATGGCGTCCAGCACGATCTGCGGCGTCAGCAGTTCGGGGAGCAGGATGCCGGTGGGAGCTCCGGGGCCGAACACGATGTTGAACGGCAGGCCATAGCGGCCAAAGGATCGGAGATAGGTCGCGATCGCGTCGCTGGGTGAAGTCCAGTCCGCCTTGACGGCAACGACACCCGACGCGAGTCGGCTGCGCACGGCCGTGCTGTCGAGCACGAGCTTCTCGTTGACCTTGCAGGTGACGCACCAGCTGGCGCCGATGTCGACGAAGACCGTGTGACCGGCCCGCACATGCGCCGTGATCTCGGCGGGCACCAGCGGTTGCCAGGCGATTCCGGCCGGCCGGCTTGCGCCGTCCGGCTGCTTGACGGAGGTGGCGGCGATCAGCGCCAGTCCGATCGTGCCGGCGAGGCCGGCTCCGGCGATCGTTCGCCGCAACGGGAAACGGAGCGACGCCATGATCAGAGCGGGGACGAGCAGCGCAGCGGCGAGGACGGCCGCAGTCGAGGGGCCACTGATGTCGGCGAGCACGATCAGCAGCCATAGCGCGGTCGCCGCCATCGCGAGCGCTGCAAGCACGCGCAGCTTCAGCATCCAGCGGCCGGGCCGCGGGAATAGTGCGGCAAGGCGTGGCGCCGCGGCCAGAGACAGATATGGCGCAGCCATGCCGAGCCCGAGCGTGGTGAACACCAGCAGGATTTGCGGTGCGGCCTGCGACAGCGCAAAAGCGACGGCGGTCCCGACGAACGGCGCGGAGCACGGCGTGGCCAGCAGCGTCATGACGAAGCCGTTGATGGCATGACCTGCCATCGTCCTGTGGCTCGCGGCGTTGCCAAGGCGGCCGGCGATCCACCACGGCAGGCTGATCTCGAACAGGCCGAGCAGGTTGGCACCGAATGCCGCGAGCACGATGATCATCGCGATGAGGAAAGCGGGCTGCTGAAACTGCAGGCCCCAGCCGACCTCGGCGCCCGCGGCCTTGAGTGCGGAGAGGACGGTGGCAAGTGTCACGAACGAGGCGACGATGCCGGCCGCCGTCGCCAGGAATGCCCGGCGCGGCGAGGGCGCGTGTGCGGGATCGTGATCGACCAGCGAAACGAGCTTCAGCGACAACACCGGAAACACGCAGGGCATGAAGTTGAGGATGAAGCCGCCGAGCAGGGCCGCGCCGAGCATGGCCCAGATCGATGCCGCCGAAGGAAGCGGTGCCGGTGTGGCTTCTTTGCCCGCAGAAGCCCGAGCGGCTTGATCGGCATCCACCGGAAGCATGGCCTCGATCGATCGGTCGCCATCGACCAGGGTGACCCGCAGGCGTTGTCCCGGACCGGCCTGATCGAGGCCTTGCACCGGCACGGTGATCCGTACGCCGCCGTCCGACATCGGGCTCACCCGGGGACGGCCGCCGGACACGGCATCGTTCCCATCAAGGAAGACGTCGGGCGCGTGCAGCGGCGGCGTCGCATGCGCCTCGAGCTGCAGATGCGGCTTTGGTTGCCGATCGATGCGCAACGCCGTGATGGAGAGCCCGGGCGAACTCGCGCGGGGGACGCTCTGCCGCCATTCGTCGATCAGCGCCTGATCGTTCGGCCGGTGCGAGACGGCGGGGATGTCGGCCTCGAGATGGGCCTCCTGCTGGGTGCAGATGACCGAGCAGACGAACAGCACCGTTTTCAGCGTGAGATGTGCGGGCGCCGCTCCATCCTCGAGCCGCACGCGCAACGGAAACAGCACGTGCTCGGCGTAGCCGAACGTGTCGATATCCTGCTCGCTGAAGCGGCTCGGCACCGGCCATTCGACGGTGACATCGGCGACGTTGTGTGAGCCGGTCCAGTCGAATTCGGGTGGCGCGCCGGCATCGCCGGGTGAGCGCCAATAGGTGTGCCAGCCTGCATCCAGCCTGACATCCAGTCCGGCCCATGCCGCGGCCGGGCCGCCGTCTGCTCGCGTGACGTCGCCGACCAGCAGGCGCGTGTCGACGTTCGCCTGCGGGCGCAACTCGCCCGCGACAGCGGTCGTCGCCGCAAGATGGAGCAGGCCGAGCAGCCATGCGAGCCGGCCAAGATGACGGATGGACATGATGATCTCCCGCGCGCTGATCGTGCATTGCGTGGCAGTTGCACTGCGCGACCCGGCGCAAGGCGCGCCTGGCAATGGGCACCTTAAGCCGACCTGCACGACGCACGATCGATGGTGGATATTCGTCCGCTCAAGTCACGACGTTACGCGGCCCGTAAGCCGATGACGACGGAAGGATCAGGCGTGGCGACAGGGGGGACGGTAGGGCGAGGACGCGTCGCATTGCGTTGTCAGCGCCTCGTCATAGGGGCGCCAGGACAGCGTCCGGGAGGCGGCAACCGGCTGTGCCGCCGCACTGTCGCTCGCCGGGACGGCGGTCAGACCAGCCGCGGCAAACGGACACGTGTTGATCATGCCCGGGACGACGGCCTTCCTGCAGGGCTTGGGCGCGCTCGTGGTCGTTCGGGACCATTGGTGCGCACCGGCGCCGGCGTCTGCCGTTGCAACCTCGAACGTTCCGAGCAGAGGCGCCAGACTCAAGACGAGCACGATCAGCGCCGCTATCAGGCGGCGTGTCATCGCTGGCATCTCGAAATCAGCACGCCTCATCTTGGATCAACTTCTCCAGCTTGGACTGGTCGCGCAGACCGGCCGCTCTTGGCAACTGACATCTTCGTGACACCGCGAACTCGCGGCCAAGCCGGCATCGCGTGAGCAAAGCGAGTGGTTCTCAAAGTACGTTGATCGGTACCTTCAGGAATGTCTTTCCCGTCGCGTCCGCGGGAGGCAGATGTCCGGCGCGGATGTTGACCTGAAGTGATGGAATGATCAGGCGCGGCATGCCGAGCGTCTTGTCGCGCGCCTCGCGGAGCGCGACGAACTCGTTCTCGGTCATCCCGTCTCGCGCGTGGATGTTGTGGAGCCGCTCCTCGCCGACGGTCGTTTCCCAGCGCACCGCGCGGTCGTTGGGGGCATAGTCATGACACATGAACAGCCGGGTCTCGCGCGGCAGCGTTTCAAGGATCTTCCGGATCGAGCGAAACAGCGTGCGCGCATTGCCGCCTGGAAAGTCGGCCCGCGCCGTTCCCCCGTCGGGCATGAACAGGGTGTCGCCGACGAAAGCGGCATCGCCCATCACATGTGTGGCACAGGCCGGCGTATGGCCGGGCGTGTGCATCACGAAGGCCGTCATCTGTCCAACCTGATAGGTGTCGCCATCCTTGAACAGCCGGTCGAACTGGCTGCCGTCGCGGCGAAACTCCGTGCCCTCGTTGAAGACCTTGCCGAAGGTCTCCTGCACGGTCAGGATATGTTCGCCGATGCCGATCTTGCCGCCGAGCTTGTCCTGGATGTAGGGCGCAGCGGAGAGATGATCCGCATGCGCATGCGTTTCGATCAGCCACTCTGGCCTGAGGCCGTTGATCTTCACGTAGTCGATCAGCATGTCGGCGGAACGGGTGCTGATGCGGCCGGCCGCGTAGTCGATGTCGAGGACGGGATCGACGATCGCGCAGGACGGCGATGACGGGTCCTTCACCACGTAGCTGATCGTGCTGGTGTCAGGATCGAAGAATCCGGCCACCTTCGGCTGCACGCCGAGATCGATTGGATAGGACATGGCTGCTGCTCCACGATTTGGCTCTGGGGCGGCATCGCCGCCCACGCCCCGTTTTGTCGTCCAGAACGGTCTAAGACGTCGGATTGGACTTCGTTCCGCAGGTATTGATGCCGAGCATCGCGTAGGGCGGGCACCAGCCGATCAGTGCGGTGCCGAGCGGGATCAGGCCCAGAAGGCCCCACAAGGTGTGCGGCCCTACGACCGTGAGACTGAGGATGGCGAGTCCGACGATGATCCTGAGCAGCCGGTCGATCTTGCCAATGTTCTGTGTCATGTCGCGCTCCCTTTGGCTTGCGATGATGCAGACGATAGAGCGGGACATTGCGCGGGTATGTAACTAAGTCACCAAGAGACGCCGGTTCCTAGCCATGCTGGGCCAGCTGGACGAGCGCCGGTCTGTCGGTGATCTCGACGATTCCGCGAGCCATTCGCAACCAGCCGCGCCTTGCGAATTCATTGAGCTGCCGGCTGATGACCTCGCGCGCGCTGCCGAGCTCGTTGGCGAGCTCCTGATGCGTCGCAGCGATCTGCTGCTTCGCCCCGGCGAGATCCAGAAGCTTCTGCGCGAGCCGCACATCGATCCGCTCGAACGCGACTTCCTCGATGATGCGGAAGAGATTGGTGACACGGCGGCTGAACGCGGTGAAGACGAACTGGCGGAATTCGCGCGAGCTGGCGATCAGCCGGTCGAACAGCGCGCGCGGGATCGCCACGGCACGGATCCGGGTTTCCGCGATGCCCTCGGCCTGGTATTCCTCGTAACCCATCAGGCAGGCCGTGGTCAGCGCGCAGCTCTCGCCTGCCTGGACGCGGTAGAGCACGATCTCGCGGCCGGACTCGGACGTCTGCTGCACGCGGATGGTCCCGTCCAGCAGCAGCAGGAAGGAGTCCGGCGCCTGGCCGGGGCCGAAGATCCGGCTGCCTTCCGGAAGCTCGACAATGAGGCTGGCCTCGCGCAACTGCGCGGAGATCTCCTCCGGCAATTGCCGCAACGGCGGGAAAGCGAGCGTCCAGTCCTGCTTCGACGGCATTACGACATCCGGCTGCGCCACATCGGCGTCGTCCAGACTTGCCATAGGATCGCGCGTGGGTCGAGGGACGGGATCTGCCCCCGTCCCCAATCTTCGGACGAGAGAGCTCGCATGGACTCCGGCAGCGCGTTGCCTTGCCACCGATCGGCGTCTCACGCATGCGCGGCCGTTGCAGGTGGGCCAGACCAAAAGGTTGCCGCACCTGCCGGCAGAGCAAGGCCCGCATACTCTCGGACCGCGCCTTTCCTCGCTCTTTGCTCTTAGCTCTTGGTGCTTGCCGTCTTGTCGAGCGCCGCCCGCAAACCCTTGGCGAGCTTGATCGCATCATCGTTCGCCCAGAAGTGCATGAAGAAGAGGCGGGGGTGTTCGTCCAGCATGTGACTATGCAGCGCCGTGACCTCGATGCCGTGGGCACGGAGCGTCCGGATCACGGGGTTCACCTCCTCCCCGCTCAGCACGAAGTCACCGGTGACGGCGGCCTTGCCTGCGCCGGTCGGCTGGAAGTTGATGCCCGTCGCGACGCCCATCGCCGCGACGGGAGACAAGGATAGTCCACCCTCGACGATGGGATCGCGTCGCGGCACGCTGAACTGATAGACTCCGCCATTGGCCTGTCCTTTGACCGCCAGGATCTGATCGAGCTGTGCCGTGTCGAGATCGATGGCCGGTGGCGGCGTGGTCGGCGACGCCGCAACCGTCAACGGTGTCTTGCTGTCGGCGAGGGCGTCGCGGATGGCGGACGCGAGTTTGACCGGATCTCCGTGACCGACGACATGCATGTAGGACGTTGCTGGGCTCGCGCGGAGCAGATGGTTGTGCACGGCGCTGATTTCGAGCCCGCCGGCGATCATCTTCGCCATCACCGGGTTGATCTCTGATTCCAGCAGGACGAGATCGCCCATGATCATGGTGGCGCCATGCGCCGGCTTGAACGCGACCCAGCCGCCGAGCGCGAGCGCCGGCCTGATGGTTACGCCGTCCAGGGTCACCGCGAGATCGGTGCGCGGGAAGCCGTACCGGCGGACGTCTCCCGCCACGGACGGCTTCCGGCCCAATGTCTCGTCGACCTTCTGCCAATCAATGTCCTGTGCGCGCGCCGTCGAGACGATCGGTCCGGCGCCGTGTGCGAGGAGGCAGGCGCCGAGGCCCAACAGACTCCAGATCGTGCTTCTCATCGTTCGCTCCTTTTGGTCTGGCACTGCCCCATGTTCCGTCGCAGCGTGCTCTCAGATGACGCCTGCAACGCGCATCAGCATGCCCGCGATGCACGAGGCGGCGAGCACGACGAGCATTCCCAGGTTGAAGCGGAAAATGGCCGTGGCGGCCGCAACCGACAGGACAACGGCCGGCAGGTCGATGCTCATCGGCCGGGGCGCGTCGAATGACAGTCCGAATCCCTGGATCGGAAAGGTCTCGCGGAAGAGGGTGTGCAGCGCGAACCAGATCGAGAGATTGAGAATCACGCCGACGACGGCGGCGGTGATGGCCGAGAGCGCGCCGCCGAGCGCCTTGTTTCCCCGCAACGCCTCGATGTAGGGCGCGCCGACGAAGATCCAGAGAAAGCAGGGCGCGAACGTCACCCACGTCGCCAGCAGTCCGCCCAGCGTGCCTGCGAGCATGGGAGACAGCCCGCTCGCCCCGCGGAACGCGGCCATGAAGCCCACGAACTGGACGACCATGATCAGGGGACCGGGAGTCGTCTCCGCCATGCCGAGGCCGTCGAGCATCTCGCGCGGAGCAACCCAGTGATAGTACTCCGCGGCCTGTTGCGCGACGTAGGCGAGCACGGCGTAGGCGCCGCCGAACGTCACCATCGCCATCTTGCTGAAGAAGATAGCGATCTGACCGAAGACGTCGTTCGGCCCGAGCAGGATCAGCAGTGCGAAGACGGGGGCGAGCCAGATCGCGAGCCAGACGGCCGCCACGCGCAGCGCGCGCGAAGCGTTCGGACGGACGTGATCCGGCACGGCTTCGCCGAGCATGCTGTCGATCGCACCGGCGTTCTTGCCGCCGTGTTCGAGGGCTGCGAATTCCGGCCGGCCGAGGCGGGCAGCGACGAAGCCGATGACTCCGGCAGCAATGATGATGATCGGAAACGGCGCGCGGAAGAAGAAGATCGCGACGAAGGCTGCGGCCGCCAGTCCGATCATGATCCGATTGCGTAGCGCGCGCTTGCCGACGCGGACGACGGCCTGGATCACGATCGCCAGCACGGCCGCCTTGAGGCCGAAGAACAAGGCTTCGACGACGCCGACATTGCCATAGGCCGCATAGATGTAGCTGAGGCCCATGATGGCGAAAATGCCGGGCAGAATGAAAAGTGTGCCCGCAACGATGCCGCCGGTGGTCCGGTGCAGCAGCCAGCCGATATAGGTCGCAAGCTGCTGCGCCTCGGGTCCCGGCAGCAGCATGCAGTAGTTCAGGGCGTGCAGGAAGCGGCTCTCCGAGATCCAGTTCTTCTCCTCGACGAGGATGCGATGCATGACCGCGATCTGGCCGGCGGGGCCGCCGAAACTCAGACAGGCCACCCGGATCCACACGAGAAGCGCGTCGTTGAAGGAGATGCCATGGGCGTGCTCGGCCGCAACCGGCTTCCGCGATGCTACGAGGTCCGTCATGACTTCACCTTGCTGGACGGCCAGTTGTGCGCCTCCTTCGTGGCGTCGCGGCACCAGCGGTAGAAGGCATCATAGAGCAGCAGCCCCGCGCTCAACTGCTCCAGATCGTCGTCGTACATTCGCGACAGCCCGAGTGAAGCGGCAAGGAGGCCGGGAGCCTCGGGCGAGAGATCAAGTCGCGCCGTATCCGCGGCCCGCACCAGCGTGGCGAGTCGTTCCAATGGTGGTGTCCGCAGACCGAGCTCCTCGACCATGACGTCGAAGGTGCAAAGCTCGCCGCGGTGGCTCCAGAAGACATTCTCGATGTCGAAGGGAGTGGCTTGGAAACGCTCGGCGACGGCTTCGACTTCGGCCGGCGTCACGAACAGGAAGACCGCTGCAGGGTCGACGAAGCGACGGATCAGCCATGGACAGGCGATGCGGTCGATCTTGGGACGTGATCGCGTGACCCAGACGGTGCGGCCGCGGTCGTCCCTGCTCGGAATTCTGTCGGCCGGCACGGTCGGGAGTTGGGACTCCGTCCAGCCGACGTGGCCGCCCTCGAGGACCTCGGCTGCGACGTTGCTGCACCGGAGCCAGGCCGCGGTGCCTTCGCTCAGCTTCTTGCCTTTCTGGCAGATCACGACAACCGATTGGCCGGTGAAGCTCGGTGCCCATTGCTGCACGTCGAGATGGGAGCGCCTGACGGCGCCGGGGATGAGGCGTGGGTCGGCGGCGAAATCCTCGTCGACACGCACGTCGACGAGCCGTGGCGAGGTCGCCGTGCCGATCAGTCGAGACAATTTTTCGGGTGAGATCGAGGTGTATGATGATGACATGCTGCGCCCTTGGTGACCAGGACGCGATTCTTGGGCATGTCGCCTCGCGGGGAGATCGCACATCCCCGTGCCGCAGAATAAAGCGCTCGATTGTTCGGCTGTCAACCCATCCCTGTGCTGGAACGATCGGGGGACCGCCGCGGTCGCCATTGGGGTCGACCCGCCTCAGATCAGCAGGGGCAGCTGGGCTTCCACCGCGATGTCTTGCTGCTGCAAGGATGACAGCGAGACGCCGAGGAGCCGCACCGGCTTGGCCAGGGGCATCTCGCTCTGAAGCAGCGCGACGGACAAGCGTGCCAGATCCTCCCGGCTCGCGACCAGGTTGGCGACGGACCTGCTGCGTGTGATGATTTCGAAGTCCGCGAACTTGACCTTCAGCGTGACCGTCCGGCCCCTGTTGCCGCTGGCTTCGCAATGCTGCCAGACCTTGTCGATCAGCGGCTGCAGCTCCGCCAGCATCGGCTCGAAGTCGGTCAGGTCGGTCGAGAAGGTGTTTTCGGCGCCGACTGATTTGCGGATGCGATTGGCTCGGACCGGACGATTGTCGATGCCGCGCGAGATCCAATAGTAGTGGTGGCCAGCCTTGCCGAAATGCTGCTGGAGGAAGGGCAGGGTCTGGTTGCGGATGTCGAGCCCGGTGTGAATTCCGAGCGCGTTGAATTTCGCTGCGGTCGCCGGGCCGATGCCATGAAACCTGCCGACCGGCAGCCCCTCCACAAAGGCCGGACCCATCTCCGGCGAAATGACGTATTGCCCATTGGGCTTGCGATGGTCCGAGGCCAGCTTGGCGAGGAACTTGTTGTAGGAGATTCCCGCGGAGGCATTGAGTCCGGTCTCGGCCTTGATCTTGGCCCGGATCTGCAAGGCGATGTCGCGTGCCAGCTGGATGCCTTGCAGATTCTCGGTGACGTCCAGATAGGCCTCGTCCAGCGACAGAGGTTCGATGATCGGCGTGTGCTCGGCGAAGATGGCGCGGATCTGCTGGCTGATGGCCTTGTAGACCTCGAAGCGCGGCTTGACGAAGATCAGGTCCGGGCACTGGCGCTTTGCCGTCACCGACGGCATGGCCGAGCGCACGCCGAACGCCCGAGCCTCGTAGCTTGCGGCTGCCACCACGCCGCGCTCGCGCGATCCCCCGACGGCCACGGGCTTGCCGCGCAGCTCGGGATTGTCCCGCTGCTCGACCGACGCGTAGAATGCATCCATGTCGATGTGGATGATCTTGCGAATGGCCGTCGGCGTGCCATCCTGTTCCTGACCGGAGCTTGGCATGGCCAAGCTCTATCAGAGCGCGGCGATGAAGTCTGCACAGCCAAGTGCTGGCTGCCAACGACGTCCCTTACAAAGACGTTGCGACGTCGGTCTCCCTCGGCCTTCAATCGGCGACGACGGAAACACGCTCATGAGCAAAGGGATCGCCGACCGTGATCGAGACGAAGCAACGCAGTCGGGACCTGCCGTCAAAGCCGCTCACGACGTTGCGACCATGGGCCTGAAGCAGCTGTGATGTTCGAGCTCACTTTCCTGGGGACCTCGGCGAGCGTTCCGTCGGCGGACCGCAATCATCCTGGCCTTCTCGTTCGGGCAGGCCGGCATCGCATTCTCGTCGATTGCGGCGAGGGGACCCAGCGTCAGCTGCTCCGCAGTGGGGCAGGCTTTCGCCGGCTCGATCGGATCCTGCTCACCCACGGCCATTTCGACCATGTCCTCGGCATTCCCGGGCTGTTTTCCACCCTGCGGCTGCGCAGGAGCGCTGACATCATGCGCGTCCACGGCGGCCCCGAGACGCTCGATGTGGTGGTCCGAATGCTCGCGGGGCTGTGGGGCGAGGGCCGCGCGCCGATCTCGCTTGAGCTCGTTCCGCTCAGGCGCGGGGAGGTTCTCGACGCCGGCGAGTTTATGATCAACTGCTTTCCCGTCCGGCACCGCGACACCGACAGCTTCGGCTTCGAATTTGTAAGTCAAGTTCGCCGCCATCTGCTGCCGGACCGTTTGGCAGCGCTCGCGGTGCCTGATGGGCCCGTGCGGAAGGCATTGGCGGAGGGCCGGCCGGTCACGCTGGAGGACGGCCGAACCATCGATCCCGAGGATGTTCTGGGGCCTCCGCAGGGGGCGAAGAAGCTCGTCATCGCCGGCGATGCGGAAACGACCGAGGGTCTGCACGAGCACGTCCGCGACGCGGACATGCTCGTGATCGAGGCGACCTTCCTCCGGCGCGATTCGGCCATGGCTCGCGACTACGGCCACCTGACGGCCGCGGAGGCCGCCGGGCTGGCGGCGTCCAGCAACGTCAGGCAGCTCGTCCTGAACCACATCTCCGGCCGCTATCCCGACGAGGAGATCCTCGCCGAGGCGCGGGAGATCTTTCCTGAAAGCCGTGTCGCGATCGATTTCGACCGGCTGGTGGTCTAGCGGCTCGCTCGGGTACGTCTGCTACGTCGCCCCTGAGCCGCTCTGCAAACGGCTCTGGGCGAACGTGATGTACCAGTCGAGGCAATCGGGATTGGCCATCGCATCGCGGTTGATGACCTTGTCGAGCGGCTGCCCGAGCAGGAGCTTCTTGATCGGGAGCTCCTGCTTCTTGCCGGACAGCGTGCGCGGAATCTCGGCAACCGCGAAGATGTCGTCAGGCACGAAGCGTCGCGACAGGCTGGCTTCCACCGCCATGTTGATCTTCCGCTTCATCGCCGCATCGAGCGCGACGCCGTCGCGCAGCACCACGAACAGCGGCATGTAGCTGTCTCGGCCGAGATATTCGAGATCGACGACCAGCGAATCCAGGATCTCCGGCAGCGCTTCGATGGCCGAGTACAATTCGCTCGTCCCCATGCGCAGCCCGTGGCGATTGATGGTCGCGTCGCTGCGGCCATAGATCACGCAGGAGCCGTCCGGATCGACCTTTAGCCAGTCGCCGTGCCGCCAGACCGGCCCGCCCTCGCGCGTCTCGAAGGCGTCGAAATAGCTCGCGAGATAGCGGACATTCCCCGCGTCGTTCCAGAACCGCAGCGGCATCGACGGCATCGGCGCGGTGCAGACGAGCTCTCCGACCTCGCCGATGACAGGCTGGCCCTGGTCGTTGAAGGCCTCGACCGCTGCTCCGAGCACGCGGCACTGCATCGTTCCGGGCACCTGCGGCAATTCGCGGTTGCCGCCGATGAAGGCGCCGGCGAAATCGGTGCCGCCCGAGATGTTGGCCCACCACATTTGCGCCTGCGCCCGGCTGCCATTGACCTGCGACAGCGCCGCGAACCGCAGATCGAACCAGGCCTGCGTGTCGGCGCTGAGCGGCGAGCCGGTGGACCCGAGGCAACGCAGACGGGACAGATCGCCCGCGTCGGTCAGGTTGATCTCCGCCTTGACGCAGCTCGCGAAGAACGCCGCGCCCGCACCGAAGAAGGTGGATTTCGAATTCGCCACGAATCGCCACAGCGTGGTCCAGTCCGGACGATCCTTCGGCCCGGCGGGGCTGCCGTCGAAGACGCAGCACGTGGTGCCATTCAGGAGCGCGCCGACCTGGTTGTTCCACATGATCCAGCCGGTCGAGCTGTACCAGTGATAGCGCTCGCCGAACGAATTGGGCTGATAGGAGCAGCCGATGTCGTTGTGCAGCCCGAGCAGGGCCAGCGTGACGATGATGATGCCGCCGTGACCATGCACGATCGGCTTCGGCAGCCCGGTGGTGCCGCTCGAGTAGACGATCCAGAGCGGATGCTCGAACGGAAGCCACTCCGGCTCGAAGGCATCGACGCCAGGGCTCGTTCTTGCCAGAACGTCCGAGAGACGAACCCCGCCGCTCACCGGCGCGCCGGCATCGTCACTGTGCAGGATGACGTGGCCGAGTGTCGGCAACGACCGGCGCAGCTCCTCGATGACACCGCGGCGATCGTGCCGGCGGCCGGCATAGGTGACCGCATCGCAGGCGATCAGCACCTTGGGTTCGATCTGCTTGAACCGGTCGATCACGGCGGGCGCGGCCATGTCGGGCGCGCAGACGCTCCAGATCGCGCCAATGCTCGCCGAAGCGAGAAACGCGATGATGGCTTCGGGTATATTGGGCAGATAGGCGGCGACCCGGTCGCCGGGCGCTATACCTTGCTCGCGCAGATGCAGCGCCAGGGCGGCTGCCTTTCGCCGGAGCTCGGGCCAGGTCGTCTCCGTGAGCCTGCCGTCCTCGTGACTGCTGATGATCGCAGGCAGGCCCGCCGCATCGGCGGCTTCGACGTGACGAAAGACTTGCTGGGCGTAGTTGACCGAAGCGCCCGGAAACCAGACCGCTCCCGGCATCGTGCGCTTGCCCAGGACGGTCGAAAACGCGGTCGGCGACTGCAGGTCATAATAGTCCCAGATGCTGCGCCAGAAGCCGTCGAGGTCGCGGATGGACCATTGCCGCATCTCCTCGAAGTTCTCCAAGTGGAGGCCGCGATTGTCCCTCAGCCATTGCCGATAGAGAGCCATTTGCGGGACGTAGGGAGCTATCATCATTCGTTCCGGCTTGTTTGCATGGTACGGCCAGGAGACGCCAAGAGGCGCTCATTTCGACTTCTGCTTCCGCCGCTTGTAGAGCGCGTTGAAGCCCCCGGCCATGAAGGTCACGAACCGCTCGCGGACCGCGGCGAAATCGTCGGACTTGCACAGGCCGCCGGACAGGCGGTCGATCCGGCCGGTCCGTGACAGGATCAGCGAGTAGGCGCCGGAGGTGAACTGGAAGCTCCAGAACAGGTCCTCAGGCGTGGCGTCGGGCAACGCCTTCTGCAGCAGCCCGATGAGACGCAGCACCATGGGATCGAGATAGGTGTCCATCATCTCCACGCCATAGCCCGGCGCGTTGGCGACCTGCGCGAAGATGCGGCCGAAGTGTCGCCAGTTGTCCTCTTCGTTGACGTAGACGTCGAACGCGCCGTCATAATAGGCACGCAGCGCGCCTTCAACGGTCGGACGATCTCCGACCTTGGCCTCGTAGGCATCCAGCCCGGCCGTGCGCACCGTGACAGCATATTCCATGCGGCGTTCGAACACGGCATCGAACAACGCCCTCTTGCCCTCGAAGTAGTAATGGATCAGCGCAGGATGGATGCCCATCCTGTCGGCCACATCCTTGATCGTCACGCCGAAATAGCCGAGCTGCGCGAACAGCTCCTCGCTGGTGTCGAGGATCAGCTTCACCGTCGTCGCGCGCTGTTCCGCGCGCGTGCGGCGTCCCTCGGATTTCGGCTGTGCTGGCATGCTCTCCGTGGTCCCTGATCGGCGCAGACAGGAACGGCGCCGTTGGTGTTTGACGATGAGGGGGTGGGCGCGCCCGGTCAAGCAGGACTTCGGGCTTCCAACATTTTCATTTAGCGCTAAATGAATGAACTTGACCGGCGGCCGGCCGGACGGTAGGTCTCGGAGACCTGATGGAGAACGGTCGACGATCGGGCGGCGGGCAACGCGCTGCCAGTCTCGTCGTGCGCGAACATCATCAAAGACAATCGGCTGGCCATGGATCAGCCGCTCACGGGAGGACACATGACACGGATCGAGTCGACGGCGGCTGCCGTGCTGATGCTCGGCGTGGCGCTTTCAGCCCCGGCGTTCGCGCAGAAGAAATACGACGTCGGCGCCACCGACACCGAGATCAAGATCGGCCAGACGAACCCGCTCAGCGGGCCGGCTTCCGCTTTCGGAGCCATCGGCAAGGCGGAAGCGGCCTATATCCGCATGATCAACGAGCAGGGCGGCGTCAACGGGCGCAAGATCAACCTCATCCAGTATGACGACGCCTACAGCCCGCCGAAGACCGTCGAGCAGGTGCGCAAGCTGGTCGAAAGCGACGAGGTGCTGACCACGTTCCAGATCATCGGCACGCCGCCGAACGCTGCGGTCCAGAAATATCTGAACGGCAAGGGCGTTCCGCAGCTTCTGGCGGGAAGCGGAGCGTCCCGCTTCACCGATCCCAAGAACTTTCCGTGGACGATCTCCGCCAACCCGAACTACCAGTCGGAAGCGCACATCTACGCCAGATACATTCTGGAGAACCACCCGAACGCGAAGATCGGCATCCTGTATCAGAACGACGACCTCGGCAAAGACTACGTCAAGGGGCTGAAGGACGGGCTCGGCGCCAAGGCCGGCATGATCGTGAAAGAGATGTCCTACGAGCTGTCCGATCCGACGATCGATTCCCAGCTGGTGACGCTCAAGGCGTCAGGTGCCGATCTGTTCTACAACATGTCGACGCCGAAATTCGCGGCGCAATCGATCAGGAAGGCCGCCGAGCTTGGCTGGAAGCCCGTCCACATCCTGGAGGTCAACGCGACGGCGGTCGGTCAGGTGCTCGTGCCCGCAGGGCTCGAGAATGCCAAGGACATCATCTCGGTCGCCTACGGCAAGGATCCGCTCGATCCGCAATGGGCCGATGACGAGGGCATGAAGCGCTACAAGGCGTTCATGGCGAAATACGCGCCCGGCGAGGACGCCAACAGCGGCTTTGCGACCTATGGCTACTCGACGGCGGCCCTGCTCGTCCACATTCTCAGGCAATGCGGCGACGAGCTGACGCGCGCCAACATCATGAAGCAGGCGACCAGCATCAAGGGCTTCGTTCCCGATCTCGGGCTGCCGGGGATGTCGGTGACGACAACTCCCGATGACTACCGTATCAGCAAGCAATTCCAGATGATGAAATTCGACGGTCAGCGCTGGATCATATCGGGTCCGATTCTGACCGACGACGTCAAGGCGGACTAATCCTCTCATCGGCCATGGCCTGACCGAGCGTCGCTTGCGCGCCAGGATGCCCTGCTGTCTCTCCGTCACCCGCGCCGGCCGGCGCCGAAAACTGAACTCTGTCCGTCGGAGCGCCGCTCATGACCAGTGAAGCCGTCCGCCGCCGTCGGGGCTTCGATCCTGCGGCGCTTGCAGCGATCGGCCCGGCACTCGCCGAATTCGTCGATCGCGGCGAGCTCGCAGGCATCGTGTCTCTCACCTCGCGCGGCGGCGAGATCGTTCATGCCGAGACGATCGGCTGGCGCGACGTCGAAACCAACAGCCCCATGCGCCCGGATACGTTGTTCCGGATCGCGTCGATGACCAAGCCGATCGCCTCGGTGGCGGCGATGATGCTGGTCGAGGAAGGCAGGATCGCCTTGGCGGACCCGATTTCCCGCTGGATTCCAGAGCTCGCCGATCTGCGGGTCCTGCGTGACGCCGCCGGCCCGCTTGACGAGACCGTGCCCGCCCGGCGCGCGATCACCATCGAGGATCTGCTCACGCACCGCTCGGGCATCGCCTACGCGTTCTTCTCGGAAGGCCCGTTGAAGGTCGCCTATGAGCGCACGCTCGGTGATCCCGCGATGAACCGGTCGACGCCCGACGAATGGCTCGCGGCGCTCGGCACGCTGCCGCTGGCGTATCAGCCCGGCGACTGCTTCCACTACGGTCATTCGACCGACGTGCTCGGCTTCCTGATCGGCCGGGTCGCAGGCAGGCCGCTTCGGCAGGTGCTACAGGAGCGCATCTTCGCGCCGCTCGGCATGGTCGACAGCGATTTCTGGTTGCCGCACGCCAAGCGAGATCGTCTGGCGAGCCTGTACGGACATGACGAGACGGCGGGGCGGCTCGCGAAGGTCGAGCCGGTCATGTATGACGAGCCGCCGTCCTATACGCCGGGCGGCGGCGGGCTGATCTCGTCCGCGCCCGATTATCATCGGTTCGCGCGCATGCTGCTCGGAGGCGGCGAGCTGGACGGCGTCAGGCTGTTGCGGCCCGAAACCGTCAACCTGATGCGCACCAACCGGCTGATTGACGCGCAGCGCCAGATTCCCTTCGCCGGCATGCCGCTGTGGCAGACCTGCGGATTTGGGCTAGGGCTTGCGATCGTCGAGGATGCCGCCGGCAATCCCTATGCCTGTGGCGCACCGGGCACGATCACCTGGCCGGGCATCTTCGGCACCTGGTGGCAGGCCGATCCCGTCAATGACCTGATCATGATCTATCTGATTCAGCATCACGTGCCGGTCTCGGCGGGAACAGGGGCCACGATTGCCACTGGGCGCGGTGCTGCCGGCCGCCGTGCTCTTCCTGTCTATCAGCGTGGAACCTACGCCGCGCTGTCCCAGCTTGCGGAACAAGCGACATGAACGGGGCAGCGCTTGTCACCCCCCGGGTGCCCGGCGGGTTCGTCCAATATGTGGACGCCAACATTCCGCCGAATGAAACGTCCGATCGGCGGCGGGCGGCCTGTCCTCCACATTGCCGGAGCTGCAACTGGCGTTCACGTCATGCCGAGCTTGTCATCCGGCCGTTATTCTGCTCAGTGCTTCTTCAAATTGCGCGATCATGCGTATCGATCGACTGAAGTCGACAGCCAGCGAGGAAACAAGACTATGCGCAAGTTAACTTTAGCCATTGCCCTGATCGTCCCGATGCTCGGTCATGCCGCGCAGGCCGAAGACACCGTCAAGATCGGCTATATCGATCCGCTGTCCGGCGGCGGCGCCAGCATCGGCGAGGGTGGCCTGAAGACGTTCCAATACCTGGCCGACGAGCTCAACGCCAAGGGCGGCATTCTCGGCCACAAGGTCGAGATCGTGCCGTTCGACAATAAGACCAATCCGCAAGAGAGCCTGATCCAGGCCCAGAAGGCGATCGACGCCGGCGTCCGCTACATCACGCAAGGCAACGGATCATCCGTCGGGCTCGCGCTGGAGGATTTCGTCAACAAGCACAACACGCGCAACCCCGGCAAGGAAGTGCTGTACTTCAACTATGCCGCCGTCGATCCGAGCATGACCAACGAGAAATGCAGCTACTGGCATTTCCGCTGGGACGCCAGCTCGGACATCAAGATGGAGGCGCTCACCAACTACATGAAGGACATCCCTTCCATCAAGAAGGTGTATCTGATCAATCAGGACTATTCGTTCGGCCAGTCGGTCCGCAGCGATGCGCGCAAGATGCTGGCGGCGAAGCGACCCGACGTCCAGATCGTCGGCGACGAGCTGCATCCGCTGCTGAAGATCACGGACTTCTCGCCCTACATTGCGAAGATCAAGGCGTCCGGCGCCGACAGCGTCATCACCGGCAATTGGGGCCAGGACATCGCGCTGCTGCTCAAGGCCGCCGCGGATGCCGGCCTGAAGGTCAACTGGTACACCTACTATGCGGGCGGCGCCGGCGGCCCGACCGCCATCAAGCAGACGGGCCTGGATCATCAGGTCTTCCAGCTCACCGAAGGCTTCGCCAATTCGGGCCATCAGGCTGCGATGGACTACGAGAAGGCGTTCCGCGCCAAGGTCAACATGTCGCTGTGGTATCCGCGGGCGGTCAACGAGATGCGCATGTTCAAGGCGGCGGCCGAGAAGGCCAACTCCATCGATCCGGTGAAGGTCGCGGCCGCGCTCGAGGACCTCAAGCTCGAGGTGCTGGATGGCGGCACCGGCTTCATGCGCAAGGATGATCACCAGTTCTTGCAGCCGATCTACGTCTCGTCCTTCGGCAAGCTCGCGGCGAACGAGCCGTTCGACGAGGAGAACACCGGCTGGGGATGGCACCTGGTCTCCAGGGTCGATACGCCCCAGGCCATGGTGTCGACGACGTGCAAGATGGCGCGGCCGTAACCGATCCGCGCTGGCTTCCCGCACGTCCTCACCGTGCGGGAAGCGGCGTCGGCCCTGCGTCGATCTGTTAGGGAATGAGCGGCGGGGCATCGAAGCCCCGGACATTCGCGGGTGCACCGTGCTTGAACTCATCGTCATCTCCACCCTCAACGGCGTGCTGTTCGGCATGCTGCTGTTCCTGCTGTCGAGCGGGCTGACCGTCATCTTCAGCATGATGGGGGTGCTCAATTTTGCTCACGCCAGCTTCTACATGCTCGGCGCCTTTTTCGGCTTCCAGCTCACGAAATGGGTCGGCTTCTGGCCGGCCCTGCTGCTGGCGCCGCTCCTCGTCGGGGCCATCGGCATGGCCGTCGAGCGCTACGGGCTCCGCAACACGCACAAGCATGGCCACGTCGCCGAGCTGCTGCTGACCTTCGGCCTTGCATTCGCGATCGAGGAAGTCGTCTCGATGATCTGGGGCAAGACGCCGCTCGACTATCGCGTCCCGACGCTGCTGGACTTTCCCGCGTTCACGATCTTCTCGACCAACTATCCGGCCTACAAGCTGTTCATGCTGGCGGTGTCGGTGACGATCTTCGTGGCGCTGCTGATCGTGCTCAAGCGCACCAGGGTCGGCCTGATCGTTCAGGCGGCGCTGACCCATCCCCACATGGTGGGCCATCTCGGCCACAATGTCGGACGCGTGTTCATGGTGGTGTTCGGGGTCGGCAGCGCGCTGGCCGGTCTCGCCGGCGTCATCGCCGGTCCCGCTCTGGTGACGCAATCCGACATGGCCGCGGCGCTCGGGCCGATCCTGTTCGTGGTGATCGTGTTCGGCGGCCTGGGCTCGCTGCCGGGCGCCTTCATCGCTTCGCTGGTGATCGGCCTGGTGCAGACCTTCGCCGTCGCGCTGAACGGCTCGCTGGCAAGCGCCTTCGGCCCGCTCGATCCATCCGCCGGGCCATCGGTGCTCACCGACATCTGGAACGTGACGATCGCGCAGGTCGCACCGATCGTTCCCTACCTGCTGCTGGTGCTCGTCCTGATCGTGCGCCCCGTGGGCCTGATGGGGACTCGCGAATCATGACCGCAGCAGTGACCTCCGCGTCTCATCTCGCGGCAAAGCCCGCCGGATCCCGTCTCCGCTTCTATGCCGTCTGGGTGATCGGCGTGGTGGCGCTGATCGTGCTGCCGCTGCTCTTCAATTCGGGCGGATCGCTGACCTCGTTCAGCCTCATCGGGATCGCGATCGTCTTCGCGCTCTCCTACAACATCCTCCTCGGTCAGACCGGATTGCTGTCGTTCGGTCACGCGGTTCACTACGGCCTGGGCGGCTTCGCGGCCTGTCACATGATGAATGCGGTGGTGGCGCATGGCTGGCCGATTCCGCTGCCCTTCATTCCGCTGTTCGGCGGGCTGGGCGGCCTCGCGTTCGCGATCATCCTCGGCTGGGTCATGACCAAGCGCGCCGGCACGGTGTTTGCGATGATCTCGCTCGGCATCGGCGAACTCGTGGCGTCGTCGTCGCTGATCCTGCGCTCGGTGTTTGGCGGCGAAGCCGGCATCACCACGGACCGCACCGCTCTGCCGCGCATGTTTGGCTGGACCTTCGGGCCGCAGCTGCAGGTCTATTACCTGATCGCGTTCTGGCTGGTGCTGTCGGCAATCGCGATGTATGCGCTGACCCGGACGCCCCTGGGGCGGATCAGCAATGCGGTGCGCGACAATCCCGAACGGGTCCAGTTCATCGGCTACGACCCGCACGTCGTCCGCTATCTCGCCTATTGTTTTGCCGGATTCTTCGCCGGGGTCGCGGGCGGCCTCGCGGCGATCAGCTTCGAGATCGCGAATTCCGCCTATCTCGGTGCAATCCAGTCGGGCCTGGTGCTGTTCGCGACCTTCATCGGCGGGACGGCCTACTTCTTCGGTCCGATCCTCGGCGCGATCCTGGTGACCTATCTCCAGCTCGGGCTGACGAGCCTCACCAGCGTATGGCAGCTCTACTTTGGCATCATCTTCATCGGCATCGTCATGTTCTCACCCGGTGGCATTGCCGGTCTGCTGATGATGCACCGGCCGCTGGTCCGTGCCGGAACGCTCGGAATGGTGATCCCGTCCTATCTCGTTGCGGTCGTGCCGACCGCGGCGCTCGCCTACGGCGTCATCCTGACCATCGAGACGGTCGCGCGCTATTCGGGTGGTGACGCCATCAACCTGTTCGGCGTGGCCTTCAATCCGCAATCGCCGGCGACATGGGGCGTCGCCGCGATTCTGGTGGTCGCCGGCTTCTTTGTCGCGCGGTCGACGTGGCAGCGGATCGCCGGAGCCTGGGACAGGGCCGCCACCGTGGCGCGTGATCGGGGGTATCTGGCATGACCGCAGCGATCGAAGTTCGCGCCGTCGAAAAGCGCTTCGGCAATGTCGGCGTCATCCGCGACCTCAATCTCAGCGTCACCAAGGGCGAGCGCCACGCCATCATCGGCCCGAACGGCGCCGGCAAGTCCACGACGTTCAACCTGATCAGCGGACACATCAGGCCGACCTCCGGCGAGGTGAGGCTGAACGGCACGCTCATCTCCGGCCTGCGGCCGTTCGAGATCAATCGGCGCGGCCTGTCGCGCTCGTTCCAGGTCACCAACGTGTTCGCTCGCATGACCGTGTGGGAGAACGTCCGATGCGCCGTGCTGTGGGCGACCGGACATCGCTACGCGTTCTGGAAGAACGTCGACAGCCTGCCGGAGGTGCGCGAGCGAACCGCCCAGATCCTCGATGACATCCATCTCACGCATCGGCGTGACATTCCCGCGGGGTTGTTGACCTATGCCGAGCAGCGCGAGCTGGAGATCGGCGTCACCATCGCGAGCGGCGCGACGGTCGTCATGCTCGACGAGCCGACCGCCGGGATGAGCCACGCGGAGACCGAGCGCGCGGTCTCGTTGATCCGGCGGCTCACCGAGGGGCGGACGCTGGTGATCGTCGAGCACGACATGAGCGTGGTATTCGGTCTCGCCGATCGCATCTCGGTGCTGGTCTATGGCCACATCATCGCGTCGGGCACGCCGGAGGAGATCCGTCGCGACCCGAAGGTGAAGGAAGCCTATCTCGGTGAGGAGGCCCACTGATGCTCGAGGTCAGGAACCTCCACGCTTACTACGGCAAGAGCCATATTCTGCAGGGCGTCGACCTCGACGTCGCCGCCGGCGAAGTCGTGAGCCTGCTCGGCCGCAACGGTGTCGGCCGCTCGACCACTGTGAAGGCGATCATGGGCGAGGTCAGTCCGCAGGGGACGATCCGCTTCAAGGGCCGGGACATTGCCGGCTTGCCCAGCTACAAGATCGCGCGCCTTGGGCTCGGCTATGTGCCCGAACACCGTGACATCTTCCCGAGCCTCACCGTTCGGCAAAACCTCGTGCTCGGCATCAAGGACACGCGGCGGCCGGGGAAGTGGCGCCTTCAGGACATGCTCGACATGTTTCCCAACCTCGCCGCGCGCGCCGATACGCCTGCGGGTGTGCTGTCGGGCGGCGAGAAGCAGATGCTGACCACCTGCCGCACGCTGATGGGCGACCCTGACCTGATCATGATCGACGAGCCCACCGAAGGTCTGGCGCCGCTGATCGTGCAGCAGGTCGGCGATCTGATTGCCCGGATCGCAGCGGCGGGCGTCGCGATCCTGCTCGTCGAGCAGAAGCTCTCGATCGCGATGCGCATTTCGAAACGCGTCTATGTCATGGGCCACGGCCGCGTCGTGTTCGAAGGGACACCGGATCAGCTCAAGGCCAACACCGCGGTCCGGCAGGAGTGGCTCGAAGTATGAGAGGAGCCGCCGGCACTTTTTCGCCGATGCAGCTCCGGCGGATGTGCCACAGACACCCGCCTTGTCCAAATCCTTCAGGTCTGAGGCAATGGATGTCGCAGCATGCGGCGCGGAAACGTGGCGTGGCGTTCGCGTAGCCTCAGGGCAACACGGCGCGCGATGCAGATCGACGCCGTCGCGATCGCGATGCCGGCGATCATGTCGACGAGGAAATGTCCGCCGCCGATTGGGGTCGAGAGCAGCATCGCGCCGTGGATCAGGACATTGAACGGTCGCAACCAGCGCAATGACCACAATGCCCAGCCGTCGAGGACCGCGGCTGCCGCGTGAAAGCTCGGAAAGGTCACGATCCCCGCGAGATGGCTGGTATCCAACAGGCGCAGCGTCCCATCGCGAACCAGGGGCACCTCGCGCGCCGTGTCGAAATAGGCCTGCGGGATGAGGTTTGCGTAGGCGGACGGCGGCAGCTCCAACGCGTGATACACGCCGAGTGCAGGGACAAACAAGGTGATGATGCAGGTCAGCGCCAGCGTCAGGCTGATCGCGAGGTTGAACTCCGCGAACCGGCGATAGTGGCCCAGCAAGGGAAGGGCCACGACGATGATGCAGATCGTCCAGGAAATGGATCGATAGCCGAACGCGAGGCTCAGGACGGCCCAGGGGCGGTCATTGACGAACGACAAGTAGTCGCGAAAGTCGAAGCCAAGGGCGCGATCGAGGGCGAGCAGGTTGGCGTCCTGAAGCGGCAGGTTGGCGGCCGTCGCAATGTAGGACAGTGATGCCAGCACGGTGGATGCCAGTGTGGTCTGGGCCATTCCCGTCAGGAATGAGAACATCCAGGGTTTGGCACGCCGCGCCGACCGTGCGTTGGCGTAGCCGATGACACCATAGATGGCCGATGTCGATAGCACGATGATGTAGCCGACGGGTTCGATGCGAAAATCCGTGAAGATCAGGCACAGTCCGAACAGCACCCAAAGAGCTGTCATGACAGCCCAGTTGAACCGGAACACGGCCCAGGCCGTCGCGGCATCCTCGCTGTCATGCGCCCGTTGCAAGACGCTCTTTGTCCAGGGGAGCCAGCGGCGGCTGAGATCAGGCAATAGACCACCGGCTGCGGTGTCCGACATTGTCGTCCGCTCTCACATTTCAAATGGATTTCGATTTGTTTCCCGTCGGTGTCTTGTTACGGCCGGTCGGGCCAATAAATCAACCTCGGCGGGTAAAATACGCAGATACCGTGCAACGATGCTTAATCAAGCGTAGCCTGGAACCCTGTTTCGGTTGTGCCGGACAGGAAAGCACATTCGGCGATGAGGCCGCCTTCGCGCCCATAGAAAGCGGGTGAATCGGTGAGAAGAGACCGAGAGCGAATCCGAGGCAGCTTTGGTTTGAAGGGCTTCGCCAGTCGTTGCGGGCGAGCTACTTGTGGTGGTGCTGTGGGGTCAGCGGCCGATCGCTCGCGGGCTTGCGCGAGAGGTGGTCGCCGTCAGCAAAGTCCGTCGCGACGTCGCATGCATCACAGCTTCTGGCGGCCGTAGATCAGGAGCATCAGGATGATCACCGCGCCGTAGATCAGTTGGCGACCGGCCTCGCTGATCTGCATCACCGACAGAATGGATTGCAGCAGGGTGATCAGCACGACGCCGGCGACGGTGCCGAGATAGCTGCCGCGGCCGCCGAGGATGTGCGTGCCGCCGAGCACGACGGCCGCGATCGAGGGCAGCAGATAAGCGTCGCCCATCGACTGCGCCGCCTTCGAGGCGTAGCCCGCGAGCAGAACGCCGCCGCAGGCGGAGAGGGCGCCGGACAGCGCGAACGCCAGCATGGTGATGCGGCGTGTATCGATCCCTGAGAGATAGGCCGCGCGCTCGCGATTGCCGATGGCATAGATGGCGCGGCCAAACGTGGTCCGCGACAGCAGCCAGATCGCGGCGCCGCCGATGATCGCCCACACCAGCACCGCGTTGGGAAGGCCGGGCACGATATTGCCGGTGGCGAGATAGCGCATCGCCTTGGAGGCGGAATCCTGCGGCGCGAAGCCTCCGGTGTAGGCGACCATCAGCCCTTGCGCGACCGCGTTGGTCGCCAGGGTGATGATCATCGAGGGAATGCGCAGATAGGCGACGCCGATGCCGTTCAGGAGACCGATGGCGGCTCCGCAGAGAATGCCGCAGGGAATCGCGATGATGGCGCCGGTCGTGCCATGGGCGGCCGCCGCGCAGGCCATCATCGCGCCCGTCGTGACAACCCAGGGCACCGAGAGATCGATCTGGCCGAGCAGGATCACCAGCATCATGCCGGTGGCGATCACGCCCAGGAAGCTCGCGACCTTCAACTGCTGCAGCAGATAATCCGGCGACAGGAAGCTGCGCGAATAGAGGCTGCCCACCAGCAGCAGCAGCAGGATGCAGCCGAACGAGGCCGCCACCGCCGGATCGATCCGACGCAGCATGGCGATCCCGCGATGGGTCGGTCGTGGTGCCGTTGCGTCGCTCATCCGAACCACTCCAGCCGATTGCGCACCCGCACCAGACCGAACGCGCCGATCGAGACCGCGAGCATCAGCACGAGACCCTGGAACAGCGGCTGCCACAGCGGATCGAAATCGAACACGAACAGCAGATCGCCGATGGTGCGGAAGGCGAGCGCGCCGAAGATCGCCCCGATCGCGCTGCCGCGTCCGCCCATCAGCGATACGCCGCCGAGCACCACGGCCGCGATCGAGAACAGCGTGTAGGCATTGCCACTCGCATAGGCGGCTTCGCCCGTGTAGGAGAAGAACGTCAGGAACAGGCCGCCGATCGCCGACAATAGGCCAGCCAAGGTGTAGGCGACAAACTTGGCCGCGCGGATCGGCGCGCCGGACATGTAGGCTGCGACCTCGGAGGAGCCGGTCGCGAACGCGGCGCGGCCGACGACCGAGCGGCTATAGGGAACCCAGATCAGCAGCGCCGCCGCAGCCAGTGCCACGAGGCTCGTGGGCAGCACGCCGAACAATCTTCCCGTCAAGGCATCCGCCAGCGTCTCGTTGACGGATCCGCCGGGATTGGGCCGCAGGAACAGCGCGATGCCGTAGTACATCGCCCCGGTGGCGATCGTCGTCACGATCGGCTGCAGGCGCCCGAAGATCACGATCGCGCCGTTGATCATGCCGCAGACGATGCCGGTGCCGAGCACGCCGGCCACGCCGAGCGCGGTTTCGGTGGCGGTGCCGACCACGATCCAGGATGCAAGGCAGTTGGTCAGGGTCAGGATCATGCCGACGGACAGATCGATGCCGGCGGTGATCACCACGATCGCCTGCGCCATCGCGACAAAGGCCAGCAGCGTCGCCTTGTTGGCCGCGGTCTGCACCATGTTGGCGCTGAAGCCGGCCGGATGATTGGTCGCATAGAGCAGGAACATCGCGACGAAGATCCCGATCGCGAGCAGGGTGCCGCGCTGTTCGGAGAGCCAGTACCGCCACTCGGTCATGCCAGACTCGCTTCCGCTCGCTCGCCTTCGTCGACATTGAGCGCACTGCTGACCAGCGCGCGCTCGGTGATCTCGGCGCCCGCGAGCTCGCGCCTGATCGCGCCATCGTACATCACCAGCACGCGGTCGCAGCAGCCGATCAGCTCGTCATAGTCGGTCGAATAGAGCAGGATCGCGGCGCCCTCGTCGGCAAGCCGGCGCAGCAGCCGGTAGATCTCCTGCTTGGTGCCGACGTCGATGCCGCGCGTCGGATCGTTGAGCAGGATGATGCGCGGCTTGTTCATCAGCCATTTCGCGATCACCACCTTCTGCTGGTTGCCGCCGGAGAGTGCGCTGACGGCGAGGTCGGGGGAGGCGGTCTTGATCTCGATCAGGCGGATCATCTCCTCGATCAGCATCGATTGCCGCTGCCGGTCGATGATGCCGAATGTCGCGAACCGGTCGAAGGCGGCGGCCGAGAGATTGTCGCGCACCGACATCGGCAGCATCAGTCCTTCGGTCTTGCGGTCCTCCGGAATGAGGGCGAGGCCGATGCGCTCCGACTTGGCGGTGACGGGGCTGTCGATCGTCACCTTGTTGCCGTCGATCAGAATGTCGCCGCGACAGTCGCGCAGCACGCCGAACAGCGCCAGCAGCAGCTCGCGCTGGCCCTGGCCGTCGAGCCCGCCGAGACCGATGATCTCGCCGGCCTGCAGCGAGAACGAGATGTCCTTCAGCCGGTCGCCCCAACTGATGCTCCTGCATTGCAGCGCGGGCGGCCGCCCATCGGTCTTGCGCGGCGGCTTTTCCGGGAAGGCATGCTTGTACTCACGGCCGATCATCAGCTCGATCACTTCGGCATCCGTCTTGGTGCCGGCCCGGAAGGTCGAGATGCGGCGGCCGTTGCGGAACACGCTGCAATCGTCGGCGAGCTCCGCGATCTCGTGCATGCGATGGGAGATGTAGAGCAGCGCCAGCCCCTCGCTGCGCAGGCGCTTCAGCACCTTGAACACCTTGGTCACGTCGGATGCGGTCAGCGCCGAGGTTGCCTCGTCGAGGATCAGGATCTTCGGCTGCCGCGACAGGGCTTTCGCGATCTCGACCATCTGGCGGCGCGACAGCGGCAGGTCCTTCACCAGCGCGCGCGGGTGAATGTCGCTGGCGCCGGCGCGGTGCAGCGCCTCCTCGGCAAGTCGGCGCTGGGCGCGCCGGTCGATCATGCCGAACCGCGTCGGCGGATGCGAGATCATGATGTTGTCGGCGACCGACAGGTCGGGGATCAGCGACAGCTCCTGGAAGATGCAGACGACGCCGGCATCGTTCGCGGCGGAGGGACCGCTGAAGGCGACCGCGCGTCCTTCAAGCGTCATCCGGCCTTCGTCCGGCGCGACCACGCCGACCATCAGCTTGATCAGCGTCGACTTGCCGGCGCCGTTCTCGCCGAGAATGGCGTGGATGCGGCCGGGATGGACCTCCAGGTCCGCACCGTCGAGAGCGATCACGCCGCCGTAGCGCTTGGACAGTCCTTCGGCGCGAAACAGCGGCTCGGCCGCGATCATGCTTGCTCCCTCAGTCGTTTGGGCAATAGGGACGGGCTGGCCGCGAGAGAACTCGCGGACCAGCGATCACACCGGCCTATTGATTTTCCTTCGACTGACCCATGATCTCCTGCGCCGTGAAGTTGATGCCGCAGGTCGGGAAGGAGTTGCCGACGAAGAAGTTGTCGGACTGGGCCGGGAAGTAGTCCTGATCCTTCTTGAAGTTCGGATCTTCGACGACGGCGAGCGGCAGCTTGACCGATTGCGGCACCACCTTGCCTTCCAACGCGGCGAGCGCGACCTTGATCGCGACCGCGACCTGCGCAGGTCCGGTACCGGCGGAAGAGCATTTCAGGCCTTCGGACGCCTTGGCGGCGCAGAACTTGCGGAAGCCGTTTTCGGTCTCGCCGCCGAAGGGCACCATCTTGTGCTTGGCGTCGAGCATGGCCTGCACGATGCCGGTGTCGCCGCCCTGGCCGGAAATCGCATCGAACGGGCCATTGGTCGCGATCGCATCCGCCGTGGCCTTCTGGGCGACGCCGTCGTCCCATTTGCCGACGACCTCGGTGACCTGCCACTTCTTGCCGGAGGCATCGAGAACGGAGTGGAAGCCGTTGTGCCGATCGGTGTCGACCGAGGTGCCGGCGACGCCGCGCACCTCGAGCACCTTGCCGCCGCCGGGCACGTTCTTGACCAGCCACTTCGCCCAGAGTTCGCCGAGACCCTTCTGGTCGACATTGACGTTGATCGCATCTTCCGTCGCGAGGATGTTGTCGAAGGCGACGAGGATCACGCCGGCCTGCTTGGCGCGCTTGATCACCGGCCCGAACGCGGTCGGGTTCTGCGCGTTGACGACAATGGCGTCATAGCCGGAATCGATGAAGTTGTTGATTGCCGATATCTGGGCCGGTACGTCCTCGCCGGTCGAGACGACCTTGAATTCCTTCAGCTTGGCCTTGACCTCCGGCTGCGCCGCATAGGCCTTCGCGGTCTGGATCATCTGGATGCGCCAGGTATTGGCGATGTAGCCGTTCGCCAGTGCGATGCGGTACGGGCCCTTCTTGGCCGGAAACTTGAAGAACTTGGTGTCCGTGGTCCACGGCACCATGCATTCAGGCTCGGTCGCCGGTCCCTTGACCATCTCCGGCTCCGCCAGCGCCTTGCCGGCAAACGCCGTGACCAACACCAGCGATGCACAAGTGGCAAGGCATCGCGCCCTCATCGACTTGGACGACATTCGTGACCTCCCCTGTTGTTGTGGCGCCAAATCAATGACGCATGTGCGAGACGCCTCTTTGTTTCCGGAGGTTGTGCGAGCATTACTCGTCGTCTCGACCCGCCAAGCGTTACTGATCAATGACAGCGCTGTCAATTACCGTCGCGCGGCTTTTGCCAAGCGGCCGGCCGCATGTCATGAATATGGTTCGGACAAATCCGCGTGAATCAATGTTGCAAGGATCATGTCTCAGAAGCGTCGCACCACGCTGGAGGACGTCGCGCGCATCGCCCATGTCAGCGCTGTCACTGTGTCGCGGGCGCTGCGGCGGCCCGATATGGTGTCGCCGGAGTTGCGCAAGCGGATCGATGCCGCGGTCGACAGGCTGGCCTATGTGCCGAACTTCGCGGCGAGCCGGCTCGCCTCGACCCGCACGCATTCGATCGGCATCGTCGTGTCGTCGCTCTCCAACGGCATCTTCGCGGACTACCTGCAGGCGATCTACGACACCCTGCTGCCGCTCGGCTTTCGCCCCGTCGTCGTCAGCAGCCGCTACTCGGCGGAGGAGGAAGAGGGCGCGATCAGGACCTTGCTGGGCCAGAACATCGAGGCGCTGATCCTGGTCGGAGTGAACCAGACGCGGGCCGCGCGGCGCGTTCTCGAACGTTCGCGGATTCCGGTGGTGCAGACGTTCGAGCTGACCGACGATCCGATCGATCTGAATGTCGGACTTTCGCAGCGCCAGGGCGGCTACGCCGCGACCCGCTTCCTGATCGAGCTGGGACATCGGCGGATTGCCTATCTCTCGGGACAGCGCGACGACCGGGCCCGCGCCCGGCTCGAGGGGTATCGCGCGGCGCTGGCCGAAGCGGGGCTGGACGGCACGTCGCTGGTGGCCTGGCTGCCGGCGCAGGCGACGATCTCGCTGGGGCGGAAGCTGACCGAGGAGATGCTCGCGAGCGAAGTTCCCGATGCGATCTTCTGCTGCGATGACAACATCGCGCTTGGTGCGCTATTCGCCTGCCAGCAGGCGGGGCTGGAGGTCCCGCGCCGGATGTCGCTGATCGGCTTCAACGACCTGGAATTCGCGGCGGCCTCCAATCCGCCGCTGTCGACCGTGCTGACGCCGCGCGCCGACATGGGGCGCGTGGCGTCCGAACTGGTGCTTCAGGTGATCGCCACCGGCAAGCGGCCGAGAACGCGGCGGATCGACCTCGGCTTCGAGATCGTCGCACGCGGCAGCACCGGACCGCACCTCGTGGCTTCGTGATGATGGTCGAGCCTCAGGCCCAGCCGCCGTCGACGATGTAGTTCTGGTTGGTGCAGGCGCCGCTGTCGTCGGCGGCGAAGAACAGCACCACGCGGGCGATGTCGTCCGGCACGAGCTTGCGCTTGAGGCATTGGCGGCGCATGAGCTCGGCCTCGCCCTCGGGCGTCAGCCAGAGTCTCTGCTGCCGCTCGGTCATGATCCAGCCCGGAAGAATGGAATTGACCCGCACGTTATTGGGTCCGAGATCGCGGGCGAGGGCGCGGGTCAGTCCCTGGATCGCCGACTTCGCCGTGGTGTAGCAGGGCATGTTGCCCTGGCCGAGCACCCAGCTCACCGAACCGAGATTGACGATCGCGCCGCCTCCGGCCTGGATCATGTCCGGCGCGACCGCCTGGGCCGCGAAGAACTGATGTTTGAGGTTCACGGCGATGCGCTCGTCCCAATAGTCCGGCGTGACGTCCTCGATCGCGTGGCGGTCATCACGCGCGGCGTTGTTCACCAGAATGGTGATCGGCCCCAGCGCCGCACGGGCGCCGGCGACCGCGGCCCTCAGCGCACCGATGTCGCGAAGGTCGGCATGCTCGAAGTGCACCTTGGCCTCCGCAGGCAGGCTCGCCAGCAGCTGCTGCGACGCCTCCAGATCGATGTCGATGAATCCGACACGCGCGCCTTGGCCGAGGAAATTGCGCACGATCGCTTCCCCGATGCCGGAGCCGCCGCCGGTCACGAGGACGGCCCGATCCTTGAGGCTCGGATAGATGGTGCCCTGCATTGGCTTCCTCTCAGTTGCGCCTGGAGAGCAGCCGCGCCCGACGGCGACACTGGCAGGATCTCGAACGTCGTCCGTGCCGTGCGATGCACAGCCGGTGCGCGTTCGCCTGGACCCCTTCGTGTGCGCCTGCGAGCAACTCGCGCCCGATGTCGATGCTGACGGATCCGGGCACTCCCCTGCGATGTCCTTGTTTGGCTTTCCGGCATTCTGCGTCAGGACCGGCAGGGACGCCAGCACTGATGCGCCCGCCCGGATGCGACCATCGGGCGATTTCGGGCGCAGCTGGAGCGGACGTCGCGGATCGAGCGCCTCAGAGGATTTCGGCGATCGACTGGCCCTGCAGCTCGATACTGAGTCCCTGCATGCCGAGATCGGTGATCTCGCCGCCCATCGCCTTCAGGCTTTCCTCGCGGATCAGCGACATCAGCCCGCGCCGCAGCGCCAGGAACTCCGACGACATCATCATCGCTTGCTGGCGGGGCCGCTCGAGCGGGATCTGGATTTCGGCCTTGATCGAGCCCGGGCGCGCGGTCATGCAGTAGACGCGGTCGGACAGGAAGATCGCCTCGTCGATGTCGTGGGTGACGAACAGCACCGAGATCTTCAGCCGCTGCCACATGTTGGTGAGGATCTGCTGCATGATGATGCGGGTCTGCGCGTCGAGCGCGCCGAACGGCTCGTCGAGCAGCAGCACCTTGGGACCGGTGGCGAGCGCGCGCACGATGCCGACGCGCTGCTTCATGCCGCCGGAGAGGCGCTCGGGATAATGGTTCTCGAACGCCTCGAGGCCGGCGAGCCCGAGCAGAGTGCGCGCCGCGCGTGCGCGCTCGAACTTCGGCATGCCGCGCATCTTCAGCCCGAACTCGACGTTCTCGCGCACCGTCTTCCAGGGAAACAGCGAATATTGCTGGAACACCATGCCGCGCTCGGCGCTCGGACCCGTCACGGCATGGCCGTCGACCGTGACGACGCCGCTGGTGGGTTTGAGGAAACCCGCGACGGCGTTGAGCAGTGTCGACTTGCCGCAACCCGACGGTCCGACGATCGAGACGAACTCACCAGGCTCGACGTGGATCTGCGTGTCGGTGACGGCCTCGACGGCGCCGTCGATGGTCTCGTAGCTCAGGGCGAAGTTGCAGACCTCGATATGGCCCTGTCTCGTATCCGCTGCGGCTTGGCTCATCGCGACCTCCAGGGCATCACCAACTGTCCGGCTGCGCGGATCACGAGGCTCGAGCCGAGCCCGAGCACGCCGATCGCGATCATCCCGAGCGCGATGTCGGCATACTGGACCAGCGAATAGGCTTCCCAGGTGAAGTAGCCGATGCCGAACTGCCCCGAGATCATCTCGGCCGCGATCAGCGACACCCATGCGACGCCCATGCCGACGGTGAGGCCGGTAAAGATGTGCGGCAGCGACGCCGGGAAATAGACCTCGCGGAAGATCGCGGTCTCCCGCGCGCCGAGGCACTTGGCGGCCCGCACCAGCACGGGGTCGACCAGCGTCATGCCGTGCAGCGTGTTGACCAGGATCGGAAAGAACGAGCCGAGAAAGGTGATGAAGACGATGCTCTGCTCGTTGGTCGGCCACAGCATGATCGCCATCGGGACCCAGGCGATCGCCGGGATCGGACGCAGCACCTCGGCGACCGGAAACACGATCTCGTGCACCAGCCTGAAGCGGCCCATGATCAGGCCGAGCGGCACGCCGACCAGTGCGGCCAGCGAGAACCCGATGAAGATCCGGCGGCAACTGAGCAGGATGTGCATCAGGAATTTCGGATCGTGGATCGCCTTGGTGAAGCTCGCATAGACGGCCAGCGGCGCCGGCACGTTGGTGAACTTCACGAAGAAGACGACGCGGTAGGTCGTCAGCAGGTGCCAGCCGATCAGGAACAGGATCAGCGACGCGGTGCCGATCAGCACCGACTGCAGCCTGTCCTGGTTCAGCCGGAACCAGCGTGCCGCGCGGGCGGAGACGTCCGGACGGCTCGGCGGGATCGCGGTGCCAGGCGCGGCGGTCGCCGCGGCCTGGTCGGGGGATGTCATCAAAGCGGGGCTGCTCAAGTCTTGCCTCCCGCGACCGCCAGCTTCACGGCGTCATCAAGTCCCATCACCTTGCCGCCGATCTTGGCGGCATAGGCCTCGGCATCCTTCTTCAGCAGGAACGGCGCGATCTCGCCATTGGCCGCGGCGAAGAACGCCTGGTCGGCGAACAGCTTGATGCCGCGCGCGGTGTCGAAGACGTAGGCGACGTTGATCTTCTTGCCCTTGGCCTTGTAGTCGGCATAGGCGCCGAGCGTGCAGGTCGCGCTGCTGAAGGCTATGATGCCCTCGCCGTCGACCCAGACCTCGCCGGCCTTGCGCGGCTCGGTGATCGGCCTGTTGCAGAACTTGTCCTCGCCGGAGATTTCGTAGTTCGCGGTGCTTGCGAGATCCTTGTCGTAGTCCAGCTTCAGCTCGGCATAGGCCTTGCGGATGTAGCTGTCGTCGACCCATGTCTTCGGATCGAACTCTTTCATGCGGCCGAGGCTCTGCAACACCTTGACGTCGGTTGCGGCGGCATCCACCAGCGCCGGCTTGATCGTCGGATCCGTGGTCATGTTGCCGCCGGGGCCGAGGAAGATGTAGACGACCTCCTTGTTGATCCCGGTCCATTCCTGGATCTTTTCGGCCGCCGCCTTCGGATCCTGGCGCAGCCACTGGTTGGCGGCGATCACGGCCTTGACATAGGCGATGACGACCTCGGGATATTTTTCCGCGAAGTCGGTGCGGACGACGACGCCGTGGAATGTCGGCAGGTTGGTCTGGACGCCGTCGAAGATCTTGCGCGCAAAGCCGCGGAACGGCAGCAGTTCCGCGAACGGCACGAAATCGGCGTGCGCGTCGATCTTCTTTTCCTGCAGGTTGGTCGAGCCGACCTCCGGCGTCTGGCTCACCAGCTGGAAGAAATCCGCCGGATAGCCGCCGTCCTGAAGCGCCTTCAGCACCATGCCGTGTGCGGCCGAGCCGAACGGCACGCTGACCAGCTTGCCCTTGAGGTCGGAGAGTTCGTAGTAGGGCGAGTCCTTGTGAACGACGATGCCGTTTCCGGAGCCGGCGAGGCTGTAGGCGGCGACGGCGATCAGCCGGCTCTTGCTCTCGGGATTGTTCTCGAAGGTGAAGCCGTTCACGATCAGCGGGTAGTCGCCCATCATGCCGAACTGCAGCTTGTTCGCCATCATCCCGTTGGTGACGGGCGGACCGGAGGTGAAGTTCTGCCACTCGATCTCGAACTTGATGTTGGCGTATTTGCCGTCCTTGGGCAGATACTTCTCCAGCAGGTGAAGCTGCCGTACGATGGTGCCGGCCGTCACCGTGTTGGTCGTGGTGTCCTGGGTGCCTATGCCGATCGTGACTGTCTCTGCTGCGACGGGCTGCGCCGCGATCAGGGACAGACAGGTGACGGATAGCAAGAGCGCGTGACGGCAGCGGACCATTCTCATCCCCGTTCGGTTGGATGGCTGATGGCGCCATGATGAAGGCCGCGTCCACGAGCGCAAATCCGGAGTTCGGCAGCGGGTGGATTAGTTGCCGTCAAAATCCGGTTGCGTACTCCTTGGGCAATTTCGCTCATGACAGCCGCTTGCATGAGCAGGCCGGCTAATCCGCGGCCTGCCCGCGCATCTCGTCCAGGACGTCGGGCCGGCAGACCACGATCTGCGAACGCCTGGTGCGGACGATATTCTTTTCCTGCATCCGCTTGAGGCTGATCGTCACCCACTGCCGCGTCGCCCCGACCATGTGGGCGATGTCGGCATGGGTGAAGGCCGCGGCAATGACCTTGCCGTCGGGATCGTCCACGCCATAGAGATCGACGAGATGCAGCAGCAGATGAGCGAGCCGCTCGGTGATCGAACGCGTCCCCAGCATCTGGGCCAGGGCGGAGTAGCATTTTCCCTTGAAGCTCAACCCCTCGATCAGTCCGATCGCGAGATTGGGGATCTCCGCCACCAGCGTTCGCAGCTCCTTGCCGGGAAGCTGGATCACGCTGGCGTTGCTGGCGGCGATGCCGGACCATTGATGCACGCCGGTGTCGAACACCTCGGGACCGCCGACGAAATTGCCGACATGCCAATAGGCCAGCGTGATCTCGCGCCCCTGCGGCGACGTATAGAACACGCGGATGCGGCCGCTCTCGACCAGGAAGATGCCGTCGTGCCTGGCGCCCTGGCTGAACAGCGTCTGGCCGCGGTTCAGCACCTTGCGGCGGCCCTGCTTGAGCACCTGCTCACGCTCGCGCAGGCTGAGCCTTTCGATCAGCGACGGCGGGCCGCCGATGGATTGCTGGCTTTCGGTGAGCAGGAGCGACGAACTGGTCACCGCGCGCGCTGACGTCATGGGAGAGGGCACGGCGTCCGCAGCTGATTTGGCTGCCTGCAGCAACATGTCTTGCCTCCGCATTGATCATACTGATCAGAAGCGGAGCAATGTTCGTGCCATCCGTCACCGCGCGACGCACCTCAGGCGGCAACGAGTTCCCAAAGGTATGATTTCGGATAGATGCCGCGATTGTGGCCGTCGGAAAACGCGATGTTCAAGCCGTAACCGAGATCTCCGACCCCGACGATGCCGATCCCGGGAAACTGCGCCGGGAAGCGGCCGTCGAGGCGGGCCCGCCTGCAATGCGCGCACATGCAGGACAGCCGCAGCCGTTCGGCGGACAGCTCCGCGGGAGCGCCGCCGGCATTCCGCAGCCGTAACGACGCCAGGTCGGGACTGACTTCGCTGTTGAGGGTATCGGCTGGAATCATGGCGCCTCCTGGTTGTGCCGAAGCCGGCGTCGTCACGCTAGGGGAGACGGACCGGGGCCCCCAGCAACTAATTGCCTCGTTCGACGGAATGTAGAGCGCGAGGTGCTTCGTTGCCGCGCGCTCGCCTTCCCGCGGAACAATCTTTGCAACTAATCCACCGCCGCGGCGCGTTCGAAATTGCCGAACCGCGCCGTTTCCGCGACATCGTCGTCAGCAACCGCCACACGGCGCGCCCCGCGCCTCAGGAGACGACGATGAGCGCTTTTCAGACCGAGACGGTGTTGTCGGTCCGGCACTGGACCGATTCGCTGTTCAGCTTCACCGCCACGCGGGATCCCGGCTTCCGCTTCCAGAACGGGCAGTTCGCGATGATCGGGCTCGAGGTCGACGGCCGGCCGCTGATGCGCGCCTACAGCATGGCGAGCGCCAATCACGAGGAGGAGCTGGAATTCTTCAGCATCAAGGTGGCGGACGGGCCGCTGACCTCCCGGCTGCAGAAGATCAAAGAGGGCGATCGCATCCTGGTGGGGCGCAAGGCGACGGGAACGCTGATCGCGGGCAACCTGATTCAGGGCAGGCGTCTGCTGCTGCTGTCGACCGGCACCGGGCTGGCGCCGTTCGCCAGCCTGGTCAAGGATCCCGACATCTACGAGACCTACGAGACCATCGTGCTGGCCCATGGCTGCCGCCAGGTCTCGGAGCTCGCCTATGGCGAGCAGCTCGTCGATGGCCTGCGCGGCCACGAATTCTTTGGACCGCTGGTCCGGAACCGGCTGCTTCATTACCCCACGGTGACCCGCGAGCCGTTCCGCAACCGCGGCCGCATCACCGACCTGATCGCATCGGGGCAGATGTTCGCCGACATCGGCGAGCCCGACCTCGATGTCGAGACCGACCGCGTCATGCTCTGCGGCAGCCCGGCGATGTTGGCCGAGCTCCAGGCCATGCTGGAGGGCCGCGGCTTCGTCGAAGGCAACCACAGCACGCCCGGCCATTTCGTGGTCGAGAAGGCGTTCGTCGAGCGCTGACTGGCCGGCGCGAAGAAATGCGCTCAGGCGACAACTAATTGCTATCGCCGGGTGCCCCCGCTGAACAAGTCTGATCCGGACCGGTGTGACCCCGGCCAAGCAGGAGCTTAGAATGGCAATGGATGAGATCGTCGACGGCCTCTCGGAGGTGTCCTGCGACGTGCTGGTGATCGGCGGCGGCACCGCCGGCCCGATGGCCGCTCTGAAGGCCAAGATGAAGAATCCGAAGGCCAACGTCGTTCTGCTGGAGAAGGCGAACGTCAAGCGCTCCGGCGCGATCTCGATGGGCATGGACGGCCTGAACAACGCCGTCATCCCCGGCTATGCAACGCCGGAGCAATACACCAAGGAGATCACGATCGCCAATGACGGCATCGTCGATCAGAAGGCGGTCTACAAATACGCCCAGAGCTGCTACGGGATCATCGAGGAGCTCGACAGCTTCGGCATCCGCTTCCTCAAGAACGAGAACGGCGACTATGCCGTCAAGAAGGTGCACCACATCGGCACCTACGTGCTGCCGATGCCGAACGGCGAGACCGTCAAGAAGGCGCTGTACCGGCAACTGCGCCGCGCACGCATCCTGATCTCCAACCGCTACATGGCGACGCGGCTCTTGAAGTCGAGCGATGGCCGCATCGCCGGCGCCGTCAGCGTCAACACTCGCACCGCCGAAATGCTGGTGATCAAGGCCAAGGCCGTCATCCTGTGCATGGGCGCGGCGGGACGGCTCGGCCTGCCGACCTCGGGCTACATGTTCGGCACCTATGAGAATGCGGCCAATTCCGGCGATGGCTATGCGATGGCCTATCACGCGGGCGCGGCGCTCGCCAATCTCGAATGCTTCCAGATCAATCCGCTGATCAAGGACTACAACGGTCCGGCCTGCGCCTATGTCGCCGGTCCCTTCGGCGCCTATACCGCCAACAACGAGGATCGCCGCTTCATCGAATGCGACTATTGGTCGGGCCAGATGATGCTGGAATTCTACAACGAGCTGCTGTCCGGCAAGGGGCCGGTGTTCCTGCAGCTCAAGCACCTGCACGACAAGACCATCGAGGAGATCGAGCACACCCTGCACAAGGTCGAGCGGCCCACGCGGGGGCTGTTTCAGGAGGGCCGCGGCGTCGACTACCGCAAGGAATCGATCGAGATGCACATCTCGGAGATCGGCTTCTGCTCCGGCCACAGCGCGTCGGGCGTGTTCGTCGACGACAATGCCCGCACGACCGTCCCCGGGCTCTATGCGGCCGGCGACATGGCCAGCGTTCCGCACAACTATATGTTGGGCGCATTCACCAACGGTTCGTTCGCCGGGCTCGACGCGATGGAGTTCGCCGACAATCATGATTTCGGCGACATCGATGCCGCCGAGATCGCGCTGGAGCGCGAGCGCGTGCTTGCGCCGACCAAGCGCGAGGATGGCATTCCGCCGAACCAGATCGAGTACAAGACGCGGCGCCTGGTCAACGACTATCTGCAGCCGCCGAAGGTGACGCGGAAGTACGAGCTCGGGATGCGCCGGCTCGCCGAGGTCCGCGAGGACATGCAGGAGCGCATGATCGCACGCAACGCGCATGAACTGCTGCGCGCACTGGAGGTACAGTCGATCATGGATTGCGCGGACATGGCCGCCCATGCCTCGCTGTTCCGCGAGGAGAGCCGTTGGGGGCTCTATCACTGGCGCACCGATTTTCCGGAGAAGGACAACGAGAACTGGTTCTGTCACACGCTGCTGAGCAAGCTGGACGGCCGCATGACCAGCGAGAAGCGGGCGGTGCAGCCCTATGTCGTGCCGATCGCGGACGATGAGAAGGACCTCTACGACAAGCAGCGCATCCGCGCCAGCGCCTGACGATCAGAAGGAGAACGAGACATGCCTCTTGCGACCTATCAGACGTCGGTCCCGGTCGTCGTTGACGACGCCAAATGCATCGCCGACAAGGGCTGCACGGTCTGCGTCGACGTCTGCCCGCTCGATGTGCTCCGGATCAGCGACATGACCGGCAAGGCCTTCATGGCCTATGATGAATGCTGGTACTGCATGCCCTGCGAGGCGGATTGCCCGACCGGCGCCGTCACCGTCAACATTCCCTATCTGTTGAGGTGATCATGTCGAGCCCGTTCGAATCCTACGACGATCTCGACGACGCCGACGAGCGGCTCGGCGCCGCCGATCCGGCGGAGCGGCGGGTCGCGATCATCGCGTTGGGACATTCCGGCGATCCCGCCGCGGTCGCGCATCTGGCGAAGATGGTCGCCGATCCCGACGCCGGCGTGCGCCAGCAGGTCGCCATGGCGCTCGGCGAGTTCGACGGGCCGGAGGCGGCGGAGGCGCTGGTCCAATTGCTCGTCGATCCCGAGCGGATCGTTGCATCGGCAGCCGCCGACAGTCTCGCCGAGTTCAAGGATCCCGCTTCGGCCGACGCCATCCTGCCGCTGGTGAAGCATGCCCACGCCTTCGTCCGGATGGGCGCGTTGCGCGCGCTGAAGGAGCTGCGGCGCAAGGACACGCTCAAGCCGGCGCTGGAGGCGCTGCAGGATCCGGATGCCGCGGTCCGCGTGCAGGCGATCGGCGTCATCGGCTTCCTCAAGCTCGAGGAGTCGATTCCGGCGCTGACGGCGCTGATCAGTGATCCCGATGCGCATGTCCGGCGCGCGGCGGTCAGCGCGCTCGCCTTCTCGCACATGAAGATCGCCGCGGAGACCATCACACGCGCGCTCAAGGATTCCGACTGGATGGTGCGGGAGATGGCGGCCGAGACGCTCGGGCTCAACGTCAATGGTGCAGTCGCCGCCGATCCGTTGATCGCCTGCCTGGCGGATGAGTTCTGGCAGGTGCGCCTGAAGGCGATCCGCAGCCTCGGACGCATGAAGGTGCCGCATGCGGTGCGGCCGATCGGCCAATGCATCACCCACGAGCAGGCCAATCTGCGCAAGGAGGCGGCGGCTGCGCTCGGCGAGATCGCTGCGCCCGACGGCGAGCCGTACCTCGCGCTGGTCGCCGACGATCTCGATCCCGACGTGCGCAAGAATGCGAGATGGGCGCTGCACCAGATCGCGGCGAGCAAGGCGAGAACCGGCGCGTAATCGCGCGCCGGCCACGAGCGTTCCCGACCGCATGGCGGACCGGGCGGTCAGCCAGATGACGAGCCTTGCGACGATCATGTCGCGGCCGATCGCGCGCGAGCCCCGCAGGGCCGCGCGCCGCACGTTCTCGTGCGCCCCACGTCCCGTTCTGGACGGCTCCCGGATTGTCTGACAGAAACGTCGGACGCATCCATCGGGCATCATGACCGCTGCAGCGCAAACGGAGAGAGGGGCCGGTCAGTCCGGCCCTGGTGACACGCCTCCATTGCCGACCGGCTGTCGCGCGGCCGCGAGGGGATGCGCCGTGCCGAGGTCTGATATGACCCGCGGACGAGCTGCAAAGAGAAGCCGGAGAGCTGCCATGAACGCCAATGTCAAACTGCCTGCCGCCAAGGGCGTCTTCATCGACAACAAGTGGCAGCCCGCGCAGTCGGGCCGCAGCATTGCGATGCTGGCGCCGGCGACCGGACAGGTGATCGCCTCGATTGCCGCCGGTGACGCGGCCGACATCGATCTTGCCGTGGCGGCGGCGCGCCGCGCGCTGGAAGGCCCGTGGGGCCGGCTCGCCGCGGTGGACCGCGGGCGCCTGTTGTCGAAGCTCGGCCGCCTCGTCGAGGACAATGCCGAGGAGCTGGCGAAGCTCGAAGCGGCCGATACCGGCAAGCCGATGAAGCAGGCCAAGGCGGACGTCGTCGCCGTCGCGCGCTATTTCGAATATTACGGCGGCGCCGCCGACAAGGTGCATGGCGACACCATCCCGTTCCTCGACGGCTTCTTCGTCACCACGGTGTACGAGCCGCTCGGCGTCACCGGCCACATCATTCCCTGGAACTATCCGGGCCAGATGTTCGGTCGCACCGTCGCGCCGGCGCTGGCGATGGGCAACGCGACCGTGATCAAGCCGGCCGAGGAGGCCTGTCTGGTGCCGCTGCGTCTTGCCGAGCTCGCGGCGGAAGCCGGCTTCCCGGCCGGTGCGATCAATGTCGTGCCGGGTCTTGGCGAGGAGGCGGGTGCGGCGCTGTCGGCGCATGACGGCATCGATTTCATCTCCTTCACCGGCAGCCCGGAGGTCGGCACGCTGGTGCAGACGGCGGCCGCGAGGAACCACATCGGCTGCACGCTCGAACTCGGCGGCAAGTCGCCGCAGATCGTGTTCGCCGACGCCGATCTCGATGCCGCGCTGACCTCGGTGGCCGCGGCGATCGTGCAGAACGCCGGCCAGACCTGCTCGGCCGGCTCGCGCGTGCTGGTGGAGCGCTCGATCTGGGACCGCTTCCTGGCCGACCTCACGCTCCGCTTCGAGAAGATCACGGCCGGCACGCCGGAGATGGATCTCGATCTTGGTCCGGTCATCAGCGCGGTCCAGAAGACGCGGATCGAAAACATGCTGGCGCGTGCCGAAAGCGGCGGCGCCAGGCGCGTGGCGACCGGCAGGATCGCCGAGGGCGTGCCGAGCGAGGGCTTCTATGTGGCGCCGGCGCTGTATCAGCACGTCGCGCGCGACTCCGAGCTGGCGCGCGAGGAGGTGTTCGGTCCGGTGCTGGCGGCGATGCCGTTCGACGACGAGGCCGACGCCGTCAGGCTCGCCAACGCCACCGATTTCGGCCTGGTCGCCGGCGTCTGGTCGGGCGACGGCTCGCGAGCGATGCGCGTCGCGCGCAAGGTCAAGGTCGGCCAGATGTTCGTCAATGGCTACGGCGCCGGCGGCGGCATCGAGCTGCCGTTCGGCGGCATGAAGAAATCGGGACACGGCCGCGAGAAGGGTTTCGAGGCGCTGTACGAGCTTGCCGCGATGAAAACCTTGATCGTCAAGCACGGCTAGCGGATTCGCATCTCCGATCAATTCCGCCGTGTGGACGTCACTGACAATGCCGCCCGGCGTTGTTGTTGTCAGTCCGCGCGGCGAGGCGCCAGAGCATGATCCGGGAAAGTGGAAGCCGGTTTTCCCTCGCGACAAACGCCGAAGGCGTTTGCGCGGAGATCATGCGCAAACAACGAGATGACATCAGGGTTTGCAGAAGGAGACGAGTGGATGAGCGACGAAAAAGAACTGTTCGAGAAGGGCCTGAAGGTGCGCCGCGAGGTGCTCGGCGCGGCCTATGTCGATGGCAGCCTCGCCAAGGCCGACGACTTCATGATGGCCTTCCAGCACATCACCACCGAAATGTGCTGGGGCTATGCCTGGACCCGGCCAGGACTGGATCGCCGCACCCGCAGCATCATCAATCTCGCGATGCTGACCGCGCTCAGCAAGCCGAGCGAGCTGAAGCTGCACGTCAAGGGCGCGCTCACCAACGGCGTCACGGTCGACGAGATCAAGGAGATCCTGCTGCACGCGACCGTCTATTGCGGCATTCCCGCGGGCCTCGAGGCGTTCAAGGCCGCGCATGAGGTGCTGGTCGCGGAAGGTGCCATCGCCAAGAAGGACGGCGCATGAGCGCGCCGCAAAAGGTCCTGTTCGTCGGCATCGGCAACATGGGCTGGCCGATGGCCGCGCGCCTGCTCGGCGCCGGCTTTGCGGTCGCCGTCAATGACGCCGTGCCCGGGCGGGCTGCTGAGTTCGTCGCCAAGGTCGGCGGTGTCGAGGCCGGCGACCTCGCGGCCGCGGCGGGGCAGGCGGATGTCATCATCACGATGCTGCCGACTAGCAAACATGTCGCGGACGCCGTCGGCGCGCTGCGCGCCGGCCTGACGCGCGATCACATCGTCATCGACATGAGCTCCGGCGCGCCGGCGGCGACGCAGGCGATCGCCGCCGATCTCGCCCCGCTCGGCGTCACCATGCTCGATGCGCCGGTCAGTAGCGGCGTGCCGCGCGCCGTGACCGGCGAGCTCGCGATCATGGCCGGCGGCGAGCCGGGCGCGCTCGACCGCGTCGAGCCGCTGTTGCGCGCCATGGGCACCACGATCCACCGCATCGGCGGCCTCGGCTCGGGCCAGGCGATGAAGGCGCTCAACAACCTCGTCTCGGCCGGTGGCTTCCTGATCGGCGTCGAGGCGCTGCTGATCGGCCAGCAGTTCGGCATCGACCCCGGCCTGATGACCGACGTGCTCAACGCCTCGACCGGCATGAACAACTCGACGCAGAAGAAGTTCAAGCAGTTCGTGCTGTCGCGCCAATTCAACAGCGGCTTCGGGCTCGACCTGATGGTGAAGGACCTGTCGATCGCGCTCGAGGTCGCGCGTGCCGCCGGCGTCGCCGCGCCGTTCTCCAACCTCTGCCGCGAGCTCAGCGCCAGCGCGCAGGGGATGCTCGGACCCGGGCAGGATCACACGGCGCTGGCGAAGCTGAGCGAGGCGCTGGCCGGCGTCGAGCTGAAGGGGTGACTGGTACTACTGCGTCGCAACCACCGTCATTCCGGGGCAAGGCCGCGGGCCTTGAACCCGGAATCTCGAGATTGTTTTGCGTCCACACCTGACAATTTCCAGATTCCGGGTGACGGCGGAAACTGCAACTGCTGAGATCCGCGTGACGCAGTCGGATTAACCCTGGCGCCGCAGGAACCCGGTGATCGTCACCTTCTCCCAGATCCCGGCCGCGGCAAACGGGTCGGCGCGGTTGAACGCTTCGACCTCGGCGCGGCCGGGAGCCTCGACCAGGAACAGGCTGCCGATCATCGTCGAACCATCGTCGGAGACGAGCGGGCCGGACATCACGATGGTGACGGGCAGGCGGGCGCTGTCACCGAGATAGGCCTTGTGCGCGTCGTAGTTGGCAAGCCGGACCGGCAGCGCGTCCCGCTTGTCGAGCGCGTGAATCGCAAACAGCATGAATTCTCTCCGCAAGTTGAAGCAGGACGGCTGCGTGCCGTCCTGCTTCCGGACTGATGGCTGATCCTATTTCGCGCTGAGCTTGCCTGCATCCTCGAAGCTCGGGCAGGTGCGCTGCTCCAGCGACACGTCGAACGGCTGATAATTGTCCTTGGTGATGACGGTCGGTTTCAGCACGATCTCGTTGATGACGGGCTGGCCGCGCAATGCGCGGACGGCCATCATGGTGCCGAGGCAGCCCTGGGCGAAGCCGTTGTAGTCGCCGCTGGCGAGCAGCTTGCCGGACTTGATGGCGTCGATCGCCTCCTTGGTGCCGTTGATGCCGATCACCTGCGCCTTGCGGCCGGCGCCGTCCAGCGCCTCGATCGCGCCGACCGCCATGGCGTCGTTGGCGGCGAGCACGCCGTCGATCTGCGCATTGGACTGCATCAGGTTCTCCATCACCTGCAGGGCCTGCAGGCGCTGATAGTTGCCGGGCTGCGACGCCAGCAGCTTGGCGCCGGGGTTCTCCTTGAGCGCGTCGTTGAAGCCGCGGACGCGGTCGACATTGGTCAGCGAGCCCTTGACGCCTTCGATGATGACGATGTTGCCCTTGCCGCCGAGCGTCTTGAGCAGGAAACGTCCGGTCTCAAGGCCCAGGCTGTAGTCGTCGGCGCCGACGAAGGCGACGAACTTGCCGCCGGCGGAGCGGTCGGTGATGTTGACGACGGGGATCTTGGCGTCGTTGATCTTCTCGACCCCGGGCACCATCGCCTTGTAGTCGACCGGCGTGAACACGATCGCGCTCGGCTTCTTCACCACGACGTCCTCGATCTGGCTGAGCTGCTCGGGGATCGAGTCCGGCTTGGTCGGGATGTAGTGCAGGATCTTGGCGTTGAGGACCTTCGCCATGTTGTCGGCGCCGACGCGCACCGTCTGGAAGAACGGATTGGTCTGGTTCTTGGTGAAGACGGCGATGGTCTCGCCGTCGGCCCGGGCCTGCGTCACGCCAGCGGCGATCAGCAGTGACAGAGCGAGGCAGCATGTGGTCCGATGTTGCATGTCGTTTCCTTCCCTCGTTTTTTGGTTGTCTTCCAAGGTTCATTGCGCCGGGCGCCGGGTCTTCATGTCGAGCCAGACGGCGACGATCACGATGATTCCGGTGACGAGCGGCTGCCAGTTGGCGCTGATCGCGAGCAGGTTCATGCCGTTCAGCACCAGCGTCAGGATCAGGGCGCCGATGAAGGTGCCGAACACCGTGCCGACGCCGCCGAACAGCGAGGTGCCGCCGATCAGCACCGCGGCAATGGCCGGCAAGGTCAGGCTCTCGCCGATGTCGGCTTCGGCGGAGTTGAGCCGCGACAGGAAGATGATGGAGGCGAGCCCGGCCATGGTGCCGGAGACGGTGTAGACGAGCAGCAGCCGGCGCGCGACCGGAATGCCGGACAACCGGGCCGCGACCGGATTGGCGCCGATCGCGTAGATCTCCTGGCCCCAGATCGTGCGTTGCGCGAAGAACGTTCCGATCGCGAGGAACACCAGCAGCAGATAGACCGGGATCGGCAGCCCGAGCAGATAGCCGCTGCCGATCTGGCGGAAGCCCGCGGGAAAGCCGTGGATCGTCTCGCCCGCCATGTACCAGTAGGTGACGCCGTTCAGCACCCAGAGCATGCCGTAGGTGGCGATGAAGGAGGGGATGCGCAGCGCCGTGACCATGAAGCCATTGAGGAAGCCGACGCTGCCGCCGGCGAGCAGCCCGGTCAGGATCCCGAGTGCGGGCGAGCCGGTCTGATGGATCACGGTGCCGGCGAGACACGCCGACAAGGCAACGTTGGCGCCGACCGACAGATCGAGGCCGGCGGTCAGCACCACCAGGGTGAGGCCGGAGGCGATGAAGAAGGTCAGGCTCGCCTGCCTGAGCACGTTGAGGATGTTGCCCAGGCTGAGGAAGGAGTCGCTCAGCACGGTCAGCGCCGCGCAGATCAGCAGCGCGGCGAGCATCCGATAGAACACCTGCGCGGCGTTCTGCGACAGGAGCGAGCGCGGCGGCGGCAGCGTGTCCTTGGCGATGTCGGTCATGACCGGCTCCGCAGGCCGTCGAGGAACATCGCGATGATGACCAGCGCGCCGACGCTGGCAACCTGCACCGAGGACGGCAGCGACACCAAATTGAGACCGTTGCGCAGCACGCCGACGGCGACGACGCCGAGCACGGTGCCGAGCAGCCAGCCATTGCCGCGCTCGAACGAGGTGCCGCCGACCGCGACCGCCGCGATGGCGTCGAACTCCATCCCGAGCCCTGCGGTCGGATGTCCCGAATTCATCCGCGCGGTCATCAGCAGACCGGCGATGCCCGCCATCGTGCCGCCGATCGCGTAGACCGCGATCAGGAGTCGTGTCGGCGACAGGCCGGCATAGCGCAGCGCTTCGCGATTGCCGCCGAGCGCGAAGATGTAGGTGCCGAACCTGGTGTGATAGAGCAGGCCGTGAAACGCAGCGTAGGTCAAAAGCCCCATCACGATCGGCACGGGGATGCCGAGCAGCGTCGCCGAATAGATGTCGCGCACGCCGTGGGGAATTCCGACCACGCTCTGGCCGTCGCTCACGATCAGCGACAGGCCCTGCGCCATGCCGAGCGTGGCGAGGGTGGCCACGAACGGCGGAATCCCGACGATCGCGACCAGCCAACCATTGACGGTGCCGAACGCCGCGCCGACCAGGACGGCGGCGCCCAGGCCGAGCAGCACGGACTTGGTCGCGAGCGAGACGATGGCGACGCAGAGCGAGGTCAGCGTCAGCACCGCGCCCATCGAGAGGTCGAGCCCTTCGGTCATGATGATCAGGGTCATCGGCAGCGCGAGCATGGTCAGGATCGTCGACTGCACCAGCACGTTGGACAGGTTCGCGGCCGACAGGAAGCCCGGCGCGATCGCGCCGAACAGCGCGATCAACAGCACCAGCACGATCGCCACGCCCGGGATGCGCTGCAGCGTTCGGAGCGGCGCGACGATGGTGGCGTCACTCATCATGCATCCCCAGTCGCACGATATTCTCCTCGGTCAGCTCGCTGCGCGCCAGGTGCCCGGCGATGCGGCCTTCGCGCATGACATAGGCGCGGTCGCAGACGTGGCAGATCTCGATCTGCTCGGACGAGATCATCAGCGCGGCCGCGCCATCGGCGACCAGCCGGTCGATCAGCGCGAAGATCTCGGACTTGGCGCCGACGTCGATGCCGCGCGTCGGCTCGTCGAAGATGAACAGCCTGGCGCCTGCCGCCAGCCACTTGCCGATCACGACCTTCTGCTGGTTGCCGCCGGAGAGCAGGCCGACCGTCTGCCGCGCATTCGGTGTTGCGATGCGCAATTGCCGGATCAGCCCGTCCGCCGTGCGCTGTGCGCCGCGGGGATCGTAGAGCCCGCTGGGAAACAGCTTCTTCAGCGCCGAGACCACGAGGTTGTCGCCGACCGAGCGCAGCAGCGCCAGGCCCTCGCTCTTGCGGCTCTCGGGGATCAGCGCGATGCCGCGGCGGGCCGCGATGTCGGGCTCGCCCGCGATCGGCTTGCCGTCGAAGATGATCTCGCCTTCGCTGACGGGATCGGCGCCGAAGATCGCGCGCGCCACCTCGGTGCGGCCGGAGCCGACGAGACCGCACAGGCCGACGATCTCGCCCCGCCGCACCTCGATGTTGATGTCGGCAATGCCGGTCGGCGCGCTCAGTCCCCTGACCTCGAGCACGAGCTCGCCGGGCGTTGCCGCGAAATGGCGTGGATAGCTCATGTCGATAGTGCGCCCGACCATCATGCGCACGAGCTGGTCGGGGGTGACGTCGGCGGGCCTGATATCGTCGATGCGGCGGCCGTCGCGCAGCACGGTGATGCGGTCGCCGAGCGCGAACACCTCGGCCATGCGGTGCGAGATGTAGACGATGGCGACGCCGTCCGCCTTCAGCCGCCTGATCAGTGCGAACAGCAGCTCCGCCTCGCGGTCGGACAGCGCCGCGGTCGGTTCGTCCATCACAAGGATCCGCGCGTTCTGGCTGATCGCCTTGGCGATCTCGACCATCTGCTGCTGCGCGACGCCGAGCGTGTCGACGATGACAGAGGGATCGATGTCGAAACCGATGCTGTCGAGCACGCGCTTGGCGTCGGCCAGGATCTTGCGGCGATCGATGGTGCCGGGGAGCCGGCCTCTGGGTTCGCGGCCGAGATAGATGTTCTGCGCGATGTCGAGGAACGGCACCAGCGAGAATTCCTGGAAGATGACGGCGATGCCGAGCTTCTGCGCGTCGGCCGTCGATGATATCTCGACCTTCTCGCCCTTATAGGTGATCTCGCCCGCATCGGCGCTGTAGGCGCCGCACAGCACCTTCATCAGGCTGGACTTGCCGGCGCCGTTCTCGCCGAGCAGCATGTGGACCTCGCCCGGGTAGATGGTGAACGAGACGTCGTCCAGCGCCTTGACGCCGGGAAACGACTTGCTGATGCCGCGCAGCTCCAGCAGCGGCGCGGGCGATGGAGCTGCGATGGCGGCTGCCGCGGTCATGCGTGCGCTCCGCCGGCAAAGATCTTGCCCGGATTCATCAGGCCCTCGGGATCGAGCGCGGCCTTGATGGCGCGCATTACCGCGACGGCCTCGCCGAGCTCGTCCCGGAGATAGTCGACCTTGCCGAGGCCGATGCCGTGCTCGCCGGTGCAGGTGCCGTCCATCGCGATCGCGCGCGCCACCATGCGCGCCTGCAGCGCCTTGGCGCCGGCGAGCTCGTTCTCATCGTTGGGATCGACCAGGATCAGCATGTGGAAGTTGCCGTCGCCGACATGGCCGACGATCGGCGCAAGGAAACCGTTGACGTCGGCGTCCCGGTGCGTCTCGGTCAGGCATTCGGCCAGCCGCGAGATCGGCACGCAGACATCGGTGATGACGGCGCGCGCGCCGGGCCGCAGGCCCAGTCCGGCATACAGCGTGTTGTCGCGCGCGTGCCACAGCCGGCTGCGGTCCTCGGCCGCCTTCGCCCAGGCGAAGCCGCGGCCGCCATGCTCGGTCGCGATCGCTTCGGCGGTCTGCGCCTGCTCGGCGACGGCGGCCTCGGAGCCGTGGAATTCCAGGAACAGGGTCGGCGTCTCCCGGTAGCCGAGCTTGGAATAGGCGTTGATGCCGCGCATCATGACGTCGTCGACGAGCTCGATGCGGGCGGCGGGGACGGCCGACTGGATCAGCGTGATCGCGGTGTCGACCGCGTCATGCAGGGTGGGGAAGCTGCAGGTCGCGGCCGAGATCGCCTGCGGCACGGGATGCAGCTTCAGCGTGATCTCGGTGATCACGCCGAGCGTCCCCTCCGCGCCGACGAACAGCCGGGTCAGGTCGTAGCCGGCGGCGGATTTGCGCGCACGCTTCGCGGTGCGGATCACCCTGCCGTCGGCCAGAACCACCTCCAATGCGAGGACGTTGTCCTTCATGGTGCCGTAGCGCACCGCCATGGTGCCGGAGGCGCGGGTCGAACTCATGCCGCCGATCGAGGCGTCGGCGCCGGGATCGATCGGAAAGAACAGGCCGGTCGTGCGCAGCTCCGTATTGAGCTGCTTGCGCGTGATGCCGGGCTGCACCACGACGTCCATGTCGGCGTCGTGCACGGCCAGCACCTTGTTCATGCGGGCGAAGTCGAAACAGACCCCACCCGCGACAGCCGCAGCGTTGCCTTCGAGCGACGTGCCGGCGCCGAACGGCACGATCGGCATGCCGGCCTCGGCGCACAGCCTGACGATGTCGGCGACCTCCTGCGTCGTCTCGGGAAACACGACGATGTCGGGCGGCATCGCCGGATAGTATGACTCGCTGCGGCCGTGCTGATCCAGCACGCCGCGCGCGAGACTCGCGCGTGGTCCGATCAGGCTCGAAAGCCGCTCGGCCAATGCGCCGGTGCCGACCCGCAACTCCATCGTTCCTCCCGTCCGCTTCCTCGACGATACCGGACTCTTGACGGTCCTTGTCGTCCGCTCAGCTCAAACCTGATTGGCGCGCGCCGCAAGCCGTTTCAGGCCGAAATCATAGTTGAGATGGAAATATCCCTGCGCCACCATGCGGCCATCTGGCGCACGACCCGGCGGGCAGCGCGCGAAGTCGCGGATCAGGCTGTCCTTGACGCCGAACACGACGTCGGAATCGAGATACTGATCACCGGCGACGAACACATGCGTCACCAGCCGTTCGAAGCCCGGCGCCGAGATCATGAAATGCACATGTGCCGGCCGCCACGGATGCCGTCCCTGCGCTGCCAGCATGTCGCCGACCGGCCCGTCATTGGGGATCGGATAGGCGGCGGGCTTGATCGACCAGAAATGGAAGCGGCCGTCGCCGTCGGTGTGGAAGCGCGCGCGCATGGCGAGATCGCCGATCTGCTCGAGCCGTTGCACGTCGTAATAGCCGTCGTCGTCGGAGTGCCAGACGTCGACCACGGCGCCTGCGAGCGGCGCGCCGTCCGCGCTCGACACCGAGCCGGTCACCAGCAGCGGATCGCCCTTCATCGGGCCCGAGATGTCGTCGCCGTTGGCGCGTTCCGGCGCCGCCTGGACGAAGAAGGGGCCGAGCACCGTGGTCTCGGTGGCGCCTTCCGGCACCGGATGATTGATGGCGTCGACCAGCATCGAAACGCCGAGCGTGTCCGACAACAGGATGAACTCCTGGCGCTTGTCGTCGCACATCCGGCCGGTGCGGGTCAGGAAGTCGATCCCGTATTCCCATTCCTGCTGGGTCGGACGGACCTCGCGCACGAAGGCATGGAGATGGCGCACCAGCGCCGCGCTGACCTGTTTGATCCGCGCATCACGCGCGCCCGCCAGGCGTTCGAGCACGGCATCTGTGATCGTGGTCTCGTTGAAGTTGCGCAAGAGGCGGCTCCTTTCAGAGGGGCTCGCCGAGCCCGGACAGCCGTTCGACATGCCGGACGGTGGCGAGGAAGTCGGTTGCGGCATCGCCCTGTGCGATCAGCGCGGCATAGGTCTCGCGCACCTGCGCCGCGAGCTGCAGCGGCACGCCGACGGCGTGGCCGGCGCCGAGAATGAGATCGAGATCCTTGGCCATCTGCGCGCAGGAGAACGTGGCGGCAAAGTCGCGTGCCAGCAGCGGCGCGGTCTTGTACTTCACCATCGGCGAGGCGACCGCGCTGTCGTGCAGCACCTGCAAGATGTCCGGCCAGGCGATGCCGCCCTTGCGTGCCAATGCGAGGCTCTCGGCCATCATCGCCGCGGTCGTCGCGATCATCAGGTTGACGGCGAGCTTGGCGTAGCGTGCCTCTTCCGCCGCACCCAGATAGGTCTGCGCGCGTGTGAAGCTTGCCAGCAGCGGCGTGATCCGCGCGAAGGCCGCTTTCGGTCCGGATACGAAGCAGGTCAGCTCGCCGGTGTGGGCGATGCTGGCATTGCCGGAGATCGGCGTGCGCAGATAAGCGACGTCGCGGGCGGCCGTGGCGGCATCGACCTCGCTCGACGCATCGACGCCCACGGTGCTGGTCTCGATCAGGATCGCGCCGGTCGCCATGGCTGCGATCAGTCCGTTGCTGCCGAGCATCGCCGCGCGCAGTGCGGCGTCGTCGGGCAGCGACGAGATGACCACGGCATGGTCGCGCACCGCCTCCGTCGCGGACGACGCGGCGGCCATGCCGAGCGCACGTGCCTCATCGAGCCGGGCGGCGTTGGGATCGAACGCGGTGACGTCATAGCCGGCCTTGGCAAGCCGCGCCGCGATCGGCAGGCCGATCTTGCCGATGCCGATGAAGGCGAGGCGCTTATCAGGAAATGACATCGATGCCGTCCGTTGCTTGCTTCACGTGCCGGGCCCGCGGCCGGGCAGGCCGTCGAAGGTGAACGCCTCCGTCACGCGCGGGGCGCTGCAGCGATGGGATAATCGACCTGGAAGCGGCCGATCCTGAGGTCGCCGAGCTCCTCGCGCACGCGCAGGTGCTCGGGATGCGAGGCATAGGCCCGCAGCGCGGCGCTGCTGGCAAATTCGGAGAACAGGACGACGTCGCAGGCATAGTCGACGTCGCTGACATCGAGACCGACCTCGATGTGGGTCAGGCCGTCGATGCGGCCCTTGAGGCCCTCGAACAGGGTTTTGACCTTGAGCCGGGCCGCCGCGCGCTCGGCGGCCGTCTCGGCGCGCAGCCGCCACATCACGATGTGCCTGATCGGCCCCGTCATTCCAGCGTCCTCACCTGAGCTTTGTTCTTGGGCTTTGTTCTTGTCGGACGATTTTGCCTTGCAGGAAATGGAAATAAAGGCCAAAAATTGTAACTCTGTTTTCCGCTCAGCGTAACAATGGACCGTCTGCTCCAGCTCGAGGTGTTTTCCCGGACGGCCGAGCTGGGCAGCCTGTCCAAGGCCGCCGAGTCCTTACGGATGTCCAACGCCGCGGCGAGCCGGCATCTCAGCGCGCTGGAGGAACGGCTCGCGGTGCGCCTGATCGAGCGCAACACGCGCCGTCTCTGGCTGACCGAAGCCGGGCAGGAGCTGCTGCAGCGCTGCGGCCCGCTGCTCAACGAGCTGGCCGAGGCCGAGGATGCCGTCAGCGATCGCGCGCTGTCGCCGCAGGGCATGCTGCGCGTCACCAGCTCGCTGTCGTTCGCGACGATCTATCTCGCGCCGATGCTGCCGGCGTTCCGCGCGATGTATCCGAAGCTGAACCTGCAGATCATCGCCGCCAACCGCTATCCGGATTTCATTGAGGCGGGCATCGACGTGGCGATCCGCACCCGCGAGCATGAGCCGGACTCGGGCATCGTCGTCCGTCGCATCGGGCAGATGCGGCGCGTGCTGGCGGCGGCGCCGTCCTATCTCGCGAGCCGTGGCTGTCCCGTCGTTCCCGGTGATCTCGTGCGCCACGACATGCTGATCTACAATCTTGCCAATGATCCGTATTCCCTGTCCCTGCGCAACGGCGCGACAGCCCAGAGCATTCGGATCGCGCCGACGCTCGACAGCAATGACGGCCAGGTGATCAAGGGGGCGGCGCTTGCCGGGCTCGGCATCCTGATCCAGCCGCTCTACATCGTGCAGAGCGACATTCTGGCCGGCAGGCTGGTGCCGGTCCTGCTCGACTGGGAGCTGCCGCTCTTGACGATGAACATCGCCTACCAGAACCGCGTCAGGCTTCCGGCCAAGATCAGGGTGTTCGCCGATTTCCTCGTCGACCACATCCGCGCCCATTCCGACCCGGGGATCTGGATCGAGCCGCCCAAGCCGGATTGAGCCGATGCCCGCGTGCGGGGGGAGGGCGGATCATGTTCTGAGAAAAATAATTATCTTGCTATTTTTCGGAAATCGTGGTCTCTTGCATGCAACCCGCCTCGAGCAGAGGGACGTACGCGTCGTCACGAACGTGGAGGCGGGCTGCGATGGACGTGACGGCTGTGCCAGACGAGCGCAGGCGGCACGGACGGCGAAGTCGTGTGGTCCTGGCCTCTCGATGCTGAGGTCAAGTCCGTGGTCGTTGCTTGACGGCACGCGCGGGCGATGGGGGCAAGAAAGCCGATCCCCAGGGAGAGCACGAAGGACACCGTTAACACCGTCGCGCGGGGAAGGCCGGGTCTGTCCGGCTGTACCTGTGGTACCTGCCGCCTGCATTCTTTTGAGCAGGCGGGCCACGGGCCTCAGCCGAGGTCCGGCCTTCCTCGCGCCCTCTCGTTGTTCAGAGGGACACGACGAATGCATCACTCGGGTCTCACCAGCCGCGAGACGGCGAGATCGTGTCTCGTTGGCCAACGGCGCCAACCCAATCCTCATGGCGTCGTCCCGGACAAGCGCGCACCGCGTGCGCCGATCCGGGACCGAAAACTCCAGGGAGGCGTGCGAGGCACGATGGTCGACCGATCCCGCCCGGCCACATCCGCCGGTGGCTATGGGTCCCTGCGCAAGGCCGGGACGACACCGAAAGGTGCGGCGGGCGACACGGGCAAAGGAGGCCCATCTTGATTGAGCGATGCTTGCGAAAGGCCAGGGGCGATGCCTCCCCGAACGACCGCCCTCGATCCGTAAAAACTCGGATAAAAATCTAAATACCTAGAATTATCAATGACTTGTGACTGTCATCCGACTGTCATCGAACCTTTATAAAAGCCACACTGAGGCCCCGTAAAGCGGCCGGGGAAGCGCAATCGGGCGCAGATGGCGCTTCGCTTCCCAAGCATGGAGACCAGCTATGAATTTCATCAAAGCTATCGTCGCTGCCGGCTTGGTCGCCGCATCGACGTCGGCGTTCGCTGCCGACATCACCGGTGCGGGCGCGACGTTCCCGTTCCCGATCTATTCCAAGTGGGCCGACGCCTACAAGAAGGAGACCGGCAACGGTCTGAACTATCAGTCGATCGGCTCCGGCGGCGGCATCAAGCAGATCCAGGCCAAGACCGTCACCTTCGGCGCCACCGATGCGCCGCTCAAGGCCGAGCAGCTCGAGAAGGACGGCCTGGTGCAGTGGCCGATGGTGATGGGCGGCATCGTGCCGGTCGTCAACCTCGAGGGCGTGAAGCCGGGCGAGATGGTGCTGGACGGCGAGACGCTCGCCAACATCTATCTTGGCAAGATCACCAAGTGGGATGACGCCGCGATCAAGAAGCTGAACCCCAACGTCAAGCTGCCGTCCGACGCGATTGCCGTGGTGCGCCGCTCCGACGGTTCGGGCACGACCTTCAACTTCACCTACTACCTCTCCGAGGTGAGCGCCGACTGGAAGAGCAAGATCGGCTTCAACACCGCCGTCGAGTGGCCGGTCGGTGTCGGCGCCAAGGGCAACGAGGGTGTGTCCGGCAACATCGGCCAGACCAAGAACTCGATCGGCTATGTCGAGTACGCCTATGCCAAGCAGAACAAGCTCACCTACACCGGCATGATCAACAAGGCCGGCAAGACCGTGCAGCCGACCGTCGAGGCCTTCCAGGCCGCGGCCGCGAATGCCGACTGGGCCAAGGCCCCGGGCTACTACGTGATCCTCGCCAACCAGCCCGGCGACAAGTCCTGGCCGATGACGGCGGCGACCTTCATCCTGATGCACAAGGAGCCGGCCGACAAGGCGGCGTCCGGCGAAGCCATCAAGTTCTTCAAGTGGTCGTTCGAGAAGGGCGCCAAGATGGCTGAGGAGCTCGACTACATCCCGATGCCCGACAGCGTCGTGAAGCTGATCGAGAAGACCTGGTCGGCCGACATCAAGAGCTGAGCTGGACGAATCGAAAATCCCCCTCTCCCGGCCTCCGGGGGAGGGGCGCTACCGGGGTTGAGGCGTGTCCAAGGAACAGGGGGCAGAATTGGCAGAGATGGCGGTTCAGACCGAAGTCAGCGATATCGCGGCTGCTGCCGGCCCCTATGACCGGGCACGCGCGCTCAGCGCCTTCAAGCTCGGCGACGTGACCTTCTATTGGATCACGCGGCTGTCCGCGATCTCCGTCCTGTTGATCCTGGGCGGCATCATCCTGTCGCTCATCGTCGGCGCATGGCCGGCCATGAGAGAATATGGCTTCGAATTCCTGTGGACGCGGCGCTGGGCGCCGTCGGCCGATCCGCCGGTGCTCGGGGCGCTCGGCCCGATCTACGGCACCTTGGTCACGTCCTTCATCGCGATGCTGATCGCCATTCCGGTCGGTCTGGGCATTGCGATCTTCCTCACCGAGCTGTGCCCGCAATGGCTGCGCCGTCCGATCGGACTTGCCATCGAGCTGCTCGCCGGCATTCCTTCGATCATCTACGGCATGTGGGGCTTCTTCGTGCTGGGGCCGTTCCTGGCCTATACGTTCCAGCCGTTCATGATCAATCTCTGCGCCGGCATCCCCGTGCTGCAGGACATCTTCGCCGGTCCGCCGTCCTATCTCAGCCTGTTCAACGCCTCGCTGATCCTGGCGATCATGGTGCTGCCGTTCATCACCTCGATCTCGGTCGACGTGTTCAAGACGGTCCCGCCGGTGCTGAAGGAAGCCGCCTACGGGGTCGGCTGCACCACCTGGGAGGTCGTGCGCAGCGTCGTCATTCCCTACACCCGTGTCGGCGTGATCGGCGGCGTCATGCTGGCGCTGGGACGTGCGCTCGGCGAAACGATGGCGGTGACCTTCATCATCGGCAACTCGTTCCGGATCTCATCCTCGATCTTCGCACCGGGCACCACGATCTCGGCCGCCATCGCCTCCGAATTCCAGGAGAGCGACGGGCTGCACCAGTCGAGCCTGATCCTGCTCGGCCTGCTGCTGTTCGTGCTCACCTTCTTCGTGCTGGCGAGCGCGCGGCTGATGCTCATGCGGCTCGAAGCCAAGGCGGGAAAATAAGCCATGTCCAGCGCTGACACGCTTACACTCGATGCGCCGGTCAATCCGATCTATGCGCGCCGGCGCCGCAGAGACATCGTGATCCGCGGCCTCTGCGTTGCCGCCGCGATGTTCGGCGTCACCTGGCTGGCGCTGATCCTGTTCACGCTGTTCTATAACGGACTCGCCGGCCTCAGCCTGCAGGTTTTTGCCGCCGACACGCCACCGCCCGGCTCCAGCGAAGGCGGCCTGCGCAACGCCATCGTCGGCTCCTTGATCATGACGATCATCGGCGTCGGCATCGGCGCGCCGCTCGGCCTGTTTGCCGGCACCTATCTCGCCGAATACGGCCGCAACGACCGCCTGACCTCGGTGATCCGCTTCATCAACGACATCCTGCTGTCGGCGCCCTCGATCATCATCGGCCTGTTCATCTATGGTGCGGTCGTGGTGCCGATGGGCGGCTTCTCGGCACTCGCGGGTTCCCTTGCATTGGCGGTCATCGTGATCCCGGTGGTGCTGCGCACCACCGAGGACATGCTGCTGCTCGTGCCCAACCCGCTGCGCGAGGCGGCGTCTGCGCTCGGCCTGCCGCGCTCGCTGGTGATCCGCCGCATCGCCTATCGGGCGGCGCGCTCGGGCCTCATCACCGGCGTGCTGCTGGCGACCGCCCGCGTCGCCGGCGAGACCGCGCCTCTGCTGTTCACCGCGCTGTCGAACCAGTTCTGGAGCCTCAACCTTTCCAAGACGATGGCGAACCTGCCCGTCACCATCAACAATTTCGTCCAGAGCCCTTATGCCTACTGGAAACAACTGGCCTGGAGCGGAGCCCTTCTCATCACTCTGGCCGTGCTCGCCCTGAACATCGGTGCACGCATTCTCGGCGCCGAGAGGAACACCAAATGACCGAACTGTCCGTCTCCGTCAGTCAGCCCAATCACGCTCTTCACGGCAAGGCGCTTCCGGATGCGCCGGCCAAGGTGACCGCGCGCAACCTCAACTTCTACTACGGCGACCATCACGCGCTGAAGAACATCAACCTGTCGCTGGGCACCAACCGCGTCACCGCGTTCATCGGCCCGTCCGGCTGCGGCAAGTCCACGCTGCTGCGCATCTTCAACCGGATGTACGATCTCTATCCGGGGCAGCGGGCGACCGGGCAGCTGATGCTCGACAACACCAACATCCTCGATCCCAAGCTCGATCTGAACCTGCTGCGTGCCCGGGTCGGCATGGTATTCCAGAAGCCGACGCCGTTCCCGATGACGATCTACGAGAACATCGCCTTCGGCATCCGCCTCTATGAGAAGATCTCCAAGTCGGAGATGGACGACCGGGTCGAGAAGGCGCTGCGCGGCGGCGCGCTGTGGAACGAGGTCAAGGACAAGCTCAACGCCTCGGGCCTGTCGCTGTCCGGCGGCCAGCAGCAGCGGCTGTGCATCGCGCGTACCGTGGCGGTCCGGCCGGAGGTGATCCTGTTCGACGAGCCGTGCTCGGCGCTCGATCCGATCTCGACCGCCAAGGTCGAGGAGCTGATCCAGGAACTCGCCGAAAACTATACGATCGCCATCGTGACGCATAACATGCAGCAGGCGGCGCGCGTCTCCGACAAGACCGCCTTCATGTATCTCGGGGAGCTGATCGAGTTCGACGACACCAGCAAGATCTTCACCTCGCCGAGCGATCGGCGGACCCAGGATTATATCACCGGCCGGTTCGGCTGACGCCGACGACATTGTCTTCAGGAGATCATCATGGCCAGTGAACATACCGCCAAGGCGTTCGACAGCGATCTGCAGGACCTCACCCGTCTGGTATCGGAGATGGGCGGCCTCGCGGAGCGGCTGATCGTCGATTCCGTCGATGCGCTGGTGCGGCGCGACATCGCGCTCGGCCAGAAGGTGGTCGCCACCGACGCCGAGGTCGACAAGCTGCAACGCATCATCGAGGAGCGCGCCGTTCTTACCATCGCCCGGCGACAGCCGATGGCGGTCGACCTGCGTGAGATCGTCGGCGCGATGCGCGTGGCGACCGATCTGGAGCGTATCGGCGATCTCGCCAAGAACATCGGCAAGCGCGTCGCGGCGCTGGAGAGCGACTTCCATCCGCTGAAGCTGATCCGCGGGCTCGAGCACATGACCGATCTCGTGCAGTCGCAGGTCAAGACGGTGCTGGACGCCTATGCCGCGCACGATTTGCCGGCGGCGATGACGGTGTGGAAGGGCGATGAGGAAGTCGATGCCATCTGCACCTCGCTGTTCCGCGAGCTCCTGACCTACATGATGGAGGATCCGCGCAACATCTCGTTCTGCATCCACCTGATGTTCTGCGCCAAGAATATCGAGCGCATCGGCGATCACGCGACCAACATCGCCGAGACGGTGTTCTATATGATCGAAGGCCAGCAGATCATGGACAAGCGCCCGAAGGGCGACATGACGAGCTTCGCATCGACGATCCCCGGCAACTGAGAGAGACGGTTCAGACATGGGCGCCCGAATTCTGGTGGTGGAGGACGAGGAGGCGCTGACGACGCTGCTGCGCTACAACCTCGAGGCCGAAGGCTACGAGGTCGAGACCGTGGCGCGCGGCGACGAAGCCGACACGCGCCTGAAGGAGCGTGTTCCCGATCTCGTCGTGCTCGACTGGATGCTGCCGGGCCTGTCCGGCATCGAGCTGTGCCGCCGCCTGCGGGCGCGGACCGAGACCCGGCAGTTGCCGATCATCATGCTCACCGCACGCGGGGAGGAGAGCGAGCGCGTGCGCGGCCTCGCGACCGGCGCCGACGACTACATCGTCAAGCCGTTCTCGGTGCCGGAGCTTCTGGCGCGGGTGAAAGGCCTGCTGCGGCGGGCGAGTCCGGAGCGGCTGGCGACCGTGCTGTCCTATGGCGACATCGAGCTCGACCGCGAGAAACGCCGCGTGGCGCGCTCGGGGCGGCCGATCGATCTCGGTCCGACCGAATACCGCCTGCTCGAGTTCTTCCTGGAGCATCCCGGCCGCGTGTTCAGCCGCGAGCAGCTGCTCGACAGTGTCTGGGGCCGCGACATCTACATCGACGAGCGCACCGTCGACGTCCATATCGGCCGCCTGCGCAAGCTGCTCAATCCCGGCCGCGAGCAGGACCCGATCCGCACCGTGCGCGGCGCCGGTTATGCGCTCGATGATCGCTTCGCCAAGAGCGAGCAGGTGTAAGGGGCGATCGGGCGTGAGGACGCAGCAGGTGTGAGACGCGAGGCGGCCCGATTGAGGAGATCGCGGTCCGCTTTCCGCCACGCCGCCGCCGTCTTGATCGTGTCTGCTTCGTGGCCCGTCACGATGTTTCGGTCCCAGCGGACGCCCTTGATCAAGACCATCATCATATCTCTTGCCGTGCTGCTCGGCGGCGCGGCGGGCGCCACGGCCGCCGAGCTCGAAGACGCGGTCGCGGCGGCAGGCAACGGGCAGCATGCGGCGGCGATGCGACGGCTGCTGCCGCTGGCCGCCAAGGGCGATGCGCGGGCGCAGTTCGACGTCGGCTTCATGCACGCCTTCGGCTGGGGCCAACCGCGCAACCCCGCCGAGGCGCTGGCGTGGTACCGCAAGGCCGCCGATCAGGGGCTCGCTGTCGCGCAACACTATCTCGGCATCGCCTACGTCAACGGCGAAGGTGTTGCGAGCAATTACGGCGAAGCCGGCCGCTGGTTCAGCCGCGCCGCGGCGCAGGGCTTCGCCCAGTCGCAATACATGCTCGGCCTGATGCTGCTCGACGGCCGCGGTGTGAAACAGGACGTCGTGCAGGGCTATGCCTGGCTGGTGATGGCGGGCCGTAGCGGCGTGCGATCGGCCGGCCGCGACGTGCAGCGGGTCAAGTTGACCGAGCCGCAGCGCGTCCAGGCCCAGAGTGCCATTGCGGCCTGGCGGCCGAAGCCGGAATCGGCGGAGGCCGGCATCGCCGCTCCGCGTCCGGAGCAACTGCTCGGGCTCGACCGCCACATCGGCGAGGTCGTCGATCCCACCTCGTGGCCGGCGTCGTCGATCGGCGTCGTCACCGTCGCGCAATACTCGACCGGCGGCTGGTGCACCGGCACGCTGGTCGCGCCGCGCGTCGTGCTCACCGCGGCGCATTGCGTGTTCAACGGCGTGGCGCAGGTCAGCCCCGGCAACGTCCGCTTCCTGGCCGGCATGAACAGGGGCACGCCGGCGGCATCGTCGGTCGCCGACAAGCTGATCGTGGCGCCCGATTTCGTCCCGACCCGGCACGACAGATGGTCGCTCGACCGCTCGCCCGCCGATTGGGCACTGATCGTGCTGAAGGACGCGCTGCCGTCGAAGCCGGTTGAGGTCAGGGCGCTGACGCGCGAGGAATTGCAGGCTGCGACCACGGCCGGAACCATCTCCGAGATCGGCTATGGCCAGGAGCGGCGCTATTCGCCGACCGGCCAGCGCAATTGCAGCGCCGGCATGACCAAGGACGAGATGCTGCTGACGGTGCATTGCCTCGCCAATTTCGGCTATTCGGGCTCCCCCATCATGGCCGACGTCGGCGGACAGCCGGCCGTGGTCGGCATCTTCTCGGCGTTCCACGAGGAGACCCGGCTGATGTTCGCCGCCCCCGCGAGCCAGTTCGAGGCGGTCGTGCGGCGCGAGATCACGGCACAGAGTGCCTCGATGCGGTGAGCGAAGGAGGGGCGAGAGAAGAAGATGTCCCGCCGCTGGTCATGATCTGTGCGTGACTGGATAGCGGGTTGCCAAGCGAGAGGGCAATCCGGGAAGGGCCGCCCACGTTTTCCTGCAGTTTTTGCCTGCAGCGGGGGGCTTTACCGAACTGGCCTGGCTCTTGCTATAGTCCGAGTATGACGATTGTTCAAATTGATCATCCTCGTGCCCCTCGGCTGCTGTGGTGGCGATCGCAGCCCGGCCGCAACGTTGCGCTCGTCGGCGGGCTGGTCGCCGCCAACGCGCTCGCCTGGGCCTGGGCGTTCGCGCTCTACGCCGACCGGCCCGCCATCGTCGGCACCGCGATGCTGGCCTGGCTGCTCGGACTGCGCCATGCGGTCGATGCGGATCACATCGCGGCGATCGACAACGTCGTGCGGAAGCTGGTGCAGGACGGTAGCGCCCCGCGCGCCGCCGGCCTGTATTTTGCGCTCGGCCATTCCAGCGTCGTCGTCATCGCCACCATCGTCGTGAGCCTCATCGCCGGCGCCGACCTCCTGGATGAAGAGAGCGCGATCAGGGCGATCGGCGGCGTCATCGGCACGTCGGTGTCGGCCGGCTTCCTGCTGCTGATCGCGTTGGCGAACCTCATTCTGTTCGTGAACCTCTGGCGCCGCGCCGCACAGCCGCAGTCCGAGATGGAAACCGCCGGAAGCTCCGGACGGGGCATCCTCATCCGCCTGCTGCGCCCGGTGCTCCGCCTGGTGGGACGCGCCTGGCACATGTATCCGCTCGGTTTCCTGTTCGGTCTCGGCTTCGACACTGCGAGCGAGATCGGGCTTCTTAGCCTGTCGGCAACCGAGGCCGCGCGCGGCGCGAGTCTTGCGCACGTGCTGGTGTTTCCGGCGCTGTTCGCGGCGGCGATGGCCACCGTCGACACCGCCGACAGCATGCTGATGGTCGGCGCCTATCGCTGGGCGCTGACCGATCCCGCACGCAAGCTGCGCTATAACCTCGTGATCACCGGCGCCTCTGTCGCGATCGCGCTGGTGATCGGCGGCTTCGAGGCGATCACGCTGTTGGCGCCGCGGCTTGGCCTGACCGGGGGATGGACGAGGGTCGCCACCGCGCTGGGCGACGATGTCGCCAATCTCGGGATCGTCGCGATTGGCCTGTTCGGACTGATCTGGGCGATCGCCATGCTGCTCGGTCGCAGCCAGCGCGGTTCCGAGGCTATGCCCGGGGAAGCGCTTGCCAGTGTTCATGCGGGGGCGCTAAACCCGCCGGTGATACGAAGCGGAACGCTTAAGACGGGCTAGGAGCGGGGCCTTATGATGGTCGGCTCTGAGGGAACGATCAGGATGCTATGGCTGCAGGGTGCGAGCTGCGGCGGCTGCACGATGTCGATCCTGGAAAGCGGCGCGTCCGGCTGGTTCGACGAGCTGCGCCAATCCGGCATCGATCTGGTATGGCATCCCTCCGTCAGCGAGCAGACCGGAGACGAGGTGGTGGAGCTGTTGGAGGCGATCCGCGACGGTCGCGAGCGGCTCGATCTGCTGGTGCTCGAAGGCTCGGTGGCGCGCGGACCTGGCCTGACCGGCCGCTTCAACATGCTCGCCGGCACCAACCGCTCGATCTATCACTGGCTGCTCGATCTGGCGCCGCTGGCCGACTACGTCGTTGCCGTCGGCAGTTGCGCCGCCTATGGCGGCATTCCTGCTGCCGGCATCAACCCGACCGATGCGGTCGGATTGCAGTTCGAGGGCAGCGACATCGGCGGCGCGCTCGGCGCGGGCTTCCGCTCGAAACGCGGGCTGCCGGTGATCAACGTCGCAGGCTGTGCGCCGCATCCGGGTTGGATGATGGAAAGCCTGCTGGCGCTCACCTCGGGCGATCTGTCGGCAGACGGCCTCGACGCAGTCGGCCGTCCGACCTTCATCGCCAATCACCTGGCGCATCACGGCTGCTCGCGCAACGAGTTCTACGAGTTCAAGGCGAGCGCGGAGACGATGTCGGAGCGCGGCTGCCTGATGGAGCATCTCGGCTGCCGCGCGACGCAAGCGGTCGGCGACTGCAATCAGCGCTCGTGGAACGGCGGCGGCTCCTGCACCAAGGGCGGCTACGCCTGCATCGCCTGCACCTCGCCGGGCTTCGAGAGCGCGCAGAACTATCTGCAGACGGCCAAGCTCGCCGGCATTCCCGTGGGGCTTCCGACCGACATGCCCAAGGCCTGGTTCGTCGCGCTCGCAGCGCTGTCGAAATCGGCCACGCCGCGTCGCGTCCGAGTCAATGCGACGGCGGATCATGTCGTGGTGCCGCCGGGCCGTGCCGGCGACAAGCGCCGTCCATGACGCGGATCACGGTCGGACCGTTCAATCGTGTCGAAGGCGATCTCGAGGTCAGGCTCGATATCGAGAGCGGTCGCGTCACGAGGGCGGAGGTGACGGCGCCGCTCTATCGCGGCTTCGAGCAGATCCTGGAGGGGCGGCCGTCGCTGGACGCCCTGGTGATCGCACCGCGAATCTGCGGCATCTGCTCGGTGTCGCAATCGATCGCCGCCGCCGCGGCGTTGCGCCAGGCCATGGGTATTGCGGCAGCGCCAAACGGCGTCCTCGCGGCCAACATCGCGCACGCGGCCGAGAACGCAGCCGACCATCTGACGCATTTCTACATCTTCTTCATGCCGGACTTCGCCCGCGACGTCTACGCCTCGCATGCCTGGCATTCGGCTACGGCCGAGCGCTTCGCGGCCACGAAGGGCAGCGCGGCCCGCGATGCGTTGCCTGCCCGCGCGCGGCTGCTCGAGATCATGGGCCTGATCGCCGGCAAATGGCCGCACAGTCTCGCCTTCCAGCCAGGCGGGACGACGCGCGCGATCGAGCTCGGCGAGCGCGTGCGGCTCAACGCGATCGCGGCGTCGTTTCGCGGTTTCCTTGAACGCGTCGTGTTTGCCGACAAGCTGGAGAACGTGCTCGCCTTGTCGACATCGGACGAGCTCGACCGTTGGCGGGAGGGCCGCGCCGGCGACTTCGCGCATTTCCTTCGGCTGGCCGATGCGCTCGCGCTGGCCGACCTCGGCAGCGGACCCGGTCTCTTGATGAGCTTCGGCGCGTATCACGACTTCAATGGGGCTCGTTTTCGCGCTGGTGTCCGCACGAGCAGCGGCGAGGTCCACGCTTTGCCGTCGGACGGCATCACCGAGGACGTCTCGCACGCCTGGATGCACGATACGTCGCTCGATCCGGCCGAGAGCCGCACCGTGCCCGATGCCGACAAAGCCGACGCCTATAGCTGGTGCAAGGCGCCGCGTCTTGCGGGAGAACCGGTCGAGGTCGGCGCTCTCGCAAGGCAGGCCATCGACGGTCAGCCGTTGATCACCGCGCTGCTCGCGAGCGGTCGCAGCAATGTCCGCAATCGTGTCATCGCCCGGCTGATCGAAACTGCGCGGCTCGCGCTGTCGATCGAGCACTGGATCAAGGGGCTGCGTCTCAACGAGCCGTTCTGCGACAGCAGCGCCAGCGCGGCCGACGGCAATTTCGTCGGGCTCGTGGAAGCTGCGCGCGGCAGCCTCGGCCACTGGCTCGCGGTGCGCTCCGGCCGGATCGAGCGTTATCAGATCATCGCGCCGACGAGCTGGAATTTCTCTCCGCGCGACGCGGATGGGGTAGCGGGCCCGCTCGAACAGGCGCTGGTCGGCACCGAGGTCGGCACTGCCGGCGCGCGTGCGGTCGGCATTCAGCACGTCGTGCGGTCGTTCGATCCCTGCATGGTCTGCACGGCCCATTGAGCGCGCTGCACACAGGCAGGCAGCAAGCGGAAACAAGCTTGTCGGTGCAAAGCGCGTGATTTCCGATTATCGCGCGCGATCCGCCTTCCAAGGATCCACGATCGCGGCCTCGCTGCTGCAAGCATCTGGAATCATTATGATTCAAATCCAGCAATGATGCTGGCCCGCATCTTGCTGTCCTTCTCGCCAGAACGCGATCAGATGATCGCCAACGCGATGTCAGGGGAGGACTCATGGGCGCGGCAACGGAAACTTTTTACAGCGTCATCAGGCGTCAGGGCATCACGCGGCGCAGCTTTCACAAGTTCTGCAGCCTGACCGCGACGAGCCTCGGCCTCGGCCCGGTCGCGGCGAGCCGCATCGCCAATGCGCTGGAAACCAAGCCGCGCACGCCGGTCATCTGGATGCACGGGCTCGAGTGCACGTGCTGCTCGGAGAGCTTCATCCGCTCGGCGCATCCGCTGGTGAAGGATGCCGTGCTGTCGATGATCTCGCTGGACTATGATGACACCATCATGGCGGCGGCCGGCCACCAGGCGGAGGCCATCCTCGACGAGACGCGTGCGAAGTACAAGGGACAGTACATTCTTGCGGTCGAGGGCAATCCGCCGCTGAACGAAGGTGGCATGTTCTGCATCGACGGCGGCAAGCCGTTCGTCGAAAAGCTGAAGATGATGGCCGAGGACGCCATGGCGATCATCGCCTGGGGCGCCTGTGCCTCCTGGGGCTGTGTGCAGGCGGCAAAGCCCAATCCGACGCAGGCGACCCCGATCGACAAGGTCATCACCAACAAGCCGATCATCAAGGTGCCGGGCTGCCCGCCGATCGCGGAAGTCATGACCGGCGTCGTCACCTTCATCACCACCTTCGGCAAGCTGCCGGAGCTCGACCGCCAGGGCCGGCCGAAGATGTTCTACTCACAACGTATCCACGACAAGTGCTATCGCCGGCCGCATTTCGACGCCGGCCAGTTCGTCGAGGAGTGGGACGACGAGGCGGCGCGCAAGGGCTACTGCCTGTACAAGATGGGCTGCAAGGGTCCGACCACCTACAACGCCTGCTCGACCGTGCGCTGGAACGGCGGCGTGTCGTTCCCGATCCAGTCCGGTCACGGCTGCATCGGCTGCTCCGAGGACGGCTTCTGGGACAAGGGCTCGTTCTACGACCGTCTCACCAACATCAAGCAGTTCGGCATCGAGCACAACGCCGACCAGGTCGGCATGGTGGCCGCGGGCACGGTGGGCGCAGCGGTTGCGGCGCATGCGGCGGTGACGGCCGTGAAGCGGCTCGCCGGCAAGCGCGACGACGCCAAGCAAGATCATTAATCGAATTCAGGGCAGGCAACGATGGGCATCCAGACTCCCAACGGCTTCAATCTCGACAATTCCGGCAAGCGTGTCGTCGTCGATCCGCTGACGCGCATCGAGGGCCATCTGCGCGTCGAGGTGAATGTCGATTCCAATAACGTGATCCGCAACGCGGTCTCGACCGGCACCATGTGGCGCGGCATCGAGACCATCCTGCGGAACCGCGATCCGCGCGACGCCTGGGCCTTCACCGAGCGGATCTGCGGCGTCTGCACCGGCACGCACGCGCTGACCTCGGTCCGCGCGGTCGAGAACGCGCTGGGGATCATGATCCCCGATAATGCCAACTCGATCCGCAACATCATGCAGCTCTGCCTGCAGGTGCACGATCACCTCGTGCACTTCTATCATCTGCATGCGCTCGACTGGGTCGACGTGGTCTCGGCGCTCAAGGCCGATCCAAAGGCGACCTCGGCGCTGGCGCAGTCGGTCTCGGACTGGCCGCTGTCCTCGCCGGGCTATTTCAAGGACCTGCAGATCCGGCTGACCAAGTTCGTCGAGTCCGGTCAGCTCGGTCCGTTCAAGAACGCCTATTGGGGTCATGCGGCCTACAAGCTGCCGCCGGAGGCGAACCTGATGGCGGTGGCGCACTATCTGGAAGCGCTCGACTTCCAGAAGGAGATCGTCAAGATCCACACCATCTACGGCGGCAAGAATCCGCATCCGAACTGGCTGGTCGGCGGCGTGCCGTGTGCGATCAATGTCGACGGCACCGGCGCGGTCGGTGCGATCAACATGGAGCGGCTGAACCTCGTCTCGTCGATCATCGATCGCTCGATCGAGTTCGTGCAGAAGGTCTATCTGCCCGACGTGGCGGCGATCGGCTCCTTCTACAAGGACTGGCTCTATGGCGGCGGCCTCTCCGGCAAGAACGTGATGTCCTACGGCGACATTCCGGAGAATGCGAACGATTATTCAGGGAAGAATCTCAAGCTGCCGCGTGGCGTGATCCTCAACGGGAATCTGAACGAGATCCTGCCGATCGATCACGGCGACCCCGAGCAGATCCAGGAGTTCGTCACCCACTCCTGGTACAAATATCCCGACGAGAGCAAGGGGCTGCATCCCTGGGACGGCGTCACTGAGCCGAACTACCAGCTCGGCCCCAACGCCAAGGGCACCAAGACGGACATCAAGGAGCTCGACGAGGGCGGAAAATATTCCTGGATCAAGGCGCCGCGCTGGCGCGGCAACGCGGTCGAGGTCGGACCGCTGGCGCGCTACATCATTGGTTATGCGCAAGGGCGGCCGGAGTTCAAGGAGCCGACCGACAGGCTTCTGAAGACGCTGAACCTGCCGGTCACAGCGCTGTTCTCCACGCTTGGCCGCACCGCGGCACGGGCGCTGGAATGCGAATGGGCGGCGAACCAGATGCGCTACTTCCAGGACAAGTTGGTGGCACGCATCAAGGCCGGCGATTCCTCGACCGCGAACATCGAGAAGTGGAAGCCGGAGAGCTGGCCGAAGGAGGCCAAGGGCTACGGCTTCACCGAGGCGCCGCGCGGCGCGCTGGCGCACTGGATCAAGATCAAGGACACAAAGATCGACAACTACCAGTGTGTCGTGCCGACGACCTGGAACGGCTCGCCGCGCGATCCCAAGGGCAATATCGGCGCCTTCGAGGCCTCCCTGATGGATACGCCGATGGCGGATCCGGAGAAGCCGCTGGAGATCCTGCGCACGATCCATTCGTTCGATCCGTGCCTCGCGTGCTCGACCCACGTGATGAGCCCGGACGGCCAGCAAATGGCGACGGTCACGGTCAGGTAGTGGGAGACGCACCATGATGGATGCCATTGCACGTCCCGCCGAGGCAGAGCCCAACCTTGCGGCGATCGCGGCCGACGCCGCCGGTGAACACGCGGTCGGCCGGCCCACGGTCTATGTGTACGAAGCACCGGTGCGCATCTGCCATTGGGTGAATGCGTTCGCGATCGTCGTGCTGATGATCACCGGCTATCTGATCGGGACTCCGCTCCCCAGCGTCGAAGGCGAGGCGTCGGCGAATTTCGTGATGGGTTACATCCGCTTTGCCCATTTCGCGGCCGGACAGGTGCTGGCGGTGTTCTTCCTTGCCCGCATCTTCTGGGCCTTCGTCGGCAACCACCATTCCCGGCAGATCTTCTACATTCCGGTGCACCGCAAGCAGTTCTGGAAGGAGGTGCTGCACGAGATCCGCTGGTACGCTTTCCTCGAGCGTGAGCCGAAGATGTATGTCGGCCATAATCCCCTGGCGCAGACAGCCATGTTTACCGGCTTCACGCTGTTCGTGACCTTCATGATCATCACCGGCTTTGCGCTCTATTCGGAAGGCACCGGCATCGACAGCTGGCAGCACAAATTGTTCGGTTGGGTGTTCGCGATCTGGCCGAACAGCCAGGACGTCCACACCTGGCATCATCTCGGGATGTGGGCGCTGGTCACCTTCGTGATGGTGCACGTCTATGCCGCCATTCGCGAAGACATCATGTCACGTCAGAGCATCATCTCCTCGATGATCTCGGGCGAGCGGCAGTTCCGCGAGTAGTAGGGGGGCGGCATGGTCGATGAGCGCGGGCGCGATCGCATTCTGGTGCTCGGGATCGGCAACATTCTCTGGGCGGACGAAGGCTTTGGCGTGCGGGTGGTGGAGGAATTCCACCGCCGCTTCACCGTGCCCGACAACGTCACGATCCTCGATGGCGGCACGCAGGGGCTTTACCTCGTCAACTATGTCGAGGAAGCCGACGGCCTGATCGTGTTCGACGCCATCGACTATGGCCTGGTGCCGGGCGAGCTCAAGCTCGTCCGCGACGACGAGGTGCCGCGCTTCACCGGCGCCAAGAAGATGAGCCTGCACCAGACGGGCTTTCAGGAAGTACTGAGCGCGGCCGACTTGCTCGGCCGCTATCCGCAGCGGCTTGCGCTGATCGGCTGCCAGCCGCTCGACCTCGAGGATTGGGGTGGCCCGCTGACTGCGCCGGTTCGTGCGCAGATCGCGCCGGCGATCGAGCTGGCCTGCACCCTCCTGGCGGAATGGGGCTCGCCGGCCGTGTCGCGGCGTGAACCGCTCGCCGGCGACGAACGCCTGCTCGCCAACGACATCGACCATCATAGCTACGAGCTGCGGGCGCGCCCGGCCGATTGACCGCGCCGCGAGGGAATCCGCCATGTGTCTTGGCCTGCCGATGACAATCCTCGAGACCGATGGCGTCTCGGCGCTGTGCAGCTTCGACGGCGAGGAGCGCCGCGTCTCGGTGTTGCTGCTGTCGAACCCGCCAGTGGGGGCCAAGGTGCTCGTCTATATCGACAACGCCGTTCGCTTGCTCGATGACGAAGAGGCGCGGCTGATCGGCGAAGCGCTGCGCGGCCTGCAGGCGGCCGTGAACGGCGAGAATTGCGATGACTTCTTCGCGGATCTGATCGGGCGCGAGCCGGAGCTTCCGGAGCATTTGCGGTAGCGGCGTCATGCCCTCGGGCATCGCCAAATTGCTGATAACAAGATTTCCATAGACGAAGTAAGTTTGCAGGCCCTGCCTGGAAAGCACCTTTCCGATTTCTCGCGCAATCCCTTAGTTGCAATAAAAACGTAATATTTTTCAATGCCTTGAGCATTCTTGGCCCCGCGTGGGCGTCTGGCACGTCGATTGCTGATCATGGGGAATATGGCAACGATAACTGGTCAGGGAGAAACACCGATGGAAATGCAGCAGCGTGACCCCCCGCGCGCGCGAGGCGGGTTGCCGGAGGTCGATACCGGCACCGTCGATGCCTTTCTCTCCGAGGCTGATTGCGCCGGGCTTGTCGCCGTGCTGCTGTCGGCCGGGGATCCCGCGCGGTTTCCAGAGGCACTGGACGTGGCCATCGTGCTGCCGGAGCTGATCACGGCGTTTCAGGGCCGGCTGCGCGGCGCGGTCGTCGCGCGCGAAGCGGAGGCCGAGATCGGGGCGCGATTCGGCGTGCGTGTGCAGCCGAGCCTGATCCTGTGCCGCGGGGGAGAGACGCTCGGCCTGATTGCCAAGATCCAGGACTGGTCTGTTTATGTCGATCGCATCTCGCGGCTGATCGACCGGCCGCAGGGCGCGACGGCGGCGGTCGTCGCCAGCATCGTCCCAGTCCATCAGCCTGCGGGAGTCGAGCGATGAAGCCGGGATTCTGGATCGCGCCTGAAGGAGCCGAGGAGCCGGTCAACATCTTTCCGATCGGCGAAGAGGCGCTCGATACCTCCCACAAGGGGCTGACCGCCTCCGGAGCGCTGGCCAAGCTGGCCTCGCTCGACTCGGAGGCGCTGGCGCGGAGCTGTCCGCGCGCGGTCGAACTGCTGTCGACGATTGCATCCGCCACCGCGGCGCAGACGGCCGGCGCACCGACGCAATTATTCCGTCTCGAAGGCCTCAACGATCTCGAGCGGCGGCTGATCGACGACGTGCTGGGCGAGGGCGAGGTCGCGGGCGTCGTGGCTCTTCCCGACGGGACGCTGGCCCAGATCCAGGAATCGGTGCTCGCCGGCATCTGGCGGGTGCGGCTGGAAGCGGATGAGCGCCACGACTACATCGAAGTCGGCGCCGTGCCGGAGATCGTGTCGCGCGCGGCCGCCGACCTGACCGCAAATGACATCGCGATCGGACCGGTGCCCGAGGGCACGATGAACGCGCTGCCGGTGCTCGCCGAGATCCGCGAGCGCGCGCTGTCCTGGCGACCGGGCCAGCGCTCGCAGACCATCAACTTCACGCTGCTGCCGATGAGCCCGGCCGACATGAGCTTCCTGCAGCAGACGCTCGGCAACGGCCCGATCCAGTTGATGTCGCGCGGCTACGGCACCTGCCGCGTGCTCGCGACCGGCATCCGCCATGTCTGGTCGGTGCAGTTCTTCAACGCCATGGATACGATCATTCTCGACACCCTCGAAGTCGGCGGCGTGCCGGTGGTCGCGCTCGCTGCAGCCGAGGATTTCGAGGATTCGGCCGAGCGCCTGACCCAGATCATCGAGGCCTATTTCACATGAACGGCGGCTTCGAGAATTACGGTGTCCGCAGCGATCTCGCTGATGACGCGCTGTTGGAGTGCGGCATCTGCTGGACGCGCTACGATCCGGCCGACGGTGACGGCGTCGCCCAGATTGCGCCGGGCACGCCGTTCGCGGCGCTGCCGGACGACTGGCATTGCCCGAACTGCGACGCGCCGAAGACCAAGTTCATGGTGGTCGAGCAATGAGCGCGGACGCGCAGGGCAGGTCTGACGTCACGCCGGTCGCGTGGGGCGAGCGTCTCGCCGGCGTCTATCGTGGGATCGGCGCGCGTGCGATGCGCGAGCTGCCGATCTATCACGACGCGCTCGACGTCGAGGCGATCGGATTTTCGGTGGTTGAGGGCCGCATCCTCGGCATCGTCGTCACGCCCTGGTTCATGAACGTGGTCACTCCGGCCGCCCAGGATTCCGCGGGATCCGTCGTCAAGATCGTGCTTCCGGCCGGCTCGTTCGAGTTCACGATCGGCGATATCGCCGGGATCGGGCGGATCGCGAGCTGCTCGCTGTTCTCGCCGATGTTCGAGTTCGCGGACATGGCCGCGGCGCGTGCGGCGGCGGAGGCCGCGCTGGCCGCGCTGACGGCGGCACCTGAGGACGAGGCGTTGTCCGAACGCGCCGCGAAGGCGTCGACGATCGATCGCCGCGCGTTCCTGCGCGGCCCCCTCTCCGAGGGCCGCGCATGACCCTCGGCTTTCGCAACCGCATCGACGTGACGCTGTCGGTCGCCGATCGGCGGATCACAGGCGTCGACATTCAGCCGCGCACGCGGCCGCCGCTGGGACGGCTGTTCGCCGGCAAGCCGGCCGAGATGCTGCTTGCGGCCCTGCCGCGGCTGTTCTCGCTGTGCGCCGGTGCGCATCAGGTCGCGCTGCTCTCGGCGCTGGAAGCGGCGCGCGGCGAGCAGGCGAAGCCGTCGACGCGTCATCGTCGGATCGAGGCCGTGCTGACGGAACGCTTCGCCGAACTCATGCGCGGTCTGCTGATCGCTTCAATGGCGGACAATCGTAGTGCTGCGCAGCCGGTGCCACGGCTCTTGCAGGCGATCGCGGCGCTACAGACGCATTCCGGCGTCTCGCAGCAATCTCGCGCTGCAACCTTGTCTCAGATCAAGACGGGCATGGTGGCTCTGGGCATAGGCTTGCCAGCGGAGCCGGTTCTGCCGGGAACTCCGCTTGCATCGATGATGGACGCGGCCCGGAAGGCCGCCGATGATGGAGGATGGAGGCACATGCCGGCCGAGCATGACATCCTGTCGGCCGCCGATGATGGCGCCATCGTCACGCAATTGATCGACGTGGGATCTGCCTTTGCTGAGGCTCCCGAGCTCGACGGCCGCGTTCCGGAGACCGGAGTCTGGGCCCGCTATGCGGAGCGCCATCAATTGGCATCGGCTGGTCCCGTCGAACGTCTCTCAGCCAAGATAGCTGAGATTGCTGAGCTGTTCCGCTGGATCGAGACCGGCGAGGCGGAGGACCAGGCGGCCGACCCGCATGCCGTCGCAAGCTACGCGCTCGGGTCGCGGCGCGGCGCCGCCGCAGTCGAATGCGCGCGCGGCCGGCTGCATCACGCGATCGAGCTGGATGCGCACGGCGCGGTCTCGCGTTTCGAGTATCTGGCGCCGACGGAATGGAATTTTCACCCGCGCGGTCCTGTCGTGAGGAGCCTCACGGGGGTTGCGCTGCGCGGCACCGTCGATCGCCAGGCCATCCATACGATGGTCGGATCGTTCGATCCCTGCGTCGGCTATCACCTGGCGTTCCGGGGGATGGCCGATGCATGAGATGGCGCTGTGCGAAGGCATCGTCGAGATCGTCGAGCAGGAGGCACGTAAGGGCGCCTTCTCCACGGTGAAGACCGTGTGGTTGGAGATCGGTGCGCTCAGCCATGTCGCGCCGGAGGCGCTGCGATTCTGTTTCGAGGCGGTGACCGCGAAAACCCTGTTGCACGGGGCAGCGCTCGAGATCATCGAACAGCCGGGCACGGCATGGTGCCTGGGCTGCTCGCGCGGCGTCGAGATCAGTCAACGCTATCAGTCTTGTCCGGCCTGCGGCAGTCATCAGCTGCAGGTCACGGGCGGTGAGGACATGCGGGTCAAGGAGCTGGAGGTCGAGTAATGTGCACGGTGTGTGGCTGCAGCGACGGCAAGCCCTCCGTCGAATCCGGTGATCATCATCACGATCACGGTAAGCATCATCAGGCTCATGGACACGATCACAGCCATGATCAGTCCGGACATCATCACCATCACGGCCATCATCATCATGATCATGTTCACGAGCATGGTCACCATCACGATGATGACCCGCATGATCACGGTCGCGCGCATGATCATCAACATGATCATGCTGCCGACCACGTCGACTGTTCGGCCAATCCGGCCGGGCAGGAGGTTGCCGGCCTCTCCAGCGGGCGCATCATCCAGATCGAACGCGACATTCTCGGCAAGAACAACCGGCTCGCGGCAGAAAACCGCGCGCGCTTCGCCGCGCATGACGTGCTGGCATTCAACTTCGTTTCCAGCCCGGGCGCCGGCAAGACCTCGCTGCTGGTCCGCGCCGTCTCCGATCTCAAGCAGAGTCGGCCCGTCGCGGTGATCGAGGGCGACCAGCAGACCTCCAACGATGCCGAGCGCATCCGCGCCACCGGCGTGCCGGCGATCCAGATCAACACCGGCAAGGGCTGTCATCTCGACGCGGCCATGGTCGGCGAAGCCTTTGGCCGGCTGCCGTCACTGCGCGGCGGGCTGCTGTTCATCGAGAATGTCGGCAACCTCGTATGTCCGGCCGCCTTCGATCTCGGCGAGGCCTGCAAGATCGTCGTGTTCTCGACCACCGAGGGCGAGGACAAGCCGCTCAAATATCCCGACATGTTTGCAGCGTCATCGCTGATGCTCATCAACAAGATCGATCTGGCGCCGGTGCTCGATTTCGATCTTGCGCAGACGATCGAATATGCCCGCCGCGTCAATCCGAAGATCGAGGTGCTGACGATCTCCGCGAAGACAGGCGAGGGCCTTTCGGCGTTCTACGCCTGGATCAGGAAGCAGTCTGAGCGGATGCGGGCGGGCGCAGCGAACGCGGTGCGGGGATGAGCACGCCCGGCCGGACATCGGCGGCGAACCATACGTGCCTCCGGCTCCGTGTCCGCGGGGCCGTGCAGGGCGTCGGCTTTCGTCCCTATGTCCATGGTCTGGCAACCCGCCATCGGCTCGGCGGCTTCGTCGCCAACGATGCTGATGGCGTGCTGATCGAGGTCGAGGGCGACGAGGTCGCCGAATTCATCGAGGCCCTGCCGCGGCAGACGCCGCCGCTGGCGCGCATCGACGACATCGCCGTCGAGCCGATCGCGGCCGGTATCGGCACGGGCTTCCGGATCGCCGGGAGCGTGGGCGGGCGCGTCACGACGCGGATCGTGCCGGACGCAGCCACCTGTGCCGCATGCCTGGCCGAGCTGTTCGATCCCGGCAGCCGCTTCCATCTCTATCCTTTTGTCAACTGCACCCATTGCGGCCCGCGCTTCACCATCGCCGAGCGCCTGCCTTACGATCGCGTGTCCACGGCGATGAAGCACTTTCCGATGTGTGAGGCGTGCCGGTCCGACTACGAAGATCCTGCAGGGCGCCGCTTTCATGCCGAGGCGATCTCGTGTCCGCGCTGCGGTCCGCGGCTCAGCCATGGCATCGATGATATCGCAGCCGCGCTCGCGAATGGCAGGATCGTCGCCATCAAGGGTCTCGGTGGCTATCAGCTGCTCTGTGACGCCCAGGATGAGCAGGCCGTCCGGCGGCTGCGCGGGCTTAAGCAGCGCAACGGCAAGCCGTTTGCCGTGATGTTGGCCACGGCCGACGCCGCAACTGAGATTGCCGAGATCGATGCGCCTGAGCGCGCGCTGCTGGAGCGGGTGGCGCGGCCGATCGTGCTGTTGCGCTCACGCCAGCGTGTTGCGTCCTCGGTCGCACCAGGTCTCGCAAAGATCGGGGTGATGCTGCCGGTCGCTCCGCTGCATCATCTGATCTTCCATGTGCTGGAGGCGGGCCGCCGCGCGGCTGCCGACAGACCATGGGCGCTGGTCTGCACCAGCGCCAATCCGAGCGGGGAGCCGCTGCTGACCGACAACGCCGAGGCGCTCGCGGATCTTGCCGACATTGCGGATCTGATCGTCACCCACGACCGGGACATCGTCATCCGCGCCGACGATTCCGTGCTTGCCGTCGTGGCCGGCGTTCCCCGCTTCGTCAGGCGTGCGCGCGGCTATGTTCCGGAGCCGATCCGGCTCGCGCGCACCATGCCGCCGGTGCTCGCGGTCGGCGCTCAGCTGAAGGCGACGGTGACGGTGACGCGCGGCGACGAGGCGTTCGTGTCGCAGCATCTCGGTGATCTCGACACGGCGGCGGCGATCCGCTTCTTCGAAGAGACGATTGCGCATCTCACCGCCATCCTCGACGTCCAGCCGGTCGCGATCGCGCATGACCTGCATCCGGATATGGCGTCGACGCGGTTCGCGCAGGCACACGGTCTGCCGACGCTGCCGGTGCAGCATCACCAGGCGCATGCGGCCTCGGTCATGGCCGAGCATGGCGTGACCAGCCCCGCAATCGCGCTGGTGCTGGATGGCTACGGCTATGGCAGCGATGGCGGCGCCTGGGGCGGTGAACTGCTGTCGTGCGACGGCGCCGGCTTCCAGCGCCTCGGCCATCTCGCTCCGTTGAAGATGCCGGGCGGCGACCGGGCCGCACGCGAGCCGTGGCGGATGGCGGCGTCCGTGCTGCACGACATCGGTCGCGGTGACGAGATCGGGCGGCGTTTCGCGGCCCAGACACAGTCGCGCAACATCTCCATGCTGCTGGATCGTGCCGATGCTCCGGTCACCACCAGCGCCGGCCGGCTGTTCGATGCCGTGGCCGGACTGCTCGGTGTCACCACGGTGCAGAGCTACGAAGGCGAGGCGGCCATGAAGCTGGAGGCGCTGGTGCGCGAACCGGCAGCGCTGGAGCGCGGCTGGACCATTGCCGATGGCGTGCTGTCGCTGCGGCCGCTGCTCGCGCATCTGATCGCGCGTGATCTCGACGCTGTCGAAGCGGCGGGGCTGTTTCACGGCACGTTGGCCGCGGCCTGCGTCGACTGGATCGTGAGAGCTTCGCGCGCGACCGGCATCGGTACGATCGCGCTGAGCGGCGGCTGTTTTCTCAATGCGCATCTGGCCGAACAGATCGTGCGCGGCTGCCGGTCCGCAGGGCTCGATCCGTTCCTGCCGCGCCGTCTGCCGCCCAATGACGGCGGCCTCAGCCTCGGGCAGGCCTGGGTGGCCGGTCTGCATCTCACACAAAACAACATGATGTCTGGAGGGACCGTCTGATGTGCCTGGCCATTCCTGCCGAGGTGATCAAGCTCTTGGCCGACGACATGGCGATCGTCTCGATCGACGGCGTCAGCAAGGAGGTCTCGGTCGCGCTGATCGAGGAGATCGCCGTCGGCGACTACGTCATTCTCCATGTCGGCCATGCGCTGGCCAAGATCGATCCGGAGGAGGCGCGCGAGACGCTCGACCTGCTCCGGCAGATGGGCGAGGCTGTGGCGGAGGTCAGGCCATGAAATATGCCGACGAGTTTCGCGACAAGGAGTTGGCGACAGGTCTTGCGCGCGCCATCCGCGCCAAGGCCGATCCGGCGCGCGCCTATCGCTTCATGGAGTTCTGCGGCGGACATACCCATGCGATCGCGCGCTATGGCCTCGAGGACATGCTGCCCGACAATGTGCGCATGATCCATGGCCCCGGCTGTCCGGTCTGCGTGCTGCCCGCCGGGCGCATCGACATGGCGACCGCGCTGGCCGAACGGGCCGAGGTCATCCTCTGCGTTTATGGCGACCTGATGCGCGTGCCGGGCTCGCGCGGGTCCTCGCTGCTCAAGGCGAAAGCGCGCGGCGCCGACGTCCGCATGGTGTATTCGACGCTGGATGCGATCGCGCTGGCCGAGCAGAATCCTGGTCGCGAGGTGGTGTTCTTCGCCATCGGCTTCGAGACCACGACGCCCCCGACCGCCGTGATGATCCGGGCCGCCGAGAAGAAGCAGCTGTCGAACTTCACCGTGTTCTGCAACCACGTGCTGACGCCGCCGGCGATGCGCGCGATCCTCGACAGCGACGACACGGTCGAGATCGACGGCTTCGTCGGGCCGGCGCATGTCTCGACCGTGATCGGCACCGAGCCCTACGCGCCGTTCGCGCGCGATGACGGCAAGCCCGTCGTGATCGCAGGCTTCGAGCCGCTCGACATGATGCAGGCGATCCTGATGCTGATCGAGCAGGTCAATGACGGCCGCCACGAGGTGGAGAACCAGTACCGTCGCGCCGTCACCGCCAGCGGCAACCAGCGCGCCATCCGCGAGGTCGCCGAGATCTTCGAACTGCGCGACCAGTTCGAATGGCGCGGCCTCGGCAGCATTCCGGCGAGCGCATTGAAACTGCGGCCCGCCTTCGCGCATCTCGACGCCGAGCTGCGCTTTGCCATGTCCGAGCTGGTTGTGGCCGACAATCCGGCCTGCGAATGTCCGGCCATTCTGCGCGGCCTGAAGAAGCCGGTGGACTGCCGGCTGTTCGGCACCGCCTGCACGCCGGAGACGCCGATCGGCTCCTGCATGGTGTCGTCGGAAGGCGCCTGCGCGGCGCATTGGACCTATGGCCGCTTCCGCGACCATCAGCGGAGGCTTGCATCATGAGCATGCATCAGCGCCGGCTCGACATGAAGAACGGCTGCGTCGATCTCTCGCATGGCGCCGGCGGTCGCGCGATGGCGCAACTGATTGCCGGCCTGTTCCACGAGGCGTTCGGCAATGAATGGCTGGCGCGTGGCAACGACCAGTCGGCGTTCGACGTCGCCGCCGGCCGCATGGTGATGACGACCGACGGCTACGTGGTCTCGCCGCTGTTCTTCCCCGGCGGCAATATCGGCTCGCTGGCGGTGCACGGCACGGTCAACGACATCGCCATGGCCGGCGCCAGGCCGCTGTATCTGTCGGCGAGCTTCATCATCGAGGAGGGGTTTGCGTTTTCCGACCTGAAACGGATCGCCGATGCGATGGGCGAGGCGGCGCGCGAGGCGGGGATTGCGATCATCACCGGCGACACCAAGGTGGTCGAGCGCGGCAAGGCGGATGGCGTGTTCATTTCGACGGCCGGCGTCGGCGTGCTGCCGGACGGCCTCGATCTCTCGGCCGACAAGGCCAGGCCCGGCGACCGCGTGCTGTTGTCCGGCAGCCTCGGTGATCACGGCGTGGCGATCATGTCGCGGCGGCAGAACCTCACCTTCGACACCGAGATCATCTCCGACTCGGCCTCGCTGCACGGGCTCGTCGCCGACATGGTTGCAGCCGGCGGCGCCGGCATCCGGCTGATGCGCGATCCCACGCGCGGCGGGGTTGCGGCCACGATGAACGAGATCGCGCAGCAGTCCAATCTCGGCTTCCGTCTGCAGGAGGAAGCGATTCCGGTGAAGCCTGCGGTCGCTGCCGCCTGCGAGCTGCTCGGGCTCGATCCGCTCCACGTCGCCAATGAGGGCAAGCTCGTCGCGGTGGTCGCGCCGGAGCTGGCCGGCGCCGTGCTCGCCGCCATGAGGGCGCATCCGCTCGGCCGCGATGCGGCTGACATCGGCGAAGCGGTGGCCGATGATCACCGCTTCGTCCAGATGGCGACGAGCTTCGGCGGCGGCCGTATCGTCGACTGGCTGTCCGGCGAGCAGTTGCCGCGGATCTGCTGAGACGCGCGATGGGGATCCAGGGAACGATACTGGTCGTGGATGACGAGGTCCGGTCGCAGGAGGCGCTGCGCCGCGTCCTCAACCAGGACTTCGAGGTCTTGTGTGCCGGCAACACGAACGACGCCGAGAAGCTGCTCGAAGGCGAGATCGTGCATGCCGTGATCTGCGACCAGCGCATGCCGCAGGAATCCGGCGTCAGCTTCCTGAAGCGCGTGCGCGAGATGTGGCCCGACCCTGTCAGGATGATCATCTCCGGCTATTCGGACTCCGAGGACATCATCGCCGGCCTCAACGAGGCCGGCATCTATCAGTACATCACAAAGCCCTGGCAGCCGGATCGCCTGATCGAGATCGTCCGCGAGGCCGTGCAGTTGTACCGGCTGCAGAAGGAGACGGAGACCGCCGGCGTCGACGTGAAGGCCACGCCGGCCCACATCAAGAAGGTGGTGTCGGTCAAGCGCGGCGCCGCCAAGCAGCTCTATGATTTCGACCGCATCGTGCATTCGGCGGCGAGCCCGATGCGCAACGTGATCGAGCTCGGCCGGCGCGCCGCCGACTACGACATCTCGGTCTTGATCACCGGCGAATCCGGCACCGGCAAGGAGCTCCTGGCGCGTGCGATTCACTATGGCTCTGCGCGCGCCACCAAGGCCTTCGTGGTCGAGAATTGCGGCGCGCTACCCGATGAGCTGCTCGAGAGCGAGCTGTTCGGCTGCAAGAAGGGCGCGTTCACCGGCGCCTATCAGGACCGCATCGGCCTGTTCGAGGTCGCCGACGGCGGCACCATCTTTCTCGACGAGATCGGCGAGACATCCCCCGCCTTTCAGGTCAAGTTGCTGCGTGTGCTGCAGGAGAGCGAGATCCGGCCGCTCGGCGCGCAGCGCGTGCGCCAGGTCGACGTGCGCGTGGTCGCTGCCACCAACCGGGATCTCGAGGCCGAAGTCGAAGCCGGCCGCTTCCGCCGCGATCTGTACTACCGGCTCGCCGCGTTTCCGGTGCACATGCCGTCCTTGCGCGAGCGTCCGATGGACATTCCGCTGATCGCCGAGGGCGTGCTGTCGGCGGTGAAGACATCGTTCAACCGGCCGCATCTGCGGTTCGCACCGGCGGCGCTGGAGGAATTCTCCCGCTATCACTGGCCCGGCAATGTTCGCGAGTTGCAGAACGAGATCCAGCGCATGGCCGTGCTGGCCGATGCCGACGAACTGCGCTGTCCGCCGTTCGCCGGCCGGCGCAACGGCCGCCGCGCCGCGCCCGCGATCGCCAATGGCAAGCTCAACGGTTCCGGGAGCCTGAAGGACAGGGTCGAGGATCTTGAAAAGACCATCATCGTTCACTGTCTGGAGAAATATGATGGTAACATCAGTCGCGTCGCCAGCGAGCTCGGCCTGTCAAGGGTGGGGCTCCGGAACAAATTGTCGAGATACGATCTGAAGAAACATGGCAAAGGCCACTCACTCTCCTGAGTCCGGGGCTGACACGCTGCTCAAGCTTATCGCGAGCAGCAGCACGCTCGAACTCGACAGCGAGCGCGAAGGCGTGTGGATCGAAGTGATCCGCAAGATGGACGAGGTCTATTCCGACCTGCTGCGCTACGAGGTCGATCTCGAGCACAAGAACGCCGAGCTCGAGGAAGCCCAGGCCTTCGTCACCAACGTCATCGAGTCCGTCTCCGACATCCTGGTCGTCTGCGACGCCAGGGGCACGGTACAGCAGGCCAACTCCGCATTCCTGCAGACATCGGGACGGGCCTTGGCCGACATCGCCGGTCGCGATATCGCCGAGATGATCGATCCCGATCATCGGCCCAAGCTCGCCTCGCTGCTGAAGCCGCGCAGCAGCGCCGATGTGGTCGACGGTGAATTGCGCTTTGCCGCGGCAGCCGGCGTCAGCTCCGATCTGTTCGCGATCAACAGCTCGCCGCGGCATGACCATCGCGGCCGCTTCATCGGCGTCGTGCTGACGGGCCGTCCGATCGGCGAGCTGCGCCGCGCCTATGAGGCCCTGCACAAGGCGCATCAGGAGTTGCAGCGGGCGCAGCGGCAATTGGTCGAGCAGGAGAAGATGGCGAGCCTCGGCCGGCTCGTCGCCGGCGTGGCCCACGAGCTGAACAATCCGATCAGCTTCGTCTATGGCAACATCCACACCCTGATGCGCTACCGCACCTCGCTGGTCGGCTATCTCGATGCCATCCATGAGCAGCCGGTCAGCGAGGACATCGCAGCGCTTCGCTCGGATCTGAGGATCGACGCCATCCTCGAGGATTTCGGGCCGCTGATCGACGGCACGCTGGAAGGCGCGGTGCGCATCAGCGAGATCGTCAAGAACCTGCGCCGCCTGTCGTTCTCGAAGCTCGGCGAGGTCGAGCGCGTCAACATCGAGCGACTGATCAATACCGCCGTGCTGTGGGCAGGGCGCACCAAGCAGCATCGTGTCGACATCCAGATCGAGGTCGAGCCGGATCTGTGGATCTTGGGCAACGAAGGCCAGCTGCATCAGGTGATCGTCAACCTCGTGGAGAACGCGATCGACGCGATGCGATCGACCGACCTGCCGCGCCTTCTGGTCGCGGTGGCGCGCCAGGGCAGCGAGATCGCCTTTCGCATCACCGATAACGGCCCGGGCATCGACAAGGATCATCTGACCCACATCTTCGAGCCGTTCTTCACCACCAAGCGCGTCGGGGAGGGGACGGGGCTCGGGCTGTGGATCAGCTACGGCATCGTCCGCGAGCACGGCGGCGAGCTGTTGGCCAGCAACGAGCCGCAGGGCGGCGCCACGTTCTCTTTCAGCTTGCCGGCGGCTTGACCATAGCGGCGGCGCTGCTGCCGACGCTGAAGTGGGATGCTGGGTATCCCTTCGAAACGATGCTGGGGTTCCTGACGGCGGTGCCGTCGGATGTTGCGGGCAGAAGCCAAGCCCGAGGTGATCAGGACGCCGTTGCGACCGGCACGCGCTCGCGCTGATTGGTCAACCGCGCCAGCAGCACGGTTGCGGTTCGCGTGATGTGCTGCCTGGCAAGATCCTCGGCTGTCTGCGCATCGCCCGCGATCACCGCCCGCAGGATGTCCTCATGCTGATCCCAGATCCGCCGCGGCGTCTCGTCGCGCATCAGCACCTCGCCCATCAGCCGGCGCAGATGCAGCCAATGCGGCAGGGTGGTGTCCTGGATGACGGAGTTGCCGGAGATCTCGTAGAGGAATTCATGAAACCTGACGTCGGCCTCGATCAGCTTCTCGACCGAATGCTCGCGCTCGGCGCGCCGGCCCTGCTCGATCAAATTCGGGCCTTCCTCGGCCGCTCGCTTGGCGCCGCGGGTCGCCGCGAGCCGGCAGGCGAGGCCCTCGGCGACCGCGCGTATTTCATAGAGGTTGCGGATGAAGTCGGTGTCGATCGGCGCGACTTCCAGGCCGCGGCCCGGCGCCTCGCGCACAAAGCCCTGATTGCGCAGCAGCAGCAGGGCCTGCTGCACCGGCTGGCGCGAGACGCCGAGGTCGCGGGCCAGATCGTCCTGGATGAGGCGGGCAGATTCCGGCAACTCCCCGCCGACGATGTCGGAGAGAATGCGCTCGTAGACGCGTTCGGTCAGGCTCGGCTGGGTCTTCAGCGGCGGCACACGGCCTCCACGGGATCAGGTGTGATGTCCGGTCGCGAATGCGAGGCTGCCGTGCCGGAGCCCAGCGCTCGCATTGCGGCCGCTGTCGGTTTGAACGGAGTCATAGCGGGAATTTCCGCGCAGTGAGCGTCCGCCGCTGCTTGGACTTGCTGTCCTGCTGGATTTCGAGGTGATGGATGAACACGCTGGCCGCGCGCGAAATGTGCTCCCGGCTCAGCCGTTCGGCCTCGGCGCTGCGGCCCTCGATGACGGCTGCAAGAATGTCCTCATGCTCGTCCCAGACCATCCGTGACATGCTCTGCTCCTTCTGCAGCACGTCGGACATCACCCGCTTCAGGCACGGCCAATGCGGTGCCATCGTCTCGCCGATCAGCGCGTTGCCGGAGAGGTCGCCGAGGAAGCGATGGAAGGCGATGTCGGTCTCGATCTTGCGGTTGACGAGCCCGCTCTTCACCGCCTCGTAGCCGGCCGCGATGTAGGCCGGACCTTCGCGCGCAGCGCGATCGCTCGCCCGCTCGGCGGCCAGTCGCGCCGCGAGGCCTTCGAGCACTGCCCGCATCTCATAGAGGTCCCGGACGAAGCCGGGGTCGAGCGGCGCCACGATCAACCCGCGGCCCGGCGCGCTCTGCACCAGCCCGCAGCCGCGCAGCAGGATCAGCGCCTGCTGAACCGGCTGGCGCGACACTCCGTAAGCCTGGGCCAGATCGTCCTGGATCAGCCGCGAGCCCGGCGCGAGAACGCCGCTGACGATCTCGTCAGTGATGGCTTCGACGACCTGGTCGACCAGAGAGGGAGCGGCGGGCACGATTCGCATGGGTCATCACGTTTTGCCGGACATTAGCATGTCAAGACAGAAAATCCATTTGCGACGTATTCGAATTCAGAGTACGAATTCAAAAAAGGGCGCCGCCCTAGGGCAAGTTAAAGAGGCGGCCATATAGGGGAGGGACTCCGTTGTCGGAAGATCCGACCAGTCTGGAGCGCGATCAGGTTTGGTCCGCGCGCTCGGAGGGCAGCGTGCGCGCCGGCGTGATGCCGGCGGTCTCGCGCGCATTGCTGGCGGCCTCTGTGGCGTCGGTTGCAGCGATGGCGCCTGCGCTCGGGGTGGCCGGAGAAGGCCTGACCCTGTCGGATGCGTGGGTGCCGGCGGCGCCCGAGGTGGGACGCGACATCCCGTTGCTGATCACGATCAAGAATGACACGACCGCGCCGGAAGCCTTGATGCGCGTGCGTTGTCCGATCGCAAATTTTTCGGAGCGGCACACCGTCGACCGCGGCGAAGGCGCGCCGGCGATGCGCTCCATTCCCAACATTCCAATTGCCGCGGGCAGCACGCTGGTGCTGCTGCCGACCGCCTATCACGTGATGCTGCTGCAGACGCGGGAGCCGCTCGAGCCAGGCAAGCGCTTCACCTGCACGATCGTGTTCCAGAAAGCAGGATCCATCGAAACGGAGGTCGAGGTTCGCAAGTCCCCTTGAAGCGTGTTTGTCGCCTGCTGCCCTCCGCCGTCGCGCTTGGCGGAGCGGTATTCGCTCCAACTCATAATCAATATAATGGGAGAAGGAAACGATGAGGACTAACGTCAGGTCGACCCTGCGGGCGGTGCTGCTGGCCAGCGCAGCCTTCGCCTGTTTCCAGCTTGCATCGCCGGCGCAGGCCGCCGACGAGATGACCCCCGAACGGCTTCTCAACGCCGACAACGAAGCCGGCAACTGGCTGCACCATCATAAGAACTACTCGGGCACACGGTTCTCGGCGCTGAGGGAGATCAACAAGGATAACGTCAAGAACCTGAAGGTCGCCTGGACGATGCATCTCGGCGGCGTCGAGGGCGGCGGCATCTGGAGCCACGGCGGTCTCGAAGGCACGCCGATCGTCGAGAACGGCATGATCTACGTCACCGACGGCTGGGGCTCGGTCTACAAGATCGACGCGCGCGGTGGCAAAGGCCAACTGGTCTGGAAGATGGATCCGAAGACGGATCACGACTGGGCCGGCGCCATCGCCTGCTGCGGCGTCGACAATCGCGGCGTCGCGCTGTGGGGCAATCTGGTCATTTCGCACACGCTCGACGGCCGCCTGATCGCGACCAACAAGGAGACCGGACAGGTCGCCTGGCAGCGCCAGGTCGCCGATCCCGACAAGGGCGAGGTCATCACCGGTGCGCCGCTGATCGTGAAGAACATGGCGATCTCGGGCGTGGCCGGCGCCGAATACGGCATCCGCGGCTGGATCGCGGCGACCGATCTCGGCACGCAGAAGGAGGTCTGGCGCACCCACACCATTCCGGGGAAGGGCGAGCCGGGCAGCGAGACCTGGAAGGACAGCAACGACGCGGCCGCGGCCGGCGGCGGCTCGACCTGGGTGACCGGGACCTACGACCCGGCGACCGACACCATCATCTGGGGCGTCGGCAATCCCGGTCCGGACTGGGACAACGCCTATCGTCCGGGCGACAACCTCTACACCGACAGTTCGCTGGCGCTCGATGCCAACACCGGCAAGATCAAGTGGCACTATCAGCACACGCCGAACGATCCCTTCGACTATGACAGCGTCGCCGAGAACGTCTTGGTCGATGTGCCCGCGCCGAACGGCTCGACCCTGAAGCTCGCGCTCGAGGCCGACCGCAACGGCTTTGCCTATGCGATCGACCGCACCAGCGGCAAGTTCATCTGGGGCCTGCCCTTCGTCAAGAAGGTGACCTGGACCAAGGGGCTCGATGCCGAGACCGGCAAGCCGATCGAGTATGATCCGAAGAACCCGGTGCAGCGCTACAATGCGTCGGTGTCGCCGCATCGTGAGAACAAGGTCGCGGACATCTGCCCAGGCAACATGGGCGGCAAGAACTGGCCGCCGACCTCGTACAATCCGGACCTGAAGCTCTGGTACATCCCTGTCATCGAGAGCTGCAACCGGATCACCGTGGAAGAAGCGACCAAGGACAAGCTGAAGCCGCGCGAGTTCTGGACCGGCGGCGGACCGAGCCAGCCGTTCAAGATCACGGGCAGCGTGACCGCGATCGACGTCACCACCGGCAAGATCGCCGGCAAGATGGAGACGCCGTTCCCGAATCTCGGTGGCATGCTGTCGACGCCCGATCTCGTCTTCACCGGCCAGCCCTCGGGCGAGGTGATGGCGCTCGATGCCAAGACCCTGCAGAAGCTGTGGGAGTTCAACACCGGTGGCGGCGTCAATGCGCCTCCCGTGACGTTCTCGGTCGACGGCAAGCAGTATGTCGCGATCCTGGTCGGTCTCGGCGGCGCCTGGGACAAGTGGTTCATCGAATCCACGCCCGAGCTGAAGAAGATCCAGCCCGGCTCGATGCTCTACGTCTTCTCGCTGTGAAGTCGGCTGCGGAGCGGAGGCATGGCCTCCGCTCCGCCTCCTATCCCCTGTTCGACAAGAAGATCAGATGAAACTCAGTGCGATCACGTTCGCCGTGACGTCGGCTCTCGTCCTCGGCTCCGCTTCGCTCGCGTTGGCGCAGTCCGCGGCGCCGGCGGATCCGACCGAGGCCGGCAAGGCCGTGTTCAAGCGCGCGAACTGCGTCGGCTGCCACAAATGGCACGGCAATGGCGGTGGTGGCTATGGCGGCGACGCGCTGTCGCTGCGCAGGACGCAGCTCACTCGTGACCAGATCATCGAGACCGTGACCTGCGGCCGGCCCGGGACGGGCATGCCGTACTTCGCGCGCGGCTCCTATGACACGGCGAAGTGCTACGGCATGAGCCGCCAGGATGTCGGCGAGCGCATGCCGCCGGAAGGCGGCGTGTTCCTGCGGCCGAACGACATCGAGGCGGTCGCAGACTACGTGCTCGCGCACATCAAGGGGCGCGGCGAGCCGACCTACGACGAGTGCACCGCCTTCTTCGGCAACACGTCGCGGGTCTGCGATATCTACAAGGCGAATGCCACCAAGCCTGCAAGCGAGCCATCGAAATGAAGCGGTCGACCTGCGCTGCGATCTTCGCCACGTTCGTGCTGTCGTTCGTGATGCACGCGGCCTCCGCGCAGGCGGTGCCGAACTACGATCTGCGTGACATCACCGTCGGCATGCCGGTCGGCGACCTGCCCGATCAGGGCTATGTCAATCTGACTTGCGCCAAGGATCCGAATCGCAAGCTCAATGCGTGGTCGGCATGGCGCGACTGTCCCGCGGACGAGCAGGCGCGGCACGCGGTGCGCTTCGATTTCGATCCGGCGACCAGCCAGGACGGCACAAAGGTGGCCGGTCATCCCGTGCTGCTGACGGTCCTGGTCGACGACAAGGGCACCGTCACCGGCCTGACGATCGAGACCGATCCGAAGGCGCGGCTCTATATTCGCAAGAAGGCGTTCCTGCTCGGCAACCAGGTGAAGTCGCGCTATGGCGCCGAGGGCTGGGAGTGCAAGGAGCAGCAGCCGACCGCAGGCGAGCAGCCCGTCGGGGGCGTGTTCCTGCGCGAGGTCTGCAAGAAGACGGTGCCCGGCCGGACCCTGACGGTCGAGCGCGAGCTGTTCCGCAAGCCGGATCAGGACGCCAAGAGCTTCGTCGATCAGACGCTGGTGCGGATCACCAAGGATATCAACTAATCCGCCGCCGACCTTCATCGCGCTCCGCTGGAGGCGCGCGCCAGTCGGCGTCGTGAACCCGGTTGCCGGGAGGAAACGACGATGAGGGATCTCTTGAATTTCGGGCAGATGCTGTCGGCCCATGCGCGCATGTCGCCGGAGCGCACCGGTGCCCGAGATCTCGAACGTGCGATGAGCTTTGCGCTGTGGAACGAGCGCGCGTGCCGGCTCGCAAACGCGCTGCTCGGGCTCGGCCTTGCCAAGGGCGATCGGGTTGCGATCCTTGCCTACAATTGTGTCGAATGGTGCGAGATCTATGCAGCCACGGCCAAGGCCGGCCTGGTGGCGCTGCCGATCAATTTCCGCCTCACCGCGCCCGAGATGCAGTTCATCGTGCAGAATGCCGAAGCGGCCGCTGTCATCGTGCAGGACGAACTCGTGGGCCTGGTCGAGGAGACGCGCAAGGATCTTGGCATCGCCGACGACCGCTTCATCCACTTTGGCACCAGGCCGCGTCCGGCAGGCTATCGCGGCTACGAGGACGTCATCGCCGCGGCTGCGGACCGCGAGCCGGACCAGCAGGTCGCGCTGTCCGATCCCTGGACGTTGATGTACACCTCGGGCACCACCGGCAAGCCCAAGGGCGTGCTGCGCAGCCATCGCAGCGCCGTCCTCTTGTCGATGGTCACCGAGATCGAACTGAAGCTGAGCCGCAACGACGGCGCGCTGCTGGTGATGCCGATGTGCCATGCCAATTCGCTGAACTTCTTCGGCGCGTTCGGCTATATCGGCGGCGTCAACTCGATCTATTCGCGCAAGAGTTTCGATCCCGAGCACGCCGTGACGACGCTTGCCGATGGCGGCTCCACGTTCACGTCGCTGGTGCCGACTCACTACATCATGATGCTGGATCTGCCGCGCGCGGTGCGCGCGCAGCATGATTTCAGCGCCGTCACCAAGCTGATGATCTCCTCGGCGCCGGCGCGCCCGGAGACCAAGCGCGAGGTGATGGAGATGTTTCCGAAGTCCGGGCTCTATGAGCTGTATGGGGCGACCGAGACTGGCTGGGTCACCATGCTGCATCCGCATGAGCAGTTTACCAAGCCCGGCTCGGTCGGGCGCGAGTGTGTCGGCGCCGCACCGATCCGCATCCTCGACGAGGCCGGCCACGAGGTGCCGGACGGCGAGGCGGGCGAGCTCTATTCGTCGAACGCGCACACCTTCGACTGCTATTGGCGCCTGCCGGAGAAGACCGCGGAGGCGTTCCGCGGTGACTATTGCTCGGTCGGCGACATGGCGCGCCGCGATGCCGACGGCTACATCCATCTCGCCGACCGCAAGAGCAACATGATCATCTCGGGCGGCGAGAACATCTATCCCTCCGAGGTCGAAGCGCAGGTCGGCGCGCATCCTGGTGTCAAGGACATCGCCGTGATCGGCCTGCCCGACGACAAATGGGGCGAGCGCGTTCATGCCGTGATCGTGCCGCGCGACGGCATGGCGGTGAAGGAGGGCGATCTGGCCGAATGGGCGAAAGAACGGCTCGCCGGCTTCAAGCGGCCGCGCTCCTACGCCTTCATCACCGACGCCGAGATGCCGCGCAACGCGACGGGCAAGATCCTGCATCGCGAGCTGAAGAAGAGATTCTCGCAGTGAGTCGCTGCAATGGCTTACGGTCTGATATGTAGTTGCGATGCAGGCCGTCCTCAATTCCGCCCTTCCGATCTTCGCGCTGATTCTGACCGGATTCCTGTGTGGCTGGTTCGGCGTGTTCGATCGCACCGCGACCGACAATCTCAACCGTTTTGCCGTCTATCTGGCGCTGCCGGCGCTGATCTTCACCGCGATGTCCAAGATCGGCGTCGAGCAGGTCAGCCAGTTCGGCTTCATCGGCGCGTTCTGCGGCGGCATCGCCGCGACCTTCGCGACCGGCTTCGTGATCAGCCGTCTGCGCGGCCGGCGCATTGCGAACGCCAGCATCGAGGGGCTGGACGCCGGCTACAGCAATGTCGGCTTCATGGGCATTCCGATGTGCCTCCTGGTGTTCGGTCCGGACAGCGCGCCGGCCTCGATCATCGCCACCCTGTTCACGGCCTGCGTGCTGTTCCTGTTCGCGATCGTGGTCGTCGAGATGGATCTGCAGAAGGGCGCCACGCTGGGCGCGACGGTCGCCAAGGTGGCGCGTTCGCTGCTGACCAGCCCGTTGTTCATCGCGCCCGTCGCCGGGCTCGCGGTCGGCCTCAGCGGATTCTCGCTGCCGGCGCCGTTCCTCAGCTTCACGACCTTGCTCGGCGGCGCAGCCTCGCCGGCCGCGCTGGTCTGCATCGGGCTGTTCCTGGCACAGGAGCGCGTCGCGACGCGCGATGCGACCTCGATCGCCATCCTCGTCTCGCTGAAGCTCGTGATGCAGCCGGCGGTGACCGCGCTGCTCGCCTTTTACGTGTTCTCGATGCCGCCGCTGTGGTCGCATTCGGCCGTGATCCTGAGCGCGCTGCCGATCGGCTCGGGACCATTCACGATCGCCAAGCTCCACGGCCTGGAGGCCGGCGTCACCTCCGGCTCGATTCTCGTTTCGCACATCTTCGCCGTCCTCACTGTCTCGCTGCTCGTGGCCTGGCTTGCGCCGGGCTGATCACGTCACCATCCGCAGGAGTCGTCAGATGAAGATCTCTCCCGACAGTGCCGCCGATCTGATCGCCCGCCTGCTCAAGCGCCGCGGCGTCAGCCGCGTGTTCGCGCTGTGCGGCGGCCACATCATGCCGATCTGGATGCGGCTGGACGCGGAAGGCATCGGCATCATCGACGTGCGCGACGAGCGCGCCGCCGTGCACATGGCGCAGGCGCATACGGAGCTCACCGGCGAGCTCGGCGTCGCGCTGGTCACCGCCGGGCCGGGCATGACCAACGCGATCACCGGCATCGCCAATGCCCATGTCTCGCGCGCGCCGGTGCTGGTGATCTCGGGCGGCAATCCGCGGCCGCAGGAGAACCGCGGCGGCCTGCAGGACATGGATCACACCCAGCTGGTGCGCTCGATCACGCGCTATGCGCGCACCGTGCGGGAACCGTCGCTGGTGCTGCAGGAGCTCGACGAGGCGATCTCCCGCGCCTTCGGCGACGGCGGCGAGCCCGGGCCCGTTTTCATCGATTTCCCGGTGGATACTTTGCGCGGCATCGTGCCCAAGGCGCTGCAACTGGAGGAGCATCTCGCACCGAAGCCGCGGGCGGCGATGCGGCCGGATCCGGCCGAGGTCGAGAAGGCGGTCGAGCTGTTGTGGTCGGCGCGCCGCGTGCTCGTCATCTCCGGCCGCGGCGCGCGTGGCGCCGGCCCGGAGCTGATCGCGCTGCTCGACCGGCTCGGTGCGGTCTATCTCGACACCGGTGAGAGCAGGGGGCTGGTGCCCCACGATCATCCGTCTGTTGTCGGCGCGATGCGCGGCGCCGTGATGGGCGATGCCGACGTCGTGCTGACGGTCGGCCGCCGGCTCGACTTCCAGCTCGCCTACGGCTCCCCGGCTGTGTTCAAGGACGCCAAATTCGTCCGCATCAGCGACATCGCCAGCGAGCTGCGCGACAACCGCCGCGGTGCGGCCGAGATCCTGGCGACACCAGCGGAGACCTTGCGCGCGATGGTGGGGCTGGCGGGCAACCGCGAGTCGGCTGTCGATCGGCAATGGGCTGCAAGACTGCGGGCGGCGCATCAGGAGCGTGCCACGAAGCTGAAGCAGAGCATGGCGACGGCGCCGGCCGGCTCCGACGGCCGGTTGCATCCGAATCGTGTGCTCTCGGCCATCCAGGACGCGATCGGCAACGACGCCGTGGTCATCGCCGACGGCGGCGATTTCCTGTCCTTTGCCCGCGTCGGCCTGAGCGCGCCCCTGATGCTCGATCCCGGCCCGTTCGGCTGTATCGGCATCGGCGTGCCCTATGGCATTGCCGCGAGCCTGGCCTATCCAGACAAGCCGGTGGTGGTCGCGACCGGCGACGGTGCCTTCGGCTTCAACGCGATCGAGGTCGACACCGCCGTCCGCCACAAGGCGCCGGTGCTGATCGTCGTCGCCAACAATGGCGCCTGGCAGATCGAGGTGCACGACCAGGCGGTGACACATGGCAAGGTGGTCGGCACCAGGCTGCAATTTGCCGATCACGCGGCGATGGCGCGCGCCTTCGGCATGCATGCCGAGCGCGTCGAGACCGAGGAGCAGCTCGGCCCCGCGATCCAGCGCGCGCTGGCCAACCGCCCGGCGCTGCTCGACATGGTCGTCACGCCGGAAGCGGTGTCGTCGGATGCCAAGACAGGACTCGCCTGGGTGCCGGACCTGCAGCCGCTTGCTGCGTGGGACGAGGCGGAACGGAAGTGGCGCGGCTCGTGAGGCCTCACACCTGCTGCAGTTGGCGCGGCGCGCTGAGCCACAGCGCGAGCAGGGTGCAGACGGCGCCGGACAAGAGATAGCCGCCGGCCGACAGCAGGCCGAGATTGGCCGCCAGCACCAATGCCGCCAGCGGCGCGAAGCCGGCGCCGAACAGCCAGGCGAGGTCGGCGGTGAGCGCCGAGGCCGTGTAGCGATAGGTGCGCGCGAAGTTGGCGGCGATCGCGCCCGAGGACTGGCCGAACGACAGGCCGAGCAGGATGAAGCCGAGCACCATGTAGATGGTCTCGCCGACCGGGCCGGCGTCGAGCAGTTGCGGAGCGAAGCCGGAGAACACCGCGATCGCGATCGCCGAGCTGATCAGGAGCGACTTGCGCCCGATGCGGTCGGCCAGCATGCCGGACACCACGATCGCGACGACGCCGAACACCGCGCCGACGGCCTCGATGATCAGGAAGCGCGCCGGGGTCTCCTTGGTGAACAGGAACACCCAGGACAGCGGAAACACCGTCACCATGTGGAACAGCGCGAAGCTCGCCAGCGGCGCGAAGGCGCCGATCACGATGTTGCGGCCCTCGTGCCGAATCGTGGTGATGACGCGTGCCGGCTGCAATTCGCGCGACTGGAACAGCTCGTCATATTCCGGCGTCACCACCATGCGCAGCCGCGCGAACAGCGCCACGACGTTGATGGCAAACGCCACGAAAAACGGGTAGCGCCAGCCCCAGTCGAAGAAGTCGGCCGCGGAGAGATAACCGACGAAGAACGCGAACAGCACGCTGGCGACGATCAGCCCGAGCGGCGCGCCGAGCTGCGGGATCATCGCATACCAGCCGCGCCGGTGCTCCGGCGCATTCATGGCGAGCAGCGACGCCAGCCCGTCCCAGGCGCCGCCCCAGGCGAGGCCCTGGCCGATCCGCGCCAGCGCCAGCAGCCAGATCGCCGCGGCGCCGACGGTGTGGTAGCTCGGCAGGAACGCGATCGCGACGGTCGAGGTGCCGAGCAGGAACAATGCGGTGATCAGCTTGGCGCTCTTGCCGTAGCGGCGGTCGATCGCCATGAAGATCACGCTGCCGAACGGGCGTGCGATGAAGGCGAGCGCGAACAGCGCGAACGAATACAGGGTCTGCGTCAGCTCGTCGGCGAACGGAAACACGAGGCGCGGAAACACGATCACCGAGGCGATGGCATAGACGAAGAAGTCGAAGAATTCCGACGTGCGCCCGATGATCACGCCGATCGCGATCTCGCCCGGATGCGCCTCATGCGTGCGGGAGAGTTGGGTTTCGCCGTCGGCGGTCGCCGCTGCCTGTGTCATCGCGCTGCCTGCAGTCCTCTCATACTCTATTGTTGCCCCGTAATTGTCGTCCTCGGCGCCGCTCCGGTATTGGACAAATTGTCCAATGTCGGCCGTGTCGTCCGGTCGCTACGTGAGGCCTCGTTCAGAGATCCGCCGTGCGACGAGGTTAAGCGTGCGTTACTGGAAATTCTTGGCACTGCTGCCGCTGGGGCTCGCGCTCGGAGGCTGCAATCTGGTCGTGCTCTCGCCCTCCGGTGACGTGGCCGCCCAGCAGCGCGATCTCGTGATCATCGCAACTGTGCTGATGCTGCTGATCGTGGTGCCGGTGATGGCCGCAACCGCCATCGTGGCCTGGCGCTACCGCCAGTCGAACCAGGCGGCGGCCTACACGCCGGATTGGGATCACTCCACCCAGCTCGAGCTTCTGATCTGGGCGGCGCCGCTGCTGATCATCATCTGCCTGGGCGCGGTGACGTGGATGGGCACGCATCTGCTCGATCCCTATCGCACGCTCGGACGCATCTCCGCCGAGCGCGCGGTGACGCCGCAGGACAAGCCGCTCGAGGTCGACGTCGTCGCGCTCGATTGGAAGTGGCTGTTCATCTATCCCGAATATGGCATCGCCAGCCTCAACGAGCTTGCGGCGCCGGTGAACCGGCCGCTCGATTTCAGGATCACCTCGTCGTCGGTGATGAACTCGTTCTACATCCCCGCGCTCGCCGGCCAGATCTATGCGATGCCGGGCATGCAGAGCCGGCTGCACGCCATCATCAACAAGCCCGGCGTCTATCGCGGCTTCTCGGCGAACTACAGCGGCGCCGGCTTCTCCGGCATGCGCTTTGCCTTTCATGGCCTGTCTGACGTCGAATTCGCCGGTTGGATCGAGAAGGCCAAGGCCAGCGGCGCCGAGCTTGGCAAGCCGGACTATCTCAAGCTGGAGCGTCCCAGCGCGAACGAGCCGGTCCGCTACTACGCATCGGTGGATAGCGACCTGTTTCGCGCCGTCCTCAACATGTGCGTCGAGCCCGGCAAGATGTGCATGAGCGAGATGATGGCGATCGACGCGAGAGGCGGCATGGGCATGGCCGGCGTCCGCAACACGCTGCCGCTCGCCTACGACAAGTTCGCCGGCCGCGGCGCCGTGTTCGGCGCCGAGCCGAGCTTCGTTGCCGGCGGCGTCTGCCTGCCGGGCGATCAGGTCACGCGGATGGCCGACGATTCCTCGCCGACGGTCCTGGCGCCGCTCGACTGGACGCCGCTGCAGGGCCGTGGATTGGAGCGGCCCGGCCTGCTGCGGCCGTCCAAGGCCACCTTCATCACGGGGACAACCTCCAAATCGGATTCGTGACGTCGGATTCGTGAGGGTCACATCATGTTCGACACTGCCAATCTCACCAGGTTCATCTTCGGCCGGCTGACGCTGGAGTCGCTGCCGTTGCACGAGCCGATCATCGTCGGCACCTTCGCGATGGTCGCGCTCGGCGGCCTCACGCTGTTCGGCGCCATCACCTATTTCCGGCTGTGGGGCTATCTCTGGAAGGAGTGGTTCACGACCGTCGACCACAAGCGCATCGGAATCATGTACATGGTGCTCGGCATCGTCATGCTGCTGCGCGGCTTCGCCGATGCGCTGATGATGCGCCTTCAGCAGGCGATCGCGTTCAACGGCTCCGAAGGTTATCTCAACTCGCACCACTATGATCAGGTGTTCACGGCGCACGGCGTGATCATGATCTTCTTCGTGGCGATGCCTTTGGTCACCGGCCTGATGAACTACGTTGTGCCGCTGCAGATCGGCGCCCGCGACGTGTCGTTCCCGTTCCTCAACAATTTCAGCTTCTGGATGACCACGTCGGGCGCCGTTCTGGTGATGTGCTCGCTGTTCGTCGGCGAGTTCGCGCGCACCGGCTGGCTGGCCTATCCGCCGTTGTCGAACCTCTCCTACAGTCCGGATGTCGGCGTCGACTATTACATCTGGGCCCTGCAGGTCGCCGGCGTCGGTACGCTGTTGTCCGGCGTCAACCTGATCTGCACGATCGTGAAAATGCGTGCGCCCGGCATGACCATGATGAAGATGCCAGTCTTCACCTGGACCTCGCTGTGCACCAACGTGCTGATCGTCGCCTCCTTCCCGGTGCTGACGGCGGTGCTGGCGCTGCTGTCGCTCGATCGCTACGTCGGAACCAACTTCTTCACCAATGATTTCGGCGGCGATCCGATGATGTATGTCAACCTCATCTGGATCTGGGGCCATCCGGAGGTCTACATCCTCATCCTGCCGGCCTTCGGCATCTTCTCCGAGGTGACCTCGACCTTCTCGGGCAAGCGGCTGTTCGGCTACACCTCGATGGTCTACGCCACCGTCGTCATCACCATCCTGTCCTACCTGGTCTGGCTGCACCACTTCTTCACGATGGGCTCCGGCGCCAGCGTGAACTCGTTCTTCGGCATCACCACGATGATCATCTCGATCCCGACCGGCGCGAAGATGTTCAACTGGCTGTTCACGATGTATCGCGGCCGCATCCGCTTCGAGCTGCCGATGATGTGGACGGTCGCCTTCATGCTGACCTTTGTGATCGGCGGCATGACCGGCGTGCTGCTTGCAGTGCCGCCGGCCGACTTCGTCTTGCACAACAGCCTGTTCCTGGTCGCGCATTTCCACAACGTGATCATCGGCGGCGTGCTGTTCGGCCTGTTCGCCGGCATCGCCTACTGGTTCCCCAAGGCGTTCGGCTTCAGGCTCGATCCGTTCTGGGGCAAGATGTCGTTCTGGTTCTGGACGGTGGGCTTCTACTTCGCCTTCATGCCGCTCTACGTGCTCGGCCTGATGGGCGTGACCCGTCGGCTGCGCATCTTCGACGATCCGAGCCTGCAGATATGGTTCATCATCGCCGGCATCGGCGCGTTCCTGATCCTGCTGGGCATCGCGAGCTTCCTGATCCAGATCGCGGTCAGCATCCTCCGCCGCGAGCAGCTCGCCGACGTCTCCGGCGATCCCTGGAATGCGCGCACCCTGGAATGGGCGACGTCGTCGCCGCCGCCGGCCTACAACTTCGCCTTCACGCCCGTCGTCCACGACAACGACGCCTGGTGGGACATGAAGCGCCGCGGTTACGCGCGTCCGCTCGCCGGCTTCAAGGCGATCCACATGCCGAGCAACACCGGTACCGGCATGATTCTGGCGGGCCTCAGCACCACCATGGCATTCGGACTGATCTGGTACATGTGGTGGATGGCGGCAGGCAGCTTCGTCGCGCTGCTCGCGGTCGCGATCGGCCACACCTTCAACTATCACCGCAGCTTCCACATCCCGGCCGATGAGGTCATAAGCGTCGAGCGCGCGCGCACCAAGCTGCTCGTGGCAGGAGCCAAGTCATGACCGTTGCGATGGGCACGATGAAGGCCGGGGAGCCGGTCTTCTATGTCGTCGACGAGCACGAGCATCCCGAAGGCAGCAGCACGATGCTCGGCTTCTGGATCTATCTGATGAGCGACTGTCTCATCTTTGCGATCCTGTTTGCCGTCTATGGCGTGCTCGGCGCCAGGTACGCCGCCGGGCCGGCGCCGAAGGATCTGTTCGACCTGTCGCTGGTCGCGGTCAACACCTCGTTCCTGCTGCTGTCGTCGCTCACCTATGGCTTCGCGATGCTGTCGATGCAGCGGAACCGCATTGGCGCGATGCAGGCCTGGCTCGTGGTGACCGGGCTGTTCGGCCTCGCCTTTCTCGGCATCGAGCTGACCGAGTTCGCGCACATGATCCATGAGGGCGCGACGCCGCAGCGCAGCGCCTTCCTATCGTCGTTCTTCACGCTGGTTGGAACCCACGGCCTGCATGTGACGTTCGGTCTGGTCTGGCTGGTCACCCTGATGGTGCAGGTCGGGACCCACGGCCTGATCGAGGCTAACCGCCGCCGGCTGGTCTGCCTCAGCATGTTCTGGCACTTCCTCGACGTGATCTGGATTGGTGTCTTCACCTTCGTCTATCTGATGGGGATGCTTCGATGAGCTCTGATGCACACGCGCACGGTTCGGCGGACGACCATGCCGGCACGCGCTCGGGCCAACTGATCGGCTTCGGCGCCTCCGTCGTCCTGACGGCGATTCCGTTTCTGCTGGTCATGAACGGCTCGCTCGACAAGCAGGCCACGGCGCTGATCATCATGGCATTCGCGGCCGTGCAGGTCGTCGTCCACATGATCTTCTTCCTGCACATGAACACCAAGGCCGAGGGCGGCTGGACCATGATGGCGCTGATCTTCACCATCATCATGGTGGCGATCGCGCTCAGCGGCTCGCTCTGGGTCATGCATCACCTGACCACCAACATGATGCCGGTACACGAGATGGGCCAGACGCCGTGATGTCAGCTCCTGCCGACGGGGCAGGGGAACGCGACGAGGCCAGCCGCGGGCGATCCGGCGCGCTGCGGCTCGCGATCGTTGCGGCGTGGGTTGCCTGCGTCGCGATGCTGCTGTCGCTGGGCGTCTGGCAGATCGAGCGGCGGGCCTGGAAGCTCGACCTGATCGATCGCGTCGAGCGCCGCGTTCATGCCGCGCCCGTGCCGGCGCCGAGCCCGGCGGATTGGCCGGCCATCGATCGCAGCAGCGACGAGTACAAGCTGATAACGTTGAGCGGCCGCTTCCTCAACGACCGCGAGACGCTGGTCCAGGCGCTGACGGTCGAGGGCTCCGGCTATTGGGTGGTGACGCCGCTGCAGACCGCCGGCGGCGCCGTGCTCGTCAATCGTGGCTTCGTGCCCGCGGATCGCCGCGCGCCCGCAAGCCGCAGCGCCGGGAACCCGAATGGCACGGTAAGCGTGACCGGATTGCTGCGGATCTCCGAGCCTGGCGGCGGCTTCCTGCGCCACAACGATCCCGCGGGGAATCGCTGGTATTCACGTGACGTCGCGGCGATCGCGGCGGCGCGCGGTCTGTCCGACGTCGCACCATTCTTCGTCGATGCCGATGCGACCCCGAATCCCGGCGGACTTCCAATCGGCGGACTCACCGTGATCTCGTTTCCGAACAACCATCTGGTTTACGCGCTGACCTGGTTTACATTGGCCCTCATGCTGGCCGGCGCCGGGCTGCAGCGGCTCATCCGCGCGCAGCGTGAGCCCAGCGCGCCGGCAGCGCAGGATGTGGAATGGGATCAGCAGCGGCAGGACATGGGTGGATGCGGGACGGCGTCTTGAGCGATCGACGCTTGCCGTTCTGCCGGCGGAGATCGGACGGGCCCTCATGAGCAGCGAGGCCCCCAATTTGCCGTTCGGAGTCGTGGCCGCGATCGCCACACCCGAGATCAACGCGCCGCTGCCGACCAAGGACGCGACCAACCGCAAGAACATGGTGCTGCTGATCCAGCTGCGCTGGATCGCCGTGGTCGGCCAGATCGTCACCATCGGCTTCGTGACCACCTGGTTCGGCATTGCGCTGCCGGTGCTGCCGATGGCGGCGATCATCTGCGCGCTGGTGGCGCTCAACATCGCCAGCCATATCTGGCTGCGCAGGCGCGACGACGTCGGCAATCGCCATTTGCTGATCGCGCTGATGCTCGACGTGGTGGCGTTGACATCGGAGCTCTATCTCACCGGCGGCGCGTCGAACCCGTTCACGTGCCTCTATCTGCTGCAGGTGACGCTGGGGGCCGTGCTGCTCGACGCGCGCTCGTCCTGGTCGCTGGTCGCGCTGACGGTGCTCAGCTTCATCTGGCTCACCATCGAGTACCGCCCGCTGCAACTGCCGCAGCATCATGTCAGCGATGCCTTCACCCTGCACATCACCGGCATGTTCGTCGGCTTCATGCTCGACGCCGTGCTGCTCGTCGTCTTCGTCACCCGCATCAACCGGAACCTGCGCGAGCGTGACGCCAAACTCGCCGATCTGCGCCAGCACGCCGTCGAGCAGGATCACATCATCCGCATGGGCCTGCTCGCCTCAGGCGCCGCGCATGAGCTCGGCACGCCGCTGGCGTCGATCTCGGTCATCCTGAACGATTGGCGCCGCATGACCGCGATCTCTGCCGATCCGACGCTCGCGGAGGATTTCACCGAAATGGAAGCGGCGGTGCAGCGCTGCAAGTCGATCGTCACTGACATCCTGGTCTCGGCCGGTCAGGCGCGCGGCGAAGGCTCGGCGCCCACGACGTTGAAGGCGTTCCTGACGACGCTGGTCGCCGAATGGAGCGCGGCGCGCTCGGCGCGCAATCTGATGGTCCGCAACGAGTTCGGCTCGGATCCGGCGATCGTCTCCGACGTCGCCCTGAAGCAGGCGATCGTCAACGTGCTCGACAACGCGTTCGAAGTCTCGCGCGAGTGGGTGGAGTTCGTGGTCGAACGAGATGGTGATCAGCTGCTGCTCAGCGTCAGCGATCGCGGGCCGGGTTTTGATCCGGCGATGCTGGGGCAACTCGGACGTCCCTATCAGTCGAGCAAGGGCCGCCCGGGCCGCGGCCTGGGCCTTTTCCTGGTGGTCAACGTGATCCGCAAGCTGGGCGGCAGCGTTTCCGCCTGGAACCACCGGGGACGTGGAGCGACCGTACGGCTGTCACTGCCGTTGTCGACGCTTGTCATTGGAGAGCGCGATGGCGAATGACCTGTCCCTCCTGATCGTCGAGGACGATGACGGTTTTGCACGCACCCTGAAGCGCTCGTTCGAACGGCGCGGCTACGAGGCCGTCGTCGCCGGCTCGCTCGAGGACGTCGACGAGATCCTCGAGAAGAAGACGTTCGGCTATGCCGTCGTCGATCTCAAGCTCGGCGGCGCTTCCGGCCTCGTCTGCGTCGAGAAGCTGCATGCGCACGATCCGGAGATGCTGATCGTGGTGCTGACCGGCTTTGCCAGCATCGCCACTGCTGTCGAGGCGATCAAGCTCGGCGCCTGCCACTATCTGGCCAAGCCGTCGAACACCGACGACATCGAGGAGGCGTTCCGCAAGGCGCAGGGCAATGCGCAAGTGGCCCTGGCCGAGCGCTCCACCTCGATCAAGACCCTGGAATGGGAGCGCATCCACCAGACCCTGATCGAGACCGACTTCAACATCTCCGAAGCTGCGAGGAGGCTCGGCATGCATCGCCGGACGCTCGCGCGCAAGCTGGAGAAGCGCCCGGTGAAGTAGATCGATCCGGTTGTTGTCCGGAGGAGTGGAGCTCATTCTTTCCGACCTACTCCCTTGCCAGAGCCGTTGCCGGATCGAGCCGCGAGGCGCTGCGGGCGGGCATGTAGCCGAAGCCGATGCCGATCGCCATCGACGTGACGGCGGCGCCGACCATGGCGAGCGGCGAATAGATCAGCTGGAAGCCGACGTCGAGCGCGTTGAAGACCGTGCCGAAGCCGACCGCGAGCGCAAGGCCCAGCGCACCGCCCAGCAGGCAGACCAGCACCGCCTCGATCAGGAACTGCATCAGGATGTCGCTGCGGCGGGCGCCGACCGCCATGCGCACCCCGATCTCGCCGACGCGCTCCGACACCGACACCAGCATGATGTTCATGACCCCGATGCCGCCGACCAAGAGCGAGATCACGGCGATGGCCGCCACCAGCAGTGTCAGCACCTGCGTCGTGCTTTCGACGGTCTTGCGGATGTCATCGGTGTTGAGGACGAAGAAATCCTTGGCATTGTGCCGCGCCGTCAGCAGCGCCGTTGCGGCACGCTCGGCCGCCGCCATCGGCGTCGCCTCGTCGACGCGGACGCTGATGCTGCGCAGCACCTGGTTGCCGAGGAAGCGCGCCTGCACGGTCGTGTAGGGCAGGTACACGATCGGCGTGGAGCTGGAGCCGAAGCCGGCCTGCTGCTGCTTGGTGATGCCGACGACGCGGCAGGGCACCTTGCCGATCAGGACCACGCTGCCGAGCGGACTGACGTCGGGATCGGGAAACAGCGCCTTGCGCGCATTATCGTCGATCACGGCGTCCTGGGCGTAGGAGCGCACGGTATCGGCATCGAGATAGCTGCCTTCGGCAAGCTCGGTGTTCTTGACCCGGAAATACTGCTCGCCGACGCCGGAGATCTGGGCGCTGACCTCGATCGCGCCGAACCGCAGCGTGCTGGTGGTCGAGACCGTCGGCGAGATCGCATCGACATAAGGCTGCTGCGCCATGACCTTGGCATCGGCGAGCACCAGCGTCCTGATCTTGCTGGAGCGCGTATCGCCGAAATCCTTGCCGGGAAAGAATTCCAGCGTGTTGGTGCCGAGCCGGTTGATGTCCTTCAGCACCTTGGCCTGCGAGCCCTTGCCGAGCGCCAGCACCAGCACGACCGAGGCGACGCCGATGATGATGCCGAGCATGGTGAGGAATGCGCGCATCCGGTGCGCATTCATGGCGAGCAGTGCCATCCGCGCGGCCTCGCGGAAACGGTCGAGCTGGCTGCGCCACCACGACGCCGCCTGCGCTGCGTGGTCTTCGGTCGCTGCGGCTGGCGCGGGTTCCGAAGTCCGCGGATTGAGCCGGTCGGAAATGACGCGGCCGTCCTCGATCTCGATGATGCGCCGGGCGCGCTGCGCGACGCTCGGATCGTGCGTGACGATGATGACGGTGCGCCCGGAGGCGCTGATCTCGTCGAGGATGCGCAGCACCTCCTCGCCGCTGGCGCGGTCGAGCGCGCCGGTCGGCTCGTCGGCCAGGATCACGTCGGGATCGTTGACCAGCGCGCGGGCGATCGAGACCCGCTGCTGCTGGCCGCCCGAGAGCTGACCCGGCTTGTGGTCGGTACGGCTGCCCATGCCGAGCCGCTGCAGCAGCGCCTCGGCCTTGCGGTGGCGTGCCGCCGGGCCGAGCCCGGCATAGACCGCAGGCACCTCGGCATTGTCGGCGGCGCTGAGTTCGCCCAGCAGATGGTAGCGCTGGAAGATGAAGCCGAAATGCTCGCGCCGCAACGCCGCCAGTTCGTCCGGATCGAGCGAGCCCATCTCGCGGCCGGCGATCCGGTAGCTGCCGGATGTCGGGCGGTCGAGGCAGCCCAGAATGTTCATCAGCGTCGACTTGCCGGAGCCAGATTGCCCGACGATGGCGACCATCTCGCCGCGCGCGATTTGGAGGTCGACCCCGCGCAAGGCATGGACGGCGCTTTCGCCGGAGGCGTAGCACCGCCCGACGTTCTGCAGATCGATCAGCACCTCCGCCATCACGGGCCTCCGGAGGAGGCCGGCGGCGGCATCACGGTTCGCTTCGGTCCCTCGTCGGGCGTCGAGATGACGACCCGCTCGCCCTCGCGCAGGCCGGACTGCACCTCGGCCCGGATCTTGTTGTTGAGGCCGATGCGAATGGTGCGCCTCTCCAGCGTTCCTGCGCCGGTCAGCACGCGCACCGTGTAGCTGCCATCGGGATTGGCGTTGCCAAGCGCGGACGACGGAATGGTCGGGACCTTGCGGGCCTCGCCGAGCAGGATGTGAACCTCGGCCGTCATGTAGGTCATCAGCCGCCCGTCCGGATTGGCGATGTCGAACACGCCGTTGTAGTAGATCGCGGAGGACGTGGTGGACGAGGACGAGCTGCTGCTCGACGTGGTCGTCGTGCTCGACGAGAAGCTCGAATCGCTCTTGATCGATTCGGGCGCCGGCTCGATCGATCCGAGCGTGCCCTCGTACCGATGATCGGGCTCGCCCAGCACGGTGAAATAGACGTTCTGTCCGGGCCTGACCTTGACGACATCGGCCTCGGAAATCTCCACCCGCACGGTCATCGTCTCGACCTGGCCGAGCACGACGATGGTCGGTGCCGACTGCACCGCATTCACGGTCTGGCCCTGCTGGGTGACGATCGACAGCACGGTGCCGTCGATCGGAGCCGTGATCTTCGTGTAGCCGAGATTGACGCGCGCGGTCTCGATCGCCACCTCGGCCTCGACGATCTGCGCGTCGAGCTGCGCGATCTGGGCCTGGGTCTGCTTCGCGGTCGCCTCGGCGCTGTCGTAGTCGGCGCGCGACGACGCCTTCTGCGCCAGCGTAACCTGCTGCCGCGCCAGGTTGGCCTCCGCCAGCGCCAGGGTGGCGACCTTCTCGTCACGCTGCGCCCGCACGCTCCGCAGGCTCGCCTCGTTGGTGCGCAGCGTGTTCTGTTGCGTCAGCGAGTCGATCTCGGCGATCAGGTCGCCGGCCTTCACTTTCTGGCCGAGCTTGACGTTGAGCGCGACGAGGCGCCCCGAGGCCTGGGCACCGACCGCGACGAGCTTGACCGGCTTCAGCGTGCCGGTGGCGAGCACGGTCTGCTCGATGTCGCCGGTCGTGACGGGTGCGGTGACGAGATTGGCGTTGGGATTGCTGGTCAGCCTCATGATCAGCACGATCGCGGCGGCCAGAACGACGAGCGCTCCGGCGATCAGCAGCGGCCAGCGGCGTGGCCGCTTCGGCTTCGGCGCCGGCGCGAGGCCGCCATCGACCGCGACCGGTCGGGGCATGTGGGATAAGGGTGCGTTCATCGGATCACTTCGGAGGCACTTTTTGAAGTTCAGATCGTAGATTATTTGGGCGCGACGGCCTGTGCGAGATGCGGGCCGGTGCCGCTGTCGACGACCTCGGGCAGCGAGCTGTCGATCGCTGCGGTCCAACCGCCGCCCAGCGCCTTGGCCAGCGCCACGTAGTTCTTCGCGAGCGTAGCGCGGCTGGCGAGCAGGTTGTCCTCGGCGGTGAACTGCGAGCGCTCGGCATCGAGCACGTCGAGGAAGGTGCTGGAGCCGGTCTGGTAGAGCGAGCGCGACAGCCGCGCGGCTTCGCCATAGCGCCGGGCCGACTCGCTCAGGCTGCGGATGCGGATGCGCTCCTGGCCGAGGCCGACGATGGCGTTTTCGACGTCTTCGAGCGCGCTCAGCACCGCGCTGCGCCAGGCGACGTGGTATTCGTCACGCTGCGCTTCCGCGACCTCGACGGCGGCCTGCAGCTTGCCGCCGTTGAAGATCGGCACCGAGACGCTCGGGCCGATCGACCAGCCGATCGTCGAGCTCTTGCCGAGATCGCCGAGCTTCAGCGCCGTGGTCGAGACCGTGCCGGTCAGGCTGACATCCGGGTACAGCGCGGCGGTGGCTTGGCCGATCTTCGCGGTGAACTGCGCGAGCTGCCGTTCGGCCTTGCGCACGTCGGGCCGCATGACCAGCACGTCGGCCGGGATGCCCTTCGGCAGCGGCAGGCGCGGCGATGGGATCGGCGCCGCGCGCGACAGGCGGAGATTCAGGGCCGTCGGGTCGCGGCCGAGCAGGACGCCGAGCCGATGCACGGCCTGCTGATAGCTGCTCTCATAGGTCGGGATGGTTGCTTCGGTGCTGGCGGCCAGCGCGCTCGCCTTGGCGGTGTCGACGGCCGAGGCAGAGCCGGCATTCTGCTTGCGCTCGGTCAGCGCCGCGGTCTCGCGCTGCGAGGCGGCAGTGCGCCGCGCCAGCGCCGCTCGCGCCTGGTAGGCGCGGGCATCGATGTAGTTGGAGGCGACGTCGCCGACCAGCGTCAGCAAGGTCGCGCGCAGATCGTCCTCGGCGGCATCGACGCCGTAGGTCGCCGCCTCGACCGCACGGCGGTTGGCGCCGAACAGATCCAGCTCCCAGCTCGAATCGAAGCCGGCCTGGTACTGGCTGTAGGTGGTAGGAGCGATCGCGATGCCGCTCGTCGAGCTGCCGGCGCTGCGGGTCTCCGTTGCCGTGCCGGTGCCGCTGACGGACGGAAACAGCGCGCCGACCGCCTGGCGCTGCGTCGCCCGCGCCTCGCGGATGCGCGCCTTGGCGGCGGCGACGTCGAGATTGCCGGCAACCGCCTCGCTGATCAGTTGATCGAGCAGGTCATCATTGAGGTTGCGCCACCACTGCGCGAGCTTCAGCGTCTGCGCCGGCCGATTGCGGTCGCTGCTCCAGCGCTTCGGCACGCCGAACTCAGGCGTCACGTAATCGGGGCCGACGGCGCAGCCGGCGAGCAGCGGCGTGGCGAGGCAGAGTGCGAGCAGGACGGGCTTCACGGCGGCTGATACTATCGCGGTTCGAAAGGAGGCCGCGCCGGCTGGTCGGCCACGCCGCAGGACTTCCCCGTGTTTGTTTGATGCGCGGAGCCTAGGCAGGTTAACGATTGCGCAGGATTAAGTCGCGTGAAGAAATGTTTCCGCCTTAACAATACAGCTTACTTTCGCCACGATCGGACCTCGCTTCGGGCTGTTCTTTTGGACTCAAATCGACCATGTTCCGCGCATGATGTCGTCACACGATACCGCCGTGTCCGCAGACGCGAACATACCGGCAGCCGCGCGCATTCTCTGCGTCGAAGATGACCGGGAGATTGCGGCGCTGCTCACCGAGCTGTTGCAGGAGCACGGCTTCGCGCCGCGCTTCGTGTCCTCCGCGGCCGCGATGAACGACCTCCTGCAGCGCGAGCAGGTCGACCTCATCATGCTCGACGTGATGCTGCCGGACGACGACGGCATGAGCATCTGCCGCCGCCTGCGCCAGATCTCGACCGTGCCGATCATCATGGTGACGGCGAAGGGCGAGGACATCGACCGCATCCTCGGCCTCGAGCTCGGCGCCGACGACTATGTCGTCAAGCCGTTCAATCCGCGCGAGCTGGTGGCGCGCATCCGCGCGCTGCTGCGCCGGTCGCAATTGCATCCCGCCGTGATCGCGGCGCGGCAGGCGCCGATGACGTTCGACGGCTGGCGCATCGAGCCGGCGACGCGCACGCTGTTCGATCCCGACCGCGTCAAGATCACCTTGACCAGCGCGGAGTTCGATATCCTGCTGGCGTTCTGCCGCAATGCCGGCCGCGTGCTGTCGCGCGAGCAACTGATCGAGCTGGCGCACGGCGGGCAGGCCGGGCCGGTCGAGCGCAGCATCGACGTCCATATCAGCCGTATCCGGCAGAAGATCGAGCCGGGCGCGCGCAGTTGGTCCCTGATCAAGACCGTGCGCCTCGGCGGCTACGTGTTCACGCCAAGAGTCGAGACCATCGATGACGCCAGATAGCAAGCCGTGCCCGCGCCTCGGCCTCACCACGCAGATCGTGACCTTGGCGTCGCTGTCGGTGCTGTTCGGCATGGTGCTGATGATCGCGGCCGCGCTGCTGTTTCTCGATCCGCCCGACGAGCAGGAATCGCCGGCCTACGGCATCGCGCGCGTCGCCGAGGCGGTGCACTTCGTCCGCGCCGCGAACGACCCCGTGGCCGTCGAGAGCAGCCTGTCGAGCCTGCGCAGCTCCGGCATCCAGGTCGAGCTGGTGCCGCTGACCTCGCTGACGCTGCTCGCCAAGCCGGTCAGGGACGTGCCATGGACCTCGCGGCTGGCCCGCCGTCAGCTCAGCGTGCTGCGTGACGTCACCTTGCTCCACGGCGTCGGCTATGGTGCGGCGCCGCCGACCCAGATCATCGTCCAGGTCGACGGCGAGCGTGCGCTGGTGTTCGACGACGTGCCGCGCCTCGAATTCTGGTCGATGGTGCTCAAGCCGACCGCCGTATTCCTGTTTCTCATCCTGATCCTCGGCGTGCTGCTGTCGATCTACGCGGCGCGCGCGATCATCAGGCCGCTGTCGGACATGGCGCGCGCGGCGGCCGCGTTCGGCCGCTCGCCGGGGGCGCAGGAGCCGCTCGGCCGGCGCGGGCCGAAGGAGATCGTGCAGGTCGCCGACGCACTGAACGAGATGCAGGCGCGCATCCGCGCGCTGCTCGATGACCGCACGCGCATGCTGGCGGCCATCAGCCACGATCTGCGCACGCCGCTGACGCGGCTCAGGCTGCGCTCGGAGCGCATCGGGCAGGGGGAGATGCGCAGCGCGATGCTGCGCGACATCGACCAGGTCAGCCGCATGCTCGACGAGACGCTCGACTACCTGCGCGACGACACCAAGGCCGAGCAGCCGGCGCGGATCGAGCTGGCGAGCCTGCTCGAGACGATCTGCTGCGACTTCGCCGATGTCGGCCACGCCGTCAGCTTCGATGGACCGTCGCGGCTGGTCTGCGAGGGCCGGGCGCGGGCGCTGTCGCGCGCCGTCACCAACGTGGTCGAGAACGCGGTCAAGCACGGCAGCGAGGTCGTGGTCAGCCTGTCGACCCTGGCCGACGGCATGATCGCGATCGAGGTCGCCGATGACGGCCCGGGCATTCCGCAGGCGCTGCAGGCGCGCGCGCTGGAGCCGTTCGTCAAGCTCGACCAGGCGCGCTCCGCCGGCGGCTTCGGCCTCGGGCTGTCGATCGCGCAGGAGATCATGAAGAAGCATGACGGCGGCATCGCGCTGATGCCCAACGCCCCGCGCGGCCTGCGGGTACGGCTGTCGCTGCCGCTGCGCCTCGCGATGCCCGCGGCGATCCCCGCCAAGGTGGCGTAGCAGACGCCACGAGGAGGAAACCCCGCCGGTGCTGATCCCGGCGGGGCCTTTGCGTTCGCCGATGTCGAGGGACGGCAATCAGCTCACGCGCTTCCAGGTCTGTCCGCCGCAGAACAGGCCGCCGAAGGCGCAGCCCTGGACCCGCAGCGTGTTCGGATTCTTGAGCACCACGGTGGAGTCGTAGTTGCCGCCGCCGTCCGGATCGTGGATGCGGCCGACCCATTTGCTGTCCTTCGGCTTCATGTTGATCAGGATCTTCTCCCGCGTCTTCTCGGCAAAGCCGCAGATGTTGGCGCCGCACGGCTCGATCACGACATTGCCCTTGCCGCCCTCGGTGGCCCACAGCCCGAGCGGCGAGTTCGGATCGGCTGCCGGCGCCGGCTGAACTGCGGCAGGCGCCGCGGCAACCGTGACCGGCGCGGGTGCCGGGGCTGGCTGTGGAGCAGGCGCGGTCGCCGCGACCGGCGCCGGCGGCACCGGCATCTGCACGGTCGTGGATGGCGCAGCGGCAGTGGGCGATGCAGGGGCTGGCGCGGCCGCGGCTGGCGCGGTGGCGGCGGGCGCCGGCGCGTTGACGACCGGCGGAGCCGCCACGGGCGCCGCGACAGCGGGGGCCGGAGCGCCGGCCGCAGGCGCGCTGCTCGCCGGCGCATCGTCATCGTCGAGCTTGGATGATTTCAGCCCGCTGAGGTCGATGCCGGACACCTGCAGGCAGGACAGCGACTGGCAGTTGCGCGGCACGGTGACGCGGATCTTGTGTCCGTCGAAATTGAACGCGATCGAGCTGCCGGCCTGCGCGGCGCTGCTCGCGATCAGAACGGCTGCTGCGGCCAGATACACGGTCTTCATGAATGAGCTCCCTCGGACGGCGTCGTGAACCTGGAGGGAACTCTTAGACGCGGGTGACGGCGCGATCTGTGACAAGGGTCACAGCCGAAAAGCCAATGCGGCTGGGGCCGCACGCGGCCCACCGCAGCCCGTCCATCGATCGAGGTCGGATCGCAGCGATCAGATCATCCCGACGATGATCGCGCCGACAAATGCAAACACGACATACGTGACCACCATGCTCAGCCGATCGGCAAGGCTCATGGGACCGCTCCCGTTTCGCATCTCGCGCACCTGGCGTGCGCTCGCGCTTGACGCCTGCTCCGCAAAGCGCGCGCCACACATATCCGATCGGCATCGGCAAAAAAGACAGCGCGGTTGTCGCTTCCCCGTAAATGGACTGCCTTTCACGTCACGATGGTTTGCGCGCCGTAAATGGACGGCATTGACAGGTCCTTAAGCAAATTGCCGCAAACCTCTGCATATGACGCGCGGAGTTCGTTTGTATCTCGTCGGCTCCATCGTCCTTGTCTCGCTTGCGGGTTGCGGCCGTGGATTCTTCCAGGAGCGCGAGCCGTGGCGGGCCGAGGCCGAGATCGCCTGCCTGAAATCGGGCGCGGTGAAGGAGAGCGCGGATATCGTCCGCATCAATCCGATCTCCGGCCCCGGCATGTGCGGCGCCGACTATCCGCTGAAGGTGGCGGCGCTCGGCGAAGCGACCACGAGCTATGGCTTCGCCGATGAAAGCCTGCGTCCACCGGCCGCGATCGGCGGCCAGCCGCGCTGGCCGATCAACCAGCCGCCGCAACGCTACGCCCCGCCCGCGACCTATCAGCCGCAGGCCGCGCCGCAGCCGGCCTATCCCGCGTCGAGCGCGGCCTATCCGAATTCGGCATCGCCGTCCCATGGCGCCCCTCCCGGCGCGCCACTGCAGCTCGAGCCGCCGGTCGGCGAGGACGACGTCGATCAGCCGGCCGACGCGGCCTATTCGCCCTATCGCGGTCAGCCGGCCGCTCGCACCGCCTATCCGCAGCAGGAACCGCCGCCGCGGCTCGGACCGTCGCGCGATCCGGTCGGCACCGTCGGCCCGGTCGCGGTGAAGCCGACCGCGACGCTCGCCTGTCCGATCGTCTCGGCACTCGACCGCTGGATCGCGGAGTCGGTGCAGCCGGCAGCCCAGCGCTGGTTCGGCACCAAGGTCGTCGAGATCAAGCAGATCTCGGCCTATTCCTGCCGCGGCATGAACGGCAATCCGAGCGCGCACATTTCCGAGCATGCCTTCGGCAACGCGCTCGACATCGCCGCCTTCACGCTCGCCGACGGCCGCCGCATCAGCGTCAAGGACGGCTGGATCGGCCTGCCGGAGGAGCAGGGCTTTCTGCGCGACATCCAGGGCGGGGCGTGCCAGCAGTTCACCACCGTGCTGGCGCCCGGCTCCAACGTCTATCACTACGACCACATCCATGTGGACCTGATGCGCCGCGCCAGCCGCCGCATGATCTGCCAGCCAGCCGCGCAATCCGGCGAGGCGGTGGCGGCACGTGCGCAGCAGCGGCGCTATGGCTACGGCCAGCGCGAGCCCGACGTGACCAGCTCGATCCCGTCGCGCAAGCAGCCGCGCAGCATCGGCCAGCTGATCAACGAGGAAGACGAATTCCGGGACTATTGAGAGGGCGAATAGGGAACAGCGAGTAGCGAATCGGGATCGGGACGATCACCTGCTCGCCATTCGCCATTCCTGTGCGCGGCTGTGGATTTCTTTCGCCGTCAGCCGCGCCTGACCGCGCTCTGTCCCGCCCCGAAACGGAAACCCCGACGTCACGCGCTGCGGATTAGGAGTCCGTTGACCAGTTTTGCCGTCCGCCTTTGGCCGACACTAGACCTGCCACAGTCGCCAGGAACAAGGCGCGCGGGGTTCTGGTTGCTGCCGGATTGGGAGAGGCGGAGATGGCATCGTATCGCATCAAGGCGATTGGGGCGGGCTTCGAGGTCGGCACCGCCGAGCAGGCCGTGCTGGTCTGCCGCTCGCTGAAGACGGCACGCCGCGCCGTCGCCGATGCACAGCGTCTGGAGCGGATGCCGCCGAAGCCGATTCCCTGGCGCACGCCGCCGGAGAGCGAGACGTCGGCTGGTGGAGCGGAGGATGCCGCGCGCAGCGAGGATGCCGACACCGAGGTTCTCGTCGTGTCGGATGGCCCGCCTCTGTGCTGCTGACTAGATCATGATGCGATTCCACGGAATCGCATCATGATCTCATCTCCTTGTTTGAGCATGATCTTTTCGGAAAACCGGTTTCCACTTTTCCGGATCATGCTCTAACCGGCGCGGAAGCGGCAGAACTGGAACTGCTGCGTCGAGTCCCATGGCGTGCGATGCACCTCGGTGCAACTGTCCTCCAGCGTGAAAGCAGGACCCAGCGCAGCGGCCAGTCCGTGGGCGTCGTAGCGGACGACCGGCAGTCCGCTGCACCTCTCCGGACCATCGGGCGCGAACGTGCCGATGATGACGGCCCCGCCGGTCACCACGGCCGCGCGCAGGCGGTCGACATAGGCGGCGCGGTCTTCGGGCGCGGTGAGGAAATGGAAGGCGGCCCGGTCGTGCCAGACATCGTAGCGCGCGTCCGGCGACCAGGTGGTGACGTCGGAGGCGATCCACGTCACCCCGGCCGCCGCCGCGCCAAGCCTGCGGCGCGCCGTCGCCAGTGCCGCGTCGGAGATGTCGAGCACGGCGAGCGCGCCGTAGCCGGCCGCGAGCAGCGCATCGACCAGCCGCGAGGCGCCGCCACCGATGTCGATGATCCGCGATGTCGGTGTCGCACCGGCCTCGCGGATCATCCGCAGCGACGTCGCCGGGTCGTCCTGGTACCAGCTCACCTCGGTCTCGGCCTTGGTGGTGTAGACGTTCTGCCAATGGGTGGTGCGGTCGGACATGGTTTCGGTCCCGAGAAGAGGCACACATTATAGCACGCGACGGCTCGAACTCTTGCCCAGCCGGCGGTGAGTCCCCTCCCCCTTGCGGGGAGGGGTCGGGGGTGGGGGTCCCCACGCGCTGAACGTTCCATGGGGCACACTTCACGCGTGAACGATTTCACGCGTTCGACTGCGGTCGTTCGACGCGCGCGATGATTCTCCAGTGTTCTTGATAGATCGACTCTCCATCACGAACAGCGGGACTCGTGGTCCCCCACCCCCAACCCCTCCCCGCAAGGGGGAGGGGAGTTCACCGTCCGCGAGGAGAGGGCGTGAGACCTAGCAAGCTCCGCCTCAAAACGTCCCCGCCACCGTCACCCGAAACGTCAGCGGCTCGATCGGGTGCAGCACGCGGTCCATCACGCCGGTCTGGCAGACCTGGGCCGGCGGCACCGGCGGGGGCGGCAACGGGGAGGTCGATGAGCCGTAGCACGCCTGGTAGAGCTGGTCAGTCGGCAGCAGCGAGCCGTAGCCGTAGGAGATCTGGCTGGCCTTGGTGTTGAGCAGGTTCAGCACGTCAAGCTGGATGCGCCAGCCATTGGCGTCGCGGAAGCCGATGCGGCCGTTGAACACGCTGGTCGGGGTGGAGCGGAAGTAGTTGTCCTCGGTCAGCGGCGTGGAGCCGAGATAGCGCCAGCGCAGACCGCCGAACCAGCCGGTCTTCTCGCCGAGCGTGATGCCGGCCGACGCGATCATCGCCGGCGCGTTGGGGATGTAGTTGCCGGGCGCATTGCCGAGCTGGGCCTGGGGGTAGCCTGCGAGCGAGGCGTAGACCGCCGCTTGGTCGGTGTTGTCGCCGACGAAGCGCGCATGCGTCATCGCCAGATCGGCATCGATGTCGATCCACGACGCCGGGCGGTAATGGTTGGTCAGCTCGAAGCCATAGCGCCGGCTCGGTCGGCTCGCCTCGGTGTTGCCGGCATCGCCCGAGAACAGGATCTCGGAATCCTGGTTGAGCAGGAAGAAGCTGAGCGACGAGTCGAGCCCCGGAATGATGCGCGTGCGCACGCCGACCTCGGCGCCCTTGGTGCGGACGAGCAGCGGCGAGGAGGCGAGCTTGTTGGTCGGATCGGCCGGATCCTCGGTCGTGGTCGCGCCGCGGGCATCGTTGCTGTGCATGCCATAGCCGGCGCCGACGAAGAACTCGGTCTTGTCGAACGGCCCGATCACCATCCGGAATTTCGGGCTGCCGAGGCCGGCTGCGGCATCGCCGGTGTTGTTGCCGTTGGTCAGCGAATACACGTGGGTCTGATAATAGTCGCCGCGATAGCCGACCGTGGTGCGCAGCCAGTCGGTCCAGCGCACGGTGTTCTCGACGTAGAGGCCGACGCTGCCTTCGCCGACCTTGTCGGCACGAACGACGCCGGTGCTCAAGGGATCGATGTCGGAGAGCAGCACCCGCTGACGGGTGTTCGTCAGCGCCAGCGCGATGTCGTCATAGCGCGTCTGGACGCCGAACGTCGTCTCCATCGGCCGTCCGGCGAAGCTGCCGTTCAAGGTGCGCGAGGCGTTGGCCCCGAGCATCAGCCGGTCGTCGTGCTGGTGAAACTGGTCGCCATAGGTTGGGTTGTTCAGCGCGTAGGTGAAATTGTTGTAGAGATCGAGCTGGCTTTTCACCAAATAGGCGTTGGCCTTCCACGAGCCGGCCTCGTCGGTGCCGGCGATGCGGCCCGACAGCGCGAAGCGGTTGGTCTTGCCGCCGTCCGTCGGATCGACCGCGTCGTAGCGGCCGAGATCGCCCGAGGTGATGGCACGCTCCGGCACCTGGTCGGTCGAGGTCCAGCGGTTCGCATAGGCCATGCCGGTGATGGTGAAGCCGTCGGTCGCGGTGCCCTGCGAGTAGCGCATCAGGCCGTTGATCTTCTTGGCGTCGTCCGGCGTGGTCCACGGGCCGTCGTAGCGGCCGGCTTCACCGGCAATCAACAGGTGGCCGTCACCGACATGCACCGAGTCCATGCCGAAGAAACGGCGATAGCCGAAGCTGCCGGCCGTCATCTGCGCGATCGCCTTGGGTACGCTGTCGATCAGGCCGATATGGACACTTCCCACCGAGGCGAAGTCGCCTTCGTCGGCGAAGTAGGGGCCCTTGCGGACGTCGACCCGGCCGATCGTTTCCGGCATCAGCCAATTCAGATCGGCATAGCCCTGGCCGTGCGCATGGGTGCGCATGTTGACCGGCACGCCGTCGACGAACAGCGCGAGGTCGGTGCCGTGGTCGAGATTGTAGCCCCGCAGAAAATACTGGTTGGCTTTGCCTTCGCCGGAGTGCTGCGTGACGATCAGGCCGGGCACCGCTTCCAGCACCTCGCCGGGGCGCGTCGCCGGGCGGGCGTTGATCTCCTCGCCGGATATCACGACCTCGCTCGCCATGCCTTGCGGCCGCGCCGGGCCGGAGCCGACACTGGGCGCGCCGGACGGTGCAGCCGCCGTCGTGGCGGTCGGCATCACATGCGCAGCCGCACCGGCCGCGCTCGGCTTCGGCGGCTGCGCCGCGCGCCGGACCTGCGGCTTGGGCTTGGCCGTGCGTCGGGGGGCGTCGACGTCGACCGTCGGCAACTCGGCAGGGGCCCGTTCCGGATGGGCGTTTGCCTGCTGCGCCAATGCCGCCATCAGCACGCCAACACTCGCCCCACGCCACCGCATCGTCACGCCCCTAGAGCTCGCCACAGGGCATGCATCGTCAACTGCCGCGCGCCTTCGTTGGTCCGCGACATGCTCGCTTGGATCGCCCCACTGTCGAATGTTAAAGAACGCTAAGGTGACACCGGTATGATGTCAACGTGAAAACATCATACTCATCTGGTGGATAGGCGCTTGCCGCGCAGATCGAGGAGACGGACATGCAGCGCCTGACGATCACGATCGACGACGATCTGCTCGCGGAGGTCGACGCCTTCATGGCCCGGCGCGGCTACGACAACCGCTCGGAGGCGTTTCGCGATCTGCTGCGCAGCGGCCTCGAAACGGCCGACGCCGGCGCCGCCGACAGCCGCCACTGCATCGCGACTCTCAGCTACGTCTACGACCATGCCGCGCGCGAATTGCCGAAGCGCCTGACGCAGGAGGCGCACGACCATTCCGGCCTCGCCCAGGCGACCCTGCACGTCCACATCGACCAGGAGAGCTGCCTCGAGGTCACCGTGCTCAAGGGCGAGCGTCGCGAGGTCAAGGCGTTCGCCGACCACGTCATCGCCGAACGCGGCGTCCGCCACGGCCACGTCGCGATGATGCCGGTCGATCCGGCGCAAGGCCATGGGCACGCGCATGGTCATAGCCATAGTCACAGCCATTCGCATTCCCACAGCACGAAGAGCGGGAAGAGGTAACACGGAAGACGATAGGGCACGCCGCCTGCCAAATTCTCCCTCCTCATAACCCGCGCAGCGGGATATCCAGTACGTTGCGGCCTCTCTATGGGATCATCGCCGTCTCGGCGTACTGGATCGCCCGGTCGAGGCCGGGCGATGACAGCCGGTGTGTGGCGCGATAGCTGCCCCGATCGTCATTGCGAGGAGCGCAGCGACGAAGCAATCCAGACCTTTCGTGCCGCCCCTGTGTCGCTTCGCTGACGCTCGCAATGACGACAGGGTAGGGTGGGCAAAGGCGCGCCCGCGATGTCAATGATCAGACGCGATGCGCCGCGCGCCGTGCCCACCATTCCGCAATCTCCTGCGCGGAGCGATGGCGGGCACGCGACCGTCCTGCAGGCGGCTGCTTTGCCTGCCCTACAACTCCTGCATTCGCGCCCGCGCCCGTTGACCCGGTCGAGCCTCAGAAGGGAAGCAGATCTTTTCCGAATCTGGCTATGAAATCCCGCACATCGCTGCGAGCTGAATGCCGATCGAGACCGGGAAAGCCTGCCCAACGGAATGCAAGGCGCAAATAGTCGAGGAACGGCAATCCATGTCGCTCGTCAGAGAACAACGGGTCGGCACCGAGAAATGGCACCAGGACGCAATATGGACTGCCTCCGCTGATGTTTGCCTTGTGCAGATAGTCCGGTGCCAAGACGATACTCAGCTGATGCTCGTGATCTCGTTCCGTGTCTGCCTTCTGATAAATCCATTCATCGAACAGATCCGTAACGATGGAGGGCGCATCTATGCATAGGGCGTCGTGTTCCTCAGACGGCAAATCGAACCCAAGATCCGGCGGACGATCCTCGGATCTGTAGTCCCACACAAAGTTGATTCCACCAACGACACGCCAGAATGCCAGAAGAGTCGGTGGAATCGGTGCTCCGGACATCTCGACAATGCGAGAGAAAACCGCCTCGTCGCTCGATTTCGGTGGTGTCCGAAGACTTTGATCTTGAGATGATAGGACCTGCCAGCCAATGGCCTGCAATCGCGAGGCGACGAGGTCGGCGTTTTGGACGACCCGTTGCATGGTCGCATCGGCGATCTCCATCACTTCCTCGCGGAACTCACCTTCAATACTTGGGTAGGTGCGAATTTCTCGCCAAACCTGATCGAACTCACCCGCCCGATATCGCTTCAACAGAGTCCCGTCGCGTCGCATGTTCCGGTAGCTCCTGCAGACTCTCACCCAAGTCAATCGTCACCGAATGATATGACAGCGTCGGCTGATTGTTGCACGGCTTGTCTTCCGCCTTTGGCCCATCTCGGGCTCGAGGCTCCGGCCGCAGATACGGCGCCGTTGCATCATCACCCGCGGCTGCGGCGGAGCAAGGCGTCCTTGCGCCGACGTGTCCGCCCCAGCCGATCGGGCTGAGGCAATCGAGAGTCTCGGCGCGGCCCCTGGATCGCGTCGCTTCGCTCGCGATGACGCCGTGCTACTGCGGTCGCGCGCCGTAGAATGCCGTTGCTCGTGCCGGTGATGACAATGGTACGAGCTGCCGCAGGTACTTTGGCAGCGGCGGGGAAGGTTTAATCCTGAAGCGCGTCAACTGGTGCATTCACGACAGAAGATATTCCGCCGCTGTTGCGACCAGAATCCCATTTTGTCCGATTCCGTTGAAAAAGTCGGCAGTAGTTTCGTCGTGAACGCCATCTGTTTCGAGGACGAATTGGCGCGTTGTGGTTCACGCGGGCGTCAGCGCGGGCATCGGGATCAGCTTGGCCATCTTACGAAGGTTCTGAGCGGCTGCAGCGAGGGTGAACTCGTCGCGTGCGCCGTTCGGCCCTCTTAGTCGCAGCCGATCTAGCTTGAGGATGCGCTTGAGATGCGCGAACAGCATCTCAATCTTCTTGCGGAGCCGGCGTGAAGTGCGGCCTTCCCATGAGCTTGCGATCTCGCGTGCCATGTCGCGAGCGCCCTCGTAGATCGAGCGCGGCACTTTTCGAGCCGGGGTGTTGGGGCAACACCTGCTTCTTAGAGAGCATGCTTGACAATCGCGCTTGCTCGCACGGTAGAGGACCGTCGTGTCGTTGTTCACCAGCGTCCCTGTAGTGGTGAGGGGGTTGCCAGCGGGGCAGCGATAGACGTCCCTGGTATGGTCGTAGGTGAAGGCCTCACGCGAGAAGGTCCCGTCGGTGCGGGCCGACTTGTCGAAGACGGTCACGTGCGGCTCGATCCCGTGCTCGTAGACCAGCCACCCGAGCATCTCAGCGGAGCCATAGGCGCTGTCGCCGAGAAGCCGGCTTGGATAAAGATCGAACCTTTCGATTGAACGCTCAATCATGCGCTTGGCGGCCAATACTTCTGCCTGGCGGATCGCCGTGGTCGCTTCGACATCGACGATGATCGCATTCTCGACGTCGACCAGATAGTTCGTCGAGTAGGCGAAGAAGGCTTGGCCGCCGTGCGCTCCCGTCCAGCGCGCCGCCGGGTCGGAGGGCGATACAAACTTGGGCGTGACCTCCGTCGCGGCACCGAACGCGGCATCATCAAGAACGGCAAGATACTCGTCGATCGCTCGACCCGCAGCCTCCGGCGGAAGCCTCTTATCGCCTTCGATTCCCTTCTGCCGATTGGCATCCGCCTTGATCAGGCTCGCGTCGACTGCGAACCCTTCGCCGCCGATCAGGCGCTCCCGGATGCAGCGGCGCAAGACGGTCTCGAACACGCGACGGAAGAGATCGCTCTCACGGAAGCGGCCGTGCCTGTTCTTCGAGAACGTCGAGTGATCGGGGACGCCTCCATCTAGACCCAGCCGGCAAAACCAGCGGTATGCCAGATTGAGATGGACTTCATCGCAGAGGCGCCGTTCCGATCGGATGCCGAAGCAATAGCCGATCAAGAGCATCCTGATCATCAGCTCCGGATCGATCGAGGGCCGCCCGATGTTGCTGTAGAACGGCGCCAGCTCCCGCCGTAAGTCCTCAAGGTCGACGAACCTATCGATCGACCGCACGAGGTGGTCGGCTGGGATGTGCCTTTCCAGCGAGAACTCATAGAACAACGCAGCCTGTTCGACTTGCCGATGCCCCATCATGACCTTCAGTCCTGCCCACTAGACAGACTGAATCACCGATATCTCTGCGTCGCAACTGCTGACTTTTTCAACGAAATCGTCCCGAAGCGGACATTGTTCATCGCGGCCTTATCGAACGAAACGCAATCCATCTCGCCGCCGACGATCTTTCGAGCCAAACCTTCATACGCTCGCTTACCCAATGGAGCGTATGCTCACGAGCGATGTCCGTGCCCGGATGTCGATCTGCGCGGAAGGAATGTGTGCCCTGGACCTGCAATTCGGGCGTAGGCCGGACGGCGAGAGCCCACAACCGAGGCATCTGCGCCAGAAGAGTGGGGTCGTGGGGGCATCCCAAAATGTAGTCCTCTGGTTCGCCTGTCTCGGGATACGACATCGGCTCATTGGTGTCCGTGCTCCAAGTCTGCCAATCGAGGCGGACGACTTTCCCATACTGAGTCTGCTCGAAGTCAAAGCCAGTCAACTGGCTGCGTTCAAGGTCACGTCGAAATTCGTCGGTGACGATGATGAAGCCGAATGGCTGGGTCATCGGCGGCACATATGGGCCAGTGCGCAAGATGCGGACGATCGGCGGCCCGACGCACTCGGTCGCTTCAACGAGGCCGTTCAAAAGAATATCGCCGTAGTCACCCCAGGGAGATCCGACGGATTCCATAGCGAAGAACTTTGACATGGTAGGCCCAGGATGCGCGGCTGCCGAGCTTCGATTGCCCCAATCCGCAACCGCTTGCAAGGTCGGCTCGCGACCCTTCTCGGACGCTAGGCTCCTTCCGCGGATACGGCGCCGAGGTATCGTCGCCCGCTGCTGCTGCGGTCGCGCGCGGTTAAAGCCGGCTGCGCGCAGAATTCGATTTCGTTTGCCCGATCAAACTGATTTGCCCTGTCCAGTCCCTCGCGCAAAAATTTTGATCTTCCATTTTTCCGAATTTCATGGTTGTCTACCGCCATCCCGCCTCGATCGAAGAGGGACGTTTCGCGGTCGTCACGAGCGTTGGAGGCGGGGAGCGGTGGCCTGTCGGCGCGCAGCGCGCTGAAATCGCGAGCGGACGAACGCGACCGGCAGGACGATGAAGTCGTATGGTCCTGGCGCCCCGATGCTGGCGCCAAGTTGGCGACGATGCCCAGCGCATCGCGCTGATGACGGTGGCTACAAGCCCGGACACCGGGGAGACTACGTATAAGTCGTAAGCCCATCGCGCAGGGAGGGCCGGGTGATCTCGGCTGAACCTGTGGTACCTGCCGCCTGCATTTTTTTGAGCAGGCGGGCCACGGGCGCGGCCAGCGCCCGGCCTTCCCTGCACCCTCCGATCGATTCGAGGGTGATCCGGACGCCAAGCTCGGACGTCATCCGTCGCGAGAAGGAAAGCGCATGCCCGATGCTGGTGAGAACAGAGCCGCAGATGCCGCCATCCGCGGCCCGTCCTCAGTTCTTGACGCCATAGTGGGCGAGGAACATGCCTACGGCGCTGGCGATGACCTTGTGAACGCGGTCGGGCGAGGGGGCCGGCTCGGCCTGGAAGATGAAGGGCAGGAACAGCGTGGCCTGGCACATCTGCTGGAATTGCGAGGCCGCCAGATGGCAGTCGTCGATGGCGAGCTCGCCGGCGTCGACACGGGCCTGCAGATAGGCCGCCAGCCGGCTGATCGTGCCGTTGAGCACGCACTCGTAGTAACGGCGGCCGACGTCCGGCATCCGCTCGGCGATCGCCATTACGGTACGGATCGCCGATCCGCCGCCCGGCCGGCAGACCACCGCGATCCAGGCCTTGCCGAACTCGCTGAGCACGGTCGCGGCATCGCGATCCGGGTCGAAGCTGAAATTCGAGGCGCCCCGATGCACGCTCTCCTCTTCGACGATCGCCTCGAACAGGCGGAATTTGTCGGCGAAGTAGACGTACAGCGTGCCCTTGGAGACGCCGGCGACGCGCGCGATCTCGCCCATGCTGGCGCCGTCGAAGCCCATGTCCATGAACACCTTGCGGGCGCCCTCGAGGATTTGCCGACGCTTCGAGGAATCGTCGTCCGTCGTCGCCTGGGTGGTGTTTTGGTACGGCTCAATCATTGGTTTAGGCTGTTCCCGAAGATTTGGCCGGTGCCAACGTCACAAACGCATCTGCGCGGATATGTTGCGGTAGCGAAGATATAGATTGACCGAACGGTTCGGTCAATGGTAGATGTGGATTGACCGAACGGTTCGGTCGGGATTTTCGATTTTCGGGGCCTGAGCGGCCCCGCTGTCATGGGTGGGAGTCTCTGATGGCCGCTGCGAGAGATCAGGCTGTGCGGGCGCGCCGTCCGGACGCTGAGGAAACGCTGGAACAGACGAGGTCTGAGCCGGTCCGGCCGCAGGCCAGCGACGCGGCACAGCGCAGGCCGGTTGATGCCAAGCCGGCTGACCCGAAGGCCGACGTCAGCACCGAGGCGCCGCTTGAACGGCCGGCGCCGGCCGGCGCTCCCACGGGCGCGAAGCCGCAAGCCGCGCCCGCCGCCGCTCCGAAATCCGGCAAACGCAAGCGCGTGCTGGCGGGCATCGGCGTACTGCTCGCGCTCGCCGCCGCCGGCTATGCCACGCACTATTATCTGGTCGGCCGCTTCATGGTCTCGACCGACGATTCCTACGTCCGCGCCAACAACACCATGCTGGGCGCGCGCGTCTCCGGGCACATCCAGGAGATCGTGCCGCGGGACAATTCGGTGGTTCGCAAGGGCGACGTGATCTTCCGCATCGACGACGGCGACTACAAGATCGCGGTCGACGCCGCCCGCACCAAGATCGCCACGCAGGAGGCGACGATCGCGCGCATCGGTCGCCAGGTCGCCGCACAGCAGAGTGCCGCCGAGCAGGCGCAGGCCAATCTCACCTCATCCGAAGCCGCGATGAAGCGCGCCGGGCTCGACTATGAGCGCCAGCAGGCGCTGAGCAGCAAGGGTTTTGCCTCGCATGCGACCTTCGAGCAGTCGGAAGCCGCGCGCGACCAGGGCATGGCGGCGGTCCGCGCCGCCCGTGCCGCGTACGACGCCGCGCGCGACAATGTCGAGGTGACGAAGGCGCAGCAGGTCGAGGCCCAGGCGCAGCTCGCCGAGCTGAAGACATCGCTTGCAAAGGCCGAGCGCGATCTCGAATTCGCCACCGTGCGCGCGCCGGTCGACGGCACCTTCTCCAACCGTCTCGTCAACACCGGCGACTTCGTCGCGGTCGGCCAGCGGCTCGGCAACGTCGTGCCGCTCGACGACGTCTTCATCGACGCGAACTTCAAGGAAACCCAGCTCAGGCGCATCCGTCCGGGCCAGCTGGTCACGATCAAGGTCGACGCCTATGGCGCACGCGGCTTCAAGGGCGTGGTCGACAGCATCTCGCCGGCCGCGGGCTCGGTGTTCACCCTGCTGCCGCCGGACAACGCCACCGGGAACTTCACCAAGATCGTGCAGCGCCTGCCCGTGCGCATCCGCGTGCCGAAGGAGGTGGCGCGGCAAAACCTGCTGCGCGCCGGCATGTCGGTCTACGTCACCGTCGACACCACCGACGCCAAGGATGCCGACACCGAAGCCGACCTTGACGCATCGGCGACGGTGCAGGGGAAGTAGTTAGTGAATGATGCGATCGCGTTGGCTTTCGCGTCATCGGCAGTGAACTCCCTCCCCCCTTGTGGGGGAGGGTTGGGGTGGGGGGTCTCCGCGCGAGACCGCCGTTGGGGACCCCCACCCCCGACCCCTCCCTGCAAGGGGGAGGGGAGTGCACCGAAGATGCCGCGGCGGTCGTGCTCTCTCGACAGCGAACAACACCATGGCCACCGCCACCACAGCCAACCCCACCATGAGCGCGCCGGCGGCGCCGGCCGATCGCATCGCGCCGCGGCGGCTGATCGCGTTCCTGATCATGGTGTTCGGCATGTTCATGGCGATCCTGGACATCCAGATCGTCTCGGCGTCGCTGAGCGAGATCCAGGCCGGACTGTCGGCGAGCTCCAGCGAAGTGTCGTGGGTGCAGACGGCCTATCTGATCGCCGAGGTGATCGCGATTCCCTTGTCCGGCTTCCTGTCGCGCGCGCTCGGCACGCGGCTGTTGTTCGCGATTTCGGCGGCCGGCTTCACCATCTCGAGCTTCCTGTGCGGCTTCGCCTCGTCGATCGAGCAGATGATCGTGTGGCGCGCGCTGCAGGGCTTCCTCGGCGCCGGCATGATTCCGACCGTGTTCGCCTCGGCCTACACGGTGTTCCCGCGCACCAAATTCCACATCGTCGGTCCCATCATCGGCCTGGTCGCGACGCTGGCGCCGACGGTGGGTCCCACGGTCGGCGGCTACATCACCGACGCGATGTCGTGGCACTGGCTGTTCTTCGTCAACATCGTGCCAGGCATCATCATCACGACAGGCGTGCTGGCGCTGGTGGATTTCGACGAGCCGCATTTCGAGCTGCTCGACCGCTTCGACTGGTGGGGCTTGCTGTTCATGGCCGGCTTCCTCGGCTCGCTGGAATATGTGCTGGAGGAGGGGCCGCAATATGAGTGGCTGCAGGACACGTCGGTCGCGATCTTCGCCGCGGTCTGCGCGGTGTCGGCGGTCGCCTTCTTCTGGCGGGTGCTGACGGCCGACGAGCCGATCGTCGACCTCTTCGCATTCGGCAACCGCAACTTCGCGGTCGGCTGCCTCCTGCAGTTCTGCATCGGCATCGGCCTCTACGGCCTGACCTACATCTATCCGCGCTATCTCGCTGAAGTTCGCGGCTACAGCGCCCTGATGATCGGCGAGACGATGTTCGTCTCCGGCGTCACCATGTTCCTGATGGCGCCGGTGGTCGGCCGCCTGATGCTGAAGATCGACATGCGCCTGATGATCGCGTTCGGCCTCGTGATCTTCGCGATCGGCTCCTACCAGATGACCGGCATCACCCGCGATTACGACTTCTGGGAGCTTTTCCTGCCGCAGGTGCTGCGCGGCGTCGGCATGATGTTCGCGATGGTGCCGACCAACAACATCGCGCTCGGCACCCTGGCGCCGGATCGGGTCAAGAATGCATCCGGCCTGTTCAACCTGATGCGCAATCTCGGCGGCGCCGTCGGCCTTGCCGTGATCAACCAGGTGCTGAACGATCGCACCGACCTGCACATTTCCCGCCTCCACGAGCGCGTCAACTGGGGCAATGCCACCGCGGTCGAGACCCTCAACATGCTGCAGCAGAAGCTGCAGGGCATGGGCGATTCGGCCCTGATGGCGATGAAGCAGCTGTCGCAGATCGTGCATCGCCAGGCCGTCGTGATGGGCTATGGCGATGCGTTCTTCATGCTGACCTGCTTCTACATCGGGCTCAGCTTCATGGTGATGCTGCTCAACAAGCCGAGCTCGCCGATGGCGGGCGGCGGCGACGCACATTGACGTGAGCGGCTCCTGCGCGCGCCGCGGGTTGCCAAATCATACCGTCGATGGTATGGAACAAGAATTGTCGCTCGAACCGGGGAGATTTGCATGACCACATCGCATCTGCAGATCGCATGCACCCGCTCGATGCCTGTTCTGGTGTTCGGCCGCTCGCTTTGAGCACCATCGCTTAACTTCCCAACGCCTGAGTTACTCATCCGCAGATCGCGCGCCGCGTCGCGTCTGCACTATTTGGAGCCGGCTGGCGCTGCGAGCGCGGCCGGATGATGCCATGACCGTCGACGTCTCCGGCCTGAAGGCCGACAAGCGTCCCGCCGCGATCCGCGTCGTGATCCCGTTCGTGACCCGCCACTGGCTGAAGCAGCCACGCATGACGCTCGGCATTGCGTGCGCGCTGCTCGGCGCCACCGCTGCCGATCTGTTCATGCCGCTGTTCTCCGGCCGGCTGGTCGATGCGCTCACCCTGGGCCCAGGCAATGCCGATGCACGGCACAGTGCGCTGGTGGCGTTCGCCGCCATCGTAGCCCTCGGCTTCGCCTCGATCGTGCTGCGATTGTCGGGCCTGCAGCTGATCGTGCCGTTCACCCTGCGCATCATGTCCGACGTGGCGCGCGACGCCTTCGTGCGCGTGCAGCGCTTCTCGACCGACTGGCACGCCAACAGCTTCGCCGGCTCCACGGTGCGCAAGATCACCCGGGGCATGTGGGCGCTCGACCTCTATAACGACACCATCCTGCTGGCGCTGCTGCCGTCGCTCTCGGTGCTGCTGGGCTCGATGGTGCTGCTCGGCCTGCACTGGGGCGCGCTGGGCGGCGTGATCGCCGTCGGCGCGGTGCTGTACGTCGCGATGACCGTCGCGTTCTCGACCCGCTACATCGCCCCGGCCGCACGGATCTCCAACGCCTGGGACACCAAGGTCGGCGGCACGCTGGCGGACGCGCTGAGCTGCAATGCGGTGGTCAAGTCGTTCGGCGCGGAAGCCCGCGAGGACGGCCGGCTGATGCGCGTCGTCAGCCGTTGGAGCCGCCGCGTCAACCGCACCTGGCTGCGCTACAACACCACGGCGGCCGTGCAGCTCGGCGTGCTGCTGTGCCTGCGCTCCTCGGTGATCGGCGGCGCCGTGCTGCTGTGGATGGCGGGCAAGGCCTCGCCAGGCGACGTCACCTATGTGCTGACGAGCTACTACGTTATCCATGCGTATCTGCGTGACGTCGGCATGCACATCAACAACCTGCAGCGCGCGGTCAACGACATGGACGAGCTGGTCGCGATCCACAGCGAGCCGATCGGCATCATCGATGCCAAGGACGCCAGGCCGATCGCGGTGACCGGTGGGCACATCGTGTTCGATGCGGTGACGTTCCACTATGGCGGCCATCGCACCCCGCTGTACGACCGGCTCTCGGTGGACATCCGGCCGGGCGAGCGGATCGGCCTCGTCGGGCGCTCCGGCTCCGGCAAGACGACCTTCGTCAAGCTGGTGCAGCGGCTCTACGACGTTGGCGGCGGCCGCATCCTCATCGACGGGCAGGACATCGCGCATGCCACGCAGGACTCGCTGCGCAGCCAGATCGCGATCGTGCAGCAGGAGCCGATCCTGTTCCACCGCTCGCTGGCCGAGAACATCGCCTATGGCCGTCCTGGCGCCAGCCAGGCCGAGATCGAGCAGGCGGCGCGGCTCGCCAACGCGCATGAGTTCATCACGCGCCTGCCGAAGGGCTACGGCACGCTGGTCGGCGAGCGCGGCGTCAAGCTGTCGGGCGGCGAGCGGCAGCGGGGCGCGCTGGCGCGGGCGTTCCTGGCGGACGCGCGGGTGCTGATCCTGGACGAGGCGACCTCGAGCCTCGATTCGGAATCCGAGGCGCTGATCCAGGGGGCGATGGAGCGGCTGATGAAGGGCAGGACGGCGATCGTGATCGCGCATCGGCTGGCGACCGTGCGCAGCCTCGATCGCATCCTGGTGTTCGACCGCGGCCGTATCGTCGAGCAGGGCAGCCACGCCACGCTGGTTGGCAGACCCGGCGGACTCTATCGCAGCCTGTTCGAGCGCCAGGCCACCGAGTTCGGCCAGCTCTCGGCCGCCGGTTGACAAAAATGGTGAGGGGCCCGGCGCTGCTGCGCCGAGCCCCTCATGAACATATCAGCCGGCCTGTAAGCCGGGTTCTGTAGGGCACCGTGATGCTTGCGCATGACGATACGTGACGGCCATTCCTCTGGGATCGCGCTTGCGCGCGACCTCGGGCAACCTACCCGGACGGCGAGCCTGACATCGCTCCCGCGGACGTCATCGCCTTGGCATCATCTGCCTTGGCGATTGTCTCCGCGTGGCCGTCCCTATTCGGTTTTGCTCCCGGTGGGGTTTACCATGCCGGTTCCGTTGCCGGCCCCGCGGTGCGCTCTTACCGCACCTTTTCACCCTTACTCGCCTCCCTCGCGGGAGGAAGCGGTTCGTTCTCTGTGGCACTATCCCTGGGGTCGCCCCCGCCGGACGTTATCCGGCACCGCATGTCGATGGAGCCCGGACTTTCCTCCCCGGCGGCCTTTCGGCGCCTGCCGGAGCGGCCGTCCGGCCGACTGACGCAGCTTGAATGGGGCTTCCCGGCCATCAGGTCAAGCCATCGCTGCGCCGGCAAAAATATTATCCTGGGCGTGTCGTTTCGTGAGCGCGCCATTCGACTGGATGTCGGCGATCCGGCCGAAACAAGGGAGCAAGTTCGATGCAATATCTGTTGATGATCTACCAGAACGAAGTCGACTACGCGAAGATGGAGAAGGAGGCCGAGGGCAAGATGCTGGCGGAGTACCAGACCTTCACCCAGTCGATCATCTCGAGCGGCAATTACAAGGGCGGCGACCGGCTGCAGCCGACCACGACGTCGACGACGGTGCGGGTGCGCGACGGCAAGATCCTCACCACGGACGGTCCGTTCGCCGAGACCCGCGAGCAGCTCGGCGGCTATTACATGATCGAGGCCAAGAATCTCGACGAGGCGATCGGGATTGCCGCGCGGATTCCCGGCGCCCGTTTCGGCTCGATCGAGGTGCGGCCGGTCTGGCAATATAATCATTGAGGCCGGTGCGCTCGCGGCCGAGAAGGGTCACCGATGACGCTTGATGCGATCGACAAGGTGTTCCGCGATGAGGCCGGCCGCGCACTCGCGACCTTGATCCGGCTCGTCGGTGACTTCGATCTGGCCGAGGACGTGCTGCAGGATGCGTTCGCTGCGGCGCTGCTCAAATGGCGGGGGTCCGACGCTCCCGCCAACCCGCGGGCGTGGCTGGTCAATGTCGCCCGCAACAAGGCGATCGACCGGATCCGGCGGCGGAGCAATTTTCGCGGCAAGGAGGCGGAGATCGTTCACGCCATCGAGCGCGATGCCGCCAACGACGATGCCGACGCGCCGGGCGATCTCGACGACGACATGCTGCGGCTGATCTTCACCTGCTGCCATCCGTCGTTCGCGCCGGAGGTCCAGGTGGCGCTGACGCTGCGCACGGTCTGCGGCCTCACCACCGCCGAGGTCGCCCGCGCACTTGTCACCGGCGAGGAGGCGATGGCGCAGCGCCTGGTGCGCGCCAAGCAGAAGATCCGCCTCGCCGGCATTCCCTACGAGGTGCCGGGACGCGATGCGCTCGAGGAGCGGCTGCGCGGTGTCCTGACCGTGATCTATCTGGTGTTCACCGAGGGCTATCTCGCGACCTCAGGCACCGAGCTGATTCGTGAGGATCTCGCGCGCGAGGCGATCCGGCTGTGTCGCCTGCTGCTTGGCTTGATGCCGGAGGCGCGCGACATCAAGGGCCTGCTCGCGTTGATGCTGCTGCACGATGCGCGGCGCGCCGGCCGTACCAATGCGGCGGGCGACATCGTCCTGCTGGAGGAGCAGGACCGCTCGCTGTGGAATCGTGAGCAGATCGCCGAAGGGCTTGGGCTGGTCGAACAGGCCCTGGGCATGAAGGGGCTCCCGCAGCCCTATACGGTCCAGGCAGCGATTGCCGCGCTTCATGCTCAGGCCTCCAGCTACGCTGAAACGGATTGGCGGCAGATCGTGGGGCTCTACGAGGTTCTGCTGCGGATCGCGCCATCGCCTGTGATCGAGCTCAATCATGCGGCCGCTGTCTCGATGGTCGACGGCCCGGCGCGGGCGCTGGCACTGGTCGATGCGCTGGCCGCGCGCGGCGGATTGAAGCAGTACGATCTGCTGCCGGCGGTGCGGGCAGACCTTCTGCGGCGGCTCGGTCGGCGCGACGAGGCGCGCGCTGCTTACCGCGAGGCGAGCGCAGCCACGCAGCTCGCGCCGCTCAAGCGTCTCTATGCACGGCGGCTCGGCGAGCTCGACGTGGAGGCCTGACGTGTCAGACGCGCGGCGCCTGATCCTCGGCCGGCAGGCTCGTCAGCAGCGCATGCAACGTCCACAAGGTCGAGCGGTCGGCGATGCCGTCGATCTTTTCGGGGCGGAAGTGCCGCTGGAACGCGGTGACGACATCCATGGTGATGCCGTCGAATTTACCCGTGATCGGCACGCCATAGCCGTATTTGGCGAGCGCCTTCTGCAAGCCCTTGACGTCGTCGCCGATGCTGCCGAGCTTTAGCGTCTCGCCCTTGGTGATCGCCGCCGGCTGCACCCAGTGGCCCACGCCCGAATTCGCCAGCGAATGCCACGGGAATTTCTCACCCGGATCCTTCTTGCGCGCGGGTGCCACGTCGGAATGCCCGAGCACGCGATGCGCCGGGACATTGCGGCGGAGCATGATGCCCCGGCACAGCGCGATGACCGCCGCGATCTGCCGCGGTGGGAAATCCGGATAGCCCCAATCGTGGCCGCGATTGACGATCTCTATGCCGATCGAGCAGGAATTGATGTCCTCCTCGCCGTCCCATGACGAGAGACCCGCGTGCCAAGCGCGCAAGGCCTCCGGCACGCACTGGACGATGCGTCCGTCCTCGAGCACGACGTAATGCGCGGAGACCTCGCTGCCGGCGGTGCACAGCTTGGTGATTGCCCCTTCGACATCCGGCATGCCGGTGTAATGAAGAATGATCATGTCCGGCTGGCGCCCACCCTTGCGCTCGCCGAAATTGGCCGACGGGATCACGTCGGAGACAACCGACGAGTCCGGCGTGAAGACCGGCAGGTTGGAAACGCCTTTGGGGATCTGCAGCGCACGAGGACGCTTCGATTCCGGCTTGTCGGAGGGACTTGGCATGAACGACTCGAAGCGGACGGCGGCGGCGGCTCAAACCGGATATGGGCAGGCACTACTCTTTTACATGACCCAGCCGCAATCGAAATCGCATGCGAGCCCTCGCTATTGAGCGGACCGTTGTATCGCGATCGCCGGTCCGCCGAACGGCACGGCGGCGAGCAGGACGAAACGTCTACCGGGCAGCTCCGCCTCGCGGTCCAAGTGCCCAACATCCGCCACAGACCATCAACGGTTTGTTAACGCTAAACGCCGTTACTGAGTGGTGAAGAGCCAAGCCGGCTTTCGGGACGGCAAGCCGCCACGATGCAAGGTCCTGCACGGCAGATCACGATCGAAAGCGGTTCCGGGGCGCTCCGGCGCCGCGCGATCGCTGTCGGATCGAGGATCTCGACATGGCCGGATCGTGCTGCTGATGTCGTGACGGCGCGACGGATGACGGAGCGTCCCGGGAGATGGCTTGGCGAATTGACGGGGCGCGAGGATCGAGGGCGCGATGGGCTCGCTGCCAACCAAAGTCAGTCTGAAGCAACGGCGCGCGTGCGGAGCGGCCGGGTGAGCACGGCTGACCAGCGGCACATCCCGGTGCTCGGCCCCGAAGCGGTCGAGATGCTGGCGCCACGCGGCGGCGGAACCTACGTCGATGCGACCTTTGGTGCCGGTGGCTATACGCGCCTGATCCTGGCAACGGCGGGAACACACGTCATCGGGATCGATCGCGACAGCACCGCAATCGCCGGCGGCGCAGGTCTCCTCGCCGAAGCGGGCGGTCGCCTGACACTGGTCGAGAACCGTTTCTCGGCATTGGCCGACATCTGTGCATCGCGAGGCCTTGCGCATGTCGATGGCATCGTGATGGATGTCGGCGTCTCCTCGATGCAGCTCGACTCCGCCGCGCGCGGCTTCTCGTTCAGGTTCGACGGCCCGCTCGACATGCGGATGGGCGGCACGGGACCGACGGCCGCCGATGTCGTCGCCAACGCTGCCGAGCGCGCTCTGGCCGACGTCATCTACATCTTTGGCGAAGAGCGGCACTCCCGCGCCGTGGCGCGGGCCATCGTCGCCGCGCGCAAGGAACAGCCGATCACGACGACGCGGCAACTCGCCGACATCGTCGCGCGCGTGGTGAGATCCAAGCCTGGCGACATCCATCCGGCGACGCGCACGTTCCAGGCGCTGCGGATTCTCGTCAACGAGGAGCTGGACGAGCTCGAACAGGCGCTGTCGGCAGCGGAGCGCGTGCTGGCGCCGGGCGGCCGGCTGGCGGTCGTCTCGTTCCATTCGCTCGAGGACCGCATCGTCAAGACGTTCCTCGCCGAGCGCAGCAGGACCGGCGGCGGCTCGCGCCATCTGCCCGAGATCGCGCAGGAGGCACCGAGCTTCCAGTTGCTCAACCGCAAGCCGGTCGTGGCCGCGGAGGCTGAGACCGAAGCCAATCCGCGGGCGCGGTCCGCCAAGCTGCGCGGTGCCGAGCGCACGGCGGCGCCGGCGCACGCTTCGGCATCCTCGTCGCCCTGGCCGCGGCTGGCCGATGTCCTGCGAGGAGGGTGACCGATGCGCCTCCTGCATCTCGTCGTGATCTGCTCGCTGATCTTCGCGGCGGCCTATGTCTATCGCATCAAGATGGACTCCACGGCGCGGGTCGAGCGCGTGCTGCAATTGCGCGCCGAGATCCGCGAGCAGCGCGAGGCCATCGCAGTGTTGCGCGCGGAATGGGCCAAGCTCGACGCGCCGCTGCGGCTGCAAGGGCTGGTCGAGCGGCATCTGCCGCTGAAGCCGCTCAACGCCACACAATACGACAGCCTGAAGAATCTGCCGGAGCGGCCGCCGCGATTTGCGCGACCGGACAATCCGGATCCGATCGGATCGATGATCGATGCGATCGACGCGATCAACGAAGAGCCCCCCGTGACCGGGTCGGTGCGTCGCCCGGAGGATCAGCAATGACCGATCAGCTTCGGCCCGACGTCAAGCCGCAGGAACCCTGGCGGCAACGTCTGGTGCGCACGCTGCTGTATGGGCGCGATGTCGATCGGACTGCCAAGGCGCGCGCGCGAGTCGGCCTCGCGATCATTGCCTTTGCTGCCGTCTACGCGGTCATCGGCGGCCGCCTCGTGATGTTCGCGATCGGCTCGGATGGTCCGAGCGCGCGGCGCGCCGCGCAGCAGGACGCCATCGCCACCGCGCGCCCCGATATCGTCGACCGCAATGGCGCCGTTCTCGCCACCGACGTGAAGACGCCGAGCCTGTTCGCCGAGCCGCGTCGTCTCATCGACAAGGACGAGGCAATCGAGCTTCTGACGGCGACCTTGCCGGATCTCGATACGGGCGAGGTCCGCGACCGACTGTTGTCGCGCAAGGGTTTCGTCTGGTTGAAGCGCGAGATGACGCCGAAGCAGCAGCAGGACATTCATCGCCTCGGCCTGCCGGGCATCGGCTTCCTGCGCGAGAACAAGCGCGTCTATCCGACCGGAAACGAGGTGGCCCATCTGATCGGCCTGGTGAACATCGACAACCAGGGCATCGCCGGCATGGAGAAGTGGCTCGACAATCAGGGCCTTGCCGACCTGCATCGCGCGGGCTTCGCCACCGATCGCCTGCAGCGCCCAATCGAGCTCTCGGTCGATCTGCGCGTCGAGCACGCGCTGCGCGACGAACTGCTCAAGGCCAAGGACAAGTTCAAGGCCAAGGCAGCTTCCGGTCTCGTCGTCAATGTCAGGACAGGCGAGATCATCGCCATGGTGTCGCTGCCGGATTTCGATCCCAACAACCCGAAGGAAGCGCACGATCCCGACCGGATCAACCGCCTGACCACGGGCGTGTACGAGATGGGCTCGACCTTCAAGGCGTTCACCCTGGCAATGGCGCTCGACACCGGCAAATATGATCTCAATTCGCTGTGGGATGCACGCGGGCCGCTGCACTACGGCAAGTTCGCGATTCATGACGACGAGCCGAAGGGCCGCTTCCTCAACATGAAGGAAGTGTTCTACTTCTCGTCCAACGTCGGCGCCGCCAGGATCGCGTTGACGCAGGGCGTGGAAGCGCACAAGGCGTTCCTGCGCAAGATGGGCCAGTTCGACCGGTTGCGCACCGAGCTGCCTGAGAGCGCCTCGCCGATCCTGCCCAAGCGCTGGGGCGAATTGAACACGGTCACGATCGCGTTCGGTCACGGCATGGCGGTGGCGCCGCTGCAGGGTGTGATGGGCGTCAGTGCGCTGGTCAATGGCGGCTATCTGATCCCGCCGACTTTCATGAAGCGCACCGAGGCAGAGGCGATGCAGGTCGCCAAGCGCGTGATCAAGCCGGAGACCTCGGAGAAGATGCGGTATCTGATGCGTCTGAACGCCGAGGTCGGCACCGCGCGCAAGGCCGACGTGAAGGGCTACTACATCGGCGGCAAGACCGGCACCGCCGAGAAGGTGATCAACGGCCGCTACGCCAAGAAGAAGGTGCTGACCCTCTTCACCGCCGTGATCCCGGCGGACAAGCCAAAATACCAGCTCCTGATCATGCTGGACGAGCCGCAGCCGCTGAAGGAAACCTATGGCTTCATCACCTCGGGCTGGAACGCGGTGCCGACCGCTGGCAACGTGATCTCCCGGATCGGGCCGCTGCTGGGAATTGAGCCCCGTTTTGACCTTCCGCCGTCCGACCGCCAAATTCTTGCGGCATCGCGGCTGACACAGTAAGCCGTCGTCGAATCGCAGGCTTTGGAGCTGCCGCCATCCCGGGCGGGGCCAGGACTGGCACGGAACCAGGATGAAACTTCACGACCTCCTGGGCGATCAGGCGACGCTCGACGCTCCCATCGCCGCAGTCGAGATATCCGGCCTCGCCGTCGACAGCCGAGCCGTGCGGCCCGGCGACCTGTTTTTTGCACTCTCCGGCACCAAGACCGATGGCTCCCGCTTTATTGCGGCGGCAATCGCGGCCGGTGCGGTCGCCGTGGCCGGCGCGGCGGGCCCTGGAACAGGGCTGGCCGTTCCATTCATCGCGCTGCCGAACCCGCGGCGGGCACTCGCGCTCGCTTCGTCCCGGTTCTATCCGCGGCAGCCGGCGACGATTGCCGCCGTCACCGGCACCAGCGGCAAGACGTCGGTCGCGGCCTTCACGCGCCAGATCTGGCAGCGCCTCGGCCACAGCTCGGCCAGCATCGGCACCGTCGGGCTGGTGTCGGACAAGCGCACCGTCTACGGCTCGCTGACGACGCCAGATCCGATCGCGCTGCATCGGCAGATCGACGAGATCACGCAGGATGGCGTCACCCATCTAGCGTTCGAGGCTTCGTCGCACGGGCTCGATCAGTTCAGGCTCGACGGTGTCAGGGTCTCGGCCGGCGGGTTCACGAACCTGTCGCGCGACCACATGGACTATCATCCGGACATCGCGCACTACCTCAACGCCAAGCTGAGGCTGTTCCGCGATCTCGTGCCGCCGGGCGGGCCTGCGGTGATCTCGGCCGATCATGAGTGCTCGCCGGAAGTCATCGCTGCGGCGCAGACGCGCGGTCTTCGCCTGATGACGGTGGGGACGCATGGCGACGGTGCAGGCGAGGGCATTCGCCTCGTGGCCGTTGCAATCGACGGCTTTGCGCAGCAGCTCCAGATCCAGCATTGCGGCCGCATGCATGCGGTCCGCCTGCCGCTGGTCGGCGCGTTTCAGATCGAGAACGCGCTGGTCGCGGCGGGCCTCGCGATCGGCACCGGCAGCGATCCGCAAGCGGTGTTCGAATCGCTCGAGCAGCTCGAGGGCGCCAAGGGCCGGCTCGAGCTGGTCGGCGAGCACAATGGCGCACCCATTTTCATCGACTACGCGCACAAGCCGGATGCGCTCGCCAAGGCGCTGCATGCGCTGCGGCCCTATGCTCCGCGAAAGCTCGTCGTCGTGTTCGGCGCCGGCGGCGACCGTGACACCGGCAAGCGCCCCTTGATGGGCGCGATCGCCGCCGAAGAGGCCGACAGTGTCATCGTCACCGATGACAATCCGCGCAGCGAGGATCCGGCTGCGATCCGCGCTGCAATCCTGGCCGCCGTACCCGGTGCGCGTGAGATCGGCGACCGAACGGAGGCAATCCGCGTCGCGATCGGCGAGCTGCAGCCCGGCGATGCGCTCGTGATCGCCGGCAAGGGCCATGAGACCGGACAGATCATCGGCAGCACTATTCTGCATTTCAGCGATCATGAAGCGGTCGCGGACGCGTTGGCAGCGAGGACATCATGACGAAGGCGCTGTGGACCGTGGCAGAGGCGGCGCGCGCGCTCGGCCTCGCCGGCGACTACCCGGAGACCCCGATCGACTTCGTCACGCAGGACAGTCGCGCGGTGAAGCCCGGCAGCCTGTTCGTGGCACTGAGTGGCACGCCGAGTGGCGGCTTCGTATCGAGCTTCGCCTCCAGCCGCGACGGCTGGGAGTTCGCGGCGAATGCCGAAGCGGCCGGCGCGGTGGCGATGATCGTTCCCCACAGGATCGATGGGATCACGGTGCCGCAGCTCGTGGTGCCGGACACGCTGATCGATGGGCTGTGGGCGCTGGCGCGCTCCGCGCGGGCGCGCTTCCATGGCCCGGTGATCGGGTTGACCGGCAGCGCCGGCAAGACCTCGACCAAGGAGTTCATCGCCGCCTATCCCGGTGCCTCTGCGAGTCCGTCGAGCTTCAACAATTTCTGGGGCGTACCGCTGACGCTGTGCAACGCCGATCCTTCCGCTTCGGTGTGGGTCGTCGAGATGGGCATGAATCAAAAAGGCGAGATCGCGCGGCTGACGGAGCTGTCGCAGCCGACGGTGGCGCTGGTCGTGAATGTGCAGCCGGTGCATCTGGAGAAGCTCGGCAGCCTGGAAGCGATCAGGAGAGAGAAGGTCTCGATCGCGCATGGGCTGCCGGCTGACGGCGTCCTCGTGTTGCCGGCCGATCTCGCAGCACCGGAATGGACCGGCAAGGTGATCCGCTTCGGTGGCGGCGCTGACGTCCGCGAGCTCTCGCACGACTCGCGCGGCGAGACCTGGGATGTGAGCGCCGACATCGCCGGTCGCCGCGTCGCCTTCACGCTGACGCCGGGTGCGCCGCATCGCCTGCACAATGCGCTGGCGGCGCTCGCCTCCATCGCAGCGGCCGGGCTCAATCCAGCGCTGCTCGCGCCGACGCTCGGCGATGTCGGCATCATGACCGGCCGTGGCGTCGAGCAGACCGTCGGCGACATTGTTCTGATCGACGACAGCTTCAATGGCAACCCGGCCAGCATGGCGGCGGCGCTCGACAGTCTGCAGGCGCGACCGGTGCGGGGACGGCGGATCGCCATCATCGGCGACATGCTCGAACTCGGCGACGAGGCGCCGGCCTATCATCAGGGGATGGTCGCTCATCTCGCGGGGGTCGACGGCGTCTATTGCGTCGGTCCGCTGATGCGTCACCTGTTCGATAGCCTGCCTCACGCGAAGCGGCTCGGCTGGCATGAGGATCCGGTGACTCTGGATCCCGGTCGGGTCGCGGCGCTGCTTGCGCCGGGCGACGTCGTCGTCATCAAGGGCAGCAAGAAGATCTTCTGGGTCAATAAGTTCGTGTCGAAGCTCGCCGCGGCGCTGCAGCGGCCCACTTGAAAATCGGGCGATATCGCGGCGCGGCAGAAGGATATTTTCCACTGGTGGTCGAAGCGGTCATGCCGGATGGGTCATTCCGCCGGGCTATGATTCGCACCCGGCCCCGATCATGGTTAAAAGAGGCTGGACCGGATTCGCGACCGAATTCGTGTTCGCGGTCTCGGTGAGGCGGCATAGGCGGGTTGGATGTTCTACTGGTTGATCGAGCTGACGAATACGTTTCCGAGCCTGTCCGTCTTTCGCGGATTGCTGAACGTGTTCCGCTACATCACGTTCCGTACGGGCGGCGCCGTCGTCACCGGGGCGCTGTTCGTGTTCCTGTTCGGGCCCTGGATCATCGATCATCTTCGCCTGCGCCAGGGCAAGGGCCAGCCGATCCGCACCGACGGCCCGCAATCGCACATCATCAGCAAGAAGGGCACGCCTACGATGGGCGGCTTGATGATCTTGTCGGGCCTCGTCGTCTCCACCGTGCTGTGGGCCAATCCGCTCAACCCCTATGTTTGGATCGTGCTCGCGGTGACGCTCGGCTTCGGCTTCGTCGGCTTCTATGACGATTATCTGAAGGTGACCAAGCAGTCGCATTCCGGCTTTGCCGGCAGACTGCGGCTGCTGATCGAGGCTGCGATCGCTCTGGTCGCCTGTTACGCGCTGGTGCGGCTCGGGCGCGATCCGTCCTCGACCGGGCTTGCCATTCCGTTCTTCAAGGATCTGGTGATCAAGTTCGGCTGGCTCTATGTCATCTTCGGAGCGTTCGTCATCGTCGGCGCCGGCAATGCCGTGAACCTGACCGACGGGCTCGACGGCCTGGCAATCGTGCCGGTGATGATCGCCTCCGCCAGCTTCGGCCTGATCGCCTATCTCGCCGGCAATGCGGTGTTCTCGGACTACCTGCAGATCCACTATGTCGCGGGCACTGGTGAGCTTGCCGTGCTGTGCGGCGCGGTGCTCGGCGCGGGCCTCGGCTTTCTCTGGTTCAACGCCCCGCCGGCGTCGATCTTCATGGGCGACACCGGCTCGCTGGCGCTCGGCGGCATGCTCGGATCGATCGCGGTCGCGGTGAAGCACGAGATCGTGCTGGCTGTCATCGGCGGCCTGTTCGTGCTGGAGGCCGTGTCGGTGATCGTGCAGGTCGCCTCGTTCAAGCTGACCGGCAAGCGCATATTCAAGATGGCGCCGATCCACCACCATTTCGAGCAGCTCGGCTGGACCGAGCCGCAGATCGTGATCCGGTTCTGGATCATCTCGGTGATGCTGGCGCTGGTCGGTCTCTCGACGCTGAAGCTGCGCTGACATGATCCCCGTCACCGCATTTGCTGGAAAGACCGTCGCCGTGTTCGGGCTCGGCGGCTCGGGGCTGGCCTCGTGTCATGCCCTGCGGGCCGGCGGCGCCGAAGTGATCGCGGCCGACGACGGCGCCGATCGGATGACGGAAGCGGCGAAGGCGGGTTTCATCACCGCCGATTTGCGCACCGTCTCCTGGGCGAACTTCGCCGCGCTGGTGCTGGCGCCGGGCGTGCCGCTGACCCATCCCGTGCCGCATTGGACCGTATTGAAGGCGCGCGAGGCCGGGGTCGAGGTGATCGGCGACATCGAGCTGTTCTGCCGCGAGCGCAGGCGGCACGCGCCGGATGCGCCGTTCGTCGCGATCACCGGCACCAACGGCAAATCGACCACGACGGCGTTGATCGCGCATCTGATGCGCGTCGCCGGCTACGACACCCAGATGGGCGGCAATATCGGCACCGCGATCCTGTCCCTCGAGCCGCCGCGCATGGGCCGCGTCCACGTCATCGAGATGTCGTCCTACCAGATCGACCTGACACCATCGCTCGATCCGAGCGTCGGCATCCTGCTCAATGTCAGCGAGGATCACATCGACCGGCATGGCACGATCGAGAACTACGCGGCCGTAAAGGAGCGCTTGGTGGCGAGTGTCCAGTCCAAGGGCTCCGCGATCGTCGGCGTCGACGACGGTTTTTCGCGCGCGATCGCCGACCGGCTCGACCGGGCCGGCAAGCGCGTCGTGCGCATCTCGGTGAAGAACCCGCTGGCGGACGGGCTGTATGTCGAGCACGAGACGATTGTGTGCAGTGCAGGCGGGGCCCGCAGCGAGGTCGCCCGGCTTGGCGGCATCGGCTCGCTCCGCGGCCAGCACAATGCTCAGAATGCGGCCTGCGCCGCCGCCGCGGCGCTCGCGATCGGTGTGAAGGAGGACGTTTTGCAGCAAGGGCTGCGCAGCTTCCCGGGCCTGGCGCATCGCATGGAGCAGGTCGGCCGTCGCGGCAACGTGCTGTTCGTGAACGACTCCAAGGGCACCAACGCAGACGCGACCGCGCACGCATTGTCGTCCTTCGCCGACATCTTCTGGATCGCCGGCGGCAAACCGAAGGCCGGCGGCATCACCAGCCTCGCGGGTTTCTTCCCGCGCATCCGCAAGGCCTATCTGATCGGCGAGGCGGCCGCGGAGTTCGCTGGCACGCTGGGCGACAAGGTGCCGCACGACATGTCCGGCACGCTGGAGGTCGCGGTCTCCCAGGCGGCCGCCGATGCGGAGGCCTCGGGATTGAAGGATGTCGTGGTGCTGCTGTCGCCGGCCTGCGCCTCCTTCGATCAGTTCCGCAACTTCGAAATCCGCGGCACGCATTTCCGCGACCTGGTGCAGGCGCTACCGGGCGTGGAGCGGGTGGCCTGAGGCAGCATTGCCAGCGATTTTCTTAACCCTTCGATAACCATCCTGGGTGCCAATGGGCTGACACTCGGCTCAGGTGGACGCCCGATGCTCTCCCGTGAAGAACGCAATCCGCTGTCCGACTGGTGGTGGACGGTCGACAAGCCGCTGCTCGGCTCCATCCTCGCGCTGATGCTGTGCGGGGTGATCCTGTCGCTCGCGGCCAGCCCGCCGGTGGCGACTCGGATCGGGCTCGATCCGTTCCACTTCTTCAACCGCCACGTCCTGTTCCTGCTGCCGTCGTTCATCGTGCTGATCGGCGTTTCCTTCCTGTCGCCGCGCCAGATCCGGCGCAGCGCGCTGGTGGTGTTCACGATCGCCATCGTGCTGATCGTGCTGACGCTCGCGATCGGCCCGGAGGTGAAGGGCTCGCGGCGCTGGATCACGCTGATCGGCGTCAACATCCAGGCGTCCGAGGCGGCGAAGCCGGCCTTCGTCGTCGTTTCCGCCTGGCTGTTCTCGGAATCCGCGCGGCGGCCCGACATGCCGGCGACCACGATGGCGTTGGTGCTGCTGCTGATGCTGGTGTCGCTCCTGGTGATGGAGCCGGATTTCGGCCAGACCATGCTGATCCTGATGGTCTGGGGCTCGCTGTTCTTCATCGCCGGCATGCGCATGATCTGGGTTGCGGGCCTCGCGGGCGCCGCCGCCACCGGCCTGTTCGGCGCCTATCTCTTGGTCCCGCACGTCGCCGGCCGCATCAAGCGCTTCATGAACCCGGCCTCCGGCGACACCTTCCAGGTCGACACCGCGATGGAGGCGTTCTCCAACGGCGGCTGGTTCGGGCTGGGGCCGGGCGAGGGCATCGCCAAGCGCAGCCTGCCGGACAGCCACACCGATTTCGTGTTCGCGGTCGCTGCCGAGGAGTTCGGCATCATCCTGTGCCTGGCGCTGGTCGCGCTGTTTGCGTTCATCGTGATCCGCACGCTGTCGCGCGCCTATGCGACCGAGGATAGCTTTGCGCGCTTCGCGGCCTCGGGCCTCGCGATCCTGTTCGGTATCCAGGCGGCCATCAACATCTCGGTCAATCTGCAGTTGATCCCGGCCAAGGGCATGACCTTGCCCTTCATCTCCTACGGTGGCTCCTCGATCGTGTCGCTGGCCTATGGCGTCGGCATGATGCTGGCGCTGACCCGACAGCGGCCGCGGATGGAGCTCGAGGCCGGCGACGCAGCCGGCGCGCTGCGCAATTACGCTTAGGCTGCTGGCTCGCAATGACGAGACATTGCCTGTAAACAAGCGCGCATGACCTCAACCGCGCCTCTCATTCTGCTCGCGGCCGGCGGCACCGGCGGCCATCTGTTTCCGGCTGAAGCGCTCGGCGTCGAGCTGATCAGGCGCGGCTATCGCGTCCGTCTCGTCACCGACGCGCGCGCGCTGCGCTACAGCGGCCTGTTCACCAAGGACATGATCGACGTGGTGCCGAGCGAGACGGTGCGCAGCCGCTCGCCGGTCGCGCTCGCGCGCACCGCGCTGCTGCTCGGCACCGGCACCATCGCGGCCTTCAACCTGATGCGGCGGCTCAAGCCCGCGGCCGTGATCGGCTTCGGCGGCTATCCGACCGTGCCGCCGCTGCTGGCGGCGCGCCTCGCCGGCGTGCCCAGCCTGATCCACGACGCCAATGCCGTGCTCGGCCGCGCCAATCGTTTCCTGTCCGCGCATGTGAAGGCGATTGCAACCTCGTTGCCGGGCGTGCTCGACCGCGATCCCGCGCTGGCCGGCAAGACGACCACGGTCGGCACCCCGATGCGACCTGCAATCCTCGAAGCCGCGGGCGTGCCCTATGTCCCGCCGGAGACCGCCGGGCCGCTGCGGTTGCTCGTCGTCGGCGGCAGCCAGGGCGCGCGCATCATGAGCGACATCGTGCCCGGCGCGATCGAGCGGCTGGAGCCGGCGCTGTGGGTCCGTCTGGTGCTGACCCAGCAGGTGCGCCAGGAGGACATGGCGCGGGTGCGCGCGGTCTATGACCGGCTCAAGATCAATGCCGATCTGCAACCCTTCTTCACCGACCTGCCGGCGCGGCTCGCCGCCAATCACCTCGTGATCTCGCGTTCCGGCGCCGGCACCGTGGCCGAGCTCGCCGCGATCGGCCGGCCCTCGATCCTGGTGCCGCTGCCGGGCGCCATCGACCAGGACCAGTTCGCGAATGCCGGCGTGCTGTCGGACGCGAGCGCCGCGATCCGGATCGTGCAGAGCGAATTCACCTCCGACAGGCTGGCCTCCGAGATCTCGGCGCTCGCCGCCGAGCCGACGCGTCTCGCCGCGATGGCCCAGGCTGCGCGCACAGCCGGGCGGCTCGATGCCGCGGAACGGCTGGCCGATCTCGTGATCAGGACGGCGGCGCTCTAGTCGCGCAAGCGCACGGTGATCCCATGATGAACCGGAGCTCCGACAATGGCGCTGTCCTGCTTGACGATCATCCGATGCACTTGCGGCGCCATCCGTCCTTTGTGCCTGTGCTCGTCGGATTTTGCGACCAGCTGATTGCGCCGCTGCGCGGTCAACGCCTGATGATCAAGCTGTTCGGTCAGCGCGCTCCGACGGAAATCGCTGCGCACATCGTGATGATGCACATGTCGGCGCGCAAGCCGGTCGAGCGGCCGACCCTGACACGCCTGCAGAGGCGGCTGCCGGGTCCGCGGCAGACGGCGGCGTTCGTCGCGGTGTTGCGCGGTCTGTCGCTGGTGACCGTCGAGCGCGATCCCGAGGATGCTCGTATCCGCTACCTGGTGCCCGGCCCCGTCATCCTCGAGGGGCTGCGAGGCTGGCTTGCCATGCATCTGGATTGCCACGCCCGATTGACGCATGCCGGCGGACTGAGCCTTCGTCTGCAGGATGACGCCGCGTTCTATGCGGAGACGATCCGGCAATGTGCGAGCTGGCTGTGCCGCGACAATCGGCCCCTGACGGGATTTCCCGATCTCGCCTGGACCGACGAGCACGACAGCGGCATCCATCTGGCGCTGACGCTCGTCGCCCGGTCCGCCGTTGGGCGCGAGGCCGTCGCGATTTCGACGGCGGAGCTTGCGAGCTCGCTCGGCGTCTCGCGCTCCCATATCCGCAATCTGCTGACGACCATGGAGGGGCGCGGTCTGCTGCGCTTCGCCGACGGGCGCCGGCATCTGATACTGACGCCGGGTTTCGTGGCCTCCGTGGAGGCCTGGTTCTGCCACCAAGTGTGTTGGCTCGCGGCCGCAGCCGCGCGTGCGGATCGCGTGCTGCGGCCAGCTTGAGGCGTCAGATCATCGTGACCCGGCCGGTGCCGATGTCATAGATGCCGCCCACAATCTTCACCTTTCCTTCGGCGACCATGCGGCCGACAATCGGCTTGGCGGTCGACAGGCGCCGGACGTTGCTGCGCACGTTCTCCGCGGTGGCTTCGGCCAGCAGATCCTGCGGCTTCTTCGCGATCGCAGCCTCGACGCCGGGTTTGAGCGCATTGATCAGTGCGGGCAAGTGGCCTGGCAGCTTGGTGCCGTCCTTGAGTACCTTGATCGTCGCATCGATGGCGCCGCAGCCGCTGTGACCGAGCACCAGCACGAGAGGCGTGCCGAGGAACTTGACGCCATATTCGAGGCTGGCGAGACCGTCGTCGTTGACGAAATTGCCGGCGACCCGGACCACGAACAGCTCACCGGGCGCTTGATCGAACACCAGCTCGGGGGCGACCCGGGCATCGGCGCAGCTCACGATCGCGGCGATCGGGTATTGGGCCGCGGCGCGCGCTGCCCGGCCGGCCGAGAAATCCTTGTTGTCGAGGTTGCCGGCGACGTAGCGCGCGTTGCCATCGACGATGCGCTTCATCGCGTCGTCCGGAGAGATGGCGTTGGGAGGCATCGCGCTGTCGCTCGCCTGCTTGGCTTCCTTGGCAAACGCCGGAAGTGCGCCGACCGCCGCGGCAGCCAGCACTGCGCCGCCGCCAAGCAGCCGGCGCCGGGACAATACGGGAGGGTGCGTTTCACACAGCGAGCACATCGGCGAGGGTTCTCCATCAAAGATTGAAATATGCGTGCCCGGCACGCCGGCCGCCCGCTACTCATGCCACGCGAACTGACGCGGCGAGCGCGCAAAAATTGCAGGTATCCTGTTGGGAGGGGGCAGCGTGTGATCGCGCTTAACAATTTGTGAAGGTGGGATCGAGCGGGAACTCCTGGCCGACCGCGCCGGCTGGGCTGCCAAAATCGGCCAAAATCGGGCGAACGCCTGCGAATTTGGCAATTCTTACGGCCTGGGCGGACTTGTCCAGGTCGGTCATGTCTTGCAAGAAGGGCTGATGATTCGCGGCCGCTCCCTCCCGCCGGGCGCCCGGAACCCTTGAGACGAGATGCCCCATGAGACTGCCGCGCGAGATCGGACCCATCCACTTCGTCGGGATCGGCGGCATCGGCATGAGCGGTATCGCCGAGGTGCTGTGCAATCTCGGCTATACGGTGCAGGGCTCGGACGCCTCGGACAATGCGAACGTCGCACGCCTGCGCGAGAAGGGCATCACCGTCAGCGTCGGCCACAAGGCCGAGAACGTCGCGGGTGCCGACGTCGTCGTCGTCTCGACCGCCATCAAGCGCGACAATCCCGAGCTGATGGCGGCGCGCGCCCAGCGCATTCCCGTCGTCCGGCGTGCCGAGATGCTGGCCGAGCTGATGCGGCTGAAGAGCTGCGTCGCCATCGCCGGCACCCATGGCAAGACCACGACGACATCGATGGTCGCGGCGCTGCTCGATGCCGGCGGTCTCGATCCGACCGTCATCAATGGCGGCATCATCAATGCCTATGGCACCAACGCGCGGCTTGGCGCCGGCGAATGGATGGTGGTCGAGGCCGACGAGAGCGACGGCACCTTCCTGAAGCTGCCGGCGGATGTCGCGATCGTCACCAATGTCGATCCCGAGCATCTCGATCACTTCAAGACCTTCGAGGCCGTGCAGGACGCCTTCCGCGCCTTCGTCGAGAACGTGCCGTTCTACGGCTTCGCCGTGATGTGCATCGATCATCCGGTGGTGCAAACGCTGGTCGGAAAGATCGAGGACCGCCGCATCATCACCTACGGTGTGAACCCGCAAGCCGATGTCCGCCTTGTCGACCTCGCGCCGATGGGCGGCGGCTCGTCGTTCAAGGTCGTGTTCCGCGACCGCAAGAGCGGTGAGACGCACGAGATTGCCGACATCGCGCTGCCGATGCCAGGCCGGCACAATGCCTCGAACGCAACGGCGGCGATCGCGGTCGCGCGCGAGCTCGGCCTGTCCGACGAGGCCATCCGCAAGGCGATTGCCGGCTTCGGCGGCGTCAAGCGCCGCTTCACCCGCACCGGCGAGTGGAATGGCGTCACCGTGATCGATGACTACGGTCACCATCCGGTCGAGATCGCGGCGGTACTGAAGGCGGCGCGCGAATCCACCAATGGCAAGGTCTTCGCCGTGGTGCAGCCGCATCGCTACACCCGGCTGCAATCGCTGTTCGAGGAGTTCTGCACCTGCTTCAACGACGCCGATGCGGTCGTCGTTGCCGACGTCTATCCGGCCGGCGAGGCGCCGATCGAGGGCATCGATCGCGATCACTTCGTTCTGGGCCTGCGCGCCCACGGCCATCGCGACGTGGTGCCGCTGCCGAAGGCCGCCGATCTCGCCGGCATCGTCAAGGGTCTCGCCAAGCCCGGTGACCTGGTCGTGTGCCTCGGTGCCGGCAACATCACGCAATGGGCCTACGCGCTGCCCGGTGAGTTGAAGGCGCTGGGATGAGGGCTGTGTCGTTGGGCGAGCTGGCAGCTACGCGGCATACTCTGCTCTCTCCCCCCTTGTGGGGGAGAGGTGGAGAGGGGGGGACCACGAGCGCCGGCGCCTGGGGCTCACCCCCCTCCCTGACCCTCCCCCACAAGGGGGGAGGGAACGGAGAGTGCGTGCCGACCCTGACGATGTCGGCGCACGATGTGAGAGCAGCCGCGTGAGTTTCCCCGACATTACGCCCGAGCTCAAAGCCGTAATGCCGGAGCTGCGCGGGCGGCTCCTCGCCAACGAGAGTCTCGCGCCTCTCACCTGGTTTCGCGTCGGCGGACCGGCGCAGGTGCTGTTCACGCCGGCGGATGCCGACGACCTCGCCTACTTCCTCAAGAACCTGTCCAGTGATCTGCCGCTCTACGTCATCGGCGTCGGCTCCAACCTGATCGTGCGCGACGGCGGCGTGCCGGGCGTCGTGATCCGGCTGGCGCCGCGCGCGTTCGGCGAGGTCAAGGCGGAGGGCGACATCGTGACCGCCGGCACCGCCGCGCTCGACAAGCGCGTCGCCGAGATCGCGGCGTCGGCCAATCTCGCGGGCCTGGAATTCCTGTTCGGTATTCCCGGCACGATCGGCGGCGCGCTGCGGATGAATGCCGGCGCCAATGGCGGCGAGACAAAGGACATCCTGGTCGAGGCGATCGCGATTGACCGCCATGGCAAGACGCACCGCTTCAACAATGCCGAGATGAAGTTCACCTATCGCGCGAGCGGCGTCGATCCGTCGCTAATCTTCACGGCAGCGCGCTTCCGCGGCACGCCGTCGGCGCCGGAGGCGATCCGGGCGCGCATGGCCGAGGTGCAGGCGCATCGTGAGACGGCGCAGCCGATCCGCGAGAAGACCGGCGGCTCGACCTTCAAGAATCCGCCGGGACATTCCGCCTGGAAGCTGGTCGATGCCGCAGGCTGCCGCGGTCTCAAGGTCGGCGGCGCCCAGGTTTCAGAAATGCACTGCAACTTCCTGATCAACACCGGCAACGCCACCGCTGACGACATCGAAACTCTCGGCGAGACCGTGCGCGAGCGGGTCAAGGCGAAATCGGGCATCGAGTTGCAGTGGGAGATCAAGCGGATCGGAGTCAAGGCGAGCTGATCGCCCCGCCTGCTCAAGTGACGTCAGCGCAATCGCGACTGCGGTTGTGAGATCAACCGAGAAGACATTGATGCGCACCACGATTTTGTTCGGCGGCTCCAACAAGGAGCGCCTCGTCTCGGTCGCCAGCGCCAAAGCGCTGCATGCCGCGCTGCCCGAGGCTGACCTCTGGTTCTGGGAGGCCGACGACACGGTGCATCAGGCGAGCGGCCCGGCGCTCATGGCTCACGCCAAGCCGTTCGAGGAGCCGTTCACCGCCGATGGTGAGAGTATCGGGACGCTCGCCGAGGCGCTCGATCGCGCCAGGGTCGAGGATCGGGTTCTGGTGCTCGGTCTCCACGGCGGCCGGGCGGAGAATGGCGAGCTTCAACTGATGTGCGAGCTTCGCGGCGTGCCGTTCACCGGCTCGAGCTCGGCCGCCTCGCACCTCGCCTTCGACAAGGTTGCCGCCAAGCGCTTCGCCGTGCTCGGCGGGGTCACAGCGGCCGAGGGCGTCGCGTTCGATGACGCCGAAGCGGCGCTGGCGCGCTACGGCCGGCTGATCGCCAAGCCGGTGAAGGACGGATCGAGTTTTGGGCTGATCTTCGTCAACACCAGCCAGGACCTCGTTGCCGTCAAAGCGGCGGCCGCGACCGAGGAGTATCTGATCGAGCCGTTCGTCACCGGAACGGAAGCGACCTGCGGCGTGCTCGAACAGGTAGACGGCTCGCTGATCGCGCTGCCGCCGATCGAGATCCTCCCCGCCGACGGCGCCTTCAACTATTTCGCGAAGTACCTCGCCGCGGCGACGAAGGAGATCTGTCCCGGCCGCTTCAGTCCGGAGGTGACGGCCGCGCTGCAGACGGAGGCGATCAAGGCGCATCGCGCGCTGTCCTGCGGCGGCTATTCGCGGACCGACTTCATCGTCTCGGCCAATGGTCCCGTTTATCTCGAGACCAATACGCTGCCCGGGCTGACCGCGGCCTCGCTGTATCCCAAGGCGCTCGCGGCGCAGGGGATCGCTTTTGTCGATTTCCTCAATCAGCAGATCGCCTTGGCGGAGGGGCGCAGCCGTCGATCCGGCGTTCGGTAGACGCCCCGCAGGAACCCGGCCCGGCGTCTCCCGGTGGTTCCTGTAACCCGTAAAATGCTTAAGAATTCCGGGCAAGGTCCTCATAAATCGGAGAAAAAATTCGTCTCTCCGGACCGATTTTACTTTTTGTTTACCAGGACGTCCGAAGGTTAACGCTGGCGCCTCAGTGGTGCTCGGCTGCCGGGTCGTGACGTCACGCATCGCGACGTCACCAGCCTCCGGCCGGCCGGGAGCGCAGGCGTGGGTCCGCGAGTATCTGCGGGCGCAACAGTTTGATGAGCTCGTGCAATGGATGGTGCAGGACGCCTCGCTCGATCGCAGAGGCCTCAAGCGAACCTGAAAGCCGCTGCCCTTGGCGCGGCAATCCTGCTGCGCGAGTATGTCTCGGCCCGCCTTCCGCGTATCCGCTTCGCGCACGGCGGCACGAAGCAAGGCAGGCGGTCGAGCCGAAGAGATCTGGCGTCGATGCAGGCCGCGCGCGCGCCGATGGTCGAGCGCGAGGCGCCGCCGCGCGTGGTCGAACTCGTCGAGCGCTATCTGCCGCGGCGGCTCGGCACCGTGGCGACGGTGGTACTCTTGTTCGGCAGCGTCTGGCTCGGCATCGTCAAGGGCGGCCACGCCCAGGACGTCAGCGCGGCCCTGTCCGACACCCGCAATGCCCTGGCCAATGCGGCCGGCTTCCGCATCACGGCCGTGGCGATCAATGGCCGCAAGCAGCTCACCCAGGACGAGATCCTCGCCGTCGGCGGCGTCACCGGCCGCTCCTCGTTGCTGTTCCTCGATGCCGCCGCGGTGCGCGACAGGCTCAAGGCCAACCCCTGGATCGCCGAAGCCACGGTGCAGAAGTTCTTTCCGAATCAACTCCAGATCGACGTTGTCGAGCGCAAGGCGTTCGCGCTCTGGCAGCAGGAGGGCCGCCTCTCGGTCATCGCCGATGACGGCGCCGTGCTCGAGCAATATGTCTCGCGCCGTTTCCTGACCCTGCCGCTCGTGGTCGGCAAGGGAGCCGAAAGCCGGGCGCGTGATTTCCTGGCGCTGCTCGCCCGCTACCCGCAGGTGCGCGCGGTCACCAAGGCCGCCGTGTTCGTCGGCGAGCGTCGCTGGAACCTGCGGACCAAGGACGGCCTCGATATTCGCCTGCCCGAGCACGATGTCGGTAATGCGCTCGCGACCCTGACCCAGCTCGACCAGGACGACAAGCTGTTCTCGCGCGACATCGTCGCCATCGACTTGCGGCTGTCGGACCGGCTGACGGTGCAACTGTCCGAGGACGCAGCGAAGGCGCACGACGAGCTGTTCAAGGACAAGAAGTCCAAGAAGAAGGCCGGTGACGCATGACCGGCTTCGATCGCCAGACTCCGAAGACGCGCCCGATGGGCCAGAAGCGCACCGCGCTTGTGGCCTCTCTCGATGTCGGCACCAGCAAGATCGCCTGCATGATCGCGCGGCTGAAGCCGGCGCCGCCCAGCGACGCGCTGCGCGGCCGCACCCACACGGTCGAGCTGATCGGCTACAGCCAGATCCAGTCGCGCGGCGTCAAGGCCGGCGCCGTCGTCGATCCCGTCGAATGCGAGCAGGCCGTGCGGCAGGCGGTCGCGCTTGCCGAGCGCATGGCCAAGGTGCGGGTCGAGTCCGTGCTGCTGCCGGTCGCCGGCGGCCGCGTCATGGGCCATCTGATCGAGGCCACCTCGGACATTCGCGGCGGCGCCGTGACCCAGGCCGATGTCAGCCGCGTGACCTCAACCGGCATGCACCACGCCACCGGCGACGGGCGCGCGGTGCTGCATGCCTTGCCCGTCGGCTACACGCTCGATGGCGTGAAGGGCATCCGCGACCCGCGCGGCATGCTGGCGCGGCAGTTCGGCGTCGACATGAACGTCGTCACGACCGACGCCACCGTGGCCAAGAACCTGATGCTCGTGGTCGAGCGCTGCCACCTCAACGTCGAGGCCATGGCGGCAAGCCCGTATGTTGCCGGGTTGTCGGTGCTGACCGACGACGAGGCCGATCTCGGCGCGGCGGTGGTCGAAATGGGGGCCGGCACCACGACGATCGCGATCTATTCCGGCGGCCGCTTCGTCCATGCCTCCGGTTTTGCGCTCGGCGGGCATCACGTGACCATGGATCTTGCGCGCGGACTATCAGCGTGCATTGCAGATGCCGAGCGAATCAAGACGTTATATGGCACGGTGCTGACTGGCGGGTCCGACGCGCGTGAGTTGATGTCTGTTCCGACGGCCGGTGACAACGAGCGGGATGTTCCGCAGATCGTGTCCCGCGCCACCATCGCGAACATCGTCAGGCACCGCGCAGAGGAGATTTTTGAAATGGTCCGCGACCGGCTGAAGGATTCGCCCTTTGCGGCAGAACCCAAGGCGCGCGTCGTCCTTAGCGGAGGCGCCTCCCAGCTGACGGGGCTGGTCGAGCTTGCGACCCGGATCCTCGACCGCCCGGTGCGCGTCGGCCGTCCGCTCGGTTTCGGCCGTCTCCCCAACGAGGCCAAGAACGCCGCCTTCGCGGTGCCCACCGGGCTTCTGGTCTATCCGCAATACGCGCACCTGGAACACGTCGAACCGCGGCATACGCGGCAGGTCGGGACAGGAACCGACGGCTACTTCGGAAAGGTCGGACGATGGCTACGCGAGGGCTTCTGATGACCGGTTTCCACCCCATGCGATTTTCAACAACACCAACCGCGGCCGGCGGCCGGGGCGAACCCACCCGCGCGTGATCGAGAGGCAATCATGGCACTCACTATTACCCCTCCTGATATCCACGAGCTGAAGCCCCGGATCACCGTGTTCGGTGTCGGCGGCGCGGGCGGCAACGCCGTCAACAACATGATCACGGCCGGCCTGCAGGGGGTGGACTTCGTGGTCGCCAATACCGACGCGCAGGCGCTGACCATGTCCAAGGCTCAGCGCATCATCCAGATGGGCACGCAGGTGACCCAAGGCCTCGGCGCCGGCTCGCAGCCGGACGTCGGCGCCGCCGCCGCGCAGGAGGTGATCGACGAGATCCGCGATCATCTCTCGGGCGCCAACATGGTGTTCGTGACCGCCGGCATGGGTGGCGGAACGGGCACCGGTGCAGCTCCGGTCATTGCCAAGACCGCGCGCGAGATGAACATTCTCACCGTGGGCGTCGTCACCAAGCCGTTCCACTTCGAGGGCGCGCGCCGCATGCGCACCGCGGAGTCGGGCATCTCCGAGCTGCACAAGGTCGTCGACACGCTGCTGATCATTCCGAACCAGAACCTGTTCCGGGTCGCCAACGAGAAGACCACCTTCGCCGACGCCTTCGCGATGGCCGACCAGGTGCTCTATTCCGGCGTCGCCTGCATCACCGACCTGATGGTCAAGGAAGGCTTGATCAACCTCGACTTCGCCGACGTCCGCGCTGTCATGCGTGAGATGGGCAAGGCGATGATGGGCACCGGCGAAGCCTCCGGCGACAAGCGCGCGCTCACCGCCGCCGAAGCCGCCATCGCCAACCCGCTGATCGACGATTCGTCGATGAAGGGCGCGCGCGGCCTCCTGATCTCGATCACCGGCGGCAAGGATCTCACGCTGTTCGAGGTCGACGAAGCTGCGACCCGTATCCGCGAGGAGGTCGACCAGGACGCCAACATCATCGTCGGCGCCACCTTCGACGAATCGCTCGACGGGCTGATTCGGGTCTCGGTGGTCGCGACCGGCATCGAGCAGGCGCAGTTCAACCGGAACGTCACGACCTCACAGCCGGCGGCGGCTGTCGCTCCGATTGCCGCCGCCCCGACCGCTGCCGCGGGTCTCCCTGAAAGCCGCCTCGCCGATCTGACTGCGCGCCTGCGCGCCGACAATCAGCGCCTGGCTGAACGCGCCGCCAAGCTCGAGCAGCAGGCGTCGCAGGCTCCGGCCGTCGCCGCCGCGGCGCCCGCGCCGATGGCGCCTGCGCCGCGTCCGGCGCCGAATCTCGAGCGCGACACGCTGGCCGCCGTTGCGGCCGCAATGGCAAGCGAGCCGGCGCCCTCGGCTGCTCCGGCGCCGGCAGCCTCTTATGGCGACGTGACGGTCCGCCCGATTGCGCAGAAGCCGTCGCTGTTCCCGGAGCCCGAGGCGCAGCGCGCGGCTCCGATCGAGCCGGCGGCCCCGCCCGAGACCTTCATTCCCCAGGCCGCTGAGCGGGTTCCCGTCCGCGCGCCGCGCATGCCCAAGTTCGAGGACCTGCCGATGCCGGCCCAGGCCGAGATCCGTCAGGCGAGGGGCGACGAGGGCGACGAGCATCCGCAGAAGACCCGAATGTCGCTGCTGCAGCGTCTCGCCAATGTCGGTCTCGGCCGCCGGGACGAGGACGCCGAGCCGCCGCTGCCGGTGCGGACCGCGGGTCCTGCCATGCCGCAGATGCCGCCCCTGCCGGAACGTAAGCCGCAGCGGAACGTTGCTCAGCAGGTTGCGAGCCACGAATCGCCTGTCTCGGAATATGCCCGCCGTCCCGCGCCGCAGGGTCTGGACGTCCATGGCCGTCCTGCGCCTGTGTCCCCGGCGCCACAGGGAGACGACCATTTGGATATCCCGGCCTTCCTCCGCCGGCAGGCAACCTGAGAATTGTTACAGCCCTGATGGTGCTGAACAGGCCCGGCTCGCGAGAGCCGGGCCTTTTCCATGGGCCGCCGGGGCTCCGTGATTTCCGCTCAACTAACTGATTTTAAATGATTAATTATTCTTTCGGTGTTTAGATCGGGAACCGGGAGGGTTAAGGCCTCGTTCCAGTTTGGTTAAGGGTTGGCGCGAATACGGCAGAGATGGGGTAACAATCCGTAAAGAAGCGTGAGTTGGCGCTCTTTGGGGCTCTCGTTAAGTTCTGCCGTGACTTGGGGATGCCTGAAAGTGAGTCGGTTCGCGAGGGGCGGGCTGACGAGGGATCAGGCGGGGTCTTGGGCGATCGTCGATGAAATTCAGCCGGCAAACAACGCTTCGTTCGCAAGCCACCGTCACCGGTGTAGGCGTCCACTCTGGCGCGCCTGTCAGCCTGACGATCGGGCCTGCGCCGATCGATGCGGGGATCGTGTTCCTCCGCACCGGCCTCGATGGCGCCGACCGCGAGGTCCAGGCGTCCTTCGGCTCGGTGATCGCCACCGAGTTGGCGACGGTGCTCGGTGACCGCAACGGTCCGCTGGTGTCCACCGCCGAGCATGTTCTCGCCGCGCTGCGCGGCATGGGTGTCGACAATGCGCTGATCGAGGTCGATGGCCCCGAGGTTCCGATCATGGATGGCAGTGCGGCACCGTTCGTCGCTGCCATCGACCAGGCCGGGATCGTCAATCAGTCGGCTCCGCGGCGCTACATTCAGGTGCTCAAGCCGGTCCAGGTGACCATCGGCGCCTCCACGGGCGAGCTGCGTCCCAACAGCTCCGGCTTCTGGGTCGAAGCCGAAATCGATTTCACCAACCCCGTGATCGGCCGCCAAGCCTATCATTTCGAGCTCAGCCCCGAGCGCTTCCGCCGCGAGATCGCCCGCGCCCGCACCTTCGGCTGCATGAGCGACGTGTCGCGACTGTGGAGCGCCGGCTTCGCGCTCGGTTCGTCCTTCGACAACACGCTTGTGTTCGACGAGGACCGCCTGCTCAATCCCGAAGGTCTGCGCTACGCCGACGAATGCGCCCGCCACAAGGTGCTGGATGCGATCGGCGATCTGGCGCTGGCCGGCTTGCCGATGCTCGGAACCTATCGTTCGGTCCGTGGCGGTCACAAGCTCAACCATGCGGTGCTGACTGCTCTGATGGCGGATCGCACGGCTTGGCGGATCGTCGAAGGCGAGACCGTGCGGCGTCCCCGCGTGGCCGCGGAGGTCGTTGGCGGTATGGTCGGTGGCATGGTCGCGCCGGCCTACGGCCCGGACGTGTCCTGAGCGCCGTCCTGCCGCTCGGCTGATCCGTCGACGGGGTTGCGCGACGCGCGACATTGCCGGGAGCTTTGCTTTCGACTTCGTTCGGTTTTTTCCGGCTGCTTTTTTGTCAATGTTTGTTACTGGCCACGTCTTCTCCGTGGCTGGATCATCGGCATTTCGATGTTTTCCAGCGGCTTCTTCAGCGGTAACCATGATGCGTGGCGGCAGCCTCGGTGTTGCCTTAATCCGGGCGGATTGGCTTCCTATGCGGTTGGTTGATGAAGTGTTTTCGGCTAGAGAGGCCGGGGCCGCGTGATGCGTGCCACTGGCGGGGCTCTTCCTTCGCGGTCATGAAGCGACCTTCATGGTGCACGGCGTAGATCAGATCACAGGCATCGGGTTCCAAAGAAGCATGTCGATACAGCGTCTCACGCGCGACCTCCGTCATCCCGCAGCAAGCATCGGCCGGCTCCGGCTCGCCGCGTCGCTGATCCTGCTGGCGCTGCCGTTGAGCGGCTGCGGCACCGGCGGACTCTGGGACAAGTTCCTCGCCAAGGACGACACCTTCGTCGATGAGCCCGCGGACAAGCTCTACAATGAGGGCTTGTACCTGATGAACGAGAAGAAGGACGTCAAAGGCGCGACCAAGAAGTTCGAGGAGGTCGACCGCCAGCATCCTTATTCCGACTGGGCCCGCAAATCGCTGCTGATGTCGGCCTACGCCTCCTATCAGGCCGGCGACTACGACGGCTGCATCGGCGCCGCCACCCGCTACGTGACCCTGCACCCGGGCAGCCCCGACGCGGCCTATGCGCAATACCTGATCGCTGCCTCGCATTACGACCAGATCCCGGACATCAGCCGCGACCAGGGCCGGACCGAGAAGGCCATCGCCTCCCTCGAAGAGGTGGTGCGTAAATATCCGACCTCCGAATACGCCACCAATGCCAAGGCCAAGATGGAGGGCGCCCGCGACCAGCTCGCCGGCAAGGAAATGGATGTCGGCCGCTATTACATGCAGAAGCGCGACTACACGGCCGCCATCAACCGCTTCAAGGCGGTGGTGACGCAGTATCAGACCACGCGGCACGTCGAGGAAGCGCTGTATCGCCTGACCGAGGCCTACATGACGATCGGCATCGTCGGCGAGGCCCAGACCGCGGCGGCCGTGCTCGGGCACAATTTCCCCGACAGCAAGTGGTACAAGGACGCCTACAATCTCGTGAAGTCGGGCGGCGTCGAGCCCGAGGAGAACAAGGGCTCCTACATCTCGCGCGCCTTCAAGAAGCTCGGCCTGGGCTGAGCAATCGGCCGGATCGCTCGTTTGATCTGGCTTTGTTCTGTATTCTTGTTTTGTTCTCTATTTGCTGCTAGCATCGAGTCGTTCGCTCAGGGGCGTTCCGCCCCGTTACGAAGGACTTCGGTTCCATGCTGGCGCGACTGTCGATCCGTGACATCGTCCTGATCGAACGACTCGATCTCGAATTCTCCCATGGACTTGCGGTGCTGACCGGCGAGACCGGTGCCGGCAAGTCGATCCTGCTGGACGCCTTCGCTCTCGCGCTCGGCGGTCGCGGCGACGCCAGCCTGGTGCGCCACGGGGCCGACCAGGGGCAGGTCACGGCCGTGTTCGAGATCGGCAAGGATCATCCCGCGGCCAGGATCCTCGCCGCCAACGGCCTGGATGCCAATGGCGAGATGATCCTGCGCCGCGTCCAGTTCGGCGACGGCCGCACCCGCGCCTTCATCAACGACCAGTCGGTCAGCGTGCAGACGCTGAAAGCGATCGGCGCCACCCTGGTCGAGATCCATGGCCAGCATGATGAGCGTGCGCTGGTCGATGCCGCCACCCACCGCCGGCTGCTGGATGCCTTTGCGGGTCTGGAGAAGGACGTCGCCGCGGTCGAGGCCCTCTGGGCGGCCCGCCGGACCGCGGTCACGGCGCTCGACGAGCACCGGGCTGGCATGGAGCGCGCGGCCCGCGAGGCCGACTATCTGCGGCATGCCTCGGACGAGCTGAAGAAGCTGGCGCCGAAGGAGGGCGAGGAGACGCAGCTCGCCGCCCGCCGCACGGCCATGATGCAGGGCGAGAAGATCGCGGGCGATCTGCGCGACGCGCAGGATGCGGTCAGCGGCAACCAGTCGCCGATCGCCGCGCTGGCCGCGGCCGTTCGCCGGCTGGAGCGACGCGCGGTCAGCTCGCCCGCGCTGGTCGATCCGGCGGTGAAGGCGATCGATTCGGCGATCAACGCCCTGGAGGAGGCCGATCAGCATCTGACGGTGGCGCTCGCGGCCACCGATTTCGATCCGCTGGAGCTGGAGCGCATCGAGGAGCGGCTGTTCGCGCTGCGCGCGGCTGCGCGCAAATATTCGACGCCGGTGGATGGGCTGGCGGCCTTGGCTGCCAAATATGCCGCGGATGTCGTCCTGATCGATGCCGGCGCCGAGCAGTTGAAGAAGCTGGAGGCGGCGGCGGCAACAGCCGATGCGCGCTATGCCGCGGCGGCGGCCAAGCTGTCGGCGGCGCGGACCAAGTCAGCGGAGAAGCTGAACCGGGCCGTCCATGCCGAACTCGCCCCGCTCAAGCTGGAGCGCGCCAAGTTCATGACCCAGGTCGACAGCGACGCCGAGGCGCCGGGGCCGGAGGGCATCGACCGTGTCGAGTTCTGGGTCCAGACCAATCCGGGCACGCGGCCGGGCCCGATGATGAAGGTCGCCTCGGGCGGCGAGCTGTCGCGGTTCCTGCTGGCGCTCAAGGTCGTGCTGTCCGACCGCGGCTCGGCGCCGACCTTGGTGTTCGACGAGATCGACACGGGCGTTGGCGGCGCGGTCGCGGATGCCATCGGCGCCCGGCTGGCGCGGCTCGCGCACGGGGTTCAGGTGATGGCCGTGACCCATGCGCCGCAGGTCGCGGCCAGGGCGGACCAGCATCTCCTGATTTCCAAGGATGCGCTGGATCGCGGCAAGCGTGTCGTCACCCGGGTCAACACGCTCGCCACCCTGCACCGCCGCGAGGAGATCGCCCGCATGCTGGCCGGCGCCGAGGTCACCGCCGAAGCCCGCGCCGCCGCCGACCGGCTGCTGGAGGCTGCGGCGGCGTAGCTGGAAACGGAGCGGGCCGAACGCTTTGGCTCCGGCGTGCGCATTGTGTACACCGTCGTTTCGGAACGGCCTCCGGGCCGTCCCGCAACGACGAGCAGATCATACGCATGCCCAAGACAGCAAAACCGAAGCAGCCCGTCGACGTTGCCGATCTCACCAAGGCCCAGGCCAAGGTGGAATGGAAACGGCTGGCGCTGGAGCTCGAGACCCACGACAGGCTCTATTATCAGGATGACGCGCCGAAGATCTCGGACGCCGCCTATGACGAGCTGCGTCGCCGCTTCAATGCGATCGAGAAGCGTTTCCCCGAGCTCGTCAGCAGCGAGTCTCCGTCGCAGAAGGTCGGCGCCGCGCCCTCCGGCCGGTTCAAGAAAGTGCGGCACGCGGTGCCGATGCTGTCGCTCGACAACGCCTTCGCCGAGGAGGACGTGCGCGACTTCGTCGGCCGCATTGCGCGCTTCCTCAAGCTTGCCGACGATCGCATCGATTTTTCGGCCGAGCCGAAGATCGACGGGCTGTCGATGTCGCTGCGCTACGAGGGCGGCGAGCTGGTCACCGCCGCGACGCGTGGTGACGGCGCCGAGGGGGAGGACGTCACCGCCAACATCCGCACCCTGAAGGACGTGCCGCACAAGCTGCACGGCCGCAACCTGCCCGACATCTGCGAAGTGCGCGGCGAGGTCTACATGACCAAGCAGGCCTTCCTCGCGCTCAACGAGCGCCAGAAGGAAGCGGGCGACACCATCTTCGCCAACCCGCGCAACTCCGCCGCAGGCTCGCTGCGGCAGAAGGATCCGGCCATCACCGCCTCGCGTCCCCTCGGCTTCTTCGCCTATGCCTGGGGCGAAATGAGCGCGATGCCGGCGGAGACGCAGAGCGGCATGATCAAATGGTTCGAACGCTGCGGCTTCACGACCAATCCGCTCACCAGGCTCTGCCACTCGGTGGAGGAACTGATCGCGTTCCATCGCCACATCGAGGAACAGCGTGCCGAGCTCGACTACGACATCGACGGCGTCGTCTACAAGGTCGACCGCATCGACTGGCAGGAGCGGCTCGGCTTCGTGTCACGCACGCCGCGTTGGGGCATCGCGCACAAGTTTCCGGCCGAGCGCGCCATGACCGTGCTCAAGGACATCGAGATCCAGGTCGGCCGCACCGGCTCGTTCACGCCGGTCGGCAAGCTTGAGCCGGTCGGAGTCGGCGGCGTCATCGTGCAGAACGTGACGCTGCACAATGAGGACTACATCAAGGGGATCGGCAACAAGGGCGAGGTTCTGCGCGAGGGCCGCGACATCCGGATCGGCGACACCGTCGTGATCCAGCGCGCTGGCGACGTCATCCCACAGGTGGTCGACGTCCTCATCGACAAGCGGCCGAAGAACGCTAAGGAATTCCATTTCCCCAAGACGTGCCCGTGCCCGCTGCATACCGACGTCGTGCGGGAGGAGATTGCGACCGGCGAGGAGGGCTCGCGCGCCCGCTGCACCGGCGAGTTCGCCTGTCCGTTCCAGAAGATCGAGCACCTCAAGCTGTTCGCCTCGCGCCGCGCTTTCGACATCGACGGCCTGGGCGAGAAGCAGATCGAATTCTTCTTCGACCAGGGCTGGGTCAAGGAGCCCGCCGACATCTTCACGCTGGCCGCACGCAACAGCAAGCTGAAGCTCGAGCAGATCGAGGGCTATGGCGAGACCTCGGTGCGCAATCTCTTCAATGCCATCGACGCCCGGCGCGAGATCGCGCTGGAGCGCTTCATCTTTGCGCTCGGCATGCGCCATGTCGGCGAGACCACGGCGCTGGCGTTGGCGCGCGGCTACGGCTCCTGGGATGCGTTCCACGAAGCCTGTCTCAAGGTCGCCAACGGCGACGAGGAGGCGATCGCGGAGATGGATGCGCTCGACCAGATCGGCGACACCGTGATCAAGAGCGTCGCCGCCTATTTCGGCGAGGACCATAATCGCGGCATCGTCGAGCGGCTGACGAAAGAGGTGAAGATCCTCGACGCGGAGAAGCCGAAGCGCAATTCGCCGATCGCGACCAAGACCGTGGTATTCACCGGCACGCTGGAAAAGATGACGCGCGATGAGGCCAAGGCGACCGCCGAGCGGCTCGGCGCGAAAGTCTCGGGCTCGGTGTCGAAGAAGACGGACTACGTCGTCGCCGGTCCCGGCGCGGGATCAAAGCTGAAGGACGCGCAGAAGCACGGCGTGCAGGTGCTCACCGAGGACGAGTGGCTGCAGCTGATCGGGGAGTAGCAGCTCCGCAGTGTCGGTTGCGACAGACGCTGGATGAGACCCCAACAATTGTCATCATCCGCGAAAGCGGATGATCCAGTATTCCAGAGGCATTTGTCATAGAGCCGAGACGCTTCGGCCTGCTGGATACCCGCCTGCGCGGGTATGACGCCGAGAATGACGCGCGGTCGTGCAGTCGCTCACGCACCTCCTTCACATTACCCCGGCTTCGTCCTCTTCCGCCGTCTCGATCAGCTCCTTCGTCACCTTCATCTGCGTGCGCGGAACCAGGAAGATCATGCTGCAGGCGCAGGCGAGGGACAGGGTGAGCATCGCTGACGTCAGCGGCAGCGTGCTGCTGAAATGGCCGCCGAGCCAGGCGCCGAGCTGCGACGTCAGCGCGCCCACGCCCATCTGCAGGAAGCCCATCGCGCCGGAGGCGGTGCCCGCCGCGCCCGGCCGGACGCTGATGGCGCCGGCGGCAGAGTTCGCCATCACGGCGGCATTGGCGAACATCAGCAGCATCTGCGTGCCGAACAGCACCGAAGGCACCTGGTTGACGCCGAACAGGCTCCATGTGAAGTTCAGCGCGGCGCTGGTGAGCTGCAGCCCCAGTCCGAACCAGATCAGCCGATCGAGCGAATGGCGCGGCGCGTAGCGCACGCAGAACAGGTTGCCGACGAAATAGGCGAAGCCGGTGGTCGCAAACCACGCGCCATACTCCGCCGAGGAGCGGCCCATCTGCACCTCGACGATATACGGCCCGCCGCCGGCGAAGGCGAAGATGATCTGCGAGGCCAGCACCTGGCACAGCATGTAGCCGAGGAAGGCGCGGCTCTTCACCAGCATGGCGACGTCGCGGCGGAAGCTCGCGCCTTCGATGCGGGCAGGGCGGGTCTCCGGCAGCGCCATGGTCACGGCGATCGCGATCACGATCGACAGCGCGGCGACGACATAGAAGATGGCGTGCCAGCCGAACGCGATCTCGATCAGGCCGCCGGTCAGCGGCGACAGCATCTGCGCGATCATCATCACCGCGACGACGAGGCTGATCATCGCGCCGATGCGCTCGCGCGGATAGAGATCGCGGATGATGGCGCGGCTGATCACCATGCCGCTGGCGCCGCCGAGCGCCTGGAAGAAGCGCGCCGCGATCAGCTGGGGCAGGGTGTCGGCGAAGATGCAGCTGACGCTCGCGACGATCGAGAGCGCGAGCCCTGCGAGCATCACGGGGCGGCGGCCGAAGCGGTCCGACAGCGGCCCGAGCAGCAGCTGCGAGATCGCGATGCCGGCCATGTAGAACGACACCGTCATCTGCACGACGGAGGCGTCGCGCCCGAACGTGGTCGCGAGCAGCGGCAGGGCCGGCACCAGCAGGTAAAGCGAGATAGGCGCCAGCCCGGTCATGACGACCAGGAGGACCAGCACGGTGCGCGAGGGGACGGCGCGCGGTGGCGCCGCCCCGGGCGGTCTGCTGATCATTCCATGCATGGTGCCGCTCAAATCGGGTGAACGCCCTGACTGTAGCGGCCTTCCGCTTCGCGGAAATGCCTGTTTCGGCATGCGCCCATGCGGGCAGCGGGACAGTTCGTAGCTGGACAGTCCGGATGACTACAGTGGCGCAGTCGCCTGATCGAGCCAGCGCTGGTCGCTGTCGTCGAGCGCTGCACGGACGGTTTCCCTGACCCGGGCATGATAGGCGTCGAGCCATGCCCGTTCCTCGGCGGTCAGCATGACGACATCGATCAGGCGGCGGTCGATCGGCGCCAGGGTCAGCGCCTCGAAGCCGTTCATCGGCTTCTCCGCGCCCGCGACGTCCTTCGCCACAACGAGCTCAAGGTTCTCGATGCGGATGCCGAAGGCGTCGGTCTTGTAGTAGCCGGGCTCGTTGGACAGGATCATGCCGCGCTTCAGCGGTGTCGTGCCGAGCTTCGAGATGCGCGCGGGTCCCTCGTGCACGGACAGATAGCTGCCGACGCCGTGGCCGGTCCCGTGCTCGAAATCGATGCCCGCCTGCCACAGGAACTGCCGCGCCAAGGTGTCGAGCTGCGCACCGGTGGTGCCGTCGGGGAAGATCGCGCGTGCGATCGCGAGGTGGCCGCGCAGCACGCGGGTGAAGCGGTCGCGCATCTCCGCGGTCGGCGCGCCCACGGCGATCGTGCGGGTGACGTCAGTGGTGCCGTCCTGATATTGCGCGCCGGAATCGATCAGCAGCAGATCGCCCGGCATGATGCGGCGGTTGCTCTTGCGGGTGACCCGATAATGCACGATCGCGCCGTTCGGGCCGGTGCCCGAGATGGTCGGGAACGACACGTCCTTGAGCGCGCCGGTGTCGCGGCGAAAGCTCTCCAGCGCCTCGACCGCATCGATCTCGGTCAACGTGCCCTTCGGCGCCTCGCGATCGATGAAGGCGAGAAAGCGCGCCAGCGCCACCGCATCGCGCTGATGGGCGCGCCGCGTGCCGTCGATCTCCACCGCGTTCTTGGCGGCCTTGAGCAGGCTGACCGGATCGGCGCCGCGCACCGCCTTGCCGCCGGCGCCCTGGATCAGCCGCGTCAGGGCATCGGCGGCCGTGGCGCTGTCGAGCGCGACGGCAGCGCCGGATTGTGCGAGCTCGCTCAGGCGCAGTGTCAGCGTGTCCGGCTCCGCCACATCAGCGCTCTGCTCGAGATGATCGCGCGTCAGGTTCGAGAGCTTGCGGGAATCGATGAAGATCGTCGGACGTCCGGCCTTGGGCACCAGCGCATAGGACAGCGGCAGCGGCGTGTGCGAGACGTCGGCGCCGCGGATGTTGAAGGTCCAGGCGACGTTGTGGGAATCGGACAGCACCAGCGCCTCGACCCCGAGGCGCTCGATCTCCTGGCGGATCCGGCCGAGCTTGTCCGCCTCGCTCTCGCCGGACAATTCCGCGCCGTGGATGGAGACGGCGCCGAGCGGCGGCAGCGGCCGTTCGGTCCAGATGCTGTCGACCGGGTTGCGCTCGACCGGCACCAGCTCCGCGCCCGCCTTGGCGCAAGCGGCGGCCAGACGTTCGGCCGCGGCCGTCGTATGCAGCCACGGATCGAAGCCGACGCGGTCACCGCTCTGCAGGTGTCGCGTCAGCCAACTCTCGGGCGGCGGCTCGATCAGCGATTCCACCATCCAGGCCTTGCCGTCGACCTGCTTGCCGGCCTGCAGCGTATAGCGGCCGTCGACGAATATCGCGGCTGCCTGCGGCAGCACGATCGCGAGGCCGGCCGAGCCGGTGAAGCCGGTCAGCCATGCCAGCCTTTCCTCCGATGGCGGCACATATTCGTTCTGCTGCTGGTCGGCGCGAGGCACGATGAATCCGGTGAGCTTGCGGCTGGCCAGCTCTTCGCGGAGCGCGGCCAGCCGCGCGGTCAGCGCCACGCCGGTTTCGGGTTCTTCGAACGTCTGGAACAGAGCTTCGAACATCGGTCTCATACTTTAGAAGTGGATCCTGCCGCAGAAGTGGATCTTGCCGCGTCGGCGACGAATACTCCTTCAGCCGACAGTGCAGTGCACGAAGAATCTCCTTGCATTCGCCTGTGCAAAAAGATTTGCTGTCGCATGCCAGTCATCCGAAAGAGGTGCGGCGAGGAAACGTATGGACGTGACGACCGCGATCGTAAAGATCATCCGCGGTCGGTCGCATGATCCGGGGAGTGCCTCAACTCAACGGCGAGGGGATGCACGATGCCTGCTTTTACCTTCGAAAAACTATCGGCGCCCGCGCCAAGCGGACCGGCGTCCGCACCGGCCGAGAAGCCGCGCAGCGCGCTGGCCGATCTCGTCAATCGTCTCGTTGCGCCGCGCGGTCGACGTGCCTCGCGTAATCAGTCCGACTCCACCTCCCAGCAGAGCCAGCCGAAGACGTAGTCGCGAGCTTGCCGCACCAGCGTGAAGGTTAGCGTGCAGGTTCGATCCACGCCGCGAGCTGATCCGCCTTACTGCTGCTTCTGCAGCAAGAGGCTGCTCCACCCCTCGATTCTCAAATGCCGGATCGGAACCAGGCCGCGAGCACGATAGGCGGCGCGGACGGCGCGTGCCTGCGGGGTCAACAGGCCCGACAGGATCACGAAGGCTCCAGGCGCGAGGTGGCGCAGCATCGGCGCGGCCAGCTGGCGCAGCGGGTTGGCCAGGATATTCGCCAGCACCAGGTCGAACGGGCCGCACCGGGCAAAGTCCGGGGCGGCGAAGCCGGTGGCGCGGATGACCCGGACCAGGGGGCCTGCGCCGTTGAGCTGGGCGTTCTCCCGCGCCACCATGACCGAGGGCGCATCGATGTCGCTCGCCAGCACGGACCGGTGCGTCGCCTTGGCGGCGGCGATGGCGAGCACGCCGGTTCCGGTGCCGAGGTCGAGCACCCGTCGCGGCGCGCGCGTCTTGAGCACGTGATCGAGCAGCAGCAGGCAGCCGCGGGTGGTGCCGTGGTGGCCGGTGCCGAAGGCGAGCGCCGCCTCGATCTCGATCCCGAGCTTGTTGCCGGGCACCCGCTGCCGGTCATGGCTGCCATGGACCATGAAACGGCCGGCCGGCACCGGAACAAGGTCGTCCAGGCTGGCCTTGACCCAGTCCTTGGCCTCGACGACCTCGAACGCCAGGGTCTGGGCCACGTCGGAGCCTGCCGCCCCGCCGACCAACTCGCGCACCAGCGCCTGGTCGGGCGGGTCGGCAAAATGAACCGTGACGTCCCAGCGCCCGTCCGGACGCTCGAACGCCGCCACCGCCGCGTCGCCCTCGAAGAACACCTCGGTCAGGACGTCGACCGCCGGGCGGGCGGTCGCTTCATCGGCAACCGTGAAGCTGGCCTTGTGGGTGGCGGGCGTGGTCGTTGAGGTCATCAAGGTGGATCCTGGCGAGATTTGACGGCGTGGTTAAGGGAATTGCCTGCCAACGCAAGCGATAGGGCCGCAATGCGGCCGGATCTGCACATCCGGCGGTTGTATAATGCCTTTCCTGATCCGAATAAAAGTTGAGGTTCAATTGCAGCGAAGAATCTCTGCAACTTGAACTGGGGGCATTATCCCGACTTTAGGGTCCTGGCCCCTAATTTTCCCGTCATGGGAACCGGATGATCCTCGGTTCCTGGGTTGGGAAACGAGGTTCAGATGAAGTCCATTCTGTCGAAGTTCTTGCGTGATGAATCCGGCGCCACCGCCATCGAATACGGCCTGATTGCAGCGGGCATCTCGCTGGCGATCATTGCCGCCGTCAACGGCCTGGGCAGCTCGCTCAGCAGCAAGTTCGAATCGATCAACACGTCGCTGAAGTAATCCGACCGCCGCGGCGTCCTCGAAGAACCGGGCCTCAGCGCCCGGTTTTTCTGCTCTTGAGAGGGCGTATCGAACGCCGGGTCCACAGCATATCCACACGGCCGTGCACTGCTTCTTTGGCGGTTGATCCACCGCTTGTCCACAGGGGTGTGCCGCGCCTTTCCACCCCTTATCCTCAGCCGAACAACGCGCGATGGTCCGCCAGGATCGCCTGGGCCGCATTGTGGCCGGGGGCGCCGGTGACGCCGCCACCGGGGTGGCTGCCCGAGCCGCAATGGTAGAGCCCCTTCAGCGGCGAGCGATAGTCGGCGTGACCGAGCATGGGGCGGGCCGAGAACAACTGGTTCAAGGTCAGCGCGCCGTGGAAGATGTCGCCACCGATCAGCCCGAACTGGCGTTCGAGGTCGAGCGGTGACAGCACCTGCCGGCCGAGCACGCTGGCCGCAAAGCCCGGCGCATAGCGGTCGACGGTCGCGATCATCAGGTCGGCGACCTCGTCGCGATGATTGTCCCAGGAGCGGCCGTCCGGCAGCTCGGGCGCGACATGCTGGCAGAACAGGCTGGCGACGTGCCGGCCCGCGGGCGCCAGCGTCGGGTCGAGCGTGGAGGGGATCAGCAGTTCGACCACGGGATCGCGGCTCCAGCCATGCGCCCGCGCGTCGAGATAGGCCTGGTCCATGTAGCCGAGGCTCGGGCCAAGGATGATTCCCGCGGACAGATGGTCGCCTTCGCCCGGCAGCGCGCTGAACGAGGGCAGCCGGTCGAGCGCCACGTTCATGCGGAACGTGCCCGAACCGCAGCGCCAGTTCCGGATGCGGCTCAGGAACGGCTCGGGCACGGCACCGGCCGGCACCAGGCGCGTATACAGCAGCTTCGGGTTCACGTTGGCGACGACGTGGCGGGCGCGGATGGTGCGGCCATCCTCGAGCACGATGCCGACCGCGCGGTCGCGCTCGACGATCACCTCGCGCACGCCGGCCTCGACCTCGACCAGCGTTCCCAGCTCTTTCAGGCACCCGGCCATCGCCTGCGTGATCGCGCCCATCCCGCCGATCGCATGGCCCCAGACGCCCTTCTTGCCGTTCACCTCGCCGAAGGCGTGATGCAGCATCACATAGGCCGAGCCGGCAGCGTAGGGGCTGGCATAGTTGCCGACGATGGCATCGAAGCCGAACAGCGCCTTCACCAGGTCGGTCTCGAAGATCTCGTCGAGCATCTCGCCGGCCGAGCGCGTGAAAAGGTCGAGCAGGTCGCGCTGCTGCTCCAGCGACAGTGCGCGCAGGGTGTTGGCGGTGCCGAGCGCGTTGAACGCCTCGCGGATCGCCGACAGCCCGAACTGGGCGACCAGATTCGGTGGCGCCCGCAGCACGAGGCTGCGAAGCACATCCGCGATCGCCTCGAGCCGGGCCGAGAACGGGCCGATCGCGTCGGCGTCGCGCTGGCTCAGCCGCGCAACCGAAGCCAGCGTGCGACCCTCGCCCGTCAGCAGATAGCGACCGTCCGGCGAGGGCAGGAAGTTCTGCGCCCGGCGCTCGACGATCTCGAGCCCGTGCTCGAGCAGCTTCAGGTCGGAGATGACGCGCGGATTGAGCAGGCTCACCGTGTAGGACGCGACGGAGTTGCGGAAGCCCGGATGAAACTCCTCGGTCACCGCAGCGCCGCCGACCACCTTGCGACGCTCGACCACATGCACCCGCAGGCCCGCCATGGCGAGATAGGCCGCACAGGTCAGGCCGTTGTGGCCCGCGCCGATGATGATGACGTCGGTTTCATTCATGTCAGCTTCAAGAAGCCCTGTTTAATGGCCCGCACCGGGAACCTCGGCTGGTGCTGTCGCGCCGGAAGGCTGCGACGTCAAGGAAAACTCCATTTTGCCTCAGCTGCTCGCCATACCGCCCTGCGATCCGCTATGTCTCGTCTGCTCATCGCGGTCCGGCCTCGGCATCTGATGCCGGCCGCGCTGCTGCCGGAGTTGTCATGACCTCAATCGCCTCGCCCGCCGCCGTCGCTCAGCCCTCCGCCGCACGCAACCGGCTGGTGCTCGTCGTCTATACCGCCGCCATTTTCGTCAGCGCGCTGCTGTTGTTCTCGGTGCAGCCGCTGTTCACCAAGATGGTGCTGCCGCGGCTCGGCGGCTCGCCGGCGGTGTGGTCGGTGGCGATGGTGTTCTTCCAGACCCTGTTGCTGGCGGGCTACGCCTATGCGCATTTTCTCACCCAGCTGCGCAGCCGGGTGCTGCCGATCGCGATTCATCTGCTGCTGCTCGGTTTCGCAATCCTGGGCTTGCCGCTGTCGATCGCGAGTAGCTGGGGCGATCCGCCGACCTCGGGCTACGGGCTGTGGCTGCTCGGCCTGTTCACCGTGTCGATCGGCCTGCCGTTTTTCGCGCTCGCCGCCAACAATCCGCTGCTGCAGGCGTGGTTCGTGCGCACGGGTCATCCGGCCGCGCCCGACCCGTATTTCCTCTATGCGTCGTCGAACATCGGCAGCTTTCTGGCGCTGCTGTCCTATCCTCTGCTGATCGAGCCGATCTTCAGCCTGCGCATGCAGAACCTGATCTGGACCGGTGGCTATGGCCTCCTGATCGCGCTGATCGCCGGCTGCGGCGTCCTGCTGTTGCGGTCGCCCGTGATCGTGACGAGCCTGCTGCAGACCGAGGAGAGCCATGCGCCGGCGCCACGCTGGCTGCTGCGCCTGCGCTGGATCTTCCTGGCCGCAGTGCCTTCCGGCCTGCTGATCGCGGTGACCGCGCACATCTCCACCGACGTCGCGGCCGCCCCCTTGCTATGGGTGCTGCCGCTGTCGCTCTATTTGCTGACCTGGGTGCTGGTGTTCCAGTCGCGGCCGCTGCTGCCGCACAAATGGATGCTGGCGCTGCAGCCGCTGGCGATCGCCGGCGTCGTCGTGCTGCTCGCCTTCGGCGGCGAGCAGAATCTCGCGCTCACGCTCGGCGGTCACCAGCTCTGCTTCTTCATCATCGCCATGGCCTGCCATGGCGAGCTCGCGCGCACGCGCCCGCCGGCCAAATATCTCACCGGCTTCTATGTCGCGCTGTCGTTCGGTGGCATGGTCGGCGGCCTGTTCGCCGGCTTGATCGCCCCCTTCACCTTCTCATGGGTTGCCGAATATCCGATCCTGCTGGCGCTGGCGGCGCTGTGCCGGCCCGCGGCCAACGAGCGCTTGCCCGGGATCACGCGCTGGTACTGGCTCCCGCTCGCGGTCATCGCCGTCGCGCTGCTGGTGCCCGCCGGCATGACCGGCAAGGTCACGACCTATCTCGAGGACCACCGCGTCTATGTCGCGGGCGCCGTAGGCGTGCTCGCAGCGCTGCTCGCTCTGCTGCTGAACGGTGGCCGCTGGAAGGTGTTCGCGACGGCCGCGCTCGCGCTCGTCCTGATCCGCGCCTATCCGGCCGATGACGGCCGCGTCGAGACGGTGCGCAGCTTCTTCGGTGTGCACAAGATCGTGGTGACATCGGACGGGCACTACCACGTGCTGATGCACGGCACGACCATTCACGGCGCGCAGAAATATCTCAACGCCGATGGCTCCAAGGTGACGGGGCGGCCCGAGCCGATCACCTACTATCACAAGGACGGCGGCATCGGCCGCGCCATCACCGCGATCCGGGAGCGCAAGGGCGCGCCGCTCAAGGTCGCCGTCATCGGCGTCGGCGCCGGCACGCTCACATGCGCAGCCGAGCCTGGCGAGAGCTGGAAATTCTTCGAGATCGATCAGACCATGGTCGACACCGCCAGCGACACGAAATATTTCAGCTACATCAGGAACTGCGCGCCGGACATCAAGCCCGTCATCGGCGATGCCCGGCTGACCTTTGCCAAGGAGCCGGACGGCGCCTACGATCTGATCATCGTCGACGCCTATTCCTCGGATGCGATTCCGATCCATCTGGCGACGGAGGAGGCGATGGCGATCTACAAGGCGAAGCTGGCGCCGCAGGGCGCCGTCGTGATGCACGTCTCCAATCGCCATCTGGAGCTGGAGAGCGTCGTCGTCGGCATCGCCGACGCCAACGACCTGAAGAGCTGGGTCTACAACGAGGACTCCGGCCGCGACGACGAGTACATCTTCTCCACCGACGTCGTCATCAGCGCGCGCGAGGACGCCGACGTCGGCAAGCTGGCCTCCTCGGACAAGTGGACCGAAACTGAGCCGACCGACGGCGAACGGGTCTGGACCGACGATTATTCGAACATTCTCGGCGCGGTGTATCGGCGGCTTCGCGACGGCGAGTAACAGGGCACTGCCGCCGTTCGACGTCGCCGGGCCTGGATCGCCGTGATGATGGCGTCTGCGCCCAAAGAGGTGCGCGCCTCGTCAGCGGCGGGCCTCGGTTGCATTGCCGCATCGATTTCTCGAGCGTCTGATCGCCGACTTTGCTGTACCGCATCGCAAAACGCAGTGGTTTCGCGCTTTCTGCGCGGGCCTCTGTTGCGTGCCCGTCATGACCATGCTACCTTGAGGTGCGCCCCTCATTTGAGGTCGGTACTTTGCGCGTCTTCGAATGGGTGGGTTGGGGCACGCACGCGCAGTCGAGCTGGATCGCAAACTGAGCGGTGAGGGACCGGTCTGGTCGTCTTGCCCTGAGCGAACGATCGCGCGGACGCTGTCCAGATCGAGGTGCTGTTCGTCCGGGCGGAGCCAGCGGTTCGGACGAGAGACGACTGTTCGCGACTAGATATCGTTCGACTACCAAATGCCGGCCGCATCAAAGCAGGCCGGCTTCACATGGGAGGGGTTCAATGAAGCGTCTTTGGATTGCCGGTGCGTCTGCCTTGTTGTCGATGGCGCTCGGTCTCGGCTCCGCGGGAGCCGCGGACAAGAAGGTCCTCGCCTTCGTCGTCAACGGTGCCTCCGACTTTTGGAAGATCGCCGAGGCCGGCGTGAAGAAGGCGCAGGGCGAGTTGCCCAATTACAACCTGCAGCTCAAATATCCCGAGCAGGCGGCAGCCGCCGTGCAGCAGCGGATGCTGGATGACCTCGTCGCGGCCGGGGCCGCCGGAATCATGGTGAGCGCCGTCGATCCGAAGAACCAGACTGAGCACCTCAACAAGATTGCGGCACAGACGGTGCTCTTCACCACCGACAGCGACGCCCCGCAATCCAAACGCATCGCCTATATCGGCTCCTCCAATACCGAGCTCGGCAAGGATGCCGGCAAGCTGATGCTGAAGGCGCTCCCGAACGGCGGCAAATGTGTCGGCTTCGTCGGCCTGCTCGGGGCTGACAACGCTCGCGAGCGCATCGAAGGCGTGAAGGAGACCATCAAGGGATCGAAGGTCGAACTGGTCGACGTGCGCGGCGACGAGATCGACCAGACCCGGGCCAAGCGCAATGTCGAGGACATCCTGGCAGCGATGCCGGACGTGAGCTGCCTGGTCGGCTTCTATTCCTACAACACCCCGCGCATCTATGAGGTGCTGAAGGAGGCCGGCAAGCTCGGCAAGATCAAGATCATCGGCTTCGACGAGGATCCGATCACGCTCGGCGGCGTCAAGGACGGCGCGATCGAGGGCACCGTCGTGCAGCAGCCGTTCGAGTGGGGCTATCAGGGCATGAAGCTGATGGCGAAGGTCGTTGAGGGCGACAAGTCGGGCGTGCCGGCGAACGGCATCATCATCGTGCCCGGCAAGGTGATCGAGAAGTCGAACGTCGACGACTTCATGGCGCAGATGAAGCAGATGCTGAAGAAGTAGCGCGACGGCCGGCGTGCGCGAGCCCTTCCTCGAGCTGATCGACATCGGCAAGACCTATCCTGGCGTGGTCGCGCTCGACCACGCCAGCCTGTCGGTCGCGCCCGGCGAGGTGATCGCCCTGGTCGGCGAGAACGGCGCCGGCAAGTCGACCTTGATGCGCGTGCTCGGCGGCGTCGTCGAGCCGAGCAGCGGCACGATCCGGATCGATGGCGCGGCGCGGACCAGCTACACGGTGGCGGACGCGATCGCGTCCGGCATCGCCTTCGTCCACCAGGAGCTGAACCTGTTCGACAATCTCGATGTCGCAGGCAACGTCTTCATCGGCCGCGAGCCGGTCTATGGCGGTCCGCTGCGGCTGATCGACCGGGCGACGCTGCGAGCCAGGGTGCGCCCGCTGATCGCGCGCCTCGGGGCCGATTTCGAGCCGGAGACGCCGCTTGCCGAGTTGTCTTTGGCGCAGCGCCAGCTGGTCGAGATCATGAAGGCTTTGTCGCTCGATGCGCGCTGCGTGATCATGGACGAGCCGACCTCCAGCCTGACGCTGTCGGAAACCGAGCGGCTGATGCAGGTCATCGCCGGCCTGAAGGCGGGCGGGGTCAGCGTCATCTTCATCACGCATCGCTTGAACGAAGTCATGCAATGCGCCGATCGCGCGATCGTGCTGCGCGACGGCCGCATGGTTGGCGCGCTCACGCGGGACGAGCTCAGTCCTGCCGCGATGATCCGGCTGATGATCGGCCGGGACCTGCGGTCGCTCTACGTGCCGCCGGCCGCGCCGCCCGGCGAGGCCGTGCTCGACGTGGTGGAGGCCGTGACCGCGACCTATCCCAACCAGGCCGTCAGCCTGCAGCTCCGGCGCGGCGAGATCCTCGGGCTTGCAGGTCTCGTCGGCTCCGGCCGCACCGAGCTCGCGCGCGGCATCTTCGGCGTCGAGCCGCTGCTGGCCGGGGGCATCAGCCTGGAGGGCGAGCCGATCCGCATCTCGACACCGCGCGCGGCGATCGATCGCGGCATCTATCTCATTCCGGAAGACCGCAAGGCCTGCGGCCTGCTGCTCGACCTGTCGATCGCCGAGAACATCTCGCTGCCGGATCTCGCCTCCTATCTCAGCTTTGGACTTGTCGACATCAGGCGTGAGACCGAGAATGCCGACCGGCAGCGCGAACGGCTCAAGATCCGGGCGTCCGACGTCAAGGTCTCGGTCGGCACCTTGTCCGGCGGCAACCAGCAGAAGGTCGTGCTCGCCAAATGGCTGTCGATGCGGCCAAAGGTCTTGATCTTCGACGAGCCGACCCGGGGCATCGATGTCGGCGCCAAGCAGGAGATCTACGACATGCTGCGGCGGCTGGCGGATTCCGGCGTCGCGATCCTGATGATCTCGAGCGACATGGAGGAGGTGATCGGGGTGAGCGACCGGATCGCCGTGATGCATGAAGGCATGATTTCGGGCTTCCTGGCCCGCAACGAGTTCAGCGAGCACAACGTGCTTCAGCTCGCCGTCGGCCATACCGTCTGAGCGAGGGCGCCCGTGCAGAAAAAAGATCTCAGCCTGCTGATCCTGATCCTGGTGGTCGGCGCCGTCGTCGCCTTCATCAACCCGCGCTTCCTGCTGGTCGGCAACCTCTCCAATACCGCCAACCAGGTCGGCATGTTCGGAATCTTCTCGATCGCCGAGGCCTTCGTCATCATCGTTGGCGGCATCGAGCTCGCCGTGGGCTCGGTGATCGCGTTGCTCGGCGTGCTGTTCATCGACCTCATCGTCAACCGGGACGTCGACTGGGTCGCCGCCTTGTTCCTCATCCTCGCCGGCGGCGTCGCCATCGGCCTGGTCCACGGCACGCTGGTGACCAAGATGCGCATCCAGCCCTTCGTGGTGACCCTGTGCGGACTTTTGATCTATCGCGGCGCGGCCCGTTATTACACCGAGGATGCCACGGCCGGCTTCGGCTACGGCGCGAGCTTCCCGGCGCTGGAATGGCTGGCCGCCGGCCGCACCGATGTCCTCGGCTTTCCGCTGCCGCATAGCGTCGTGGCGCTCGCCATCGTGGCCGGCATCGCCTGGCTGGTGCTGCACCGCTCGGTGTACGGCCGCTATTTCTACGCGGTCGGCAAGAACGAGGAGGCGGCGCGCTACTCCGGCATCCGGTCCGATCGGGTGACGATCGCGGCCTATGTGATCTGCGGCGCCCTGACGGCGCTCGCCGCGGTCCTGCTGGCGATGTACACCCGCTCGATCTCGCCGGCGGTACACGGCTCGTTCTACGAGCTCTATGCGATCGCCGCAGCGGTGCTCGGGGGCTGTTCGCTGCGCGGCGGCGAGGGCTCGGTCATCGGCGTCGTGCTCGGCACGATCCTGCTGCAGATGCTGCAGAACCTGGTCAATCTGCTGGGCATCCCGAGCTCGCTCAATTTCGCCGTGATGGGCACGGTGATCCTGATCGGCGTGCTGGCCGATCAGTATTTCGTGCAGCGGCGCGCGCGCATGCCGACGGCCCGCGGGCAGGCCAGCGCCGATCGTGCGTCCGCCTCGCTCGAGCGGGTCAACGCCGAGTGAGGAGGCGCCGATGCGCTGCGTAACAGCGCCCGGCCGCGAGGATCAATGCGCGATCAGTCCTGATAGGTGTAGTAGCCGCGCGGCTGATAATAAGAGCGCGGCTGGTAATAGCGCGGCTGCGCGTAGCTCGGATTGCCGTTTTGGTAATCGTACTGCTGCTGCTGCGGATAGGCCTGGGCGTCATAGACGCGCCGGGCCGTGCCGCGCGGCGCCGGATAACGCACGCCGTTGTCGCTGCCGTCGGCGGGATAGATGTAGCCGTCATCGAGCCGCTGCTGCGGAACGACCTGGCGTCCGGGCAGCATCTGTGGCTGCGGCGTCAGCACGACCGGCTCGCCGCTGTCGTCATACTGCTGCGGCACGTCGCGGCGGGCAACAGCGGTGCCGCGGCGTGGATTGCGCGCCAGCGCCACCTCGGCCGAGCCGGTCAGGGTCACCGTGGTGTTGAGCACGCCGTCCTTTTGCACCAGGTCGTAGAGCGTCGTGGCGTTGGCCTTGGACAGCCGGACGCAGCCGTGGGACGCCGGGGTCCCGAGGCGGCTTTCCGAATCCGTGCCGTGAATCGCGTGACCGACCTTCGTGAAGAAGATCGAATGCGGCATCGGTGCGTCGTCGAATTCCTTGGAAAAATGATCGGCCTCCATGCGGAAGGCGCGGAACGAGCCATTCGGCGTTTCCCGTGAGGGAATGCCGGTCGAGACTGGCCATCGATAGCGCTCGACGCCATCGACGGCGACCGTCATGATCTGGCTGTTCTTGTCGACCGTGATGTCGATCTTGGCCAGAGCCGGCGTGGCCGACAGAAAGGCGAAGCCGGCAACTGCAAAAAGGATGGTACGCATCTAACCTCTGGCCTCCAGGGCCCTCGACTGTGGAGAGACCTCAAAACGGGACTTTAACGCCCAGGTCATCGCCTCGGCCTGCACTATGTCGGAATTGCCGGCTTTGTTCCAGCCGAGGGCAGCCTCAACCTTAATGTCGGGCAGGACCAGGACAAAGGCTCCCCGCGTTCATCGACGCTGACATTTTCGCGACCGCGGATGGTCTTTCATTCCGGCGTTTTGGGACCTCTCTAATCGGTGCAATTCGTCACGACCGCGCAACTTTTTGGCCGCATCCGCGTTTCAAGGATTCTCCCATGCGGTTCCCAGGACTCAAAATGTTGACGATGAAGGCCAAGACGGCGGTGCTCGATGATCGCGCGCCGCAGAAGCTGACCTACCTGCTGGCTGCGCTCGCGCTGGTCGTCCTGGCGCTGGCCTGGCTGGCGCTGCCGCAATTCGCCCATGCCCAGGGCATCATCCGTGGCGCCCATGAAGGGGCCCACGAAGGCAACCGCATCGGCGGTCCGGTGGGCGGCGTCGTCGGCGGCGCGGTCGGTGCCGGCGTCGGCGGAGCCGTGGGCGCCGTCGAAGGCGTGCTCGGCATTCCGCACCGCTCCTATTACCACCGGCACTATCACTGCCGGGGATACCGCGACGGCTACGGCCGCTTCCACTGCTACCGCTGAGTTGAGGCGCCGGCTCAATGCTTGAGCCGGTAGCCCGTCTTGAAGATCCACCAGATGATCGTCATGCAGATCGCCAGGAACAGCAGCGTCACGCCGACGCTGATTTCCACCCTGACGTCGGCGATCTCGTAGAAGCTCCAGCGAAAGCCCGAGATCAGGTAGACCACCGGGTTGAGCAGCGCGATCGAATGCCAGGTTGGCGGCAGCATGTTGACCGAGTAGAAGCTGCCGCCGAGGAACGTGAGCGGCGTCACCACCAGCATCGGGACCATCTGCAGCTTCTCGAAGCCGTCGGCCCAGATGCCGATGATGAAGCCGAACAGGCTGAAGGTCACGGCCGTCAGCACCAGGAACGACAGCATCCACACCGGGTGCTGGATGTGCAGCGGCACGAACAGCCCGGCGGTCGCGAGGATGATCAGCCCGAGAATGATGGATTTCGTCGCGGCCGCACCGACATAGCCGAGCACGATCTCGAAATGCGAGATCGGCGCCGAGAGGATCTCGTAGATCGTGCCGATGAATTTCGGGAAGTAGATCCCGAACGAGGCGTTGGAGATGCTCTGGGTCAGCACCGACAGCATCACGAGGCCGGGCACGATGAAGGTGCCGTAGCTGACGCCCTCGACGTGGCTGATGCGCGAGCCGATCGCGGCGCCGAACACGACGAAGTAGAGCGAGGTCGACACGACGGGCGACACGATGCTCTGCAGCAGCGTGCGCCAGGTGCGCGCCATTTCGAACTTGTAGATTGCGGCGACCGCGCGAAAATTCATTGCCGCACCAGGCTCACGAAGATGTCTTCAAGGGATGATTGCTTGGTCTCGAGATCGACGAAGCGGATGCCGGCGGTCCTGAGATCGCCGAGCAGGCTGGTGATGCCGGTGCGCTCGCCCTTGGTATCGTAGTCATAGGCGAGCCGCCAGCCGTCGTCCGACAGCGCCAGATGATAGGGCGCGAGCGTCTCGGGGATGGTCTCGATCCGGTGCTGCAGATGCAGGCTCAGCCGCTTCCGGCCGAGCTTCGCCATCAGCTTGGCCTTGTCCTCGACCAGCACGATCTCGCCCTTGTTGATGACGCCGACGCGATCGGCCATCTCCTCGGCTTCCTCGATGTAGTGCGTGGTGAGAATGATGGTGACGCCGGCGGCCTTCAGCTCGCGCACGACGTCCCACATGCCCTTGCGCAGCTCGACGTCGACGCCCGCGGTCGGCTCGTCCAGGAACAGCACCTGCGGCTCGTGCGAGAGCGCCTTCGCGATCATCACGCGGCGCTTCATGCCGCCGGAGAGCGTGATGATCTTGGCGTCCTTCTTGTCCCAGAGCGACAGGTCCTTGAGGATCTTCTCGATCAGGGCGGGGTTCTTCGGCTTGCCGAACAGCCCCCGGCTGAAGCTGACCGTGGCCCATACGGTCTCGAACGAATCGGTGTGCAGCTCCTGCGGCACCAGCCCGATCAGCGCCCGTGCGGCACGGTAGTCGCGGTTGATGTCGTGGCCGCCGACCGCGACCTTGCCCGCGGACGCATTGACGATGCCGCAGATGATGCTGATCAGCGTCGTCTTGCCCGCGCCGTTGGGCCCGAGCAGCGCGAAGATCTCGCCCCGCTCGATCGCGAGATCGACATTGTTGAGCGAGGTGAAGCCCGAGGAATAGGTCTTCGACAGGCCGGTAACGGAAATGACGGGAGCCATCACGGGGATTCGATGCGAGGGATTCGAAAAGAGCGGGGGAGCTGCGCGGAGGAGGGGGCGCAGGCGCAGGCGAAGCGCTCAGATAGGGACGGCGATGCGTTCGCGCAATCGTGCGCGCCGCCCTCGATCATGTCGCTTGTTGGGCTTTTCCGTGGCCGACATGGCTGAGTGTTGCCGCTCAGCCACGTCTGAGGAGGAACGCCGCCTTGCGATGTCCGACGATGTTGCGTCCGCGAGCATCTTGGGTACGGTCGCGCCGTCTCGACATTTCCGCCGCGGAGAAGGACCGATGACGGCACGCGCCAGCACCGTTCGACCCACCTTCAAGCGCAGCCTCTCGGCGCGCTGCTTTGGCATGGTGGCGCTGGCCGTTGCGCTGGCTCTGCCGCTCGGCACCGGATCGGTCCGGGCGGCACCGAGCCCGGCGGCCGCAACCGCCGCCAGCACCACGCATGTCTATCTGCTGCGCGGTGTGCTCAACATCTTCTCGCTCGGGCTCGACGACATCGCCGCCAAGCTGGATTCGCAGGGCATTCCGAACACGGTCGCCAATTTCGTGTCGTGGTCGTCGCTCGCCGACGAAGCGGCGGCCGCCTATCGCGCCGGCCGGATCAAGACCATCATCCTGGTGGGCCATTCCTCGGGCGCGACCGCGCTGCCGGACATGATCAACAAGCTCGGCCAGCTCGGCGTGCCGGTGAAGCTCGCGATCGGGCTCGATTCGGTGTTCAAGACCAAGCTCGTCGGCGGCAACGCCGAGCGCTACATCAATTTCTACATCGCCAGCGGTGCCGGCGAGCCGGTCCGCCGCGACGACGGCTTCCGCGGCAAGCTTGAGAATGTCGACGTCCAGTCGGTTCCCGGTGTCGGCCACGTCACGATCGAGAAGAACCAGATCATGCAGCAGAAGGTGATCGGTGCCATCGATGGCGTGGTGTTCGGCGGCCGCGGCCGCCCGGCGGCGGTGCCGCCGACGCGCATGGCCGCGCCGCAGCGCGCGGCCAACGTGACCGGCTACCGGTAGTCCGCGGCCGCGCCACGGGGCGCGCGCCCCAAAATGCTCCCATTCGGCGGCGACAAACGGTATGGCAGGGGGGATATGACCCTGCTTGATCTCAGCCGAGAGCTTTCCCGGGAGCGCGAATGACCAGCGTGGCGCGAATCGCGAAGCGGTGGCTCGGTCCAGCCAAGGTGGCTGCCGGCAGGAGACTGCTCGCGATCCTCGTCACCGCACCTTTGCTCGCGGGACTTGCCGCCCCAAGCATCTCGCGGGCCGCCCAGCCCGGCGCTGCGTCCGCCCCCGCGCCGACCAGATCCGCCAAGGCATCCCCGGCAGCAACCCCCGCGGCGATCCGCGCCGTACCGACTGCGCCGCCCGAGATCAGCCAGCCGCTGCCGCCGCCGCGGGTGTACCTGTTCCGCGGCGCGCTCGGGCCGCTGTTCTCGACCGGGATGGATCGTCTGGCCGAAAAGATCGAGCAGGCCGGCTACCGGGCCAGTGTCTATGAATTCACGCTGTGCGACCTGATCGCGCTCCAGGTGGCCAAGAACTACCGCCAGGAGCCGGGCCCGATCGTGCTGATCGGCCATTCGATGGGCGGGCTGTGCAGCGTCCGCATCGCGATCACGCTGCAGGAGCAGAACATCCCGGTTGCCCTCGTCGTCACCGTCGATCCGGCGCATGCGACCAAGAGCGTGCCGCCCAACGTGCAGCGCTTCATCAACCTGTTCCTGTCCGACAACATTCTCGGCGGCGGCGACGTCAAGCCGGAGCCCGGCTTTCGCGGTCACTACGCCAGTTTCGACATGAAGGATCATGATGAGGTCACGCACATCAACATCGACAAGATGGAGGACGTGCACGCCCAATTGGTCACCATGATCAGCCAATTGTCGCAGACCTCGGCGACCGCCGACGCGGACCCGGTGCCGCTGCGCTACTTGGTGCCGCCGAAAGCCTCCGTGGAGCTGTGGGACAGCGGCACTGCTCTGGCGGTACGGCCGGGCGAGACCCTGGACCAGATCGCCACCAATTATCACGTTCCGCTCTGGGCGCTCCAGCAATCCAACCGCGGCCTCGCCACCCAGCCGTTGGTCCCCGGCCAGCGCATCATCCTGCCGCGCCACCTGCTGCCGCAGGCGGCAAACCAGTCGCCGCAGCCGCCTTCGGAAGCCCAGGCCAGACGCTGAGCGCTCTAGCCCGGCGGCAGGAACGGAATGATCATCGGCACGCGCTGCCGGTAGGTGACGTAATCCGGCCCGAGCTCCTGCGCGAGGAAGACCTCTTCCATCTTTGCCTTCCAGGCCATCCCGAGCGAGATCAGGACGGCGCCCAGCACGGCGGTCACCGTGCCCACCGCGATGCCGGTGGCGATCATGCCGAGGATCAGCCCGGTATAGATGGGGTGACGGACCATGCCGTAGGGGCCGGTGTCGATGACCTTGTGGCCTTCCTTGTGGGTGATCGCGTTGGACCAGAAGCGACCGAGATGGATGCGCGCCCACCAGGTGAAGGCGATGCCGGCCAGGGTGACGACGGTCAGCAGGTAGACGCCGGTCTCACCGGGAGTCCAGAACGGCTTCTCGCCGAGCAGGCGCGAGGTCCACGGCGTGAACAGGATGCCGCCGAGCACGATCAGCGCGTGATAGCGGCTGGTCTTGATCACCGTCACATGCTTGCGGGTCTGCCCCGACCAGAACGAGGCGCCGACCCAGCTCGCGAGCCAGATCAGCCAGATGATGGCCAGCAGCGAGGTGGGCCAGGTGGTGGTCCATCCGCTGAACGCAAACGACGAGATGGGGCTGGCATCGCCGGACATGTGTTGGAACCGTTATGAGACCTGGGACCGGCTGCTCTTAGCTATTCGGCCGCGGTGCGAAAAGGGTGTTGTTTACCGTCGAGCCGCTTTCCCGGCTCGGAACCGAGCAGAAAGCCGATCGTCTCGCGCAAGGTCGGCTCGATCGGGCGCGGGACGTAGCCGAGCTCGCGTTTGGCCCTGTCGATCGACAGATCCGAGGCCGCGCGGGCGATCCGCACCCCCTCGGCGGTGCCGGACGGGCAGCGCTTGGTGAGGTGATCGGAGACGAGCTCGAGCATGCCCGCCGACAGCTCGGCCAGCCGGCCGGGCACGGCGACCGCGACATGTTTGCGGCCGCTGATCGCCGCCATGAGATCGAGGATCCGGCTGAGACGCAGGCTCTCGCCGCCGAACACGTAGCGGCCGCCGACCTTGCCGCGCTCCATCGCCAGGATCAGGCCGTCCGCGACGTCGCGGACGTCGACCAGGTTGACGACGAAGTCGAGATAGAGCTGGAGCCGGCTGTCCAGGAAGTGCCGCAGCATCTGCGAGGGCGGTGTCAGGTTGCTGTCGTGCGGCCCGATCGGCATTGTCGGCGTGCCCACCACGACGGGGAAGCCGTCCGCCGCGGCGGCCATGGCGCGGGCCTCCGCCAGCGCCTTGGAGCGCGTATAGGCGCCGGGCATCGCCTCGGCCGGCGGTGCGGTCGGTGCCGATGCGGCGCCGGTCGAGCCGGGATAGTCGAACAGGATGGATTCGGTCGAGCAGTGCAGGAACCGGCGCACCCGGCCGGCGCGCGCCGCCGCCAGCACCGTCTCCGTGCCCACGCAATTGACGCGGTAGAAGTCCTCGCGGTCCGGCATCCACATGCCGGGCAGTCCAGCCAGATGATAGACCTGATCGACGCCGGCGACCGCCTGCTTCACCAGGCCCGCATCGAGCACCGAGCCTTCGATGTACTCGACGTCAGCGATCATGTGGCTGGGGCAGCGAATATCGAGCACACGCACCTCCGCGCCCCGCGTCGCGAGCGCAGAGACGAGGTGATGGCCGATGAAACCGCTGCCGCCGGTGACGAGGACTTTCATTAGGGGCGCGAGTGCTGATCGCCTTGAAGCCGGTCCGATGCGAGCCGATCCGGCGACCAGTCCGGCGCGATGAGGTCGGACACCGAAGGCCGCAGACCCAACGCCATGTACAATTTCGCCATCACGAACATCGGACCGAGAAAGAGATGCGCCGGATGATCCAGCAGAGATGGATTGTTGCGCTCGAACACCTTGTGGCCCACGGCCTGCGAGACAAAGCCGAAGATGATGAGCGCGGCAAACAGCGCCCAGAAGGCGACGCCATGGACGTGATCGGCGATCATCATGGCCGCAGCAAGGAACAGCACGGCGAAGGCCAGGATGCCGGCCCCGAGTGCGGCATCGAGCAGCAGCCAGTAGAGCAGGACGGGCAGCGCCAGCACGGCGCCGAGGCCGATCCGGATGCCGAACGCGTCGAAATGCCACAAGCTCAGGGGCAGCACGGCGCCCAGGAACAACAGGATGATCCCGAACACATGCATCAGGCCGTTGCGCGGATCGCGATGGTATTCGACGTAGTCGACCATCTGGCGTCGGAACATGGCGTTCATGGCTGGCTCGCTCGTCAATGAGATCGACCGTCGCTCAATCGACGGCCGCAAAGAGGGGGCTATACCATCAAGCGGCTGCATCGACAAACCCGGCAATCACGACCCAGCAGCATTGCCGCGCGACCCGACTTGAAAACAGGTTCCATTGGCGCCTGTCGGGAATAGCGTATCGGCAACCTGCTGAGACAACAGTCGCACCTGCAGCGCGCTGGGTTCATGGCCTCAGCGCAGGTCTCAATTGCATCAACTGCGATGCTTGCGCGGGGCCTGCTTGTGGGGCGCTGCCGGGGCAGGGGCCGAAGGCGGCGGCGCGGCCTCTTCGACGGTCTTTGCGATCGGGATGATCTGGATCTGCTGATTGACGGCGGCGGTCGGCTTGGACGGGTCGAGCAACTGCTCCTCGCCAAGTCCGATCGATTGCAGCCGCTTGACCGAGATCTTGAAGGTGTTCGCCAGGATGTCGCGGATCGCGTCGGCGCGGCGCTGGCTCAGGATGACGTTGGCCTCGCGCTTGCCGTTGGCCTCGACATGGCCGACGATCAGGAAGGTGTAGGGCAGCAGATCGGAATACACCATCGCATCGGCGATCCGCCCGACGGTCTGGTACGATTCCGGGCGCACGATCGGCGTGTCCACGTCGAACTGGATGTCGACGTTGAAGGCCGGCAGATTCATCAGCTCCGGCGCGATCGGCGGACGCTTCTGCGGCGGTGGCTCGTTGCGCCCGCGCGACCTGGAACGCTCCTGCGTCTGCTGCTTCAGCGCCGGCAGATCCAGCGTGGGTGCGGTTTCGAAGCGGCCGAGCTGGCGCACGATGTCCTCGCGACCCGGCTCCTGCGACCAGGCGGGCGCGCTCGCGGCCATCAGCGAAGCCACGATCGGCCCTGACAGCAATGATCTCGCGGTCCGCCGCATCAGCGATACCCCGCTTCGCCCATCGCCTGCTGACACCGCGCGCTCACGCCGTTGGCCGTCATCAGGCACGGGATCGATTTGCTCGTCTCCTTCGTGGAGCCGCCACACAGCTTGACGATCTCGCGCTGGCAGGCGTTGGCGACCGTGACCCGTGCCGCGATGCGCTTCTGGATCGCCTCGAACGCCTTGAAATAGGTCGCCTTGCACTGCGCGGAGACCACGTCCTGGTTGCGCGAGAGGCATTCCTTGAGGCGGTTGGAATCGAGATTGACGCCGCGGCAATTGGCGGTGATGTCGGCGCCGCAGCTCGACGCGATCAGCCCCGCGGAATCGCCAAAGCTCATCGTCTGCGCCGCCGCCAGCGAGGGCACACACAGCGCGACCGCAACACTCAACAGAATATATCCCCGGACCATGCAGTCATCTCATACGACGCGAGCTGCCACGGTCAAGGCCTAACAGCGGCGAAGCTGTGGGACGTTGATGAAGCGGCCAAATCTGCCAGTCTCGGAGACGTTCAGCAGGCGCGTTCGGCTGCAAATGACCGGCCTCTGGAGCGATCGTCGGTCAAAAAGTGGATTTCAGGACGCGATCCATCTCGGCGAAGAGCCGTCCCTGCTCGGCAACGAGCTTGTCGACGATGTCCGTCGAAACCACCAGGCGGTTTTCGGGGGACGTGGCGTTGGCGCCAAAGACATAGACCGTGTATCGCCCGAGCGTTTCGATCGCGAAGCCGGCATGCGGATCATATGGCAGCTCGATCGCTCCGTGCTCCATCGGGTTCGACGTCAGCAGACAGGCCTGGCCCACGAGCTCGATAGCGTCCAAGGATGCGGCGATGGTCGTGGCCCTGGGAGCTGCCGACGGGTAGTTCTGACCGATCCAATCGAACGCCTGAGCCACCGTGCGACCGCTGCGTGCGACATCATCGATCACCAGCGGCTTGAACAGGACGGGAGGGCCGATGAAGCTGGACGCCAATCTCACGCCGGTGCTGTCACCCTCGAGGGGGATGACGGGAATGTCCAGCCGCAGATACTCCTTGACGAACCGCCCCACGGAGGCGCCGCCGCGATTCAGCGTGAAGATCGCATCGGGGACCAGATCGTTCGCGAAAGCGGCAATCCTGCCCAGACCGGAAAGTGTCTGGTCAGTATCGATGCGCCGGATCGCCAGCACGGGGCTTGCGCTCTCGATCGATCGAACGAGATCTTCGATCTTCTCGAACAGAGAGTGTTCGGCGTTCGACGGCCCCTTGTCTGCCAGCGCTTCGATCAACCGGACGAGATTGGCCGACGTTCGTGCCGAAAACAGCCGGTTGGTTCCGAATGGATTGGCCGGTTCGATCGTGAGGAATCCCGCCTCTCGTCCCAGCGTGGCGATCTGGTCGATATCGGCGAGCCGCTGCGAGGCCCAAAGATGATCGACGTGAACCATCAGCGCGTCGATATAGCCTTCCAGCCGCCTGGCCAGCAGTTTCTCGCGGGCGAGCATGTTCAGGAATGCCGGAGCTGCAACATGTGAGCCGACGTCATGTCTCGTCCTGGTCGGCTGGCGAACGTCGGCGGACGCGGTCGCTGCGGCTGCCGCTGGACGCCGGCTTTCCCGCCACGCCGTCACCTGAGAATGCATCGCCTCGAACTCCGCGATGCGCTGGTCGATGGCCTGTTCGCCCTCGCGTTCAACGAGGCTGTTGTAGTTCTTCCGCGCCCCCGCGCGCCGTTCGGGAGGCGTGCCGGTCAGTTCGAGGAGCTGCTCGATCTTGGCACCTGCGGTCATGACCCACCATCTGCCCAGGACGCGAAAGAGACGCCCTCATGGGCGAGAAACTGCTTCACTTTCTCCATCAGCTCATCGATCAGAGACGAGCACTGAGTAGGTAGTCCCTTACTTTCCACAATGCTAGCTGCTAGTCCTTTCTTTTCCTTCAAGCTGGCATCGAGACGTGCCTGCTGATCGGCATTCAGGTAGGGCCAGAGCGCTTCGAGTTCCGCCATGCAGCTCTCCTGCGCCAGTCCGGCCGCAGAACGTGAGGCTAGCACGGCCTCGGCGCGGTCTCCTAGCTCCGCCAAACCCAGAATTCGGGTCAAGGAGAGCGCGCGCTTGAGCGCTTTGACGAGCTTGCCCGCCTGTCGGTGAGCCAACATGTCGCGGAGCAGAAACTTGAGATAGCGCAGAAGCTCCTCGGGGACGACCAGCGGCCAGGGCGGGTTGCCGTCGGCTGTGAGCACGGCCTCCTGGAAGACGAAGCTGCGGCTGGCCGCACCCTTGCTCCGATCGGACGGATCGGAAGGCAGCACGACGTTCGATACCGGCATCACGCCAAATGGCGTGACGCCGTCGACGAAGTCGAGCTTGATCCGCTCGCTTTCGGTCGCCAGCGAACGCAGCCGACCCAACGCGGTGATGAGGTCTTCCCACGGAGCCTGATACTCTCGATCGAATTTGACCCGAACCAGAATGGTCGGACCATCACGACGCATGAGACGTTCGACACGATTGGCGATCTCGCTGCCATCGTCGAAGATGTATTGGGCAAGGTCGACATCCCCCAGCGCGGCCACCCGTCCAGCGAACGTCGTGGAGCCGGACAAGACGACGTTCCCGCGTCCCTCCAACATGCTTCGTTCCGCCACGCTGACGAGCCCGTCGAGGGTGATCGCGCTGGGGAATGCAAACGCAAGCGGCCAAGGTACGTAGACCGTCCAGGACCCGCTCCGGGTCGTGAGGTATCCGGCATGCTCGGCAGCAACACTCAGCCGTTCGTCCGGATCACAATGGGCGCTCTGGAAGGCATACTCCTGAACCAGTCGCTTGAAGCTGCCGATGATCAGCTCCGGAGCCGTCCCTCGCTCGGCATCGACGGCCAACGCAATAATGTCATTCGGCGTGAAAGGTGCAGCCATGGAGCTATGCCATGAAATTTTACAATCATAGCTTTAGGCCCGAACTTCAGCAAGCACCGCCGCTCGCGCGGGGTCACGCCCGCTGCACGAAGCTGTCGACGACGTGCTTTTCGCCGGCCTTGTCGAAGGCGATGGTCAGCTTGTTGCCGTCGATCTTGACGACGCGGCCATAGCCGAACTTCTGATGGAAGACGCGGTCGTCGAGGGCGAATTCCGATGTCGTGCCGGTGGATTTCGCCACCAGCTCGCCCTCGATGGTCATCGGTCCGCGCTTGCCACGGCCGAAATGACCGCCGAAGCCGCTGCCGAACGGATCACGGCCCGAGAACGGCGACGGCTCTTCCTTGAAGCCGCCCTCCGACGAACCGCGCGCTGCGCCCGGCCGACGTGCCTGCGCGCGCTGCCAGCCCGGCGTGGAATAGCTCGATCCGAACGACTCGACATTATCGAAGCGTGACGGGCCGTAGCCCCCGGCGCCGCCCCAGCCCGAGCCGCCCTTCGACTCGGTGATCTCGACGCTCGCCGCGGGCAGCTCGTCGAGAAAGCGCGACGGGATCGTGGTGGTCCAGGTGCCGTGGATGCGGCGGTTGGTGGCGAAATAGATTTTTGCCCGACGCCGCGCGCGGGTCAGGCCGACATGGGCGAGGCGGCGCTCCTCTTCCAGGCCGGCGCGGCCCTGCTCGTCGAGCGTGCGCTGGCTCGGGAATAGCCCTTCCTCCCAGCCCGGCAGGAACACGTTGTCGAACTCCAGCCCCTTGGCGGAGTGCAGGGTCATCAGCGACACCGCTTCCTCGTCGGCCGCGCCCTCGCGGTCCATCACCAGCGAGATGTGCTCGAGGAAGCCGTGCAGGTTCTCGAACTCCTCCATCGAGCGGACGAGCTCCTTGAGGTTGTCCAGTCGCCCGGCCGCATCGGCCGAGCGGTCCTTCTGCCACATCTCGGTGTAGCCGCTCTCGTCGAGCACGATCTCGGCGAGCTCGGTATGCGGCGTCACCTCGCGCTGGGCGCGCCAGCGCTCGAACTGCAGGATCAGCCCGCGCAGCGAGCCGCGCGCCTTCGGCTTCAGCTCGTCGGTCTCGACCACCGCGCGCGCCGCCTCGAACAGCGGGATGCGGCGCTTGCGGGCATGGTCGTGCAGCATCTGCACCGTGGCATCGCCGAGCCCGCGCTTGGGTACGTTGACGATACGCTCGAAGGCGAGGTCGTCGGCCGGCGAGTTGATGACGCGCAAGTAAGCCAGCGCGTCGCGGATCTCGGCGCGCTCGTAGAAGCGCGGGCCGCCGATCACGCGATAGGGCAGGCCGAGCGTGACGAAGCGGTCTTCGAACTCGCGCATCTGGTAGGACGCGCGTACCAGGATCGCGATGTCGTTGAGATGCTCGCCCTTGCGCTGCAGCTCCTCGATCTCCTCGCCGATGCCGCGCGCTTCCTCCTCGGAATCCCAGGCGCCGGTAACGGTGACCTTCTCGCCCTCGACGTCCTCGGTATGCAGGGTCTTGCCGAGCCGGCCTTCATTGTGGGTGATCAGGTGCGAGGCGGCGGCGAGGATGTGACCCGTGGAGCGGTAGTTGCGCTCGAGGCGAATGACCTTGGCGCCGGGGAAGTCGTGCTCGAAGCGCAGGATGTTGTCGACCTCGGCGCCGCGCCAGCCATAGATCGACTGATCGTCGTCGCCGACGCAGCAGATGTTCTTGAGCGGCGGCGTGGCGCCCTGCGCGGCGTCGTCGTCATTCCGGGGCGCACCGCCAGGTGCGAACCCGGAATCTCGCAGTTGGCTATCCTCAGCGCGGGATTCCGGGTTCGGCTCTTGGAGCCGCCCCGGAGTGACGGAGGATGGGGCGACGGCACGCGACGAACTCGGCGCCTGCGACAGCAGCCGCAGCCACAGATATTGCGCGACGTTGGTGTCCTGATACTCGTCGACCAGGATGAACTTGAAGCGGCTCTGATATTGCCGCAGCACGTCAGGGTTCTCGCGGAACAGCCGGATGCTCTCCAGCAGCAGGTCGCCGAAATCGGCGGCGTTGAGGATCTTCAGCCGTTCCTGATAGCTCGCATAGAGCTTGCCGCCCTTGCCGTTGGCGAACACGGCGGCCTCGCCCGAAGGCACCTGGGACGGCGCCAGGCCGCGGTTCTTCCAGCCGTCGATCAGGCCGGCCAGCATGCGCGCCGGCCAGCGCTTGTCGTCGATATTCTCGGCCTGCAGCAACTGCTTGAGCAGGCGGATCTGGTCATCGACGTCGAGCACGGTGAAATTGGACTTGAGCTGCACCAGCTCGGCATGGCTGCGCAGGATGCGGCCGGAGATCGAGTGGAAGGTGCCGAGCCACGGCATGCCCTCGACCGCCTGTCCGAGCATCTCGGCAAGCCGCGTCTTCATCTCGCGCGCGGCCTTGTTGGTGAAGGTCACCGACAGGATCTCACTCGGCCGGGCGCGGCCCTGGCTCAGGATATGCGCGATGCGCGTGGTCAGCACACGGGTCTTGCCAGTGCCTGCGCCGGCGAGCACGAGCACCGGGCCATCGAGCGTTTCGACCGCCTCCCGCTGCTCCGGATTGAGGCCGGCCAGATAGCGCGCGCCACCGGTCGCGGCGGCGCGAGCGCGCGCGGCGATGCCGCCGGCAACCGGCTGGTGGTCAGGCGCAGGAAAAGGGCTCACGCGGTTGGGCTCGGTCATCAGCGAATCAGTCTCGTCCCTCGGATGGCATCATATGACGGCATCACGAGGTCTGCAGGAAGGAGCCCTCATAGCAGGGATTGACGGCTATATGGGGCCGGGGCCGGCGTTTTACAGCCCTAAATCGGGCCAGGCGGACGCTGCTCCAGCCTCGCTGGGCATTTGTTCCGGCAAATCGCGAAATTTTAGCGGCCCGCGCGGCCGGAACCTTTGTTCCGAGCCACGATTGTTCTGGCAACGGCGCAAGCTCCGCGTCGCTTTGAACCGCAATCGAGAGACAGAGGTCGTGTCATGTTAGGCTGGGTTGTCACCTTCCTGGTTATCGCATTGATCGCCGGCATTCTCGGCTTCGGCGGCGTCGCCGGTGCCTCCATCGAGATCGCCAAGATCATCTTCTTCATCGCCATCGTGCTGTTTCTGGTTTCGGCCGTCGTGGGCCTCGCCCGCGGCCGCAGCCGCGTGTAGTCGGCCTCATCCCTGACAATGAGGTCGGCGAAGGGCGCAGTGCCTCGCAAGAGGTGCGGCGCCCTTTGCGTTTTGAGGAGGTGTCAGGCCGGGGCCGTCAGCGCGACCTGCACCTTGGCGAGGGCGGGATCGAGCGCCACGGAGGCGAGGCGCGTATCGTTGGAGAGCGCGGTCAGAGTGAGCGTCTGGTCCTGCACGCGGAAGATCCGGCACAGCGTCGTCGCCTCCGAGGCGTCGCGCAGCATCACCGACAACGGCGCGATGTGGGTCTCGTCGGCGATCTTCTCCGCCACGAGCGCAAGCCGCGTCGCCGCCGCCGCAAGCTGCTCGGTGCGGTGTGCGGTCGTATTGGCCGCGAGCGGCAAGCCTTCCTCGTTGGTGAGCAGCACGGTCTGGAAGCGGCCGACTTCGGCGATGCGGTCGAGCAGCGGCACCAGCTCGCGGCGCCGGCCCGGCCGGCTCGCGAGCTGCGCCAGATCCAGCGAGATGCGCTCACGCTCGACCAGCGGCGCCAGCACATCTTCGATCGCGCTGCGCAGGCTGGTCTCCCGCTCGATGGCGTCGTGGCTGCTCTGCTCCTGCAACTGGTCGAGGCTGGCCGCCTGCATCTGCACCTGCCGGCGCAACAGCTCGCGGGACAGCGCGCCCTGGCGGGCGCCGAACAGATAGCCCGAGGTCAACAGCAGAATGGCGGCGCCGAGGCCGCTCACGATGGCATAGATCGTCATGGTCGCTTCGTCGCTGTGAGTTGACTGCAATCATCGACGCCCGCAATGCGCAGCACGGCCTTGCGGTCGCCCGCGACCGCCTGGGCATCGCCGCGCGCCTCGCCGGCGCCGGCCGCGCGCACCGACATCCGCTGCGCGGGGAGGCCCTCGCGCTTCAACTGGGCCGCGATCTCCTTGGCGCGCGAATAGCTGAGCAGCACGTTCAGATCCTCGGTGCCGCTGGCATCGGTATGCCCCTCGATGATGATGGTCGCCTCACCATGGCGCGCGAGCGCGCGTTGCAGGATCGCCAGCGACCGCTTCATGTCGGCAGGGTTCGGTCGTGCGCTGCCGCGCTCGAAGCCGACCGCCAGCGGCGCGAAGCACTCGGCGGAGGGCTTCGCGGGGCTCTGGGGCTCCGGGGGCGCTGCCGGGGCGACCGGCGGTGTCGGTGGCGCGACCACGACGGGAGCGATCGCGGGCGGCATCGGCGGCGCCGCGACCGGTGCCGGGTCGACGATCCGCGCCTCCCGTCGCTTGGGTGCCGCGTCGGCAACGGGGGCGTCGCGCTGCGGCACGGCCGTCACCGGCATTGCGGCCGTCGCGACCGGCGGCGTGGCGGTGCCTTGCTGCCAGAGCGCTGCCGACATGACGGCGATCAGGGTGCCGGCGACGGCGAAGGCCGCGGCGAGCCAGACCGGCGCCTCTTCGCCGGCCACGGTGCACGCATCGATGCGCATGGCGGGAGAAGGCAGAGCGGAGTTCGGGGAGGGCGCCAGCATGTCAGCCCACGGGCACCTTGAATTTCGGCGTGATCAGGTCGATGCCGCATTCGAGCCCCGCGCACCACGCGATGAACTGGCGCGACATCGTAGCATCCGGAAACAGCGCGCCGTGCTGCGGGGCGATGATCTCGATGTCGAGCGTGCTGACCATCTGCGCCCACGCCTTCATGACGCGGTTGGAGACCATGTAGCGCCGGTGAAAGCCCTCCATGAAGCGCGTATGCGCCTTGAAGTCGCGCACGACGGTGTAGTCGACGCCGATCGAGGCGCCGAGGTCGCCGCTATAGAGGATCTTCGAGATCGGATCGTAGAGCTGGAAATTGCCCTCACTGTGCAGGAAGTGCGCCGGCAGCGCGTACAGCCTGCTGCCCGCGAGATCGAACACCATGCCCTCGTCGGGGATCGGCTTCAGCCGGTGGGCAACGATGTGGTCGAAGCCGAAATGCGGCACGAAGCGGGTCCACAGCTCGGAGATGTAGGCGTCGGCGTCGGTCGTCATCAGCCAGCCGTTGATCGCCGCGACGATGTCGGGATCCTGGTGCGACAGGAACAGATATTTCAGCCGCCCGCCCGAGAGCTCGCTGAAGGTCTCGCTGAGCACCCTGGAATAGACCTTGTGGCCGCCCGGATCGAGCAGCATGCCGACGCGGTCGTGGATGATCAGATGCTGGTTCGCCTGCACCGCGTGGTCGCCGGCGCCGAAATCCTCCAGCAGAATGTTCTTGTGAACGCCGTCGTCGTAGAGGACGGTATTGGCCATGAAACTACTCCCGCCGGCGCCGCGCCATCGCAGCGCGCCGGCTCATTGGACGACGGTGCGCTACAGTACCTTCTGCAGCGATCTGACGGCTTCGCGCATGTCGAAGAAGGTCAGCCCGAGCTTGCTGTTCTCGTTGGTGAGCGCGAGCAGCAGCGCGCCACGGCCGGCGCTGACCAGCACGGCATAGCCGGACTCGCCGCGGATGATGACCTCCTGCAGATGGCTGCGGCCGAGCTCCATGGCGGCGCGGCCGCCGAGCGACAGCAAGGTCGCGGTCATGCCGGCAACCCGCGTCTCCTCCATGTCGGCCGCGAGCACGCTCGCGATCATCAGCCCGTCCTCCGAGATCAGCGCGCAGGCCTCGACCCCGAACGAGTCGCTCTGCAGCTTGCGCAGCACCCGGTTGATTTCATCGAGTCGTGACATCGGCTTCTCCTCGACGGCGCGCGGGGCAAACTTGGAATGAAACTGGGTTTGAGCCATGGCGGGGTCCTGGTCATCATCTTGGGCTGTTGAAACGGAAGCGGTCGGAATGTCGATTTGTGTAGTAACGAAGGAGGGATACAGCGGGTCATCCGGGACCAGCGTCGTCGTCTGTTCCGGACTGCCGTCCGGCGCCGTCAGCGCGCGCGTCTCGATCGTATCAACCGCATCGTCGAGCGCGCGCTGCTCGGCCTTGATGCGTGATCGCGAGACCGGCGGATCCATCGCCTGCAACTGGGTCACCAGCGCCTGGCGGGCCGACTGGTAGACTTCGGCGCGGCGTTCGGGGGTGGAATCCGGCAGGCTCTCCATCGCGCGCGACAGCAGGATGAAGTAGTCGGCGGTGGTCACGGGCAGGGCTGCCGCATCCTCATGCGGACCGTGCGCTCGGCTCAGCAGGCTTGCGAGGCGTCCCATCGCTCTCTCGTCACTCTACGCAACTAACGATGCATAAGGTTAGGTCGGTGCAAGGGACAGGACGAATGATCTGAATCAAATCTACTAAAATCAGGACCAGACTGCGTAATCCCGCCCTCAAATCGACCGCAGTAGATCATGGTGGGGCCACGATTGCCGCCAATGCGCCGTATTGCCGCCGCGTTCGGCGCAACTGCGCCTCGGTCGCAGCCAGAATCAGCTACGATCACGGCGACGAATGGCGGCGCGGGGAGGGCAATGTGAACGTCCGGGACTATGTGCAGCGCGATGCGACGGCGCTTGCCGCCGCGGTGAAGGGCGGCGAGACCAATGCGGCCGAGCTGCTTCAGCTCGCGCTGGCGCAGAACGAGCGGGCCCAGCCGAGGACCAACGCGGTCTGCAGGCTGATGGAGCGCGAGGCCCGCGCGCAGCTCGCCAAGCCCGCCAACGGCCCGCTCACCGGCGTACCGTTCCTGATCAAGGACTGCGCCCAGGACTATGCGGGCCTGCCGACGGCCTATGGCAGCAAGGCGCTATCCGGATTCGTCGCCGGCGAGCATGCCTCGGTCGTCAGGCGGTATCTCGAGGCCGGCCTGGTGATCTTCGGCAAGACCAACCTGCCGGAGCTCGCGCTGAAGGGCGTCAGCGACTCCCGCGCCTTCGGCCGCGTCAGCAACCCCTGGAATCCCGCACATACGCCCGGCGGCTCCAGCGGCGGCGCTGCGGCGGCGGTCGCTTCGGGCGTCGTGCCGATGGCCGCCGGCAATGACGGCGGCGGCTCGATCCGCATTCCCGCCGCCTGCTGCGGCCTGTTCGGCCTGAAGCCATCGCGCGGGCTGATCTCGTCAGGGCCCGGCTTCGGCGAGTACTGGTTCGGCGCATCCAGCGAGGGCGTGGTGTCGCGCAGCGTCCGCGACACCGCGCTCGCGCTCGACGTCATCGCGGGCGGCGAGCCCGGTGATCCCTTTCTCACCGCCGAGCCCGGCGTGGTCTACGCCAACGCGGTGGCCCGCGATCCCGGCCGCCTGCGCATCGGCTACACGGTGGCGTCGCCGATCGGGACCGAGGTGCATGCCGAGGCGAAGCTTGCGGTCGACAACGCCGTGAAGCTGCTGCAGGGCCTTGGTCACGAGGTCGAGGAGGCCTCGCCCGACATCGATGGCGCCGCGCTCGCGACAGCGTTCCTGCACATCTATTTTGGCCAGGTCGCGGCGCTGGTCGCCGACGCGCGCGGCAAGGGCGCCAGGCGCGAGGAGTTCGAGCTGCTGACGCGGGTGCTGTCGACGCTCGGCGGCGCGATCTCGGCCGGCGCGCTGACGACGCAGCTCTTGAAATGGAACGAGTTCGCGCGGGCGCTGGCGCGCTTCCATGCCCGCTACGACCTGCTGCTGACGCCGACGCTCGCGCACCCTCCGATCCGGCACGGCGAGGGCGATCCGAGCACCGCCGAGCAGACCCTGCTCGACATGCTCGACCGCATCGGCCTGCTCGGGCTGATGACGCGCTGGGGCCTGCTCGACGGCATGATCGACAAGATCGCCCGCGACAGCCTGCAATATGTCCCGTTCACGCAGCTCGCCAATCTCACGGGCACGCCGGCGATGAGCGTGCCGCTGCACTGGACCGCCGACGGCCTGCCGCTCGGCGTGCAGTTCGTGGGCCGGCTCGGCGACGAGACGAGGCTGCTGCAGCTCGCCCGCCAGCTCGAGCAGGCGCAGCCCTGGTTCGCGCGCCTGCCGGACTGGGTGATGCAGAGCTGACCACACCCGGCGGGCCGGTTCGAGCGGCGCGGTCGTGCGTCGCACGACGCCGTGCACGTCCATCGCGATTGCGTGCGCGCTGTTTGTGGTGTTCTATCTTAGGTGGAGCGCGGTCGCCTAAGCCGCGCCGGCTCGGCGACGTTCTTCGGACGGCCACGTTCTTCGGACCCGGCACATCGCACGTCGCTGCCGTCGTGCGGAAACTACTCCGCGTCGCTTCCGACGGTCCGCTGGTCCGGTGCCGTGCCATGCACGTTGGCGATACTTTCAGAGGGCGGGATCATGAACGTCACAGTCTATTTCGCGACCAACAGGCAACCGATCACGGCTGAAGGCACGAATCAGATTACCGGGTTCAGCTCCGAGCTCGGTCCCGTCAACGGCTTGAACATCAGGTATGGCCGGGCCGAGATCGCGGTCGATCTGCAGGCATCGAGCTATGCCCTGGTGCCTGGATCGCTTCATGTCGAGGACGAGCAACTGATCTTTCCGCAAGGCTCCCGTGCGGTCCTCGGCAGCAATACGATCTTCGGCGCCCTGCGTGCCGACATGCTGGCGAAGGCGCGGCCGACGCTGGCGTTCATTCACGGCTTCAGCAACAGCTTCGTCGACTCGATCGAACGCGCCGGGTGGATCTCGGCGTTCTACGGGATCGACGCCAACATGTTCGTGTTCAGTTGGCCGTCGGTCGCCTCGCTGGTCGGCGTGCCGCTGCCCTTTGTGGACTACCAGCACGATCGCAAGACGGCGGCGGCATCCGGCCCGGCCGTGGCACGCACGCTGCGGCGGCTCTATGATTTCGTCGACGGGCTGCCCGAGAGCGAACGCTGCAACCAGAGCATTCATCTCATCTGTCACAGCATGGGCGTCTATGTCCTGCGCAACGCGTTGCAGGCCTTGATGCAGATGCCCGACCCGGTCGCCGGCGCGGCCATGGCCGGCGGCGTTCCGGCGATGGTGCGGATGGGCGGGACGCAGCCGTCCCTGACCGGATTGCGCAGGACCTTCGACAAGGTCGTGCTCGCGGCGGCCGACGAGGACGCGGACGCGTTCGACGACCCGGCGAAGCTGAAATATCTGCCGCGCACCGCGAGCAGCGTCACGGTCTATCACTCGACCAAGGATTGGGTGCTCAATACGCTGAGCGCGGGCACGAAATTCAACGGTCCGCGGCTCGGCAGCGACGGTCCCGACAACATGGGCAGCGTCAGCGACAAGGTCACCGCGATCGATTGTTCGGATGTGACGACGTTCGAGCAGGACCCGCAGCAGCACCAGTATTACCGGATCTTCCCGGTGGTCCGCGACGACATCGTCCAGGTGCTGCAGGGCGTGCCGCAGAACCAGGTCAGCAACCGCGATCCGGTGGGGTCGGGACGCTACCGCATTCGGCCGCAGGCCCGCTTGGCGGTCAGGGCCACCAGTCCCAAGCCGCGCGCCGCGAAGGCGCGCGTCGCCAAGTCCGGTGCTGCGAAGAAGAGGGCGGCCGGCGGGAGCTGAGCGCGGGACGCAGGCGCGCCCGCATGGGCCGGCTCGGCGACGAGACGAGGCTGCTGCGGCTCGCCCGCCAGCTCGAGCAGGCGCAGCCCTGGTTCGCGCGCCTGCCGGACTGGGTGATGCAGAGCTGACGATCTCAGCGTTTGATGATGACCACTTCGAGATACTCCGACGGCACCACCATCGTGCCGTCCTCGGCGCGATTGAGCGTCCCGATCAGGGCCAGCATGTCGCGCTTGAGATCGGCCTGGCGGTCGCCATCAAGCGCAGCGAAGGCCTTGAGCACCGGGCCATAGTAGGTCTTGAACACGTCGACGAAATGCTCAGGCGAGCGGTAGCGCATCGCGAAATGACGCCGATGGCAGCGAATGTCGGTGGCATCGGCGAACATCTCTCGGATGCGTGCCTCGGTGCCCCACAGCGCCGGCGATCTGGCGCCGGCGGGCGGTGGCAGATATTTGCCGAGCGTCTTGAACAACTGGCCGATGAAGCCGTCGGGGGTCCAATTGGCCAGGCCGATCTTGCCGCCGCTGCGGCACACCCGGGTGAGCTCGGCGGCGGCGCGCTCCTGCTGGGGCGTGAACATCACGCCGAATGTCGAGACCACCACGTCGAATGTGCCATCGCCGAACGGAAGCGCCTCGGCATCGGCCTCCTGGAACTGCACGGACAGGCCGTCGGCGGCGGCACGCTGGCGCCCGCGGTCGAGCAGGGCAGGCACGTAGTCGGTCGAGACGACGTTGCACCAGCGCCGCGCCGCAGCCAATGTGACGTTGCCGTTGCCGGCGGCCACGTCGAGCACCTTCTGGCCGGCGCGGATGTCAAGCGCCTCGCAGAGTTCCTCGCCGACGATCTGCAGCGTGTTGCCGACGATGGCGTAGTCGCCGGACGACCACGCGCTGTGCTGGCGTGCCTTGAGCGCGGTGAAATCCGGCTCTGCGGTCGCGCCGGCCTGAATTGCAGCTGATGCGGTCATGATGGTCTCCTCCGGAGAATGCAGCGCTGTTGCGCGCGCTGGTGTGTGGAGACGTACGCGGCAGGCTTCGGGCGGCGCTATCCAGATCGCGACACGGCCATCCGGATCGTGAACTTTTCGAGCGCCGCCGATGACCCATAGGCAATTGGACGTCGTCGCATGATGGACGGAGATCAGGTTCCCCTGGCGGCGCGGCAGCCTTTGCCACGCAGCGTGCGCCGCGCGCTCGAAGCGATGCATGACGACCTCGGGCGGCGCTGGACGCTGGCCGATCTGGCGAAGATTGCCGGCGTTTCCGGACGGACCTTGCAGCGCCAGTTCGTCAGGTCGATCGGCCGGTCGCCGCAAATGGTCCGGCAGGAGATCGGCTACGCGCGCGCCCGTGTCGAGTTTCTGCAGGGGCGCGCCGGCGGGAAGGTGATGGACGTCGCGCTGCGCTGCGGCTTCCCGCATTACGGCCGCTTCGCCGCCGGCTATCGTCGCTGCCACGGCGAGACGCCGTCGGAAACCCTGAAGCGGCAGGCGGTCTTGATGGCGCAGCTCGCCGCGTCGCGCACCACCATTGCGCCGGTGCGCGATCGGCCGACCATTGCCTTCGCCATGATCGCCACCGATCCGAGCGTGCGCGAGCTGGCGGACGACCTCGCGGCCGAGCTCACGCTGGCGCTGACCCGCGCGGGATTTGCCGTGACGACCCAGCCGCGCGCGGCGCGCTACCGCATGAACGCGTCGCTCCAGGGTCGGGATGGCGCGTCACGGCTGCTGCTGCAGCTGATCGACCAGGACAGCGGCGGGCTGATATGGGCGCATCGCGGCGAGGTCATGCTGCGGTGGGAGGCCGACGGTCACGAACGGTTGGCCGCCCGCGTGGCGGCATCGCTGCTGCAAAGCCTGCGCCGCGCCGAGATCGATCGGGCGCTGCGCAAACCGGATGAGGATCTGACCGCGCAGGATCTCGCGCTGCGCGCCATGCCCGGCGTGCTGTCGCTCGACGCCGACGGCAACCGCAGTGCGCTCGAGCTGCTGCATCAGGCCATCGCCCGCGATCCCCGTCATGCCCTGGCCACGGCGCTCGCGGCCTGGGCCTACGGCCAGCGCGCGGTCTATCATTTCGGCACCGCGCCCGGGCAGGACCGGCAGCTTGGTCGCGCGCTGGCGCAGCGCGTGCCGACCGAGCTCGCGGATGCGACCGTGCTGTGCGTGCTCGGCAACGCGCTCACCTTGCTGGATGAGCTCGCCGAGGCCGAGCAGGTGGTGGGCCGGGCGCTCGCGCTGGATGGCGGTGCCGCCTGGGCCTGGAGCCGCAGCGGCTGGCTCGATGTCTATCGCGGCGATGCCGCGTCGGCGATCGAGCGCTTTCGGATTGCGCTGGATCTCGCGCCGCAGGACCCGCTCGCCTTCAACGCCATCATTGGAATCGGCTGCGCGCATTTCGCCGCCGGGACCTACGCGGAGGCGGCGCGCTGGCAGCAGCGCGGCCTGCGCGAGCACCCGTCGTCGCTCTGGGTGCACCGGACCATGTGCCCGTCCCACGTGCTGGCGGGCGAGCGATCCGCGGCCCTGCGCAGTCTGCAGGCGCTGCGTGCCGGCTATCCGGACCTGACCCTGGCCGAGGTCCAGCGCGGCATGCCGCCGCTACCGGACGCCTATTCGGCCCGGGTATTCGAGGGATTGTCCGACGCCGGCCTGCCGGCGTAGCGGCGGCCGGTCACCGTCACCTCTTCGGCATGCCGATGGCGCGGCCGAGCCCGTCGGGCTGCGGCAGCGCGGCATGCGCCTGCAGCACGCGGGCGATGTTGGCCTGGATGTCCGGCGGAAACGGCGCGACCTTGCGCTTGGTCATGTCGATATGCACCGACATGCCCTCCGAACTCGCCGAGATCCAGCCCTCGTCGGCGTGGCGGAGCTCCTCGAACGTGTGCAGCCGCTTCTCGTCGGCACCGATCAGCCAGACCGCGACCTGCACCGGATCACCCAGATGGATCTCGCGCAAATAGCGCACGTGGCACTCCGTGATGAAGGTCGAGCCCTGCCGTTCCTTCATGTAGGCCGGTCCGATGCCGAGCTCGGCCCATAGCTGGTCGATCGCGCGGTCGAACATGACGTTGTAATAGGCCATGTTGAGATGGCCGTTGTAGTCGATCCATTGCGGCTCGATCTGCATGATGGACGACAGGAACGGCCCCGCGCCGGCTTGTATGGGCACTGCATTATCGCTCATCGGCTCTTCCGTTTGCTCCCTTGACCCCTGTTGCGTCCTTTGCCACGGTCCGCCCAACTTTCGGAGGAAGCAGTGGCGACGACGATCCCCCATCACGATTTGAAGCGGCCCGCGCCGGAGGCGCTCAAGAGCGCGCTCGACGCACTCGCGGCTCGCTTCGGCAACCGGCTCATCACCTCGCAGGCCGTGCGCGAGCAACATGGCCATACCACGACCTGGCTGCCGACGCAGCCGCCGGATGGCGTGGTGCTGGCGCAGGAGACCGCCGACATCCAGGACGTCGTCCGCATCTGTGCACCAAAGGGCGTGCCGATCATTCCGTTCGGCACCGGCACCTCGCTGGAGGGCCAGGTCAATGCGCCGGCCGGCGGCATCTGCATCGACATGCGCGACATGAACAAGGTGCTGGAGGTGCATGCCGAGGACCTCGACTGCGTGATCCAGCCCGGCATCACCCGCAAGACCTTGAACGAATATCTGCGCGACCAGGGCCTGTTCTTTCCGATCGATCCCGGCGCCGACGCGTCCCTCGGCGGCATGGCGTCGACGCGGGCCTCCGGCACCAATGCGGTGCGCTACGGCACCATCCGCGAGAACGTGCTGGCGCTGAAGGTCGTGCGCGGCGACGGCGAGATCATCAAGACCGGCACCCGCGCCAAGAAGTCCGCGGCCGGCTACGATTTGACGCACCTGTTCATCGGCGCCGAGGGCACGCTCGGCATCATCTGCGAGATGACGATCCGGCTGCGCGGCATTCCCGAGACCATCGCCGCGGCGTCGTGCTCGTTCGAGACCGTGCGCGGCGCCTGCCAGGCGACGATCCTCGCGATCCAGACCGGCATTCCGGTGGCGCGCATCGAGCTGCTCAATGCGGCGCAGGTCAAGGCCTGCAACGCCTATTCCAAGCTGACGCTGCCGGAGACGCCGCTGCTGCTCTTGGAGTTTCACGGCAGCGAGGCCGAGGTCGCCGAGCAGTCGAAGAACTTTGCCGAGATCGCCAGGGAGTGCGGCGGCGGCGACTTCGCCTGGACCACCAAGCCGGAGGACCGCACCAAGCTGTGGCAGGCGCGTCACGATGCCTATTGGTCCGTGAAGGCGATCCGGCCCGGTGTCGGCGTGGTCGCGACCGATGTCTGCGTGCCGATCTCCAGGCTCGCGGACTGCGTCACCGAGACCGAGGAGGACCTCGCGCGTCTCAGGCTGACCTCGCCGATCGTCGGCCATGTCGGCGACGGCAATTTCCACTGCTCCTTGATGTGCGACGTCGACGACGCCGACGAGATGGCCCGCGGCGACGAGTTCATGCATCGCCTCGTCGAGCGCGCGCAGGCCATGGGCGGCACCTGCACCGGCGAGCACGGCATCGGCCAGGGCAAGCAGAAATATCTCGAGTCCGAGCTCGGCCCGGAAGCGCTCGATGCGATGCGCGCGGTGAAGCAGGCGCTCGATCCGCAGAACATCTTCAATCCAGGCAAGATCATCCCGGCGCGCTGATCGGCAATCCAAGCCGAGCTGGGTTTCGGATTCGGGTTCGGCGTGCAGGCCCGCTGATCACATAGGGCCGCTGCTCACATCTCCCAGCTCGCGGGAGATGTCGGAATGCATCACGATTCGCCAAATAGAAAACGCCGCCGCGTTCGACACGCGGCGGCGCTTTGTTTCCGTGCAGATCAACGGCAGACGCGGCGCGGTCCCCACGGCGTCGGCCGCACCCAGCAGGTGCGCGGGCCGTAGACGCCGTAGCCGTAGGGGCGATAGACGCGCGGGGCGGGCCGGCAGCGGCCCCAGCGGTCGGGGAACCAACCGGGACCACAGCCGCCGGCGACGCGCTCGACATTGCTGTCTGGAGCAGCCGGCTGGGCCGGCAGCGTGAAGGCCTGCGCGGCCGACGCGCCCAACATGACGGTCGCGGCGAGCAGGGCGGAGGTGAACAGATTGCGCATTGCAGTGCGGTCCTCTCGTTGGTTTCGAAGCAGTGCAGTCCTTAGACGTCGTCGGGCAAATTTTGGTTTCGCAATATTTTCGAGGTCTCGAAACCTCTTCCCAGTACCATAGAGCTCTCGACGACGCCGGTCGCCCGATGCAGCTCTGCCGATCATGTGGCGCATCGCTGCAGTGTCGACGCCATCGTGCGGTCTTCTAGCAGACATTCGCTGCAAGGAACATGAACGATCAGCGACGCGTCCCACTGGCTTTCGTCGCAGGCGGCATCATTTTCCGCCTTGCTGCGCCTTTGCGTCCTTCAACGCCGTCCTGCAACCGTCGGAGAGCTTGTCGAACTTCTCGATCATGCATTGCTTGATGCGGCCGCCGCCCGGCATGATTCCAGTACAGAGCGTACGCACATCGTCGCCGCAGGCCTGGCGCATGGCGCTCCTGTCCTGAGCCTGGGCGGTCGTGCTGGAGATGACTATCAACAGCAGCGGAAGCAGCTTGTGCATGATCGATGATTCCTCTCTCGCCGCGGCCGACGCGCCGGGCCTCGTGAGGCGGTTGTCTCGCCGATGAATTTAGCGGGCATATGTCGACCGTCGCCGCAACGTGTAACGGTTTGTATCACGAGGTCACTGCGCAGAGCGCAAGCGTCCGCCTGCCGCCGGGGTCGTCGTCGACCACGGCGGCGCTCGTGCCGCCATTCCCTCAAGCGTGCACATCCGAGGCACTGCTGCGCAGCTTCCGCAGCGCGTGATCGACGCTGTGGAACACGCGCTCCCGGGGCAGCACATCGTACAGGCCGAACCGTTCGAAGGCCGCCTGGGCCCGCAGCGACTCCAGCCGCGCCACCGCGAACACGATACCGGCCTCGTTGCAGATATGGATCACGTCGCGCAGGGTCTGCGCGGCGGTGAAATCGATCTCGACGATGGCGCTGGCCTCGAACACCACCAGCCGCGGCTTGCGGCTGCGCAGCAGGCGCTGCATGTCGGCGCGGAACGTCGCTGCATTGAGGAAGCTGAGCGGGGCCTGGAAGCCGACCACGGCGATGTCGGACAGTTCCTCGCCCTTGATCTGCGGATGTGCCGGCCACCAGATCGTCGTGTCCGGCACGCGCTGGAAGGCGATGAGGTGGGCGCGCGTCGTGCTCCAGATGCCGTGCAGCAGCGACAGCGCGATGCCGAGCGCGACGCCCTGCTCGATCGGCAGTGCGACGATGGCCACCGCGGTGGCCAGGATGAGCAGGAACTCGCCCTTCGACGCACGATAGACGCTTGTGATCTGCGCGACGCGGATGATGCGCAGCGCGACGAACAGCAGCACGCCGCCGAGCGCTGCCTCCGGGACGTTCGCAAGCAGCCGGGCTCCGAACAGCACGAGCAGCAGCACGATCCCAGCGGCGAGCAGGCCCGCGACCTGCGACCGGCCGCCGGTCTCGACCACGATGCCGGTGCGCGGTGGACTCGCATTGACCGGAAACGCGCCGAACAATCCGGCCAGCAGGCTGCCGGCACCGGCGCCGAGGAAGTCGCGGTCGACGTCGGCCGCGCGGTCGGGATCGGAAGGGAACGAGCGCGTCGTCGCCGACGTCTGCACCATCACCACGACCGCGATCAGGAAGGCGAGCGGAACCAGCTTCGCCCATTGTTCCGGCCCGATCAGCGGCACGGACGGCATCGGCACCGTGCCGGCGATCTCGCCGATGACGGGCACGCCGCGTCCCCGCAGCCCGGCCGAGAGCACGAACAAGGTCGAGGCCGTAAGCGCGATCAGCGCGCCGGGAATGCGGGCGCTGATCCGCTCGCAGACCGTGATGGTCGCGAGCACGCCGAAGCCGATGAGCATCGTGTACCCGTTGGCCTTGCCGAGTTCGCCCGCGAGGGTGGCGATCCGCGCCAGCGTTGGCCCGCTCGGTGACGGCAGGCCGAGCACGCCCGGCAATTGCGAGACGATGATGTGAACGGCGATGCCGGCCAGGAAGCCCACGGTGACCGGCACCGACAGCAGGTTGGCGATGCCGCCGAGCCTGAAGCCGCCGGCCAGCACCAGCATGACTCCGACCAGCAGCGCCAGCGCCGCAGCGAGGCTGCCGTATTCAAGCGTGCCGCTGGCCGCGAGCAGCGCCAGGCCGCCGGCGAAGATCGGCGTGATCGTGGAATCGGCGCCGCAGGACAGGAAGCGGTTGGCGCCGAACAGCGCGAACCCCAGCGATCCCGCCATGAAGGCGAAGAAGCCGGTCTCGGGCGTGAAGCCGCCGAGCTTGGCGGTCGCCATCTGCTCGGGGATCGCGATCGCCGCCAGCGTCAATCCGGCGGCGAGATCGGCGGGCAGGGCGCTGATCCGCCAGCCTCGCAGCGAGCGGAGCATCGGCCAATGATGGTTGCCGTCGTGGCGTGGTTGCTCGATCATGTCGATGTCTCCAAGCGCATCACGGTCGATGTGTTCGTCCGCTCACGCAAGATCGCGATCCCAGGGCGGCTCCGGCGCGAACGCCGCGGCGAGGTGGTCGATGAAGGCGCGCACCTTGGCCGATGGCGTGCGGTCCGGCAGATAGACGGCGTGCACCGCCAGCAGGTCCGACGGCGGCGCGTCGAGCGTCAGCGGCACCAGCCGGCCCGCGCGGATGTCGTCGCCGACGATGAAGGTCGGCTGGTAGATCACGCCCTGTCCGGCCAACGCCGCCGCGAGCAGCGCATCGCCATTGTTGGCGCGCAGATTGCCGCTCACCGTGACATCGACCGCGGCTTTGCCGCCCATGCGCCAGCGCGACGGGCCGGCCGCCGCCAGCGTATAGCCGAGGCAGTTGTGACCGGCGAGATCGGCCGTGGTGCGCGGTGTCCCATGCACGGCGAGATAGGACGGCGCGGCGCACACCATCATCCGGCACGGCGCCAGCCGCCGCGCCACCAGGCTGGAGTCCTTGAGCGTGCCGATGCGGATCGCGAGATCCCAGCCTTCCTCGATCAGGTCGACCAGCCGGTCGTTGAGGCCGAGCTCGACGCTGACGCCGGGATAGAGCGCGGCGAAGCCGGCGAGCAGCGGCGCGATCTGGCGCGTGCCGAAGGCGAGCGGGACATTGAGGCGCAACAGCCCGCGCGGCTCGACGCGGTCGGCCGCGATCGCGCTCTCGGCCGCCTCGAAGTCGCCGAGCACGCGCTCGGCAAGGTCGAGATAGCGGCGTCCGGCCTCGGTGATGGTCAGCCGGCGCGTGGTGCGGTGAAACAGCTTGGTGCCGAGTCGCGTCTCCAGCGCCGCGAGGTGTTTTGTCACCATGGTCGGCGACATGCCGAGCAGGCGGGCCGCGCCCGACAGGCTTCCGCAGCCGGCCACCTTCGAGAGCACCTCCAGTCCGGTCAGCCGGTCCAACACTGGATCATCTCACTCTTGGAGTGTGAACTGATTTTCCATTGTAGCGGATTATCGTCTGAGGGGAAATGATCCATATGGCGGGAAGTCCCCACGGAGGTCCCGATGATCGATTCCCGTACTGCGCCTTATGCCGCGCTCCTGCTCCGCCTCACTCTTGGCGGGCTGTTCCTGGCCCATGCCAGCCTCAAGCTGTTCGTCTTCAGCCCGGCCGGCACCGCAAAGTTCTTCGGCAGCATCGGCCTGCCGCCCGAGCTGGCCTATCTCGTGATCGCCGCCGAGATCCTGGCCGGCATTGCCCTGATCCTCGGCATCGCCACCCGCTGGGTCGCGCTCGCCGCCGTGCCGATCCTGCTCGGCGCCATCTTCACCGTGCATGGCTCTGCCGGGTTCTTCTTCAACAATCCGAAGGGCGGCTGGGAGTATCCGGCGTTCTGGGCCGTCACCCTGGTGATCCAGGCCCTGCTCGGCGACGGCGCCTATGCGCTGGGCAGCCTTCGCAGCGGCCTTGCCGGCGGGCAGTTGCGCAGCGCGCATTGACGCTGGCGTAGGGGGCCGACAGCGGTCGCCGAAACCCCGTCGTCCCCGCGAACGCGGAGACCCATGACCACAGGCAAATCTGAGTCGAGCACGAGGGGCGACGCTCAGCCTGCCTCGACCGTCGATCACGCGGTATGGGTCCCTGCGTTCGCAGGGACGACAGTTGTGGTTTGGGGCGCCACCTGAGATATCCATTGCACGAGGAGCCATGACATGACCCTGCCCAGCATCTTCCTGTCGCACGGCTCGCCGATGCTGCCGCTCACGGATTCGGCCGCCCGTGACTTCCTCGTCGGCCTCGGCGGCAGCCTGCCGCGGCCGAAGGCGATCCTGGTGATCTCGGCGCATTGGGAGACCGACATCCCCGCCGTCAATGCGGTGGCCACCAACGAGACCATCTACGACTTCTACGGCTTTCCCCGTGAGCTCTATCAGTTGCGCTATCCCGCGCCGGGGGCGCCCGATCTCGCGCAGGCCGTCGCGGCGCGGTTGCAGGCGGCCGGCCTGCCGGTCGGCATCGACCGCGAGCGCGGCCTCGATCACGGCGCCTGGGTGCCGCTGCTCCTGATGTACCCGCAGGCCGACATTCCGGTGCTGCAGCTCTCGATCCAGACCGAGCAGGGCCCTGCGCATCATCTCGCGCTCGGCCGTGCGCTGGCGCCGCTGCGCGAGGAGGGCGTGCTGATCATCGGCAGCGGCAGCTTCACCCACAATCTCGGCGAGTTCCGCAAGCGCCGGCTCGACATCGACGATCCCGCGCCGTCCTGGGTGGTCGACTTCGCCGACTGGGTGCACCAGGCCGCGATCGAGGGTCGCGTCGACGATCTCGTCGACTACCGCCGTCTCGCCCCGCACGCGCGCGACAACCATCCGACCGACGAGCACTTCCTGCCGCTGTTCGCCGCGCTCGGCGCCGCTGGCGAGGGCGCCCGCGTGGAGCGCCTGCACAACAGCGCCAATTACGGCGTGCTGCGCATGGACGTGTATGCGTTCCATGGCGCAGACGAGGCGAAGGCTGCGGCGTGAGCCGCTGACTTGTTAGTTCGATCTGCATCTGCCCGTCGGGCCCATTTTGCCCGACGGGTTACTTTGTCGCAGTCATTTCGCTTGCGTCGTCGAGGCTGGGCAAGAATCCGAATTAGGGGGCTGAGAGGGCTCGGCGCGGTGCAATTTCGAGCCATGACTGCATCATGGTCCAGAACCGGATGAGGGCAAACGAAATCGCCTCCCATGCGCCCCTTGCCTTGCCAGAAGTGGCATGTAGAGCTGCAAGAGCCCATTCGGCGATGCGGGCGAGGAAGTCGTCGAAACCGAGAATGTTGAGGACGCGGGTGAGGTTGTAGGAGAGCGCCATCAGGCTCCATTCCCCGCGAACCTTGTCGAAGCCGCGGACAAGGAAGTGCTGATAGCCGGCGCGGCACTTGAGCGTGCCGAACGGGTGCTCGACGATGGCTGAGCGGCGGCGCATCAATCGGCCGGCCTGTTCGCTCGCCATCCTCTGGCGGTGACGATCCAGCACCTCTTCGTGCTCCCATCGAGAGACGCTGCGGCTTTTTGCCTTCGCAGAGAGACAAGACGCCTTGAGGAGGCAGATGCCGCAAGTCGCTACGGAGGCCAGGTAGCGGCGTTCCATCCTGCCGCTCGTATTCTTCCAGAGCTTCTTCGTTGGATGCAGCGCTTGGCCTGCGGGACACTGATAGGTGTCGGTTGCGGAATTGTAGGTGAAGTCACCTCGCGTGAAGCGACCGTGCTTCTTGCCATTGCCGTGATGCAGCGGGACATAGGCGGTGATGCCGTCATCCTCGCAAGCCTTGAGATCCCCGCTGTTGTAATAGCCGACATCCGCCAGTATCTGCAGCGCCTCGACCTGGAGGCCCTCCTTGGCCGCCTTCGCCATCATATGAAGGTGTCCTGTATCGCTGCGATTGACGACCTCGCTGGCGATGATCAGCTTATGCTTGTCGTCGACGACGCTCTGGACATTGTAGCCTGCGATCGTCTGGTCGCCCTTGCTCAGCAGCCGCGCATCGGGATCGGTCTTCGACACCTGTCCCTTGTCGCCTTTGTCCAGGTTCTCCAGATCGGACTGTGCGCGTTCACGCTTGGCCATCAGCTCCTTGATCTTGTCCCCGACATCGCCTCCATCCTTGTTGTCATCCTTGCCGTCGCCGGGCCGCTTGGCTTCCGTCGCGTCGTTGGTGTCGAGAGACTTGCCGTACGCCTCGATCTCCTCATCGAGCTTGGCGATCTGTTTGGCGAGCTTCCCGCGCGTGAAGATGCTGTCCTTGCTGGCATTGCCGTGGAACAGCGCGCCATCGACCGCGACCAGGGTCCCGCCGATCAGCCCGATCTCCTGCAGCAACAGGACGAAGCTACGGTTCGCCGCCTTCAAGGCAGCCCAGTTCTCCTTGCGGAAGTTCGCAATCGTCCGATAGCCGGGCTTCAGGTTCCTCAACAGCCAGATCAGCTCCAGATTGCGGCCGGCTTCACGCTCGAGCCGGCGCGACGATCTGATCTGGTTCAGATAACCATAGAGATAAAGCTTCAGCAGGTCCGCCGGATCGTACGGCGGCTGCCCGACACCCAATCCCCTCCGCTTGGCGTGGCGGAAGCCAAGCTTGGCAAGATCGAGGGCGTTGACGTAGCTGTCAATCGCACGAACCGGATTGTCCGGCCCGACATAATCCTCAATCCGAGGCGGAAGCAGGCTCTCTTGATCGCGGCTCTCGCCGCTCTTGAACGGCCGATTCGTCATGCCTCCAAATCTTACCGTGAACACTGAGTTCTTGCCCAGCCTCGTCGGGCAAATCACCGCGATCCTCTCGCGCATCCCGCCTCACTTGCGCAGGGGCGTTGCGCGCGATCGTCACGACACGCGAGGCGGGGAGCGGTGGCCGCGAGAACTCGCAGCATGTCCTTTCGATGTGCGGACGAACGAAGCTCTTGCGGACGTGAAGTTGCAGGGTTCTGATACCTCGACGCTGGTATCACCGCGCAACGCGTGAAACGCGTTGTCGCGCATGGCGGCCAACAAGCCGAGCGCCAGGAAGCCTGCATATAAGCGTGAAGCCCATCGCGCAGGGAGGGCCGGGCGATCTCGGCTGAACCTGTGGTACCTGCCGCCTGCATTTTTTTGAGCAGGCGGGCCACGGGCGCGGCCAGCGCCCGGCCTTCCCTGCGCCCTCCTGTTCGATGAGGGTGAACGGACGTTGCACAGCCCGGGCATGTCATGCCGCGGAATTGCAGACGCGCGTCGGTCTGTTCGATGAGCGCGAGATATCTCAGCGTCGTCATTGCGAGCACAGCGAAGCAATCGAGAGTCCCGTCCACAGCCCTGGATTGCTTCGCTGCGCTCGCCATGACGGAGGAGAGGCCAGTGTTCCCAAAGGTGCGCCGCACACATGACCTCGGAGGTAACTGACACGGGATGGCGCGGCGTAGAAAATCCTTGACCCCTCCGCATGCAGATGATGCGAAGGATGCACCAGGGAGTGAAACAACAATGCGCCTGCCGTTCTATTATGGCTGGGTCATCGTCGCCGTGACTTTCGTGACGATGGCCGTCGGCGTCAATGCGCGCACCGCGTTCTCGCTGTTCTATCCGCCTGTTCTCGCCGAATTCGGCTGGGACCGCGGCGTCACCGCCGGCGCGTTCTCGTTCGGCTTCGTTGCCTCCGGAATCGTCAGTCCGCTGATCGGACGGCTGATGGATCGCACCGGCCCGCGGGCCGTAATGGAGCTCGGCGTCGTGCTGATGGCCGGCGGTCTCCTGCTCGCGCCGCTGACCACGCAGCCCTGGCATCTGTACCTCACCATCGGCGTGATGGTCGGCGCCGGCAGCGTCTGCCTTGGCTATTCCGGCCAGTCCTTGTTCCTGCCGAACTGGTTCATTCGCCGCCGCGGGCTGGCGATCGGCATCGCCTTCGCCGGCGTCGGCGTCGGCTCGATGACGCTGTTGCCGTGGGTGCAGCACATGATCGCGCAGACCAACTGGCGCACGGCCTGCACCGCGATGGGCATCGTCGTGCTGGTTGTGCTGGCGCCGATCAATTTCTTGCTGCGCAAGAAGCCGGAGGAGATCGGCCTGCGCCCCGACGGCGACGCCGCGCCGCTCGCCCACGCGGCCAAGCCGGTCTCCAACGTCGTCGACGCCGCCTGGGCCGGCACCGACTGGACGTTGTCGCGCGCGTTGCGCACGGGCCGGTTCTGGTGGCTCGCGCTGGGCTATTTCTTCGGGCTCTATGTCTGGTACGCGGTGCAGGTGCACCAGACGAAATACCTGCTCGAGATCGGCTTCAGCTCGAGCGTCGCGGTGTGGGCGCTCGGGGCCGTCAGCCTGCTCGGGATTCCCGGCCAGATCGCGCTCGGCCATCTGTCGGACCGCCTGGGGCGCGAGGCGGTGTGGGGATTGGGCTGTCTCGGCTTCGCGATCTGCTTCGCCGCGCTGATCGCGCTCAAGGCCGCGCCGTCGCTGGTGCTGATCTACGTCATGGTGGCGACGCAGGGCGCGCTGGGCTACGGCCTGACCTCGGTGATGGGCGCGGTCGCGCTGGAAATATTCCAGGGGGCGCATTTCGGCAGCATCTTCGGAACGCTGATGTTGATCGGGCTGTGCGGCGGCGCAGCGGGGCCGTGGGTGACCGGCGTGCTGTATGACTACACCCTGAGCTACACGCCGGGCTTCGTGATCGCCTTCCTCGGCGCCTTCGTCTCGGCGGCGGCGATCTGGATCGCGGCCCCCCGCCGGGTCCGCCTCGTCGCCGGCCAGTTGCACAGGTTAAAGACGGCGGGGGCGGCGGCATGATGTGTGATCGGGGCCGACTTGCCATCGCGCCGCGGCCGTGAGCTAATCGGCCAATCCAGGGAGAGGAACCCCATGAACGAGCATGTCCAGGCCGCCAAGGCCGCGCCGCTGTTCAATCCGCTGTCGCCGGAGTTCATCCGCGACCCCTATCCCTTCTATGCGCAACTGCGCGACAACGATCCGATGCATGTGACGCCGTTCGGCGCGTTCCTCGCCAGCCGGCACGCGGAATCGAGCCTGGTGCTGCGCGACAAGCGCTTCGGCAAGGACTTCGTCGCGCGTTCGATCCGGCGCTACGGCCCCGACATCATGAAGGAGCCGGTGTTCCAGAGCATGCGGCATTGGATGCTGCAGCAGGACCCGCCGGACCACACCCGGCTGCGCGGCCTCGTCGTGAAGGCGTTCACGGCGCGGCGGGTCGAGGACATGCGGCCGCGCATCCAGGAGATCGTCGACCGCACGCTCGATCAGGTGATCCCGCAGGGCCGGATGGATCTGATCGAGGATTTCGCCTTCAAGCTGCCCGTCACCGTGATCTGCGACATGCTTGGGATTCCCGAGGAGCATCGCGAGGCGTTCTACAAGAGCTCGCGCGAGGGCGGCCGCCTGCTCGAGCCGGTGCCGCTGTCCAAGGCCGAGATCGCCGAGGGCAATGCCGGCAATGCCGTGTCCAAGGCGTATTTCCAGCACCTGTTCGAGCTGCGCCGGAAACATCCGGGCGACGACCTGACGACGCAGCTGCTGCAGGCCGAGGAGGATGGTGCCAAGCTCAGCCATGAGGAACTCACCGCCAACATCATCCTGCTGTTCGGCGCGGGACACGAGACCACGGTCAACCTGATCGGCAACGGCCTGCTGGCGCTGCACCGCAACCCGGAGCAGCTGGCGCTCTTGAAGGCGCGGCCGGAGCTGATCACGAACGCGATCGAGGAATTCCTGCGCTACGATTCCTCGGTGCAGCTCACCGGGCGGGTCGCGCTCGAGGATATCGAGGATCTCGGCGGCCGGCGGATTCCTGCGGGCGAGAGCGTGCTGTGTCTGCTCGGCTCGGCCAACCGCGATCCCGCGGTGTATCCGGACAATCCGGAGCAGCTCGATATCACCAGGCCAAACGTGAAGCCGCTGTCGTTCGGCGGCGGCATCCATCATTGCCTGGGCGCGCAGCTTGCCCGGATCGAGGCCGAGATCGCCATCGGAACCCTGCTGCGGCGGCTGCCGGAGCTGAAGCTGGACGATCCGGACAACCCGGACTGGCGGCCGACCTTCGTGCTGCGCGGCCTCAAACGGCTGCCGGCCCACTGGTAACCATCTTCGTCAACGGAGTTGTCCAACGCCCCGGAAAGACCGACAGCGCTGTGACTTCGCCATACTTAATCCTATATGATGCAGCGCTCCGGTATCGATGCCAGTGGGCCGCGGCCGCATTGGTTTTAAGGTTGGGACGCCGGAGCGTTGTCCTTTGAGGGAGACCCCGTGCAGACGACCCTGCTCGGCTTGGCGATTGCCTTCATCCTTGCGCTCCTTGCTGCGCTGATCGGCCCGTACTTCGTCGACTGGAACCAGTTCCGGCCGCAGTTCGAGGCCGAGGCGGGCAAGATCATTGGCGTGCCCGTGCGGGTCGCCGGTGCGCTGGACGCACGGCTGTTGCCGACGCCGACGCTGCGGCTGCGCCAGGTCACCTTCGGCGGCGCCAACCACCTCGGCAAGCTGCGCGCCGACAAGCTCGACGTCGAATTCAGCCTCGGCGACCTCATGCGTGGGCAGTGGCGGGCGAACGAGCTCACCATCGGCGGCATGGCGGCCGATCTCGGCCTCGATGCCAAGGGGCAGGTCGACCTGCCGGCAGCCTCCGGCCGCTTCGATCTGGCCGCGCTCGCCATCGACCGGCTCAACCTCACCGGCCGTGTCGCGCTGCACGACGCGGCCAGCCGCTCGACGCTGGAACTGACCGACATCGTCTTCTCCGGCGACGTGCGTTCGCTGGCCGGTTCGCTGCGCGGCGACGGCGCGGTGTCGATCCGCGGCGGCCGCTACCCGTTCCGGGTGTCGTCGAGCCAGGACAAGGACTCCAACGGCCTGCGCGTCCACCTCAACATCGACCCGGGCGAGCGTCCCGTGATGGCCGACATCGAAGGCCTCATCAGCTTTCCCAACCGCTCGCCGAAGTTCGAGGGCGCGCTGACGCTGTCGTCGCCCCCGAAGGAGCAGGGCGCCGACAACGACAAGCCCGCCCAGCCCGTGAAGGAGTCATCCGCAAAGCAGGCTCAACAGGCCAAGGCGGGTCCGCTGAACCAGGCCGGCGCGACGCCTTGGCGCATCGCCACCAAGATCGTCGGCGACCAGGCGTCGGCCAAGCTCGACCAGATCGAGGTCAGCTTCGGCCAGGAGGATCGCTCGCTCAAATTCGCGGGCAGCGGCGACGTCCGTTTCGGCGCCGCCCCCGTGCTGAAAGCCTCACTGTCCGCACGCCAGCTCGATGCCGACAAGCTCCTGGCCGGCGGTGACGACATCAAGGATCGGCGGGCGATCGCGCCCGCGCTGGTGCTGCCGGCGCTGCGCAATTGGATCGCACAACTGCCGACCCTGCCGATGCCGGCCAACGTGCAGTTCGCGACCGAGCAGATCATGCTTTCCGGCCGCCCGGTGCAGAACTTTACCGCCGACCTCCACAACGAGCCTTCGGCATGGAGCCTCGAAAAGGTCGATCTGCGCGCGCCCGGCTCGACACGGCTGACCTTCCGGACCATCGGCATCTCGACCTCGGTCACATCGGGCTTCACCGGCGCGCTTGATCTCGAATCGTTGGAGCCCGACACGCTGGTGGCCTGGCTGCAGGGCCGCGGCGATAGCAGCTATCGCACCCAGCGTCCGCTGCGGCTACGTGGCGACCTCAACGTGGCGCCGGAGCGGGTCGCGATCGACAGCCTCAAGGCCGACATCGACGGCGGCTCCGTCGATGGACGCGTCGCCCTCGTCAACCGGCCAGCGGGGCCGGGCTCGCGTTTCGAGGCGGTGCTGAAGGGCGATCGGCTCGATCTCGACGCGGCGATGGCCGTGACCCGTTCGCTGGTCGGCGTTACCGGCGAGTGGCCGGCGGAGGCCAGCGTGGCGCTGGACGTCGGCCGCGCCAAGCTCAGCGGCCAGGAGCTGCGTCCGCTCACCGCGCGCTTTTCCTACGATCCCAAGACCATCGCCATCGACCAGATCAAGTTCGGCCAAAGCAGCGGCGTGACGAGCGAGGGCTCCGGCCGGTTCGATCGCGCCGATGCAACCGGGCGGCTGGTGGTGACCTCGATGGCCGGCTCGCTCAAGGAGATCACTGCGCTGGTGCAGCCGCTCGCGCCGCAGATCGCCGCCCGCTTCGATGCGCTCGGCACGCCTGCCGGTGCCGCCCGGCTGAAGCTTACGCTCGATCTCGCCAAGGATCCGGCCAATGCCGATCGCAGCCAGGCCAAGGCGGTGCTCGATCTCGACGCGCCGCAACTGAAGGGCTCGGCGACGCTGACGGCAAAACCGTCGGCGGCGGCGCTGCGCAGCTTCGAGCTCGATGCGATCGATCGAACCGAGCTTGGAATCGAGAGCCGGGTGTCGTCGGAGCAGGGCAGTGCCGTGCTGGCGCTGCTCGGACTCGATCGCGTCGCGGCGGCGGGCAATGGTCCGGCCCAGTTCGACGCCAGCGTGACCGGCAGCTGGCGGACGCCGCTGCGGGTGAATGCGAAGCTGTCCGGCGCCGGTCTCGATGGCGATGCGCAAGGCTCCGTCGATCCCTGGGGCGACACCGCCAAGGCCAACGTCAATCTGCGCCTGCGCAGCGCCAATCTGTCGCCGTTGTTCGGATTGAAGCCGCAGGATCCGGCGGCGCAGAACATCCGCCTGTTCGGCCGTCTTGGTCTTTCCAACAATCGCGTGACGCTCGACGACATCGACAGCACGGTCGGGGGATCGCGGCTGCGTGGCCGGCTCGCGCTGGTGCTCGACGACGACAAGCAGATCGACGGCGAACTCGGGCTGGACGCGCTCGACGTGCCGCAAGTGTTCTCGGTGCTGATCGGCGGGGCCGGGCGTGAGCCGGCCGAGCCTTTGGGCGCCGGTCTCTTGAAGGGATGGCGCGGACGCGTCTCGTTTCAGGCCCTCAGCGGCGCCATTCTGAACGGCACTGATCTGCGTCCGCTGGGCGGCGCCATCAAGAGCGACGGCCAGTCGCTGACCATCGAGAATCTCAAGGGCAAGCTCGGCGGCGGCGACGTCAACGCGACCGTGGATGCGCGCTCCAACGCGAATGGTCTCGTCCTGAACGGCCGCGTCGAGTTGGCCGGTATTGACGGCAACGCGCTACGCTATCACAGCCTGAAGATGCCGGCCGGCAAGGTTTCGGCGCAGATGACGCTCGCCGCCGAAGGACGCAGCGTGCAGGCAATGATCAATGCGCTCTCGGGCAATGGCACGGTGACGCTTGACAATGCGGCGCTCCCCAATCTCGACCCGCGGGCGTTCGATGCGGCGTTGCGCGCGGCCGACGCAGGCCAGGTGAGCGACGACGGCAAGTTGCGGCAGGTGATCGAGCCGGTGCTGGCATCGGGGACGTTGCCGGTCACGGCTGCGCAGATCCCCTTCATCATCCGCGATGGCCGGCTGCGTGTCGGCGCCACCACGCTCGAAGCGCAGGGCGCCCGTGCCATCGTCTCCGGTGGCTTCGACATTCCGGCCGATCAGGCCGACATTCGCGTCAGCCTGAGCACGAGCACGGTCGGCAATGCCAATAGCCGTCCCGAGATCCAGCTGTTCGTGGTCGGGACGTCCGAGGCGCTGACGCGCGCGGTCGACGTCACCTCGCTGTCGTCGTGGCTGGCGGTGCGTGCCATCGATCGCGAGACGCGGCGGCTGGATGCGATCGCGCGCGGCGAGGTGCCGCCGGCCTATCCGTCGTCGACGGCGTCGCTGCCCGGTGCACCCGAGGCTGGCCCGGCGGCACCGAGCGCGGCCGACGTGCCGCTGCCCGGTCGTGATCCGCGGCGCGAGCCGCGCACCAAGCTCGGTGGTCCGCGCGCCGTCGTGCCGCCGCTGACCCCGCCGCTCTCGGCTCCCGCCCCTGCGCCTCAGCCGGCGGCACCGATGGCATCGAGCCAGCCGCAGGTCGCGCCCTTGCCGCCGCCGGTCGAGATCAAGCCCGCGCCGGGTGCGCTGCCGCCGCGCCCACGGCCGGTGCCGCGTCCGCCGGTCGTGCTGACGCCGCCGGGCAGTCCATGATGCCGGCTGACGGCGTGCGGGGACCGCGCCGATGATGACCTTGCGACAGGTCGAGGTCATTCGCGCGGTCATGGTGACGGGCACCATCAACGGCGCCGCGCGCCTGCTGAAGGTGTCGGCACCGGGCGTCAGCCGTCTGGTGAAATACACCGAGCGCTCGCTCGGCATCCGCTTTTTCCAGCGCCAGAACGGCCGCTACTTCCCGACGCCCGAGGCGCAGAACATCTTCGAGCAGATCAACAGCGTCTACGAGAAGGTCGACGATCTCAGCTACATCATCTCCAACATCGGCCGTGGCGCGCTGTCGGAACTGCGCGTCGGCTCGGTGCCCAGCATCTCCCAGGTGATGGTGCCGCGCGCGATCGAGCGCGTCCGCCGCCGCTATCCTGATTTGGGCATCGACATCAACATCCTCAAGATCGAGGAGGCGATCGACTATCTGATGCTGGGAAAGGGCGAGTGCGTGGCGATGAGCTACCGGCTCGATCATTCCGGGCTCGAATTCCTGCCGCTGGCCTCAGGCGAATTGTTCTGCATCGTGCCGCCGGGACACGAGCTCGCCGGCCGCAAACAGGTCTCGGCTGCCGAGATGACGCGCTATCCGCTGATCGGCATCGATCCCAACGACCCCTACGGCCGGATCATGGCCGAGATCTTCGCGCGCAACAAACTCAGCTACAATATCTCGATCAAGGCGCGCTTTGGCACCACAGTCTGCGCGCTGGTGAAGGCCGGGCTCGGCATCGCTGTGATCGACCAGTTCACGGTCGCGCATGGCGGCTATCCCGGCATTGAGTTGATCAAGATCGCCGAGCCGACGCGGTTCGACACCTACATCGCGGTCAAGCGCGGTACGCCGCTGTCGCTCTATGCCGAACACTTCATCGACTGCTTGCGCGCGGAGATGCGCGCGCTGGAGCCCGGCCGACGTCAGGTGGCCAAACCGGCGAAATCCGGTGGCGGCAAAAAATAACATGATGTTAGGTTCAGCCGATATTTGAGTAATTGTGTTAGCGAGCGGACGCGCTATCGTCTGCAACGAAATCCGCGCGTGCGGCGCTCGCACGTCACAGCAGCAAGAGACAAAAGCGAACGTGCCTGATCTTTCCGCGCTCAAAGCCCGAAAATTCCTGACCGGCTTGATCGGTGCCCCGATCGCGCATTCGGCCTCTCCCGCCATGCACGAGCACGCCGCGGCGGCGCTCGGCGTGCGCTGCCATTATCAGCTGATCGAGGTCGCCGGCGCGGATCGTGCCGGACTGGCGATGCTGCTGGAGGGCGTGCGCCGGCTCGGCTTTGCCGGCGTCAACGTGACCTATCCCTACAAGGAAGCCGTGGTCGAGCTGCTCGACGAGCTGGCGCCGAAGGCGGCGGCGATGGGCGCCGTGAATACCGTCGTCGTCCGCGACGGCCGGCTGATCGGCCACAACACCGATACCACCGGCTTCGAGCGCGCGGTGGCGCCGCTGGTCAGCCAGAGCCATCGCGGCGTCGTGGCGCTGATCGGGGCCGGCGGAGTCGGCAAGGCGATTGCCTTCGCACTTGCGAACCTCACAGTCGCTGGGCTGCGGATCTATGACACCGAGCGGGCGCGCGCCGCGAAGCTCGCGAGCCTGCTGCCTGCCGGCACCACGGTGACTGTCGTCGACAGCGTCGAAGACGCGCTTCAGGGAGCGGTGGCTGTCGTCAACGGCACACCGATCGGGATGCTGCCGAACCGCGGTACGCCGGTGCCGGATCACTTGCTGCGTGCCGACCTCTGGGTCGCCGACGCGGTCTATTCTCCGCTCTGGACTCCGCTGCTGAAAGCCGCCAGGGCCAAGGGCGCTCAGGTCCTGCTCGGCCGCGAGCTCGCGATTTACCAGGCCGCGGACGCCTTCGAATTGTTCACCGACCTTGTGCCTTCGACCGAGGCGATGGGGGCGGCCTTCGACAATCACATGGCGGAGAGATATCCGGCGGTTGACGCCGCCTGAGCCGACCGCCAATACGCGGCGGAACAAGTCGTTCAAGCAAGAAACGCAAACAAGCGTTTAGAGCAGAGGAGGAAACAACGTGAGATCGATCATCCTGGCCGGACTGTGCTCGGCCGTGCTGCTGTCCGGAGCCGCCTACGCGCAGTCCGGTGCCCCTATCAAGATCGCCAACGTCGCCGAGCTGTCCGGCGGTGGCGCGACCGTCGGCACCAACTGGAAGAACGGCATCGACCTCGCGGTCGAGGAGATCAACGCCAAGGGCGGCATTCTCGGCCGCAAGATCGAGGTGAGCCACGCCGACTCGCAGTCGAACCCCGGCGTCGCCCGTGCCCAGGTGCAGAAGGCGCTCGACGCCGAGCCCTATGTGCTGCTCGGGCCCGGCTATTCCGGATCGGTGAAGGTGACGGCGCCGCTGGCGGCCGAAGCCGGCATCACGCAGATCATGGGCGGCGAGGCGGCCGAGCTGACGCAGGCCGGCAACAAGTTCCTGTTCCGCACCTCGTTCGGCCAGCAATCGTCGATGCCGAAGGTCGCCAAGTACATCAACGACGAGATCAAGGCGAAGTCGGTGGCGGTGGTCTGGGTCAACAACGACTTCGGCCGCGGCGGACGCGACGTCATCACCAAGGAGTTCAACCGCCTCGGCATCAAGGTCGCGGCCGACCTGTCGACCGAAGCCGGCCAGGCCGACTTCGCCGCCGACGTCAGCAAGATCAAGGCGGCCGCGCCGGATGCCGTCTTCATCTATGTCAACGAGGAAGAGAGCGCGCGCATCCTCAAGGAGATCAAGCGCCAGGGCGTGACGGCGCCGCTGATCGGCGAGACCACGCTGGTCGGCCAGAAGGTCATCGAGCTCGCCGGTGATGCGGCCAACGGGGCTCGCGGCCATGTCGGCCTCACCACCGATGCGCCGGTCGAGGCCATCAAGGCGTTCCGCGACCGCTTCGTGAAGAAGTACAACTACGTGCCCGACCATAACGGCCTGAAGGGCTATCTCGCCATCTACATGGTCAAGGCCACGACCGAGAAGATGGGCAAGGTCGACTCCAAGGCGTTTGCCGATACGCTGCACGGCCTGACCATCAAGACATCGGCCGAGCCGAACATCCTGATGGACGTCACCTTCGACCAGAATGGCGACATCGATCGCCAGGGCTTCCTGGTCGAGGTGGTCGAAGGCAAGCAGGTCGTCAAGCAGGTGCTGCCGAAGCTCAACTGAGAACAACGGTCGACCGGCGGCGCCGGAGGGGATGCCAGTGCCGCCGTCACCCAAAGGCTTAGGGGGAAACGATGTCCAATCTGCTCGACCTGATCGTGGCGGGTCTCGCCACCGGCGCCATCTACGCGCTCGTTGCCGTCGGCTTCACCTTGCTGTGGCAGACCTCGCAGACCATCAACTTCGCCCAGGGCGAGTTCGTGATGCTGCCGGCCTTCCTGATGCTCGCGGTGATGCATCTCGGCGCGCCGTTCTGGCTCGCGGTTCTCGTCGGCATCCTGTTGTCGGCACTTCTGCTCGGTCTCGCCTTCAAGATGCTGCTGGTCGATCCGATGCTGCGGCATGGCGTGCTGCCGCTGGCGATCGCCACCATGGCGCTGGCGGTCGGGATCAAGGAGGCGGTGAAGCAGTTCTTCAGCGCCGAGGCCTCGCCTTTCCCTTCGATCGTGCCGGTCGGTGACGTCACCGTCCTGGGCCGGGCGATTTCGCTGCAGAGCCTCGGCGTGCTCGCCGTCGCGATCCTCGCGGTCGTCGGATTGACCACGCTGTTGAACCGCACCTCGCTCGGCCATCAGATGCAGGCGGCCGCGCAGAATCCCACGGTGGCGCGCATCATCGGCGTGCCCGTCGAGCGTATGATCCTCCTGACCTTCCTGATCAATGCCGTGCTGGTCGCGCTGGCGTCGCTGCTGATCACGCCGATCTATCTCGCGAAGTTCTCCAGCGGCGAGGTGCTCGGGCAGGCGGCGTTCATCGCCGCGATCGTTGGCGGCTTCAACCAGGTGCGCGGTGCCATCGCCGGCGGTCTCCTGATCGGCGTCGTCGACAACCTCGCCGCGGCCTACGTCTCCACCCAGTATCGCGCCGCCGTTCCGTTGGTGCTGCTGATCCTTGTCATCCTGTTCCGGCCGCAGGGCCTGCTCGGACGCGCCGAGGAGCGTACGGTATGAGCAAGCACAGCAGACTGCTTCTCGTCGCGCTGGCCGTCGTGGTCATTGCGGGTCTGATCATCATCCCGATGAACTTCAACCGCTACGGCCTGTACATCCTGAGCCAGTGGGCCGTGATGACCATCGCCGCGATGGGATTGAACCTTACGCTTGGCTACGCCGGGCAGGTGTCGCTGGCGCAGGGCGCCTTCGTCGGCATTGGCGCCTATGGGGCGGCGATCCTGACCACGCATGGCTGGCCGCTGATTGCCGCGCTCGGCCTCGTCATCGTGATCTGCTTCATCGTCGGCTGGCTCCTCGGCTATCCGGCGCTGCGCGTTCAGCATCACTATCTCGCCTTCGTCACGCTCGCGTTTTCGACGCTGGCGTTCCTGGTGTTCCGCAACGAGAGCTGGCTCACCAACGGCATCTACGGCATCAGCAACATTCCACGTCCCGACATCTTCGGCTTCCCGACCCGCAAGCCGCTGCCGTTCTACTATCTCTGTCTCGGCTCCCTCGGCCTCGTGACGCTCGCGATGTGGTGGCTGATCCGCTCGCCCTGGGGCCGCGCCTTCATGGCGCTGCGCGAAAATCCGATCCGGGCGCAATCGCTCGGCATCGACACGCGCCGCTATACGCTGATGGCGTTCGCGATCGGCTCGGTGCTCGGCGGCATCTCCGGCGTGCTCTATGCGCCGCTGACGCAATATGTCGATCCCGTACCGTTTAACCTGCAGCTCTCGCTCGACCTCCTGATGATGGTCATCGTCGGCGGGGCCGGCTTCATGCTGGGACCGTTCCTCGGCGCCATGATCGCGGTGCTGCTGCCGGAGTGGCTGCGCTTCGCGGAAGGCTATTATCTGATGCTCTATGCGGCCGCCGTGATCGTGCTGCTGATCTATTCGCCGAGCGGCATTCTCGGCATCCTCGACCGCTATCTCAGCTCACGGCGAACCCAGGCGGCGTCCGCGTTGCGGGCCGCGGCTCAGTCCAAGCTGGAGGCCGTGCGATGACCGCAGTTCTCGACGTACGCGACGTCAAGAAGAGCTTCGGCGGAATCACCGCCGTCAACGGCGTCAGCTTCGACGTGCACGAGGGCGAAATCCTCGGTCTCATCGGCCCCAACGGCTGCGGCAAGTCGACCTTGTTCAACTGCATCCTCGGCCAGCTGGTGCCGAGCGCGGGCGAGGTCAGGGTCGACGGCAAGCTCGTCACCGGCCAGCGCCCGTCCGAGCTGAACCGCCTCGGCGTCAGCCGCACATTTCAGCTGCTGCAGGTGTTCCCGAAACTGTCGGTGCGCGACAATCTGATCCTCGCGGGCCAGGAGCATCGCGGCGGCATGCTGTCGCGCCTGTTCGGCCCGTCGGATGCGGGGCTCACGGAGGCGGCCGATCAGATGATCGGCTTCTTCAAGCTTGAGCATCTCGCCAACGAGCCGGCCGGTGGCTTGTCCTATGGTCAGCAGAAGCTGCTCGATGCCGCCATGGCCTTCATGGGCGGCCCGCGGCTGGTGCTGCTCGACGAGCCTGCAGGCGGCGTCAACCCGACCATGCTGGGCGACCTCAAGGAGCGGCTGATCGCGATCAACCGCGAACGCCGCGCCACCTTCGTGGTGATCGAGCACAACATGGAGTTCGTGATGTCGCTGTGCTCGCGCGTCATGGTGATGGCGGAGGGCAAGGTGCTGGCGATCGGCAAGCCCGACGAGATCAGGGCCAACCCGGCCGTGATCGAAGCCTATCTCGGACATTGAGGAGACGGCGATGAGCGATCCCATTCTCGACGTCCAGAACCTCGTCGGCGGCTACGGCAAGATGACGATCCTCAACGGCACGACCTTCTCGGTGCCGGCGGGCTCGATCACCACCGTCATCGGTCCGAACGGCGCCGGCAAGTCGACCGTGTTCAAGGCGATCTTCGGCCTGCTCAAGCTGCGCGAAGGCAAGGTGGTCTTCAAGGGCCGCGACGTCACCGGCTTGAGCCAGCGCGCGCTGCTCGGCGCCGGCATCTGCTACATCCCGCAGGGCCGCAACATTTTCGGCGAGCTGTCGGTCCGTCACAATATCGAGCTCGGCGGCGTGGCCGCACCGCGCGAGTTCGATCTGGCCGCCCGTGTCGAGGCGGCGCTCGACGTCTTTCCCGTGCTGCGCAGGAAGGCGGACCGGCAGGCCTCGACCCTGTCAGGCGGCGAGCAGAAGCAGCTCGAAATCGCGCGCGGGCTTCTGCTCGAGCCGCAGCTCGTGCTGATCGACGAGCCCTCCATCGGCCTGTCGCCCTTGATGGTGCAGCAGACCTTCGACATGCTAAAACAATTGCGCGACCGCGGCGTCTCGGTGCTCCTGATCGAGCAGAATGCGCGCTCGGCGCTGGAGATCTCCGACTACGGCATCGTGCTCGAGCTCGGCCGCACCCGCATCATCGACAAGGCCGACCGCGTGCTGGCCGATCCGCGCATCGGCCAGCTGTTCCTGGGCGGCGCGATGGAGGAGACGGCGGCATGAACCAGCGCTCGATCGCAACGGTCTCCATCTCAGGCGCGCTCGACGAGAAGCTCAAGGCGATCGCCGCCGCCGGCTTCGATACGGTCGAGATCTTCGAGAACGATCTCGTCGCGTTCGGGATGCGGCCGCGCGAGATCGGGCAGATGTGCCGCGACCTCGGACTTGCGATCTGCGCCTATCAGCCGTTCCGCGATTTCGAGGGCATGCCGGAGCCGCAGCGCGCGCGCAACTTCATCCGCGCCGAGCGCAAGTTCGACCTGATGCAGGAACTCGGCACCGATCTGCTGCTGATCTGCAGCAGCGTGTCGCCGGCCTCGCTCGGCGGCATCGACCGGGCCGCCGCCGATTTCCACGAGCTCGGCGAGCGCGCCGCGAAGCGCGGCTTGCGCGTCGGCTACGAGGCGCTGGCCTGGGGCCGCCACGTCCATGACTATCGCGATGCCTGGGAGATCGTCCGCCGCGCCGATCACAAGGCGATCGGCGTCATCCTCGACAGCTTTCATGCGCTGGCGCCGGCGCTGCCGACCAACGCGATCCGCGCGATTCCGGCCGACAAGATTTTCCTGGTGCAGCTTGCCGATGCGCCGAAGCTCGAACTGGATGTGCTGTCCTGGAGCCGGCATTTTCGCAGTTTTCCGGGGCAGGGCGATCTGCCGGTAGGCGCGTTCATGGAGGCGGTCGCCGCGACCGGCTATTCCGGGCCGCTGTCGCTGGAGATCTTCAACGATCAGTTCCGCGCCGGCTCGGCGCCGCGCACCGCGCTCGATGGCATGCGCTCGCTGCTGCTGTTGCAGGACGACCTCGCTGGAAAGACGCCGGCGTCATCGGCCGCGCGCTTCGAGCCTCGGGTCAAGAGCCACGGCATCGGCTTCGTCGAGTTCGCGGTCAGCGAGGACAAAGCGGAGTCTCTGGCGGGACTGTTCGGACAGCTTGGCTTCCGCAAGACGGGGCGTCATCGCAGCAAGGCGGTGCAGCGCTGGTCCCAGGGCGCAATCGAGTTGGTGATCAACTGCGAGCCGGCCAGTTTTGCGCATTCACACTACGTCACGCATGGGGCTGGTGTCTGCGCGTTGGCGCTGGACGTCGACAGTGCCGCTCGTGCCATGGCGCGGGCGCAGTCCTTGAAGACGCGCACCTTCACCCAGCCGGTCGGGCCGGGCGAGCTGGAGATCCCGGCGATCCATGGTGTCGGCGGCAGCCTGCTGTACTTCCTGGATACCCACGGGCGTCACTGGGACGTCGATTTCGAAGCCGTCGCCAGCGACAAGAGCACCGACCGTCTCGTCGCGGTCGATCACATCGCCCAGTCGATGCCGCATGAGGAGATGCTGTCCTGGCTGCTGTTCTATGCCGGGCTGATCGACTTCTCCCGCCTGCCGCAGATGGAGATCGCCGATCCCAGAGGCCTCGTGCAGAGCCAGGCGATCGTCAACGGCGATCGCAGCCTGCGCTTCATCCTCAACGGCTCCTCGGCGACGCGCACCTTGTCGTCGCGCTTCATCTCCGAGTTCTTCGGCTCCGGCGTCCAGCACATCGCGTTCTCCTGCGACGACATCTTCGCGGCCGTGGCCGAGATGCGCGCCCGCGGCGCCGGCTTCCTCGACATTCCCGACAACTACTACGACGATCTCGAAGCCAAGTATGATCTTGCGCCCGACACGGTCGCCGCGCTCCGTGCCAACGAGATCCTGTACGACCGCGACGGCGACGCCGAGTTCTTCCAAGTCTACACCCATATCTTCGAGGAGCGCTTCTTCTTCGAGATCGTGCAGCGCCGCAACTATCAGGGCTTCGGTGCGGCCAATGCCGCGATCCGGCTGGCAGCGCAGGCCCGCGAGGTGCGGCCGGACGCGATGCCGCGGCTTTAGCTCAGGGCTCGGGCCGGATGCCGGGCAGCCGGACGATCTCCTCGGCGAGATAGTCGATCAGCAGCCGCACGCGCGCGATGCCGGCGCGCTCCGGGACGATCAGCATGTTGAGGGGAGTCGATGGCAGACGGTGGTCGGGCAGGATGACCGTCAGCCTGCCAGCCGCGATGAGGTCGTCGACCAGCCACGCATGGCTCCCGCCGATTCCGCGCCCGGACAGCACGGCCTCTCGAACCGCGAGTCCGTGATTGGTGCGGAAGCAGCCTCTGAACGGCACCTCATGGCGTTCTCCGTCGGGTCCCATGACGACGAGCGACTCGCTGCCCGCGACGTTGGTCATGCGGACGCCGTCATGCCCGATCAGCTCCTGCGGCGTGCGCGGCGTGCCGCGTTTCTCCAGATAGTCCGGCGAGGCGACAAGAAGCCGGTGCGAGTAGCCGAGCGGCCGCAGCTTCAGAGAACTGTCGGTGAGCGGAGCGAGACGCAGTGCGATGTCGACACCCTCCCGCACGAGGTCGATGCGCTCGTCGGTCAAATTGAGATCGATCGCGATGTCCGGATAGCGATCCTGGAACGCGAAGACCAGCCGCGTGATGTGCAGGATCCCGAAGGCCGCCGTACAGGAGATCCGGATCGTGCCGGCGGCGGCGCCACGCGCACCGCGTGCCTCGTCGCCGGCCTGGTCGATCAGGCGGAGGATCTGGACGCAGTTCGCGTAATAGCGGCTGCCTTCGTCGGTCAGGGTGACGCGCCGGGTGGTGCGGCTGAGCAGCGGCACGCCGATCGCATCCTCCAATTCCTGAAGGTGACGCGAGATGGTGGATTGGCCCAGCCCGAGCTCGCGCGCCACGGCCGACAGGCTGCCGCGCTCGGCAACCCGGACGAAGCTGCGCATGTTGATGAGGCTGATGCCTGACTTATCCATAAATCAGCATAATGTTATCGATATATGCCATATAGTGGATAGGTGGCGCGCGTCTATGTTCCGGCTGTTCCAGCAAAGGGATCAAGGCCATGAATGTGCTGCTCGTCTCCGCCCACCCAGAACCCCGCTCGCTCAACGGCGCCCTACGCGACGTCGCGGCCGCCGAGCTCGAATCTCAAGGCCATCAGGTCAGGGTCTCGGATCTCTATGCGATCGGCTGGAAGGCGGCTGCGGATCGCGCCGACTTTCCGCAACTGCCGCCGGATGCGCGCCTCAACGTTGCCACCGCGTCGGGCGAGGCCTTCAAGACGCACACGCTCACTGACGACGTTAGGGCCGAGCAAGAGAAGCTCTTGTGGGCCGACGCGGTCATCCTGCAGTTCCCGCTGTGGTGGTTCACGATGCCCGCGATTCTCAAGGGCTGGGTCGACCGGGTGTATTCCTACGGCTTCACCTATGGCGTCGGCGAGCACAGCGACAAGCGCTGGGGCAACCGCTATGGCGAGGGTGTGTTTGCCGGCAAGCGCGCGATGCTGGTCGTGACCACCGGCGGCTGGGAGGAGCACTATTCGGCGCGCGGCATCAACGGGCCGATCGACGATCTGCTGTTTCCGATCAACCATGGCATCCTGTTCTATCCCGGCTTCGACGTGCTGCCGGCCTTCGTGGCGCACAAGGCGAGCCGGATCGACGAGGCCGGATTTGTTGAGATCGCTGACCGACTGCGCGCGCGGATGCGGACGCTGTTCACGGATCAGCCGATTCCGTACCGGCGGCAGAACCACGGCGACTATCTGATCCCGTCGATGCAGCTTCGTCCTGAGCTCGGCGCGCCGGACGCGCGCGGCTTCGCGCTGCATGTCGACGCCGCGCGCTGACGCGGAGGGCGCGGGCTCAGCCCGCGCCCATCGCGACCGCGATGTGGTAGGTCGCGAACGCCGCCGCATAGGCCAGCGCGAACATGTAGAAGAAGGTGACAGCCATCCAGCGCCAGCTGCCGGTTTCTCGGCGGATGACGGCGAGCGTCGAGGCGCATTGCGGGGCGAAAATGTACCAGGCGAGCAGCGCCAGCGCCGTGGCGAGGCTCCATTTGCTGGCCAGCACCTGTCCGATCTGCTCGGCGGCCTCCTTGCCGCCTTCGATCGCATAGACGGTGCCGAGCGCGGCGACTGCGACTTCGCGGGCGGCCATGCCGGGTACCAGCGCCACCGCGATCTGCCAGTTGAAGCCGACCGGCGAGAGCAGGGGGGCGATCGCCTGGCCGATCATCGCCGCGAGGCTGTAATTGATCGCGGGCTCGGTCGCGCCCTCCGGCGGCTGCGGGAACGACGCCAGGAACCAGATCAGCACCATCATCGCGAAGATCGTGGTGCCGGCGCGTTGCAGGAACATCTTGGCGCGGGTGTATACGCCGATCGCGATGCTGCGCAACCGCGGCATCTTGTAGTCCGGCAGCTCCAGCATGAACGGCGCCGGCTGGTAGTCGCGCATCAGGAAGAACTTGACCAGGAACGACACCAGCAGCGCGCTGATGATCCCGGCGGCGTAGAGCCCGAACATCACCAGGCCCTGCAGGTTGACCAGGCCCCAGATCTTCGTCGGCGGGATGAAGGCCGAAATGATCAGCGTATAGACCGGGATCCGCGCCGAGCAGGTCATCAGCGGCGCGATCAGAATCGTGGTGAGCCGGTCGCGCCGGTTGTCGATCACGCGTGTCGCCATGATGCCGGGAATGGCGCAGGCAAAGCTCGAGAGCAGCGGGATGAAGGCGCGGCCATGCAGCCCGGCGCCGCCCATGATGCGGTCCATCAGGAACGCCGCGCGCGCCATGTAGCCGAAATCTTCCAGGAGCAGGATGAACAGGAAGATGATGATGATCTGCGGCAGGAAGACGATGACGCTGCCGACGCCGGAGATCACCCCGTTCTGCAGGAAGCTCTGCAGCAGGCCTTCGGGAAGCTCGTCGTGAACGAGCTGGCCGAGCGCATCAAAAGCCGCCGATAGCACCTGCATCAGCGGCTGGGCCCAGGCGAACACCCCCTGAAACATCACGAACAGGATCGCCAGCAGGATCAGCAGGCCGCCGACCGGATGCAGCGCGATGGCATCGATCCGGGCGGTCCAGGTATCGGGCCGCTCGGGCAGGCTGACCGTCTCCGCGATGATACGGTCGGCCTCGCGCTGGGTGGCGCGCAGCTCCGGGACCGTGAGGGGACGCCAGGTGTTGGCGCGCTCTCCGGTGGCCGCGGCCGCCTGGGCCAGGAGTTCGTCGGTCAGCCGCAGCAGGTCGTCGGTGCCGCCCTTGCGCACGGCGATCGACGTCACGACCGGCACGCCCAGCGCCTGCGACAGCGCGGAGACGTCGACCGTTACGCCGCGCCGCTTGGCGATGTCGAACATGTTGAGCACGAGCGCCAGCGGCCGGCCGGTGCTCTTGAGCTCGAGCAGCAGCCGGATGGTCAACCTGAGGTTGGTGGAGTCGGCAACGCACAACACCAGGTCGGGCAGGACCTCGCCGGTGGCACGTCCCAGCACGAAATCCCTGGTGATTTCCTCGTCAGGGCTGCGACCGCGCAAGGAATAGGTGCCGGGCAGGTCGACCAGCGAGACCTGGCGGCCCTGCGGGGTGACGAAGGCGCCCTCTTTGCGCTCGACCGTGACCCCGGGATAGTTCGCGACCTTCTGGCGGCTTCCCGTCAGCGCGTTGAACAGCGAGGTCTTGCCGCTGTTGGGCGTACCCACCAGGGCCAGATGCAGCAGAGGGCTTTCCATGACGACGCTTTCCGCGCGGCCTATGCCACGATGACGGCCATGGCCTCGCGCCGGCGGACCGCGACGGTGATGTTGTCGACACGCACGGCGATCGGGTCGCGCCCGACGATCCCCTCATGCAGGATTTCGACCCGGGCGCCCTCGACGAAGCCCAGTTCGATCAGCCGGCTCTCCAATTCGACGTCCGGCAGGGACGAGCTTGCGCCGCCCGCAGCCAGATGCTGGATTGTTCCGGTATAGCCTCGCCGGGCGAGACCGAGCGGCTGAGGCGGCCTTGTATCGCAGATTTCGCTCATAGCCTGTATTTTCAATCGCGTGCCAAGAGGTCAAGCGCGGCATGTTAAATGCCGCGGCATCTTAGAGCGATTTTAAACAGGCCGGGCGGATCGCCGTCTGATCTGCCTCAAGGAGCCGCGGCGGCTGCCGTGTGCCGGGTGTCCACCGCCGCCTTCGGCTCGAGGCCTGAAGACGCTGCGGCGCGGCTCTTGAAGTGGTCGAGCACGAACAGCCGGATCGCCGAGGACAGGTTGCCCTGCTGGCGATTGTTGTCGATCTCTCCGACCAGCTCGGACAGGGTCATGTTACGGAGACCCGAAATCTCCTTCATGCCGTTCCAGAAGGCCTCTTCGAGGCTGACGCTGGTCTTGTGGCCTGCGACCACGATTGAACGTTTTACGACGGGCGACTTCATCACGCGTCCTCGCCATTGATACGATGTTGATCGAGTAATTCGTTCGCGCGCTTGTCGCGTTGGGCGTCAGTTGCGCGTTCGGACTTCGTCCTGCCGAAGCGAGCGCGGTTGCTTTCGGCGACCTTCGCTTCCTGATCGCGCTCCACGCGCTTTCTGAAACGCTTCAAGTTGATGACATCACCCATGCTTGCTCCAATCATCTAAGCCATCGAACGTCGCGACGAGAGCATGCGCATTGCGCGGATGAGCCCAGGCGTTCTCCAGACAATCATGTCATCGCTCCCTGATAGTTCGATGGCCATTCGCGTCGTTGCGAGCGGGATTTGTTTACTCAACAAACGCAGCAGAACTTGTAGTCGAGAGTATCCTTTAGGGGTTAACAGCGAGAATTGCATCACCCCCCGTAGTACTACGGGGCTACCGCTACGCTCGCCCCGGCCTTGTCATCCTCTCGGGTTGAACGAGGCGGTCGAATTCGTCCTCGGAGACGAGACCGAGCCGCAAGGCCTCTTGTTTCAGCGTGGTGCCGCGCTGATGCGCTGATTTCGCGACCTTGGCAGCGTTGTCGTAGCCGATCTTCGGCGCAAGCGCTGTCACCAGCATCAGCGAGCGCTCCATCAGCTCGCGAATGCGAGCAGCGTCGGCCTGAATACCGGTTACGCAATGTTCGCTGAATGAACGTGCTGAATCACCTAGTAATTGTATGGACTGCATCATGCAATGTGAAAGCAATGGTTTGTAGACGTTCAGTTCGAAATGACCCTGACTGCCGCCCATGGTGATCGCCGTGTGATTGCCGAACACCTGGCAACACACCATCGTGAGCGCTTCGCACTGCGTCGGGTTCACCTTGCCCGGCATGATCGAGGAGCCCGGCTCGTTCTCCGGCAGGATCAATTCTCCCAATCCGGAGCGCGGGCCTGAGCCGAGGAAGCGGATGTCGTTAGCGATCTTGAACAGGCCGGCGGCCGCCGCATTCAGCGCACCATGGGTGTACACATAGGCGTCGTTGGACGCGAGCGCCTCGAATTTGTTGGCCGCGCTGGTGAAGGGCAGGCCGGTGATGTCGGCAACATGCTTGGCGAACAGCTTTGCGAACTTCGGATCCGCGTTCAGGCCGGTGCCCACGGCGGTGCCGCCCTGCGCCAGCGGCAGGAGATCCCGCGCCGCAATCTCGATTCTTGCGATCGCGCTCTCGACCTGCGCGGCGTAGCCGGAGAACTCCTGCCCCAGCGTGAGCGGCGTGGCGTCCTGGGTGTGGGTGCGGCCGATCTTGACGATGTCCGCGAACGCCTCCTGCTTGGCGCGCAATGCCGCCAGCAGCTCCGACAGCGCCGGCACCAGATGGCCCGAGATCGCGCGCGCTGCGGCGATGTGCATCGCGGTCGGGAACGAGTCGTTGGACGACTGGCTCATGTTGACGTGGTCGTTCGGATGAACGGGCTTCTTGGTGCCGCGCTCGCCCCCCAGCAGCTCGCTGGCGCGATTGGCGATCACCTCGTTGAGGTTCATGTTGCTCTGGGTGCCCGAGCCGGTCTGCCAGACGACCAGCGGAAAGTGGTCGTCGAGCTTGCCGTCGATGACCTCCTGCGCCGCTTGGACGATGGCGTCCGCCATGCGCGGCTCGAGCAGGCCGAGCTCGCGGTTGGTCTGGGCCGCGGCCATCTTCACCAGCGCAAGCGCGTGCACGATGGCGATCGGCATGCGGTCGTGGCCGATGCGGAAATTCTGACGGCTGCGCTCGGTCTGCGCGCCCCAATAGCGATCGGCGGCGACCTCGATCGGGCCGAAGCTGTCGGTCTCCGTGCGCGTCGCTCCGTGCGATGATGGATTTGCTGAATGTGCCATGAAGCATGCCCATGATTGGTGGTGAACCGGCGTCGACCGGTTCAAGCATGCTTCAATCTAGTGGTCCAACCGGCGTTCCGCGCGCGGCGAATGCGCCTACTTCTTGCGGAAACGGTCCAGGCGCACGACCTCGGCGCCTTCTCCCGGCGAGGCCGGCGGGAGCGGCTTGTCGTCGCTGGTCTCGGCCGGTGTCGCAGGCAGCGGACCGGCGATGGCCGATGGCGCCGGTGCGGCCGGCAGCTTCGGAGCTGGCGGCGTCTCGGCAATCGCCTCCGACGGCTCGAACTGCAGTCCGAATTGCACGGACGGATCGAAGAAGCTCTTGATCGCGTGGAACGGCACCACGAGGCGCTCAGGGATGCCGCCGAACGACAGGCCGACCTCGAACCGATCCTCCGAAACCACCAGATCCCAGAACTGGTGTTGCAGGATGATCGTCATCTCCTCCGGATATTGCGCGAGCAGCCGCGGCGACAGCTTCACGCCCTCGGCCTTGGACACGAAGGTGATGAAGAAATGATGCTCGCCCGGGAGACCATGGGCAGCAGCGTCGGTCAGCACCCGGCGCAGCACCCCGCGCAACGCGTCGCGCGCCAGCACATCGTATCGAATATGATCCGTCGCCATGATCGGTCCTGTATCGTGAGGGCTGCGCCCGACGTGTCGAGCGGCCGCGCCCGGCAGGCAGCAGCATTCCCGACTCGCGTCAGTCACATCGTACCCGGCATCGGTGCCGAGGTCAGCAGCCATGCCGGTCGATCGCCAGATATGGGAACGGGTAGAAGCTGGCGGAAGTCCGGTCAACGGAGGAATGAACGGATGACGCGCCAAAAAACTGGGGACAGCACGGCCCGCGACGGGGAGACCGGCCAAAGCGGGGCAAGTGAAAGTGGAGGCTTCTGTTGCCAGGTGCCTCCGAACCCCGCCTAACGGAGCTTAACCCGTTAGGACTTTAAGGTGGTCTTTCAAACTGCGTTACGCAGCCTGAGCAACCGGAGCAAAGTTGTCGTTGGCAACTATTGCAGTAGCCCGATAACGGCGGAACAATACCGGGAAAAAGCTCGCCCTTTACGCCCTCGTCGATCCTATTTCGCCCCCGCCAAAACCCATCTGTCGGTGGGCTTTGGTGGAGGCGCCGGGTACCGCCCCCGGGTCCGAATGGTTTATTTCGACGGCGATTTATTTCCATAGCCGGCAAGCCGGCACCCCCTATATAGGCCGCCGGCCGGCGGATGCACAGGGCCGAAACGCCGCGGCGCGCGACAAAAATGTGGGCGGCTGCTGGGAACCTCTGGTTCGACCTTGGCAGCCTGGTTTTCGTCCTCCTACAGTGCGGCATGCCTCCCGAAGCTGCGCAGGTTGCCTCTCCCGCTGCCGACATCGCCAGACACCCGCCCAGCCTCCGCACGCTCTTCTTCGCATTCGCGAAAATGTCGCTGTCGGGCTTCGGCGGCGTGCTGGTGTTCGCGCGGCGTGCGATCGTCGATGAGCATCACTGGATGACGGCGGAGGAGTTCAACGCGACCTTCGCGCTCTGTCATTTCCTGCCCGGACCGAACATCGTGAATTTCTCCGTGGTGTTCGGCGCGCGATTGCGCGGTGTCGCGGGTGGAATCGCTGCCTTTGCAGGCCTGCTCGGACCACCGATGCTGCTGATCACCTCTCTCGGTGCCATCTACGGTCATTTTGGACAAGCCGACACGTGGCGACGGGCGCTTGCAGGCGTGTCCTGCGTGGCCGTGGGTCTGCTGGCGTCGGTGGTGTTTCGCATGATCTCGCCGCTCCTGAAGAAGAGCGACGTGGCGGGCGTTGCCGTCGTGGCTGGCGTGTTCGTGGCGATCGGGCTGGCGCGCCTGCCGCTTCAGGAGGTTCTGCTGGTGGCCGTGCCGCTCAGCCTAGCCGTCACCTATGCCAAGACGCGGTCGGCACGATGAGCGGGGACGACAATCCGTTGTTCCAGCTGTTCTGGACCTTTGCGTTGATCTCGCTGTTTGCGGTTGGCGGCGCAGTGGCGGCGATTCCCGAACTGCAACGTGTTGCAGTCGAGGCCCGGCACTGGATGACGGACAAACAGTTCGCCGATCTGTTCGCACTCTCGCAATTGTCGCCCGGGCCCAACGTTCTGATCGTCACCCTGATCGGCTATTCGGTCGCAGGCGTGGCAGGTGCGGCGGTCGCGACGATCGCGATGTGCGGTCCCACCGCCGTGCTCTCCTATTTTGTCAGCCGCTGGCTCTCGAATGCGCGGGATGCGCGCTGGCCCGCCATGCTGCAGGCGACGCTGGTGCCGTTGTCGATCGGCTTGATGGCGGCGAGCGCATGGATTCTCGGTCAGGCTTCCGACCAGACGTGGCGGGCGTTCGCGCTGACGGTCCTTGCCGCAGTCGTTGCATCTATGACGCGACTCAATCCGCTCTGGCTGCTCGCCGCGGGCGGCTGTCTTGGTTTTGCTGGCCTTCTCTAGGGAAAGTCGCTAGGCAAAATAGAAGCGCGACCGGTTTGCTCCGGGCCGCCGAACGAAAACAGTGCCGGCCATCAAGGCCGATCGGGGAGGGCGAGGCATGGCCGAGACCACGGGCCAATTGTCGGGCGAAACGGCGGGCATGTCGGCCGCCCGCAGCGTGACCGGCGCATCGATCATTCTGGTCCTTGCCTTCGCGCCACAGATCATCGAACTGCTGATCGCCTTGGCCGGTCTTGTAGGTCCACTCTCCGGACGCGGTCCGCTGCAGGTCATTGGAGCCCATGCGTCGGCCTTGTCAATGGCGATCCCGAGCCTGGCGCAGCAATATGCCGCAAGCGGCAAGACCTCGCTGTCTTCCGATGTTCTGCTGGCGCTCATCTACACCTATCCGCTGATCGCGGTCGCGGTGTTCACATTCATGGTACGTCCACGCGCGCCGCAGGACTATTTCGGCGGCGTCGTGCTGATGGCGATCGCGCTGTTCGCGTTGTGGGCCTCCAGCGACCTGCAGGGCATGCGCGGCTTCTCGTTCGGTGCCGGAACTGCGCCGCGGATGTTCGGTCTGCTGCTGCTAGGGCTCGGAGCTGCCGTGGCCGTGATCGGCGTCGTGAGTGAAGGCGCGCAGCTTGCGACCTATCACTGGCGCGGACCGCTGTTCGTCTCGCTCGCGATCCTGACCTTCGCCGTCTCCATTCGCCCGCTCGGACTATTGGTCACGGGGCTTGCAAGCTTCCTGATCGCGGCGATCGGCAGCCCCGAGACGCGCTGGCGCGAGGCCCTGATCGTCGGCATCTGCCTGACCGGCGGCTGCGCGCTGCTGTTCCCCTACGTGCTGGGGTTGCCGATGCCGCTGTTGCCGCGTTTCCTTTTGCAGTGAGGGCGTGATGGATCTGTTTGCAAATCTCGCCCACGGTTTCGCCGTCGCGTTGTCGCCAATCAATCTGCTGATGTGCCTGATCGGCGCGCTGGTCGGCACGCTGGTCGGCGTTCTCCCGGGCATCGGGACCATCGCCACCGTCGCGATGTTGCTGCCGATCACCTTCGGCCTGCCGCCGGTCGGCGCGCTGATCATGCTGGCCGGCATCTACTACGGCGCCCAGTATGGCGGCTCGACGACGTCCATCCTGGTCAACATTCCCGGCGAGGCGACGTCGGTGGTGACCGCGCTCGACGGCTTCCAGATGGCGAAGCAGGGCCGTGCCGGTCCGGCGCTGGCGATTGCCGCGATCGGCTCATTCTTCGCCGGCTGCGTTGCCACCGTGCTGATTGCGATCCTCGGCGCGCCGTTGACCAAGCTCGCGCTGGCGTTCGGCCCGGCCGAGTATTTCTCGCTGATGGTGCTGGGCCTGATCTTCGCAGTCGTGCTGGCGAAGGGCTCGGTGCTGAAGGCGATCGCAATGATCGTGCTCGGCCTGCTGCTGTCGATGGTCGGCTCGGACATCGAGACCGGCGTCTCGCGCATGGCCTTCAATATTCCCGAGCTCGCCGACGGCCTGGGCTTTGCCACCGTCGCGATGGGCGTGTTCGGCTTTGCCGAGATCATTCGCAATCTCGATGCCGGCGCGGAGATGGACCGCGACCTCGTGCAGAAGAAGATCACCGGCCTGATGCCAACCAGGAAGGATCTGAAGGACTCCGCGCCGGCGATCCTGCGCGGCACGGTGCTCGGTTCGATCCTGGGCATCCTGCCGGGCGGAGGTGCGGTGATCGCCTCGTTCGCGGCCTATACGCTGGAGAAGAAGATCGCGCGAGATCCGTCGCGGTTCGGTCGCGGTGCGATCGAGGGCGTCGCGGCGCCGGAGAGCGCCAATAATGCGGCGGCGCAGACCTCCTTCATTCCGCTGCTGACGCTCGGCATTCCGCCGAATGCGGTCATGGCGCTGATGGTCGGCGCGATGACCATCCACGGCATCGTGCCGGGCCCGCAGGTGATGCAGAAGCAGCCCGATCTGGTCTGGGGCATGATCGCCTCGATGTGGATCGGTAATCTCATGCTGATCATCATCAACCTGCCGCTGGTCGGCATCTGGGTGCGGCTCTTGCGCGTGCCATACCGGCTGATGTTCCCGTCGATCGTGATCTTCTGCGCGATCGGCATCTATTCGGTTAACAACGCGCCGGTCGACGTCGTCCTGGCGGGCGCGTTCGGCCTCGTCGGCTACTGGCTGATCAAGCATGATTTCGAGCCGGCGCCGCTGTTGCTCGGCATGGTGCTGGGCCCGTTGATGGAGGAGAACCTGCGCCGGGCGCTGCTGATCTCGCGCGGCGACTGGTCGGTGTTCCTGACGCGGCCGCTGTCGGCCGTGCTGCTCGCGATCGCGGCGGGGCTGTTGGTGCTGGCGGTGCTGCCGACGTTGCGCCGCAAGCGCGACGAGGTCTTCGTGGAGAGCGAAGGCTGACCTGCGTCGGCGGACCGGACGCCGGAGTCGCTCGGGACGCTGGTGAAGGGCGAGATCGTCAAATGGTCCGCGGTCCTCAAGCCGGCGAGCTGGGTACGGAACGGCCATGGATCGGGAGGGGGGGGCGGAACGTGCGGTTCCGCCCTTGTCGTTTGCAGCGGTGGCCGACATTTTTCGGGGTATAATTGGCGGCCGGGCCGAGTCGAGGCTAGGGCCGGGCGATCCCTGTCGTTAAGTTCGCCGCCTTCTGCGAAAGGCCGCCAGCGCGCACCATGCACCAGTATCACGACCTGCTCGAACGCATCCTGTCCGACGGCGCCGAGAAGCACGACCGCACCGGCACCGGCACGCTGTCGGTGTTCGGCCACCAGATGCGCTTCAACCTTGCGGCCGGCTTTCCGCTGGTGACCACCAAGCGGCTGCCGCTCAAGGCGATCGTGCACGAGCTGCTGTGGTTCCTGAAGGGCGACACCAACATCAAATATCTGCACGACAACGGCGTCACCATCTGGGACGAGTGGGCCGACGCCAATGGCGATCTCGGCCCCGTCTACGGCTATCAGTGGCGCTCGTGGCCGACGCCGGACGGCGGTCATATCGACCAGATCACGAACGTGATCGACATGATCAGGCGCAATCCGGATTCGCGCCGGCTGATCGTGACGGCCTGGAACCCGGCCGACGTCGAGAAGATGGCGCTGCCGCCGTGCCACTGCCTGTTCCAGTTCTATGTCGTGAACGGCAGATTGTCGTGCCAGCTCTACCAGCGCTCGGCCGACGTCTTCCTCGGCGTGCCCTTCAACATCGCATCCTATGCGCTGCTGACGATGATGGCGGCGCAGGTGACGGGATTGAAGCCCGGCGAATTCGTGCACTCCTTCGGCGACGTGCATCTCTATTCCAACCATATCGAGCAGGCGCGGCTGCAGCTCACGCGCGCTCCCCGTCCGCTGCCGACCATGACGCTCAATCCGAACGTCAAGGACATCTTCGGCTTCCGCTACGAGGACTTCGCGCTCGCCGGCTACGATCCGCATCCGCATATCAAGGCCGAGGTCGCGGTCTGACGCATGCCGGTTTTGATCCGTAGCGCCCGGCCAGACGACATCGGAAGCGTATTCGCGCTGATCCGGGAGCTCGCCGACTACGAGAAGCTATCGCACGAGGTCGGCGCGAGCGAGGCCGACATCGCCGGCGCGCTGTTCTGTGAGCACCCGACGCTGTTCTGCGATCTCGCCGAATGGAACGGCGCGGTGGCGGGCTTCGCGGTCTGGTTCGTCAACTTCTCCACGTTCGCCGGCAAGCCAGGGATCTATATTGAAGACCTGTTCGTGCGGCCGGTGTTTCGCCGCAATGGCATCGGCCAGGCCTTGCTCGGTCACCTCGCGCGCACCTGCGTCGAAAAGGGCTGGGCGCGGCTGCAATGGTCGGTGCTCGACTGGAATGCTCCTTCCATCACTTTCTACAAATCGCTCGGCGCCGAGCTCATGGACGAGTGGACGCTATGCAAGGTGACCGGCGAAGCTCTGGCTCAACTGGCGGAGAGGGCGCCGTGATCGAGATCGTGCTGATCGTCGCGGTCGCCGACAACGGCATCATCGGCGCCGCCGGTGCGATCCCGTGGCGGCAGAAGAGCGACATGCAGCGCTTCAAGGCGATGACCATGGGCCGCCCGATCGTGATGGGCCGCAAGACCTTCGTCTCGTTTCCGCGCCGGCCGCTGCCGGGCCGCACCAACATCGTCGTCACCCGCGATGCCGAGTTTCGCGCGCCGGGCGCGATCGTGACCCATACCGTCGATGAAGCGCTCGGCATCGCGCGTGGTGATGCGCTGCGGCGTTCAGCCGCGGAGATCGCGGTCATCGGAGGCACAGAGCTCTTTGCTGCGACGATGCCGGTCGCCGACCGGCTGGAGATCACCGAGGTGCATGCGAGCCCGCCTGGCGATACCGTGTTTCCGGCGATCGACCCGGCCCAATGGGAAGAGGTGGCGCGGGAGCGCCATGCCTCGGGGCCCGACGATCAGGCCGAATTCTCCTACGTCACCTATCGCCGGCGGCGGTGAGCGTTTCGCCGGTCGGATCGACGCGACGGCCCCCTCAAGACCATCCGTTAATGATGAAGTCGCGCAGTTTGGCCGCGTGGCGGAGCTGAGGCCGCGGCAAACGGGCGCTTCCGGCCCTGTTTACATTGACAAAACCCGGTTCGGGCTTAGCTGGAGCGCTACGTTGTAAGGGGCGGGGCCGTCCCTTATAACCCGGCGACCGTCGGGGCCGGCGTTGGTGTACACTCAGCCTCTCGGAGGAGATCGATCGATGGCGTGGAAGAATCAGGGCGGAGGCCCGTGGGGTCAGGGTCCGAAGGGGCCCTGGGGCTCGGGACCGCAACCGGTCGGTCCAAGGCCGCCCGACCTGGAAGATCTTCTGCGGCGCGGCCAGGACCGGCTGCAGCAGTTCGTGCCGGGCGGCGGTTTCGGCACCGCGGGCGTGCTCCTGATCGTGCTCGGCGCCATCATCATCTGGCTCGCCTCCGGCATCTACCGCGTGCAGTCCGAGGAGCTCGGCGTCGTGCTGCGCTTCGGCAAATATGTCCGTGATGAGCAGCCGGGCCTGCGCTATCACCTGCCTTACCCGATCGAGACCGTGCTGCTGCCCAAGGCGCTGCGCGTCAACTCGATCTCGATCGGCATCACCGCCAATGACGATCCCGGCCGGCGCGGCCGCGGCGGTCGCGATGTCCCCGAGGAAAGCCTGATGCTGACCGGCGACGAGAACATCGTCGACGTCGACGTCACCGTGCTCTGGCGCATCAAGCCGAAGGGCGCGGCCGACTTCCTGTTCAACATCCAGAACCCCGAGGGCACCGTGAAGGCGGTGGCCGAGAGCGCGATGCGCGAGGTGATCGGCCGCTCCAACATCCAGCCGATCCTCACCGGTGCCCGCACCGTGATCGAGCAGAACGTGCAGGAACTGATGCAGAAGACGCTCGACAATTACGGCTCCGGCATCCAGATCACCCAGGTGCAGATGCAGAAGGTCGATCCGCCGGCCCAGGTGATCGAGGCATTCCGCGACGTCCAGGCGGCGCGTGCCGACCTCGAGCGTCTCCAGAACGAAGCCCAGACCTATGCCAACAAGGTGGTGCCGGATGCGCGCGGTCGTGCCGCGCAGATCCTGCAGGTCGCCGAGGGCTACAAGGAGCAGGCGATCGCCGAGGCCAAGGGCCAGAGCGCGCGCTTCCTCAAGGTCTATGACGAGTACAAGAAGGCGCCCGACGTGACCCGCGAACGGATCTATCTCGAGACCATGGAGCGCGTGCTCGGTGGCTCCGAGAAGCTCGTGCTCGACAGCGGCGCCACCGGCGGCCCCGTGCCGCTGCTGCCGCTCGGCGATCTCTTGCCGCGCCGTCCGGCGCCGGCTGCTCAGCAGGGAGGCGTCCGATGAGGTCCCCCGTTGCAGGCATCGTCGCGCTCGTCGCCGTGCTCGTGCTCGTCGTCATCGGCTACAGCTCGCTGTTCACCGTGAATCAGACCGAGCAGGCGCTGGTGGTGCGGTTCGGCAAGCCGGTCGACGTCGTCACGGAGCCCGGTCTGAACTTCAAGGCACCGTTCATCGACAACGTGATCTCGATCGACAAGCGCATCCTCGACCTCGAGAACCCCTCGCAGGAGGTGATCGCGTTCGACCAGAAGCGGCTCGTGGTCGACGCCTTCGCGCGCTACAAGATCAAGAACGCGCTGCAGTTCTACCAGAGCGTCGGTTCGATCCAGACCGCCAACGTCCAGCTCGGCACGCTGCTGAACGCCGCGCTGCGCCGCGTGCTCGGCGAGGTCACCTTCACGCAAGTCGTGCGCGACGAGCGCGAGGCGCTGATGCGCAAGATCCGCGATCAGCTCGACAAGGAGGCCGACGCCTATGGCATCCAGGTGGTCGACGTCCGCATCCGCCGCGCCGACCTGCCGGAGGCCAACAGCCAGGCGGTGTACAACCGGATGAAGACCGAGCGGCAGCGCGAGGCCGAGGAGTTCCGGGCGCTCGGCGGCCAGAAGGCCCAGGAGATCAGGTCCAAGGCCGATCGCGAGGCCACCGTGATCGTCGCCGAGGCCAACTCGCAGGCGGAGCAGACCCGCGGCGCCGGCGATGCCGAACGCAACCGGCTGTTCGCCGAGGCCTACAACAAGGACCGCGACTTTTTCGCCTTCTACCGCTCGATGGCGGCGTATGAGAACGGCCTGAAATCCGGCGACACCCGCTTCCTGCTGCGGCCCGATTCGGAGTTCTTCCGCTACTTCGCCAACCCCTCGGGGAAGCCGACGGGGGAGACGCCGTCCACCGCCAGCTCGACCGCGGCCGTCGCGGTGCCGGCACCCAAGCCCTGATGGCGCCTGCCTCGATGCCGGGCCCGTTGATCGGGGCGAATAAGAGTTGACATGGAGGGGGCGAAGCCGTTGCTTCGCCCCGTTACATATCAAGAAGATCGAACGGGAGGTCCGGGTCCGATGAGGTCCATTGCGTTTTCCGATTTCCTCATCGGATTAGGTATCCTGTTCGTGCTCGAAGGCCTGTTGTTCGCGGCAAGTCCGGAGTGGATGCGGCGGGCCATGAAGACCGCGATGACCACGCCCGACAACGTGCTGCGCGCAGTCGGCATCGGCTCGGCGGTGGCCGGCCTGGTCCTGATCTGGGTGATCCGGCGGCCGATCTGAGCGGCGGATTGTCGTGCGTTTGCGTGCCCGTCGCACGGGAACGAGGCCCGACCGCTGCAATGACGATCTGCTGCCCGGCCAACGCCATTGTGAGGCGATGGCTGCGCCATTTTGCCGTATTAGGTCGCCCTCAATGATGAATCTGCGGTCCGATCCGGCGTGCTTGCGTCCCCCGCCGGTTCCGGCGCACTGTAACAGTTGAATTTGCCGACTTTTCTGGAGATCCGCCCGATGACCGCAACCCTTGCTTTCAGCCGTCGACTGCGCCCGATCCTGACCGCGGCGGTCCTTGCCGCGGGCTGGGCGCTCGCGCCGGCCCCGGCCTCGGCGCGGGGGCCGGAGGGGATCGCCGATGTCGCCGAAAAGGTGATCGACGCCGTCGTCAATATCTCGACCTCGCAAACTGTCGAGCCCAAGGGCGGCTCGTCCGAGGGGCGGAACGCCAATCCGCAGGTGCCGCCGGGCTCGCCGTTCGAGGAGTTCTTCGACGATTTCTTCAAGAACCGCCGCGGCGGTCCGGGCGGCCGGGGCGGTGCCGACAACTCGCCGCGCCGCACCAACTCGCTGGGCTCGGGCTTCATCGTCGACGACTCGGGCGTTGTCGTCACCAACAACCACGTCATTGCCGATGCCGATGAGATCAACGTGATCCTCAACGACGGCACCAAGATCAAGGCCGAGCTGGTCGGCGTCGACAAGAAGACCGACCTTGCGGTGCTCAAGTTCAAGCCGCCGCGGCCGCTGACGGTGGTCAAGTTCGGCGACTCCGACAAGCTGCGGCTGGGCGACTGGGTGGTCGCGATCGGCAACCCGTTCAGTCTCGGCGGGACCGTCACCGCCGGCATCGTCTCGGCCAAGAACCGCGACATCTCGTCGGGGCCCTATGACAGCTACATCCAGACCGACGCCGCGATCAATCGCGGCAATTCCGGCGGCCCGCTGTTCAACCTCGAGGGCGAGGTCATCGGCGTCAACACGCTGATCATCTCGCCGTCGGGCGGCTCGATCGGCATCGGCTTCGCGGTGCCCTCGAAGACCGTGGCCGGCGTCGTCGACCAGTTGCGCCAGTTCGGCGAGCTGCGCCGCGGCTGGCTCGGCGTGCGCATCCAGGGCGTCACCGACGAGATCGCGGAGAGCCTCAACATCAAGCCGGCGCGGGGCGCGCTGGTCGCCGGCGTCGACGACAAGGGACCGGCCAAGCCGGCCGGCATCGAGCCGGGCGACGTCGTCGTCAAGTTCGACGGCCATGACATCAAGGAGCCGAAGGACCTGTCGCGCATCGTCGCCGACACCGCCGTCGGCAAGGAGGTCGACGTCATCGTCATCCGCAAGGGCCAGGAGCAGACGCTCAAGGTCAAGCTCGGCCGGCTCGAGGACACCGAGAAGGTGCAGCAGGCGGCGATCAAGAAGGACGAGCCGGCCGAGAAGCCGGTGACCCAGAAGGCGCTCGGGCTCGATCTCGCCGCGTTGTCGAAGGACCTGCGCGCCCGCTACAAGATCAAGGACAGCGTCAAGGGCGTCGTCGTCACCGGTGTTGACCAGGCCTCCGACGCCGCCGAGAAGCGGCTGTCGGCCGGCGACGTCATCGTCGAGGTCGCCCAGGAGGCGGTGACCTCGGGCGCCGATATCAAGAAGCGCGTCGACCAGCTCAAGAAGGACGGCAAGAAGTCGGTGCTGCTGCTCGTCTCCAACGCCGACGGCGAGCTGCGCTTCGTCGCGTTGAGCCTGCAGTAGGGCACGATGCAGTAGGGTGGGCAAAGGCGCGCCGTGAGGTGCGCCTGCCAAGGCGCTCTCTCCCGCGCCGCGCCCACCATCCGGCTCCGAGCTCGCGGCACGGTGGTGGGCACGCTGCGCCTGCGGGCGCTGCTTTGCCCACCCTGCGGCAGCTCCACACTCCGCTGTCGTCCCGGCCTCGAGCCGGGACCATAGCCCCCAGGGAGCAGTTTGGGGCGGCCTGATCATTGGCTGTTTGCTCGTCACGACGGCCGCGGCGTATGGATCCCGGATCGGCGCCCCGACGCGCTGGCGCGCGCCGTGGCTTGTCCGGGACGACGACGGTTCGCAAGGCGAATTCACGGCTCAAACAGCGATCGACATAGCTTTGCAGTCTCGCGGCGCATCGCGCCCGAGGTCTGCGATCAGTTCGTCCCTCGCGAGAATGCAGAGGGCGCAGGGAATGCCGGGTGAAGGCCTCACCCATGGCCCGCCTGCGAAAAAAAATGCAGGCGGCAGGTACCACAGGCAAAGCCGATTCAACCGGCATTCCCTGCGCGACGGTCTTCACGCTTATACGCAGTCTCCCTGGTGCGCCGGGCTTGTTGGCCACCATTGTCCGCGCGGCGCTTTAGCGCCGTCGCGAACGTGACACCAGCATCGGGGTGTCAGGACGCTGCGACTTCACGTCCGCAAGCGATCGTTCGTCGGCGCCCTCGTGAGAAGACGCTGCGATCTCTCGCGGCCATCGCTCCCCGCCTCGCGTGTCGTGACGATCGCGCGCAACGCCCCTCCGCAGTGAGGCGGGATGCGCGGATACAATCATGAATTCCGGAAATACGCAAGATAATTATTTTTATCAGAAGGCGGTGGCCGCCATCCGCGAACTCCCGGGAGCGCCGGCTCAGAGCGACCGCTGATTGACCCGCTGCGACAGCGCCTCGGCGCTTTCCTTGCGCTCGGAGTAGCGGTCGACCAGATAGTCGGCGCGGTCGCGCGTCAGCAGTGTGAACTTGACCAGCTCTTCCATCACGTCGACGAGGCGATCGTAATAGGGGGACGGCTTCATGCGGTCCGCGTCGTCGAACTCCGCGAACGCCTTGGGCACCGAGGACTGGTTCGGGATAGTGATGAGCCGCATCCAGCGGCCGAGCACGCGCAGCTGATTGACCGCGTTGAACGACTGCGAGCCGCCAGAAACCTGCATCACCGCCAGCGTCTTCCCCTGTGTCGGCCGGACGGCCCCGAGCGACAGTGGGATCCAGTCGATCTGGGTCTTCATCACGCCGGTCATCGCGCCGTGCCGCTCCGGAGAGCACCACACCATGCCTTCGCTCCAGGTCACGAGATCGCGCAGCTCGCGGACCTTCGGATGATCCGGCTCGGCGTCGTCGACCAGCGGCAAGCCGCGCGGATCGAAAGTCCGTGTCTCCGCGCCGAAGCGCACGAGAAGGCGCGCCGCTTCCTCGGTCAGCAGCCGGCTGAACGAGCGTTGCCGGAGCGATCCGTAGAGCAGCAGGATTCGCGGAGGGTGGGAGGAGCGCGCAGGCTCCAGCAGCTTCGCGCGGTCGATGGCACGGAATGAGGTTTCGTCCAATTGAGGCATCGTGTCAGACAACGCGGTATCCTCCGGCAAAATGATCGGCGTTGGCCGTCCTCGTTCGAGATCCGCCGGTACAAGCGCTCAGAACGCGATGTCCGCAGCGATGGCTTCGATGCCGGCCGTCGCGCAGATGTCGTCGTTGTCGCCTCCGGGCGCGCCGGATACGCCGATCGCTCCGACCTGCCGGCCAGCGGCCTCTATTGGCATGCCGCCGCCGACCATGACAACGCTGGGAACGTTGACGATGGCCCGTTCCGGAGCATCCGGTCGTGCCAGGCGGGCTGCGAGCGTGCTCGTCGCCTCGCGCCAGCTCGCGGCCGTCCGCGCCTTGCCCGTCGCGGCCTCTAGCGTATGCCAGCCGGCGAAACGATCGCGCAGGGTGACCAGCGCAAGCCCCGACGGATCGCTCACGGTCACGGTAGCCTGCCAGCCGCGTTTGCGGCACTCCGCGAGCGCCGCCTGTGCCGCCTTGAGCGCCGTGTCCGGCGCGATGATCCGGCGCGTCCACGTGGGTTCGTCGGCGCGCGCCACGAAAGCCGGGCCGAGCAGGAGGACCACTGCGAGCAGCGGACGCAACACCATCACGCCGACAGCCATTTCGCCATGTCTTCTGGCTTCGGCAGGCCGCCCGCATGGACGACCTTGCCGTCGATCACCACGCCCGGCGTCGAGGCGATGCCGAACCGGGCGATGTCGGCGAAGTCCGTGATCTTTTCCAGCTCGATCTCGATGCCGAGCTTGCTTGCTTCCGAGGAGGCCATTGCTGCAGTCTGAACACAGCGCTTGCAGCCGGAGCCGAGAATTTTGACGTTCTTCATGGGGCTTGTCCTTTCATCAGAACAGGGCGTTGAAGAGATAGCCGACGGCGACGATGCCGGCGGCGACGACGCCCGCGAAGACAGCGATCAGCCGGAGCGTCAGCACCTTGCGCAGGATGAGCATCTCGGGAAACGAAAGCGCGATGACGCTCATCATGAAGGCGAGCACCGTTCCCAGCGCCGCACCCTTGCCGAGTAGTGCCTCGACGACCGGAATGATGCCCGCAGCGTTGGCGTACATCGGCACGCCGATCAGCACCACGGCCGGCACGGACCACCATTGGTCCTTGCCCATGATCGAGGCGAGCAGGTCGTTCGGGACATAGCCGTGAATGAATGCGCCCGCCGCGATGCCAATGATGATCCATGCCCAGACGCGGCCGACGATGTCGCGTACCGCGTCGATCCCGGCCCGGATCCGATCGGCGACGGTCGGCGCATCCGGCTGCATATCCGCCTGTCCCGCACGCACGTTGCGAACCCATGCCTCGAGCCAGCCTTCGAGATGCAGGCGTCCGATGATCCATCCCGCCACGATCGCGACCGCCAGGCCGAAGGCCAGATAGATTGCGGCGATCCTCCAGCCGACCAGCGCGAACAGCAGGCCGAGCGCGACCTCGTTCACCATTGGCGCCGCAATCAGGAACGAGAAGGTCACGCCGAGTGGGACGCCGGCCGAGACGAAGCCGACGAAGAGCGGCACCGCCGAGCACGAGCAGAAGGGAGTGAATACGCCGAGGATCGCAGCCGCGGCATTGCCGAGGCCCTCGCGCTTGCCGGCGAGCAATTCGCGGGTTCGCTCGGCTGAAAAAAAGCTGCGCACGACGCCCATGCCGAACACGACCAGCGTCATCAGCATCAGGACCTTGGGCGCGTCGAACACGAAGAACCGCGCGGCTTCTTCCAGATGGCTGTCGCGGGACACCGGCAGCGACGATACCAGCCATGCCGAGAACGCTTCCAGCTGCCAGTAGACCGCGAACCACAACGCGATCGCAGCTGCCGTCGCGATGATCCAGATCACAGCCGATGCCGACTCGTCAGGATAGGTCGAAGCTTCGGTTTTCATGCTGCACTCCTGTTCGGCTCAGGCATGGCCGCCATGACGGCGTCGAGGATGGCGCGGCGATCGGGCGGCAGGTCAGGGCTCAGCCGATACCGGACCCACTGGGCGTCACGCCGGTCGATGACGAGACCGGCGGCCTTGAGGGCGGACATGTGCCGGCTCATGCGCGATGCGCTGGCTCGGAGCTGCCGCATGAGCTCGCAGACGCAATGCTCGCCGCCGTCCCAAAGGATGCGCAGGGCGGCGAGACGGGTCGGCTCGGCCAGAGCGGCGAGCAGCGGGACGGGATCGGACATGGCGGAAATATATTCGTATTTTCGTATTTGCGCAATAGCGCATATAATGATTACGGATGCGCGATTTGACCGGCAATCGGCGCGGCGCGTGGCGTCAGGCTGATAATGGCTGGTGATGCGTGGCCCGCGCGGCGACGCCCTGCGAGATCCCGGTTGGGAAATCGGGCGAGCCGGCTGGCGTCGGGTCAATTCACGCGCAGGATGGTCTTGCCGCCGGCGGCCGGAATGTGACTGTGCGGCTGGGCTCGACGACGCGGCCGCCGCGCCGGGTACGGAGGCGGAGAGCGTTGGCGTCGAAGACCCAATAGGTGCAGCGGGGCTGGGCGTCTGGGCTGCCCGGCGCGGATGTCCGGGATCTTTACCACGCGCGACGCCACGCGTTATCTCGAACAGGGAGCGCGGCCTCGCTCGGCGAGACGCGCGCTACCTATCCGACGATGGGTTGCCCGCGTTGCCTAGTTGCGGACGCTGCCCACGGTGATCGGAGCGACGAGCGCAGCGCTGTGGTGGTGCTGGGTGAGCACGGCGAGCTGGTGCGGCGAGGCGGCGCTGTCGGCATTCACCGCAATGGTCTGCTGCGCGGCGGATGCACCGACGACGGAGAGCTGGTGCGGGGTGGCCGGCAGCGCGCCGACTTCGTAGCTCGGCAGCTCGCCGGCAACGGCCGCGCCGCTCAGCAGCGCGAGGGCAAGAAGAGAGCCGGGAATGATGTGCTTGATGGTCATCGGGAGGTCCTTCTGTGACGATGATCGATTGCATGGCCTGCAATCGCTTTCGCTTCCTTGGACACTCCCTAGCGTTGTCAGTCTTATATGCGCTGCAGCATGATTTGACAATTCATGGATTGGTGATGCGGTTAAAATGGCAGTTCGCGTCCCGCCTTGATACGTAAGGCGAATGATCTGATTTGCGATCTGAAATGAGATTGGAATGGAGTTGCGTGCGAGTGCGCTGGATTGAAACAAAATCCTGATGATGCGCCGATCGAGAGCCGATGAAGGCAGGGCTTTGGTAACGGCTTTGCTTGCGGCGACGATTCGCACACGGCAATGCGATTGCGATCGTCGAGCGTTCGCAAAACATTGACTAAATGTCACCACAGCAGGCTGTGCGGGTCATCACCGCATTGTCACCTTCGCTTTGTGACACGGACGTGGACCGATGAACCTGTCACGGTCGTTGCGAGGACCGAAGCGACGACGCAATCCATAGCCTTGCGCCGAACTCTGGATTGCTTCGCTGCCCTCGCAATGACGGCATGGCGGCTGCCCATGAACGCGTCCTCTCTCACAACCAGGGGAGGGCGCTGTATTGCGCAAAGGCTCGCGCGGCTATTGGCCTGCCGCGCGGCCGCAGTCTCGTCAGTCGACGAACTGATCGCGCGTGTAGCCCTGGGCATAGAGCAGGGCGGTGAGGTCGCCGTGGTCGATGCGGGCCGAGGCTGCGGCCGAGACCGCAGGCTTGGCGTGATAGGCGACGCCGAGACCGGCCGCCTCGATCATGCCGAGGTCGTTGGCGCCGTCGCCGACCGCCAGGGTGTCGATCTCGTCGAGATCGAACGCCTCGCGCAGCTCGATCAGGGTGGCGAGCTTGGCGTCGCGGCCGATGATCGGCTCGCGCACCTCGCCCGTGAGCTTGCCGCCATCGATGACGAGCTCGTTGGCGCGGTTCTCCTGGAAGCCGATCTTGGCCGCGATGGCGCTGGTGAACAGCGTGAAGCCGCCGGAGATCAGGCAGGTATAGGCGCCGTTGGCGCGCATGGTCATCACCAGATGACGGCCGCCCGGCGTCAGCTTGATGCGCTTGGTCAGGACTTCGTCCACGACGCTCACCGGCAGGTCCTTCAGCAATGCGACGCGTTCGCGCAACGCCGGCTCGAACGCGATCTCGCCGCGCATGGCGCGCTCGGTGATGGCGGCGACGCGCGGCTTGAGCCCGGCGAAATCGGCGAGTTCGTCGATGCATTCCTGCCCGATCATGGTGCTGTCCATGTCGGCGAGGAAAAGCTTCTTGCGCCTGACGGCTTCCGCCTGCACGACGATGTCGATCGGCATGTCGCCGCGCAGGTCGCGCAGGCGCGCCTCGAGCTTGTGGACCTCGCCGTCGTGGGCGAAGGGGATGTCGATCGCGACCTCGTCGAACAGCCAGCGCGGCGTGCCCGGCGAGGGCAGAACGGCCAGGAAGGCCTCCACGATCGTGGTATCAAGCGCGGGATCGGCGGGATTGCAGATGAAGGTGGCGACGAGAGACATCAGGTGACTTTGCCAGGGATCAACAAAGCGGTGCTTATCGCAGGGCCGACCGCCAGCGGCAAGTCGGCGCTGGCGATGGAACTTGCGCAAAAAGCGGGCGGGGTCGTCATCAACACCGATTCCATGCAGGTCTACCGCGATCTGAGGGTGCTGACGGCAAGGCCGACCTGCGACGAAGAGGCCACCGTGCCGCACCGGCTCTACGGCCATGTCGATGCCAGCGTGAACTACTCGGCCGGCCATTATGTCCGGGATGCCGCGGAGATCCTGGGCGAGGTGCAACGGGCCGGGCGGCTGCCGATCTTCATCGGCGGCACCGGCCTGTATTTCAAGGCGCTGACATCAGGGCTGTCCGCGGTGCCGCCCGTGCCGGATGAGGTGCGCGACGCGGTGCGTCTCAGGCTCGATCGCGACGGCGTCGAGGCCTTGCATGCCGAGCTGGCGCGACGCGATCCGGCGGCGGCCGCGCGGCTGAACGTCCGCGACCGCGCCCGCGTGGCCCGGGCGCTGGAGGTGATCGAGGCGACGGGTCGGCCATTGGCCGACTGGCATGCCGAGGCCACTCCGCCGCTGCTGCCGGAGGGCAGCTATCGGGCGCTGTTCATCGCTCCGGAGCGCGAGGCGCTCTACGCGCGGATCGATGCAAGGTTCGATCTGATGCTGGAGCGCGGTGCGGTGCAGGAGGTCGAGCGGCTGGCCGCGCGCGGCCTCGATCCGCTGCTGCCGGCAATGAAGGCCCACGGCGTGCCGGCGCTGATCCGCTATATCAGAGGGGAGATCACGCGGGAGGAGGCGGCCGCCATCGGCAAGGCCGACACCCGCCATTATGCCAAGCGGCAGTTCACCTGGTTTCGACACCAACTGCCGGAGTTCGAGTGGATGAGCCCGGAGGCGGCAAAGGGATGGGTCGTCAAACTCTAGCCGCATCGTCATTCCGGGACATCGCGAAGCGATGGGCCCGGAATCCATAACCACGATCGTGAGTATGGATTCCGGGCTCGCCCTCCGGGCGCCCCGGAATGACGACCTCGTTTGGAGATGGAGCCCGTACTCTCATCCAGCCTATTGCCTCGTTTCGGAGGCCAACGGCCAAATTACCGCTCGCCGAACGGAAAATTCCGCGTTAACATCGTAAAATCGCGCTGACGAGCCGGCTTTGCCTTGACATTGGGGCATCGCCGGCTATGTTTCGCGCAACCTTTGGGAAGCTCGCTCGGCATCATGCGCAACTTTATTTCCATCCTCCTTATCGCCGTCGTACCCAGGCGCACCGCCGGGGATGGCTAGCGGCCATCCAAATTCCGAGCGGTGCGCAGGGCCTTCCAGGGCCCTTTTTTATTGCCTGGAAGCCAGCGATCCGACCGAAACGACCCTGACCCAAGTGACCAAAACCGACTGACCAAAACCGACTGACCAAGACCGACCAGCCGCTGACAGAAGCGATCCGGAGCCCACCATGACCGACAAGAGCCACGATCCGAACCAGATGACCGGCGCCGCGATGATCGTGCGCGCGCTCATCGACCACGGCGTGCAGCACCTCTTCGGCTATCCTGGCGGCGCGGTGCTTCCGATCTATGACGAGATCTTCCAGCAGAGCGAGGTCGAGCACATCCTGGTCCGCCACGAGCAGGGCGCCGGCCACGCCGCCGAAGGCTATGCGCGCTCGACCGGCAGGCCGGGCGTCGTGCTGGTGACCTCCGGCCCCGGCGCCACCAACATGGTGACGCCGCTGGCGGACGCGCTGATGGATTCGATCCCGCTGGTCTGCATCACCGGCCAGGTGCCGACGCATCTGATCGGCAACGACGCGTTCCAGGAGTGCGACACCGTCGGCATCACCCGGCCCTGCACCAAGCACAACTGGCTGGTCCGCAACGTCAACGATCTCGCCAAGGTGCTGCACGAGGCGTTCTATGTCGCCACCACGGGCCGTCCGGGGCCGGTCGTCGTCGACGTGCCGAAGGACGTGCAGTTCGCGACCGGCACCTATCATCCGCCGCGCAAGTCCGACGTCCATGTCTCCTATTCGCCGCGCGTGAAGGGCGACGCGATGCAGATCCGCAAAGCCGTGGCGCTGCTGGCGGGCGCCAAGCGGCCGGTGATCTATTCCGGCGGCGGCGTCATCAATTCGGGGCCGGAGGCCTCGCGGCTGCTGCGCGAGCTGGTCGAGGTTACGGGCTTCCCGATCACCTCGACGCTGATGGGATTGGGCGCCTATCCGGCGTCGGGCACCAATTGGCTCGGCATGCTCGGCATGCACGGCACCTACGAGGCCAACATGGCGATGCATGATTGCGACGTCATGCTGTGCGTCGGCGCGCGCTTCGATGACCGCATCACCGGGCGCACCGATGCGTTCTCGCCCGGCTCGAAGAAGATCCACATCGACATCGATCCGTCCTCGATCAACAAGAACATCCGCGTCGACGTGCCGATCATCGGCGATTGCGGCGACGTGCTCGCCGACATCCTGCAGGTGTTCAGGGCCGAGGCGAAGAAACCCGACATCAAGTCGTGGTGGCAGGAGATCGCCGTCTGGCGCGCGCGCAACTCGCTGGCCTACAGGCCGAACCGCGACGTCATCATGCCGCAATATGCGATCCAGCGGCTGTTCGAGCTGACGCGCGGCCGCGACACCTACATCACGACCGAGGTCGGCCAGCACCAGATGTGGGCGGCGCAGTTCTACGGCTTCGAGGAACCGCACCGCTGGATGACCTCGGGCGGTCTCGGCACCATGGGCTACGGCCTGCCGGCGGCGATCGGCGTCCAGGTCGCCCATCCCGACAGCCTCGTCATCGACATCGGCGGCGACGCCTCGGTGCAGATGACGATGCAGGAGATGTCGACGGCCGTGCAGTACGAGCTGCCGGTCAAGATCTTCATCCTCAACAACCAGTACATGGGCATGGTGCGGCAGTGGCAGCAGCTCCTGCACGGCAACCGCCTGTCGCATTCCTACTCGGAGGCGCTGCCGGATTTCGTCAAGCTGGCCGAGGCCTATGGCGGCGTCGGGCTCCAGGTCTCCAAGCCCGGCGATCTCGACGGCGCGATCAAGGAGATGATCTCGGTCAAGAAGCCGGTGCTGTTCGACTGCCGCGTCGCGGCGCTCGAAAACTGCTTCCCGATGATTCCGTCGGGCAAGGCGCATAACGAGATGATCCTGCCGGCGGAGGCGAGCGATCCGGCCGCGGCGTTCGCCGGCGGCAAGGCGCTGGTGTGAGTCTGATAGGTTTGATGGTGCGGTGATGGCACGCGCGTCCGGCAGTCTCTCTCTTAACCTCTCCCCGCTTGCGGGGAGAGGTCGACGCGCAGCGTCGGGTGAGGGGGACTCTTCACGCAGTCGGACTCGCGGAGAATCCCCCTCACCCCGACCCTCTCCCCGCAAGCGGGGCGAGGGAGTTCATCTGCTTGCGCGGCCGCATTGTGCCCATGCGTCAGGGAGTTCTCATGTTCACCCTCGCTGAGCTCGAAGCCGCCCACGCCATCGTCGGCGCCGTGGTGCCGGCGACGCCGGCGCATGCGTGGCCGTTGCTGGCGCAGCGGCTGGGGACCGGGGTCGTCGTGAAGCACGAGAACCACACGCCGGCCGGCGCCTTCAAGGTGCGCGGCGGACTGGTCTATGTCGACAACCTCAAGCGCACGCGGCCGGATGTCCGCGGCCTGATCACCGCGACGCGCGGCAATCATGGCCAGAGCGTCGCGTTTGCCGGCCGTCGCAACGGCCTGCCGGTGACGATCTACGTGCCGCGTGGCAACTCGGTCGAGAAGAACCGCGCGATGGCGGCGTTCGGCGCCGAGCTGATCGAGCACGGCAGCGACTTCCAGGAGGCGCGCGAGGAGGCCGGCCGCCATGCGGCGCGCGACGGCCTGCACATGGTGCCGTCGTTCCATCGCGATCTCGTGCGCGGCGTCGCGACCTACGCGCTGGAGCTGTTCCGCACGGCGCCCGACCTCGATGTGCTCTACGTCTCGATCGGGCAGGGCTCCGGCATCTGCGGCTGCATCCTGGCGCGCGATCTCTTGGGTTTGAAGACCGAGATCGTCGGCGTGCAGTCGACCGAGGCGCCGTCCTACGCGCTGTCGTTCGCTGCGCGGACGGTGGTGACGACCAACAGCGCCGACACCCACGCCGATGGTCTCGCGACGCGCAGCCCGGATGCGGATGCGCTCGCCATCATCCTGAAAGGCGCCTCGCGCATCGTGCAGGTCGGCGACGCCGAGATCGCCGAGGCCGTGCGCATTCTCTGGACCGACACCCACAATCTCGCCGAAGGCGCCGGCGCGGCACCGCTTGCGGCGGCCTTGCAGGAAAAGGGCAGGCTCGCCGGCAAGCGCGTTGGCCTGGTGCTGACTGGCGGCAACATCGATCTCGACCTGTTCAGGCGCTGGGTGCTGCCGGCGGCCACGCATGCCGAAGCGGGGGCCGCATGAGGAGCTCGCAACTCGCCACAAACACCGCCGTCATGCCCGGGCTTGACCCGCCTGCGCGGCCGAAGCCGCTTCGGCGCGGCGAAGGCCCGGGCATCCACGAACCGCGCGCTCGACGCTCGACGTGGAGGGCCGGGAGCGCAGACAAGTTTACGCAGTCTGCGCAAGGCAGACTGCTATGCCCGGCCATGACGGTTGAATTATCACGGGGACACCAATGAACCAGCCAGCGTCAGCCTATTTCCTCGAAGACCGTCACGATCCGAACGAGACGCACACGCTGGCGGTGCTGGTGCAGAACGAGCCGGGCGTGCTCGCGCGCGTCATCGGCCTGTTCTCGGGCCGCGGCTACAACATCGAGAGCCTCACCGTCTCCGAGACCGAGAGCCAGAAGCACCTCTCGCGCATCACCATCGTCACCACCGGCACGCCGATGGTGATCCAGCAGATCAAGCACCAGCTCGACCGCATGATCCCGGTCTACCGCGTCGTCGACATGACGCTGACCAAGCGCGCGATCGAGCGCGAACTCGCGATGGTCAAGGTGCGCGGCACCGGCGAGCCGCGGGTCGAGGCGCTGCGGCTGGCGGATGCGTTCCGCGCCCGGGTGATCGACGCCACGACGGAAAGCTTCGTGTTCGAGATCACAGGCAATACCGACAAGATCACGCAATTCATCGATCTGATGCGTCCGCTCGGCCTGGTGGAAGTCGCCAGGACCGGCATCGCGGCGATCGGGCGGGGATCGGAAGGGATGTGAGCCATGCTGGCGCGCGACTGGTACTACAACGAACGCAACCGGATCGGGCTCGATCATGCCGTCGCCTCGATCTACGGCTCGGGCGATGATGCCGACGAGCGAGCGCGCGCTGCTCTGAAGATGCTCGGCGTCAAGCCGGGCTGGCGGGTGGCGGACATCGGCTGCGGCAACGGCGTGCTGGCGACCGAGGCGGCGCTGCTGGGGGCCGTCGTCGACGCCATCGACATCTCGCCGGCGATGCTGGCGCTGACCCGGATCTACACCCGCGACCGCCGTACCGCGGTGCGGATGCATTCGGCGGGGCTGCTGTCGTTCGCCTATGAGCCGAACTCGTATGACCTGATCGTCAGCGAGTTCACGCTGCATCATCTGCCGGACTTCTGGAAGGCGGTGGCGCTGGCGCGCATCTTCGCGGCGCTGAAGCCGGGCGCACAGTTCTTCCTGCGCGACATCGTCTATGTCAGCATGCCCGACGGTGTCGAGCGCTCGGTCGAGCAGTGGGCGGATTTCAACATCAAGAACCACGACCTCGCCCGCGACAGCGTCATCACCCACATGCGCGACGAGAACTCGACCTTCGCCTGGGTGATGGAGCGCATGCTGGCCGAGGTCGGCTTCGTCACGGTCTCCGCCGACTACCATGCGCCGATGCACGCGACGTATGTGCTGCAGAAGCCGGCGGGGCAGGGCTAGGCGCTGATGTTCTTGTACGACGGTGAGGTGGCCACGCTGCCACCCTCCCCTGGAGGGGGAGGGTCGATCGCGCATGCAATGCGCGATCGGGGTGGGGTGGGCCGCCGCAAAAGCTCGCGCGTGGAGAGATCACCCCACCCCGCCTCACATCGTTGCTTCGCACGATGTGAGGCGACCCTCCCCCTCCAGGGGAGGTTGAAAAGTCGTCGTGTGGCAGGAGCTCATTAGATGTCCCAGCAGCTCCTCATCGCCTTTGTCACCTTCGCCTTCGTGATGGCGTTCACGCCCGGGCCGAACAACATCATGCTGCTGTCGTCGGGCGTGACCCATGGCTTCCGCCGCACGGTGCCGCACATGATGGGCGTCAGCTTCGGCTTCGCCTTCATGGTCGGCGCGGTCGGCTTCGGCCTCGCGACGGTTTTCATCCGCTATCCCCTGCTGCAGGACGTGCTGAAATACCTCGGCGCGGCCTATCTGATCTACCTCGCGGTCGCCATCGCCTTGTCAGGATCGGCCGAGCCTGACGACGCCAAGCCGCGCGGCCCGATGTCGTTCTGGGGCGCGGCGCTGTTCCAATGGGTCAACGCCAAGGGCTGGGTGATGGTGATCAGCACCATCACCGCCTATGCCGCGATCGCCAGCTTTCCGGCCAACGTGGCGCTGCAGGTCGCGATCAGCTTCGTGATGGCGGTCGCCTCGACCATCACCTGGACCTTATTCGGCACCGCGCTGCGGCCGCTGCTCAGCTCCGAGCGCGCGGTCCGCGCCTTCAACATCCTGATGGCGGTGCTGCTCCTGGCCTCGCTCTATCCCGTGTTCATGGACGCATGAGGGAGACTGCCGCCATGCGAGATCGGGGTTTCCAAGCAGGGCCAAAATGCTCTAGACACGGGCCGGATTTCGTCCGGGCGCAGCCGCCCGTGCCTCACCCAAGCGTCTGACTTTCCAGCCAATTCCGGCCATCTCAAAGAGGAAACGACAATGCGTGTCTACTACGATCGCGACGCCGATCTGAACCTGATCAAGGGCAAGAAGGTCGTCATCGTCGGCTATGGCAGCCAGGGCCACGCCCACGCGCTCAACCTGAAGGATTCCGGCGTCAAGGACGTCGCGATCGCGCTGCGCAAGGGCTCGGCCTCCGCCAAGAAGGCCGAAGGCGCCGGCTTCAAGGTGATGGAAGTCGCCGAGGCCGCGAAGTGGGCCGACCTCGTGATGATGCTGACCCCGGACGAGCTGCAGGGCGACATCTACCGCGAGCACCTGCACGACAACATGAAGCAGGGCGCCGCGCTGGTGTTCGCGCACGGCCTCAACGTCCACTTCAACCTGCTCGATCCGCGCGCCGATCTCGACGTGCTGATGATCGCGCCGAAGGGCCCCGGCCATACCGTCCGCTCGGAGTACCAGCGCGGCGGCGGCGTGCCCTGCCTGATCGCGATCGCCAAGGACTCCTCGGGCAATGCCCATGACCTCGGCCTGTCCTACGCCTCGGCGATCGGCGGCGGCCGCGCCGGCATCATCGAGACCACGTTCAAGGAAGAGTGCGAGACCGACCTGTTCGGCGAACAGGCGGTGCTGTGCGGCGGCCTGGTCGAGCTGATCAAGGCCGGCTACGAGACGCTGACCGAGGCCGGCTACGCGCCGGAGATGGCCTATTTCGAGTGCCTGCACGAGGTCAAGCTGATCGTCGACCTGATCTATGAAGGCGGCATCGCCAACATGAACTACTCGATCTCCAACACCGCCGAATACGGCGAGTACGTCACCGGGCCGCGCATCATCACGCCGGAAACCAAGGCCGAGATGAAGCGCGTGCTCGACGACATCCAGTCAGGCCGCTTCGCGCGCGACTGGATGCTGGAGAACAAGGTCAACCAGACCTCGTTCAAGGCGACCCGCGCCAAGCTTGCCCAGCACCCGATCGAGGAAGTCGGCGCCCGCCTGCGCGACATGATGCCCTGGATCAAGAAGGGCGCGCTGGTCGACAAGTCGAAGAACTGAGGTCTTGCGGCGAAACCGAGAAATGAAAACGGCGGGCAGAGGCCCGCCGTTTTTGTTTGGGGTCGTTGAAGGTCCGCCGGCGCGTTCAGGACGCCGCGCGGCGCGACGCCACCGGCGTCAGCAGGCGGACGATCTCGCTGATGGCGACGAGGCCGACCAGCCAGGCGGCGCTGGTCAGGCCGAGGCGGGCGACGATCGGGAGCGCGAAGCTCGCGGCGCCGCCGAGTGCGGGCGTGGCGGCCAGCAGCACCAGCTCATAGGCGGCGTAGGCACTGGGGAGCGCGACGGCAAGCGCGACCGTCGCTGGTGCTGTGCGCAAGGTCGCCAGGGCCATGCGGGCCACAACGGTGGCGCTGAGCGCCGCCACGCCGATCATGGCGCCCCAGGCCAGCGTGTTGGCATCGACCGGATAGTGCAGCGCGCCGAAGCCGATGCCCTGGTTGACCAGCCAGGCGCCGAGCATCACCGGCAGCGCCGCGCGCAGCGGCAGCATGGCGGCGGCGATCACGGCGAAGGCCGCAAACGGCGTCGCGCAGGCGAACACGAAGCTCGCCAGCGCGCAGGCCCCTGTCAGCAGCGCGAAGCAGAACGCAGCGGCATGCCGTTGCGGAACGGGCGCGAGGCGAGCCTCGGTACCAGACCGGGCGAGGACGTCGAGAGTCATGGAACATCTCCTTCTGTTGCGATTGTAGTCCATTTCGGCAGCTTCTGTCAGCCGCCGGGAGGTTGGTCGGCAGCGTCACTGCACGCCGAAGCTCGCCACCCGGATGCCGCCGAACACGCCGAAGCCCGGCGCGAGGAATCCGGTCGGGTTCTGGTAGTGATGGTTGAAGAGGTTGTCGATCCGGCCGAACAGCTTGACCTGGTCGGACAGCGCGTAGTCGCTGCGCAGGTTGACGACCGTATAGCCGGGCGCGACGAGGCCGGTGATCATGCCGTCGCGGCTGACGTCGAGCCAGTCGCCGATGTGCAGCAGCGTCGCTGACAGCGTCAGCGCATCGATCGGCGCCCATGTCGCGGTGGCGCTCCATTTCTCCTTCGGCCGCCGCAACAGCTGCAGGCCGGTGGCCGCATCGACCGCGCGGGTGAACGTGTAGTCCGCACGCAGCGAGATCCGGTCGGTGAGATCAGCGGTCACGAAGCTCTCGGTGCCTTCGGTGGTGGCGAGGCCGACATTGGCGTAGGAGGTGAAGGTCGCGTTGAAATTGATCAAGTCGGTGATGCTGTTGTGGAAGTAGGTCGCGCCGAAGCGGAGACGATCGTCGAACAGCGGCTGCTCGAAGCCGGCGTCGTAGCCGGTGCTCTGCTCCGGCCGGAGGTTGGGATTGGCGAAGAAGTTGAACGCCGGAAAATCCTGGTGCAACTGGCTCAGGGTCGGTGCCTTGAAGCCGGTGCCGTAGCTCGCCTTCAGCTTGGTCTCGGTCACCGGCAGGATCACCGCCGGCGCGATCCGGTAGGTGCCATGGCCGCCGAACTGGTCGTTGACGTCGTTGCGCAGGCTCGCCACCACGAACCAGCGCTTCACGAACTCGGTCTGCAGCTCGACGAAGCCGGCCTTGTTGCCATTCTCGGCCGAGAGGTCGGCGGTCTTCAGCCGCTCGGTCTGCTGCTCCGCGCCGACGACGAGATTGTTATGCGGCGCGAGCTCGGTCACCGCGTGCCAGTCATACTTGATGCGCTCGCCGGTCGCGACCGCTGCCACCGGATTGCCAGCCGTCAGGTCGGACGACCGGTCGTTCACATAGTTGACGCCGAAGTAGTTCCGGATGCGGCCGCCGAGCAGCGACCACACGGCTTCCTGGCGTGTCGCAAGCTGGTGGACGGCGTGGTTGCTCTGGGCCGCGTCGGGAAAGCTCGGAAAGCCGCTGTCGCCGGTGAACAGCAGCGTCGCGTCGGTGTATCGAACCACCGAGTTCAGCGTCCAGGCCTCGTTGAGGTCGACGCCCAGCTTGGCCGAGGCGGTGACGTTGTCGTAGGCATTGCCGATGGCCTTCTGCCCCGCAGGCAGCAGCTGCCACGGGGTCACCGGAACGTCGCCGGCGTGCAGATGCGCGACATTGATCGCGTAGTTGACATTGTTTTGTGAGCCGCTGACGCCGGCTGACTGGTTGAAGGTCTTGAACGAGCCGCTCTCGACCGAGGCGGTCGCGCGCGCCGGGCCCTCGCCCTTGCGCGTGATCACCGAGATCACCCCGCCGATCGCATCCGAGCCGTAGAGCCCGCTCTGCGGCCCGCGCAGCACCTCGAACTGCTGGATGTCGGCGGCGAGCAGATGCGCGAAATCGAACGCGCCATTGCCGTTGGTGACATCGCCGACGTCGATGCCGTCGATGAAGAGCTTGGTGTGATTGGCGTTGGTGCCGCGCATGAAGACGTTGGTCTGGCCGCCCGGGCCGCCGGCCTGCACCACGTTCAATCCGGGGATCGTGCTCAGGATGTCCGGCACGGTGCGGGCCTGCTGCGCGGCGATGTCCTTGTCGGTCACCACGGTGATCGCATTCGCGACGTGGGCCACTGGCGTGACGACGCCGGTCGGGCTGACGGCGACGGGGGTTCCGGCTGGCGCGGCCGGCTTTGCCGCCGGCACCTGCTGATGCGGGGCGTTGCCGGTTCTGCGGGGGATGGCTGGTTTTTGAGCGATCGGCTCGCGCGGCGGGTCGACCTCAACCGGGGGCAGAAGGTCGGGGGAGGCGGATTGCTGCGCTGCTGTGGGCGAGGGGCCGAGCAGGGCGAATGACGAGAGGACGCAGAACGACGACAGAAGGGCGCGACTGCGCCTGGCATAGGGAACGGGGGACACGAGGAACCTCGGCATGACGTCAGTGGCACGTCACCGCGAACGAGGTCTCATGCAGCCCTTTGCAGGCCTGCCTGAAAACGATGCCAATAACGCCCCGACCGGCATCCTCGCGTGTGACCACGGCTGACGGCAGGTCTCCTGGCTCGCGGGTCGTCACCTCCACGTCGCCTTCCCGGGACCGAGATTTCCCAGTGGCCTTTGACGCGAGATTCGCCGCTTACAGTTGCGGGGGCAGCTGCGGCCTTCGGTCACGTCCCTTGCGAGACGCATCCGGCACCGCATTCCCTTTTGAGCCCCGGTCGAGGGGCACCGTCGCGATCACCGTAGGAGTGCGGACGCACCAAAGTCAATCCGGCGCCCGGCGATCTCCTGGCGATAACGCTGGCCGGTCGGCTCGGTGATGCCCGGCCGCCTGCGACAACCATAGCTGTCGTCCGTGCGAACGCAGGGACCCATAGCCACCGGCGGTCGTGTGGCGAAGGACGACGATCAAGACATTTTCCGCCAATTCACATCACGCGGTATGGGTCCCTGCGTTCGCAGGGACGACAGCGGAGTGCGAGTCGTTGCTGATGAGGATTGCGCCTTGTGAGCACCCGCTCACTTCTCGACCTTGTTGTGCACCATCCAGAATCGCAGCGTGCGCTGGGCGGTGTCGAGCGACAGGCGGCCGTAGTCGCGTTCCGCGAGCTTGAGCGTGTCGCTGTCGATGGCGTGCTTGATCGGCCGGTGGGTCAGGATTTTCGCCACCACCGACCAGGCCAGCCCGGCGGCACGGCAAGGGATCAGCACGATATCGGTGCGCGGGCCTTCGAGCACCTTGGCCATCATCTCGGTCGGGACGTTGTTGAGCAGGCCGAGTGCGGCGGAAACCTCGCCGAAGCGGCGGGTTTCGGCGAAGAAGGCGATGGCGGCATCGTTGAGCTCGTTCAGCCCCTTCATGCGCTTGACGGCCTCTTCGGCCAGCGTGAAGTCGCGCCCGACCAGGCCGCCGTCGCTGCGCGCAACGTCGGCGATCGCCTTGAGGATCTTCTTGATCTCCTGTTGCAACGCCGGCGGCGCCGAGGCCATCAGCCTGGCGCGCACGGCTTCGGTCGCGCGGCGCAGGAGGTCGCGCAGGTGCTTGGTGGGCAGGTCGACGCGCAGCCCGATGATCTCGGACAATTCGTCGTCGTCCTCGGCATGCGCCATCATCCCGGAATAGCCGGACTCGGAGAAGCGCGCGGTCTGGTTGTTGGCGAGCTTGCGGATCACCCGGCGCTCGCCGCGGTCGACGATGATGTCGGTCACCGCCTCGGTCAGATGCGGACGGCTGGAGATCGCCATCAGGTGATCCTGGCCCTTGGTCGCCGCGACCTCCACCAGCGTATGCTCGGTGAGCCGGCTCGAGTGCATCAGCACGTTCTCGGCCACCGAGATCTCGTCGTCGCGGGCGAGCTGCTGGATCAATTCGACGGGCGCGTAGTCGACCGGCGCGAGATGCTTGCTGAGCTCGGCTCGCGCGCGGGTCTCGACCCGCGAGACCAGCATGCACAGCACGTTGTCGAATACCTTGATCTGGTCCTCGCTGAGGCGTTCGCCGTCATGCAGGAACAGGTTGGTGACTTGGCGCAGCGTGTTGACGCGCTTCGCCGAGGTGCCGCTGCGGACGGCCTCTTCGAGTTCGGTGATGATGGAGTCTTCTGAAGGCGGAAGCTGTTCTGGCTGTGACACGATCGCGCTCGTTTGTCCGGATTGCCGGAGCGACAGCAACGCGATTGTAATCCGCTGCAAGGCTTTCGGCCGGAGCAGTTTTCGGCACGGGCGATAACAATGCGTTAGGGGCCGAAGGCGTAGTACTCCGGAGAAACACGGATACGGAAAATTAAGACGATACATATAGGTGGGATGACGGGCTGGAGCCCGGTCTTCCGGAGATTCGCCGGACAGGCGATGGAATGAGGTGCGAACACCTCCCCGCAGACGCGGCGACGACAGGCCAGCGAAGCGGAAAGGTTAATGATCTCATAAGGTCACAAACCTTCCTTCATCCAACTTGCTCGCTGCCCTCGATCTCACGTCAGCTGTCATCCTCCCAAGCCTTGAAACTTAAATCCCATTCTTGCCGCGGCCATTTTGCCGACGCGCCGTGCGATGCGTGGCGTCACCCGATGTTCCGGGGCAGGTTCGGCGGGGCGATGACCTCGCGCGAAAAATCAGCGCCAGCATCCTGCCGCATCTCGTGCGATAATCGCCGCGCAAATCGTTGAGGTCACCATGAAATCCGTCGTCATCACCGGCGCATCCACCGGCATCGGGTTCGCCTGTTCGAAGCTCCTGCTCGCGCGCGGCTTTCGCGTGTTCGGCAGCGTTCGCAAGCAGGCCGACGCAGACCGTCTGCGCGGCGAGCTCGGCGCCAACTTCATGCCGCTGCTGTTCGACGTGACCGACGAGGCGGCGGTGAAGGCGGCCGCCGGCGAGGTGCGAGCGGCGCTCAAGGGCGAGACGCTCGCCGGTCTCGTCAACAATGCCGGCATCGCCGTCGCCGGTCCCGTGACGGAGCTGCCGATCGCGCAGTTCCGCCATCAGATGGAGGTCAACGTCATCGGCCCGGTCATCGCGACCCAGGCGTTCGCGCCGCTGCTCGGGGCCGATCCAGCCATGACGGGAGAGCGCGGCCGGATCGTGATGATCAGCTCAGTCGCGGGCCGCAACGGCAACCCGCTGATGGCGCCCTATTCGACCTCCAAGCATGCGATCGAAGGGCTGTCCGAGAGCTTGCGCCGTGAGCTGATGCTGTTCGGGATCGACGTCATCGTCATCGCGCCGGGCGCGGTGAAGACGCCGATCTGGGCCAAGGCCGACGAAGTCGACCTGTCGCCGTATCAGGCCTCGCCGTTCTTCCCGGCGCTGCAGAAGATCCGCGCCTTCATGCTGCATCTCGGCCAGTCCGGGCTGCCGGCCGAGACCATCGCCGCACGGGTGGCCGACGCCTTGACCTTGCCGGCGCCCAAGGTGCGCTACGAGATCGCGCCCGATGCCATGAGGCAATGGATCGTGCGGGTGCTTCCGAAACGGACCGTCGATCGCATCATCGCCAAGCGGCTCGGCCTGATGCCCGCGACCAGGCCCTGATGCCGGCGATGACGACCATCGGCAAGACCCAGGCGCAGCTGACCCGCCTGGTCGAGGAGGAACTTCGCGCGCAGCCGGGCTGCGAGACGGCACGTGTGCCGGCCGTTCATGCGCTCGACGTGCGCAGCGGCCGCAACTGGGAGATCCCGCACGTCGTTCTCGGCGACAGCCTGATCAGCGACGTCGACCGCGCCGTGATGAGCGTGCAGCGCCGGCTCGGGCGCGCATTTCACCTGATCGACGATCCGGTCACGGCGCCGGAAGCGACAGCGACGCCGCAGGGCGACCCTGAAAATCCTTGCTGAGATGTGAGCCTGCGGGCTCAGGTCAGCAGGCCCTGGCGCAGCGCCAGCCGCACCAGCTCGATGTCGCTGGCCACGCCGAGCTTGTCCTTGATCAGCGAGTGCAGGTTGGCAACCGTCTTCGGGCTGAGATGCAGCGCTGACGCGATCTCGTCGGTGGTGCGTTCGGCGAGCAGCATCTGCATCACCTCGAACTCGCGCGCGGACAGGACGTCGGCGGCCGCGCGCTCGCCGGCGAGGCGGCTGAGCGCGAGCTCGTGATCGATGTCGGCGCTGATCGCGATGCGGCCCGCGAGCACGTCCATGACGGCGCGCACGAGCGTCTCCGGCGGGCTGCTCTTGGTGACGTAGCCGCGGGCGCCGGCGCGGATCGCCTGCACCGCGAAGCCGGCATTCTCATGCATGGTGAAGACGAGGATGCGCGCGCTGCGATCCCATTGCCGGATGCGGCGGATGCCCTCGATGCCGCCGACGCCCGGCATGGTCAGGTCCATGATGACGAGATCGGGCCTGACCTCCTTGAACAGCCGGTAGGCTTCGGCGCCATCGGCGGCTTCGGCGACCACGCGCAGCCCCGGCTGCTTCTGCAGCATCGACCTGTAGCCCTCGCGGACCACGGCATGGTCGTCGACCAGCAGGATGGTGCCGGCGGGCGTCGTCATGCCGCACATGCCGTTTCCGGCTGGGTCGGCGCAGGCGAGAGGCCGGGCAGGGCCGGGACCGGAATCTCGACGTGGAGGCGCGCGCCGCCGGAGGTGGCGGCGAAGCTCATCTGGCCTCCCATGGAGGCGACGCGCTCGCCCATGCCGAGCAGGCCCATGCCAGGCTTGTCGGGAGCTTCGCCGAGAAGACCGTCGTCTTCGACGGTGAGCAGGGTCGCGCTGACCGGCCCGTCCTGAAGCGTCAATTGCAACCGCACCCGCGTCGCGTCGGCGTGCTTGACGGCATTGGTGAGCGCCTCCTGTGCGATGCGGTAGATATTGGTGGCGATGATGCCCGGCAGTCGGTCGACGTCGCCCGACAGGCTGATCTCGAAAACGGTGCGGCCGTGCTGGCGCCTGTTCCAGCCGGCGACGAGGCCCTCCAGGCTGCCGGCGAGGCCGAGCTCGTCGACGTCAGGCGGGCGCAGCCGCATCAGCGCGCCGCGCAACTGCTCCATCATGTCGCTCGCGGTGCGCGCGATGCCGTCGCATTCGCCGACCAGAGCGGGGCAATCCTGCGCCGCGCTGTGACGGATCGACGCCGCGAGCGCCCGGATCGCCGCCAGCGACTGGCCGAATTCGTCATGCAGCTCGCGCGCCAGGTGGCGGCGCTCGTCGTCCTCCAAGGCGATCAGGCGCCGGGTCAATTCGCCGCGCTGGGCCAGCGCCGTCTGCAGCCCCTCGGCGAGCTGGTTGAAGGCAGCGCGGATCGCCGAGAGCTCGGCGAGGTCGAACGGCGGCAGCCGCGCCGACAGATCGTTGGCGGCGATCCGCTCCAGCCCGGCGCAGATCAGCCGGGTGGGGCGCAGCGCGCGGGCCAGCGCGGCGTAGGCCAGCGCGCACAGCAGCACCAGCGCCGTCCCGAGCACCGGCAGCAGCCGGCTGAGCTCGCGCCAGGCGTCCGCGGTCATGACGCCGGCGTCGATCCAGACGACGGCATCGCCCGTCGTTTCGTCGCGAAACCTGACCGGCCGTGCCGCTTCGCGGCCCGGATCGAACAGTCGCCGATACAGCATCGCGAAGGCGCGGGGCGGATCGTCCGTCTGCGCCTCGGCGCCGCCGCAGATGCGCTGCACGATCGCGCCGTCGACGCCGCGATAGGCGATGCACAGGCCCGGTCGCATCGCCGCCGCCGCGACCGCATCGAGGTCGGGAAAGCCGGCCGGCGGACTGGCGACCCAATGCATCTTGCTTTGCTGCAATTGCAGAGTCCGGGCCGTGATCTCGGCGATCCGCTCATTGCGCACATGCACCGAGCGGTCGATGTCGAACAGCACATAGGCGCAGATCGCCGTGAAGCAGAGCGCCGAGACCACCGAGATCCGCAGGGTCAGGCGGTATTTGAGGTCGTAGCGGGTCCACATCTTCGGTGTGTCCATGACAGCCCAGCCGGCCGGCATTTAACGGCAGAACCGTCCGGGCCAAAAGCGCCGCGGCCCGGTGGACGGTGCGGTCGTGAATTTTTCCCGTGCCGCGCCGGGACCGTGGCCGCTGCGGCGATGGCACGGCGGCGTCTAGCTTCCGACCGCCAGACATCGTTGCAGGGGGATCCCATGTCGAACCGTCGCGTCGTCCGTTGTCTCGTTCTCGCGCTTGCTTTCGCGGCCGGCCCGGTCCGCGCCGCCTCCGGCGATGTCCCGGCCGTGCTGGTCGACGATTTCAGCTATCTCGACACGTCCGGCGAGCCGGTCGATCAGACCGCCGCGCATCAGCGGCGGCTGGATGCGTTCATCGCCGCGCTCCGCCGCGATGTCGCCGCCGACGCGCGGCTGCGGCCGGTCAGCCCGTCCTGCGCACCGTCCTGTCCGACCGATGCGTCCCCGGAGGCCCGGCTGCAGATGGCGGCCGCGGCCGGCGCCACCGTCGTGATCACTGGCGGAGTCCAGAAGCTCTCCACTCTGGTGCAGTGGGCGCGCGCATCGGCCATCGACGTCGCCTCCCATCGGGTCCTGTTCGACAAGATCTTCACCTTCCGCGGCGACAGTGACGAGGCTTGGCAGCGCGCCGAGATGTTCGTCTCGCGCCAGGTCCGTGATGCACTGGCGCCGCCGGAGCCGATCCGGCTGGCGCTGCTGCCGTTCGAGCTCGACGACACCAGCGCGGGCGCCGCGCTCGGCGAGACCGAATCCGACCAGAAGGGGCTGCAGGAGACGACCGACGCGGTGTGGCAGCTGCTGGCACAGTCCGGGCGCTATCGCCTGGTGGACGCGGCCGGCGAGATCAAGCCGGGGCAGCCGGTGCGCGAGTGCGACGATTGCGAGGCGCGGGTGGCCCGCGCGCTCGGCGCCCAGCAATCGCTGCTCGGCATCGTGAGGCGGATCGGCCGCACCGAATACATCATCGGCTTTCGTGTCCGCCAGGCCGACAGTGGCGCGCTCGTCGTCGCCGGCGATAGCGGATTGCGCCTCGGCGCCAATTATTCCTGGAGCCGCGGCGCGGTGCGCCTGGTGCGCGAGCGGCTGCTCGAGACCGGCACCCAGAATTGAAAAAGGGCGAGGATCGGTACGCGAGGACGGCAGTGATGCCACCTCTCGTCGCGGCGTGAGACGACACGCCGCCCTCCGTGCAAATCCGGGCTGTTGTGATTTGTGACGATTTCATTACGGTCGGATGACAGGATAGCCTTCCTTGATCTGTCGGCATACGCCGGCGAAGGGCGCCTGCTTTCGATCGCCTGATGTCACTGACCCCGAACGACCAACCGATCACCACGCTCGCCGCGGCGAGCGCAACGCGCTCCGCGGCGGTCCGGCTGTCCGCCGTCGCCGCGCCGCATGTCGCGGCGCTGGCCCTGATGCTGCACACCGAGACCGATTTCGGCTCGCGGCTCGGCTTCGTGCTGGCCTGGGGCATCCTGAACTGCTTCTGGCTGGTGCTGCTGCGGCGGCCTGCGGTGTCCGGCGCGCTGGCGCTGACCATGGTCGTGGTGCTGGTGCTGCTGTCGCAGCTCAAGCACGCCGTGGTCCAGATGACGGCGAACTTCGTCGACGTGATGCTGATCGACCACGACAGCGCGGCGTTCCTGTTCACGATCTTCCCGAACCTGAAGCTGTCGGTGCTGGTGGCGGCCGCCGTCGTGCTGCCGCTGATGGGGCTGCTGTGGTGGGCCGACCCGTTCCGGATCGCGCGGCTGCCGGCGCTGGCCGGCAAGCTCGCCTGCCTTGCTGCGCTCACGCTGTATTCGCTCAACTGGCGCGACGAGACCTGGCGCGGCTATTATGACGACGGCTATCTGTCGAAATTCGCCCGCTCCGGCGTCACGGCGGTGTCGGACTTCCTCGCCAACGGCTTCATGGAATCCGACGCCACCGCTGATCGAAGTCTGGCTGCCTTTGTCCCGGATTCCTGTCATCCGGCCGCGCGCCGGCCGAACATCGTGCTGATCCACGACGAATCCAGCTTCGACATCCGCTCCGCGCCGGGCATCAAGGTACCAGCGGGCTATGGCAGCCATTTCAAGTCGTTCGACGGCAAGGCGCGGCAGTTCATGGCCGAGAGCAATGGCGGACCGAGCTGGTTCACCGAGTACAACGTGCTCGCCGGCCTGTCGTCGCGCTCGTTCGGCCGCTTCGCCTATTTCGTGACGCGGATCGCGTCCGGCCGGGTCGAGCGCGGCCTGCCGCTGGCGCTGCGCAATTGCGGCTACGACACGGTGTCGCTGTATCCCGCGCAGGGCGCCTTCATGAGCGCGCGCAGCTTCCAGACCACGGTCGGCGTCGACCGCTTCCTCGACGCGCGCGATCTCGGCGCCAAGGGCGTCGAGCCCGACGGCTTCTTCTACGATGCCGCGCTCGATCTGATGCAGCACCGGCCGCGCGGAAAGCCGCTGTTCATGTTCGTCTATCTCGCCGCCAACCATTTCCCGTGGGAGACGACGTTCCGGCCCGACCTGACGCCATCCTGGCGCGCGCCCGGCAACGTGCCTTCGATCGATGAGTATCTGCGCCGCCAGGCGATGAGCGCGACGGACTATCAGCGCTTCCTCGCCAGCCTGAAGAAGCGCTTCGGCGACCAGCCGTTCCTGATCGTGCGCTACGGCGATCACCAGCCGGAGTTCTCGCCGCACATTCTCGATCCCAAGCTCGACGAGGCCGGCATCGGCGAGAAGCTCGAAAGCTATGATCCGCGCTATTATCAGACCTATTACGCCGTCGATGCCGTCAATTTCGAGCCGCGCCAGAGCGCGGTCGTGATGGACCGGATCGACGCCGCCTATCTGCCGCTGGTCACCTTGGAGGCGGCCGGCATTCCGCTCGATCCGTCCTTCGCCGAGCAGAAGGACATCATGCTCCGCTGCAAGGGCGTGTTCTACGCCTGCGGCGACGGCGCCGAGGCGCGCCGGTTCAACCGCATGCTGATCGACGCCGAGCTGATCCGGGGGCTCTAGACTCTCACCGCCCGCGACGGGTCGGTGGCTTCACGGGATTGCGATCGATCCGTCATTCCATGGGAGGATTGTCGGGACGGCCGCGTTGGGCTACCCCGTGCGCTCCGTGTAAGCGAGAGGTTCGACATGTCCACATCCGTCAAGGAACTGATGGCCGCCGCCAACGCGGTGGTCCCCAAGATCACGCCGGCCGAGGCGCAGGCGATGATCGGCAAGGGCAACACGCTCGTCCTCGACGTGCGCGATGCGCCGGAGGTCGAGAAGAGCGGCAAGATCGAAGGCGCGCACCACGTCTCGCGCGGCATGCTCGAATTTCGCGCCGATCCGGACTCGCCCTATCACGACAAGAATTTTAGCAAAGACAAGAGCGTCATTCTGTACTGCGCCTCCGGCGGCCGTGCCGCGCTGGCGGGCAAGGCGCTGAAAGACCTCGGCTACGACAAGGTGTTCAACGTGGGCGGCTTCAAGGACTGGGCCGACAATGGCGGCGCGGTGGAGAAGCCGATCGAACCGGGGATGTAAGCGTAAACTGCTCACTAGGGTCAGGACCCATTTAACCGACAGAACGCTCGGGCGAGCGGCTCAATCCCACAGGGAGATGGCCGGCTTCAACCTTTCGTATTCGAAAGCATGGCCTTCAATCTCTCTGCCGCCGGCACTTTGGGAGCGCCACTTCTCGTGATCGCAAAGACTTGACGCCTACGACGCGGTTTAATGGAAATCTGTGCAATGGCCCTGCTATCGGCGGGAATGGCGAGCTGTGGCATGATGGTTATGCCGATATCTTGGCTGACCATGTTTACGAGCGCTTCGGCATCTCGCACCCGCAGCACAATCGGCGGATTGATCTTAGCTTGATCGAATATTTGACGAATGGCGGGCTCGCAGCCGGACGCGGACATCAAAAATGGCTCGTCGGCCGCATCTGTCAGGCTAATTTGCCGCCGGCTGGCAAGACGATGGTCTGATGCGACGACGAGAACAAATTCATCCTCCATGATGACGATGGGCTGCACCGCCGGCGTCGTCTCTCCCGTCAGGCCGAGATCAATGATGTCTTTCTCAACCCATTCGCAAACTTCCGCATCGGTCCCCTCGATCAGACTGACCGTGATGCGTGGGTACATCCTTTTGAACTCCGCGAGTCGGGCCGGCAGAAGCCGCGCTGCAACGCTCGATACACTGCCGATGCGTATATGCCCCGCGAGCAATCCATTGACCGCGCTGCAGGTTTGTCGAATGCGTTCGACGGCTTGAAGTGCAGCCCGGGCGTCGGCGAGCACTGCCCGACCAAGTTCGGTGATTCTGATTCCGTCACGATGCCTTATAAGCAGCTGCCCGCCCAATACCGCCTCCAAATGCTTGATGCTTTGGCTAACCCCTGACTGGGTGAGGCCGATCTCTGTGGCTGCAGCCGAGAAGGTGCCGCAATCCACGACGCTGCTGAGCACCCGAAGGTGAGCGAGAGATATATTAGTAATTGTCATATGCAGCTGCTGTCGAAGTAATTTTACATATACATGACCGGCATGCTCTTACAAGGCGGAACTACAGCCGGAGAGCGATCATGTCCGACGCCATAGCGATTGCGCTTGTTGGCGAATTCACCCCTTCCTTCCTGCCTCACACCGCAACCAACGATGCGATTGAGCATGCTCGGCTGACGCTGGAGGGACGAATTACGGCGGAATGGATCTCAACCGTCCAGCTGGAGGCCGGGGCAGCCGAACAGCTTCGGCGTTTTAATGCGATCTGGATTGTTCCCGGGAGCCCATACAAGAGCCTTCTCGGAGCCATCAATGCAATTCGTTACGCGCGCGAGAGCGGCGTTCCCCTCTTGGGGACTTGCGGGGGCTGCCAGCACGTTGTGATCGAATACAGTCGCAATGTCATGGGCTTCGAAGACGCCGCGCACGCCGAATATGATCCCTACGCCTCCAACCTCTTCATCACACCATTATCGTGCTCGCTCGTGGGGCAGACGATGGAAGTCAAAATCGAGCCGGGCAGCCTCGCAGATGCGATCTACGGGGGGAAGAATCCACGCGAGCAGTACTACTGCAATTTCGGACTGAACCCGGAGCATCAGCAGAAGCTACATGACGCAGGATTGAGAATCATTGGCACGGACGCATCCGGCGAAGCGAGGATTCTGACTATCCCCGCGCATCGCTTCTTCATTGCTACTCTCTATGTACCTCAGCTGACTTCGAGCATCACCCAGCCTCACCCGGTGATCCTTGAGTTTATGAGGGCTGCGATGGAATCTAACCGATGAGGTGCGGTTCTCGCGATGTCGGCAATCCGTTCGACGCAATATCGTAAGGTGCGGCTCTGGTCTCTCCTCTCTTGCCAGAGGCTGAGACTCTGATCGCCGACAAGGGGCTATGACAGCGATGCCTTCCGAGCGGCTCTCGCTAAGCGAGGAATAGAGCCTTGCATTCCGCCGCGGGCTGGGCGCAGATCGCCCCTAACATATTGCAAATCCCTGTATCGGCAGCGTCACAAGGTCGAGAATATGTTCGCCGGACTTAAGGACTGGCGACGTCTCTCCATGCGTTACGACCGCTGCGCTCACACATTCTTCAGCGCCATCTGTATCGCGGCAACTGTTATCTTCTGGCTCGATCAATGAGTCCTGACCCTAGTGCGTGTGGAGGTTGCGCCAACCACCACCGTCATTGCGAGCGAGCCGAAGCAATCCAGAGTCCTCGTGACGCCCTGGATTGCTTCGCTGCGCTCACAATGACGCGGCGAGACTGTGGGGCCTACTTCGACGTCTTACTCCACAGCCAGCGCGCCACCGCTTGCGGCGAGGACTCCGCGTCACTGCCGGAGGCGCGCAGATTGGCCTGCTGCATGGTCGCGATGTCGATGCGGCCGAGCAGCGGTCGTAACGCATCCTGCAACGCGCGGTCCTCGGCTCGCTTCGGCGACAGCAGCAGGATCGCGTCGTAAGGCGGGATCGCCTGCTTGGGATCGTCGAGCACGACGAGATCGTATTTCGCGATCAGGCCGTCGCTGGTGTAGCCGGCGATGACGTCGACCTCGCCGGAGGCGGCCGCGGCATACATGAAGTCGGGCTGCATCTGGCGCTGGGCGCGGAAGGCGAGGCCATAGGCGTCGCGCAGGGCCGCCCATTCCGGGCGCGAGAAGAACTCGTAGTCGCCGGCGATCGACATGTCGCTGGCGTGGCGCGCGAGGTCGGCGATCGAGCGGATGCCGAGCGCCTCGGCCGTCTTGCGCGGCATCACCAGCGCGTAGGCATTCTCGAAGCCGAGCTCGCCGAGCAGGGTGACCTTGTCCTTGGCGAGATCCTGCTTCAGTGCATCGAGCAGCGCAGCGCGCGGCAACTGCTCCTTGTGGTGAAACTGGTTGGTCCACAGCGTGCCGGAGTAATCGACGTAGGCGTCGATGTCGCCGTTCTTCAGTGCCTCATAGATCACGCTGGAGCCAAGCCCGGCGCGTGTCGTCGCCGAGAGACCGGCTGCCTGCAGCCGCTCGCTGATCAAGGCCGACAGCACATATTGCTCGGTAAACGTCTTGGCGCCGATCACGTAGCGTGCCGAGCCGCCGGCCAGCGAGGGCAGGAGACTCGCGCCGACCATGAGCGCGATGGTTGCGGTGCCAAGCCCGACACGGGCACGGCTGCGCCTGCGCAGGCCATCCTCGATCAGTGCCAGCAACTGATCGATGGCAAGCGCCAGCACGGCGGCGGCAATGCAGCCGAACACGACCAGCACCCAGTTCTGGGTCTGCAAACCTGCAAAGATGTAGTTGCCGAGCGAGGTCTGGCCGATCGGCGTCGACAAGGTCGCGGTGCCGATCACCCACACCGCAGCGGTGCGGATGCCGGCCATGATCACCGGCAGCGCCAGCGGCAGCTCCACCATCGTCAGCGCCTGGCGCTCGGTCATCCCGACGCCTTTGGCGGCCTCGATCAGGCTTGCGTCGACGCCGTTCAGCCCGGTGATGGTATTGCGCAGCACCGGCAGCATCGAATACAGCGCCAGCGCCAGCATGGCCGGCAGGAAGCCGAAGGCCGAGAACGAGAGCCCGAACCAGCGCAAGGTGAGTGCCGTCAGCGCCAGGAGCAGCGGATAGAACAGCGCCAGCAGCGCCAGTCCCGGCACCGTCTGCACCACGCTGGCGACGCCGAGCAGCAGATTGCGCAGGGCAGGGCGATTGCGCGCGAGCAGCGCCAGCGGAAAGCTCACGGCAAGGCCGAGCGCCAGCGCGGCGAGGCTCACGCGCAGATGGCTGCCGAGATAATCCGTGAGATGCGACAGCGCCTCGGTGAAGCGTGGATCGGACAGTGCGCTCATGCTGTGCCGCTTTCGGGCAGCAGCGCGGCCAGCCGCGCCGCCTGCCGGCGCGGCGTCGTCATCAGCTCCGTCACGTAGGGTTCACGGCTGGCCGCGAGCTCGGCCGGCGTGCCGATCTCGATCAGGCGTCCGCCGCGCATCACCGCGATGCGGTCGGCGAGCAGCAGCGCCTCGGTGATGTCGTGCGTGATCATGATCGTGGTTAGCGCGAACTGCTCATGCAGGGCGCGGTAGTCGCTGCCGAGCGCATCACGCGTCAGCGGATCGAGCGCGCCGAACGGCTCGTCCATCAGCACGATCTTCGGCCGCGCCGCGAGCGCGCGGGCGACGCCGACGCGCTGGCGCTGGCCGCCCGACAGCTCGTGCGGCAGCCGGTCGCGATGCGCCTTGCGGTCGAGCCGCACGAGGTCGAGCAGCTCGTCGACACGGTCGGCGATCTCGTTCGCGGGCGTACCCAGCAGCCTGGGGGTGATGCCGATATTGGCGGCAACCGTCATGTGCGGAAACAGCGCCCCGTTCTGGAACACGGTGCCAACCCGGCGACGCAGGCTGACAGGATCGAGGCCGGCGATATCCTCGCCGGCAATCCGGATCGCGCCGCCGTCCAGCTCGATCAGGCGGTTGGTCAGCCGCAGCAGCGTGGTCTTGCCCGAGCCGGAGCCGCCCACGATCGCCAGGAACTCACCCTCGGCGATCTCCAGCGAGACGCCGTCGACCGCGGTCACGGCGCCTGCCGGGCCGGGGAAACTCTTGCGGACGTTGGTGTAGACGATGAACGGCGTGCGCGGCATGCGGCCTTGCGGAATGTTGGCCTTAAGGTTGGCCTTAAGGTTGGCCTTGGGCTCAGTCAGACGACCTAGCACGTCCGGCCGCCGCGTTGAACTTCGCCGCGCAAGCGGCTAAGCCGTCCCGGCCATTCTCGGGGGAGGAACTTGGACGTGACGATGCCCACCGCCGCCGCGGTCGCGCTGGAGCGAACGACGGTGGCATTCCGTCTCGCCGGCGGACGCACCTACACCGCCGTCGAGACGGCGGATCTCAGCGTCGCCGATGGCGAGTTCGTCGCCATCGTCGGGCCGACCGGCTGCGGCAAATCCACCCTTCTCAACGTGGCGGCTGGACTGCTGAAGCCGGCCGCCGGCCACGTGCGCATCTTCGGCCAGCCTCTGGCCGGCCTCAATCGCGACGCCGGCTACCTGTTCCAGGCCGACGCGCTGTTCCCATGGAAGACCGCGCTGGAGAACGTCGCGATCGGGCTTGAGGTCGCGGGCACGCCGTCGAAGGACGCGGCCGCCAAGGCGCAGCAATGGCTGACCTCGGTCGGCCTCGGCGCATTCGGCAACCGCTATCCGCACATGCTGTCGGGCGGCCAGCGCAAGCGCGTGGGCCTCGCCCAGGTGCTGATCCGCAATCCGCGCATCATCCTGATGGACGAGCCGTTCGGGCCACTGGACGCGCAGACGCGGCAGATCATGGGCAATCTGCTGCTCGATCTCTGGAATGCCGACCGCAAGGCGGTGCTGTTCGTGACCCACGATCTCGAGGAGGCGATCGCGCTCGCCGACCGCGTCGTCATCATGTCGGCCGGCCCGGCCTCGCGCATCATCGGCGACTGGCGCGTGACCCTGCCGCGTCCGCGCGACATCTTCGAGGTGCGCATGAAGCACGAATTTCACGAGCTGCATCGCGAGATCTGGCAGACGCTGAAGGCGGAGGTCGAGAAGACCTACAAGCAGGCGGAGGCGGTGTGATGGGAGCCGTGACTCGTTCGATCATGGGAGCCTCGCTGTTTCCACTTGGACAGTGCACTCCCTCCCCCCTTGTGGGGGAGGGGCGGGGAGGGGGGTACCCCGGAAACACTGTTGGTTGGAGTACCCCCCTCCCCAGCCCTCCCCCACAAGGGGGGAGGGAGCGGAGCGGCGTGCGCGGCTCGCGCTTTGTCTCTGTCACCACGGGCGCGGAGTAGCGTAATGTCGCGTCTCGGTCTGCTCGCGCTGCAATTGCTGGTCGCGGTCGTCGCGATTGCGCTGTGGCAACTGCTCGCCACCGTGCCCGTGTTCGGGCGCATCTGGCTTCCGCCGTTCTTCTTCTCCAATCCGGTCGACGTGTTCGCGCAGGTGATCAAATGGTTCGCCACCGGGGCCATCTGGAAGCACCTCGCGATCACCTTGTGGGAGTCGATCCTGGCGTTCGCGATCGGCTCGCTCGGCGGCGTGCTGGTCGGCTTCTGGTTCGCGCGCAAGCCGCTGGTCGCCGCCGTGTTCGATCCCTACGTCAAGATGGCCAATGCGCTGCCGCGCGTGGTGCTGGCGCCGATCTTCACGCTGTGGCTGGGGCTCGGCATCTGGTCCAAGGTCGCGCTCGGCGTGACCTTGGTGTTCTTCATCGTGTTCTTCAACGTCTATCAGGGCGTGAAGGAGGTCTCGACCGTGGTGCGCGACAACGCCCGCATGCTCGGCATGAGCGAGCGGCAACTGATGCGCCACGTCTATTGGCCGTCGGCGCTGTCGTGGATGTTCTCGTCGCTGCACACGTCGGTCGGCTTCGCCGTCGTCGGCGCTGTCGTCGGCGAATATCTCGGCTCCGCGGCCGGCCTCGGCTATCTGATCCAGCAGGCCGAAGGCATCTTCGACGTCGCCGGCGTGTTCGCCGGCATGTTCGTGCTGTCGGCATTCGTCATCCTGATCGACATCTGCGTCACGCTTGTGGAGCGGCGGCTGCTGGTGTGGCGGCCTGACGCCGCCGAGGGCCGATGATGGCCGGGCTGCTGCGCCACCCGCCGCTGTCGTCCCCGCGAAAGCGGGGACCCATAACCACAGGGCGGCGTTTGTGGCACGCGGGACGACCAGTCTTTTCCAACCGGAACATCACGCGGTATGGGTCCCTGCTTTCGCAGGGACGACAGCGGAGTTTTGGGCGGCCTTCTCAATCTACGCCGACATGCCCAACCTGACTGACAACATGAACGGAGGAAACACATGAACAAGATGTTGAGCCGGGTCACCGGCGCGCTGCTGGCGCTGACGTTGAGCACTGGTCTCGCCAGCGCTGCCACCAAGGTCACGATCGCAATCGGGGGCGGCGCCTGCCTGTGCTATCTGCCGACCGTGCTGGCCAAGCAGCTCGGCGAATACGAGAAGGCCGGGCTCGAGGTCGAGCTGGTCGACCTCAAGGGCGGCTCGGATGCGCTGAAGGCCGTGCTCGGCGGCAGCGCCGACGTCGTCTCCGGCTATTTCGATCACTGCGTCAATCTCGCGGCCAAGAAGCAGGAGATGCAGTCCTTCGTCGTCTACGACCGCTATCCCGGTCTCGTGCTGGTGGTGGCGCCGTCGCACAACAAGGAGATCAGCTCGGTCAAGGATCTCGCCGGCAAGAAGGTCGGCGTCAGCGCGCCGGGCTCCTCGACCGACTTCTTCCTGAAGTACATGCTGAAGAAGAACGGTCTCGATCCGTCGGGCACCGCGGTGATCGGCGTCGGTCTCGGCGCCACCGCGGTGGCCGCGATGGAGCAGGGCCAGATCGATGCGGCCGTCATGCTCGATCCCTCGGTCACCGTGCTGCAGGGCAAGCATCCGGACCTCAAGATCCTCAGCGATACCCGCACCCAGCACGACACGCTGGAGGTGTTCGGCGGCGAGTATCCCGGCGGCGCGCTGTATTCGACCGCGGCCTGGATCGCCGGCCATGACAAGGAGACGCAGGCGCTGACCAACGCCATCGTGGCGACGCTGGGCTGGATCCATTCGCACACGCCGGAGGAAATCATGGCGAAGATGCCGGAGGAACTCGTCGGCAAGGACAAGGCGCTGTATCTCGCGGCGCTCAAGAACACCATCCCGATGTACTCGCAGACCGGCAAGATGGATCCGAAGGGCGCCGACGCTGTGCTCGCCGTGTTCAGCACCGGCTCGCCCGATGTCGCCAAGGCCAATGTCGACGTCAGCAAGACCTTCACCAACAAGTTCGTTGAGCAGGCGAAGGGGGCGAAATAGCGGATGACGGACGTCGTCATCCACCGCGTCACCACGCTCGACCTCAAGGTCGAGCCGTGGGACTGGCCGTTCGCGAAACAGCGCCGCGACGACATCGCGGCGCATTTCGCCGAATGCCAGCGCGCCAGGCCGGGGCTGTGGAACGGCCGCGTGCTGCTCGGGCGCAACCCGCGCTTCGCGGATAGCCGGTTCACCGCGAGCTATTTCGAGACCGATTTCGCCAGCCTGCTGGCGTGGCGCGACTGGGGCTTTCCGGATCGCACCGCCTTCAACGGCTTCGGCATGGGCGCGCTGCGTGCCGCCGACGGCGCCTTCGTGCTCGGCGAGATGGGCGCGCATACCGCCAATGCCGGCCGGCTGTATTTTCCCGCCGGCACGCCGGATCTCGCCGACGTCAGCGACGGCGTGCTCGATCTCGCCGCCAACGTCGCGCGCGAGGTCGAGGAGGAGACGGGACTCGCGCCATCGGACTATCAGGCCGCGGCGCATTGGGACTGTGTCGTGACCGGCGCGTCGATCGCGCTGATGCGCGTGCTCGACGCCTCTGACATGGGCGAGGCTCTGCAGCGCCGCATCGAGGCCAACCTCGCGGCTCAGGACGAGCCGGAACTCTGCTCGATACGGCTGGTTCGAAGCCGGAATGATCTGACTGCGGCGATGCCGCGCTTCGTGACCGCCTTCCTCGAAACGCAATTCAGCCCAGGAGAGCCGTCCTCATGAGCAAGAAACCGCGCACGCTGGCCGATGAGCTCGATGGTTTCATCTCGCCGTTCCGGATCGATGGCGGGCACAAGTTTCACCTCAAATCGCACAAGACAAAGGTCAAGGGCGGCCTCGCCAAGGAGGAGGGCGAGGCGATCATCGAGCAGAATCGGACGCGGCTCGCCGATTTTCAGGAAAGGCTCTATGCACAGGACCGCTGGTCGGTGCTGGTGCTGCTGCAGGGCATGGACGCCTCCGGCAAGGACAGCGCGATCAAGAGCATCTTCGAGGGCGTCAATCCGCAGGGCTGCGAGGTCACCTCGTTCAAGCAGCCGACCTCCAAGGAGCTGGACCACGACTTCATGTGGCGCAGCGCCATCGCGCTCCCCGAGCGTGGCCGCATCGGCATCTTCAACCGTTCCTACTACGAGGAATGCCTGGTCACGCGGGTGCATCCGGAGATCCTCAAGGCCGAGAAGCTGCCGCCGAGGCTGGTCACCAAGAACATCTGGCGCGAGCGCTTCGAGGACATCTGCGCCTTCGAGCGTTACTTGTCGCGCAACGGCACCGTGATCCTGAAGTTCTTCCTCAACATCTCCAAGGAGGAGCAGCGCGCGCGCTTCCTCGACCGGCTGGAGGAGCCGGCGAAGAACTGGAAGTTCTCGATGGGCGACATCACCGAGCGCGCGAAGTGGCATCGCTACCAGGCGGTCTATCAGGACATCGTGCGTCACACCTCGACGCCCTACGCGCCGTGGCACGTCGTTCCGGCCGACCACAAATGGTTCGCCCGTGTCGTCATCGGCTCGACCATCGTCGCCGCGCTGGAAAGCCTGGATCTGCACTTCCCGCGCGTCGATGCCGGCTCGCGCGAGGAGTTCAAGGCGGTGCGCAAGGCGCTCGAGAGCGAAGCCAAGGGCGGGAAGAAAGGGTGAGGGCGTAAGGCGCGGGCTGAGGCGAGAAGCCGAGGTGCACCTGCACTCTCTCGTCATTCCGGGGCGCGCGCAGCGCGAGCCCGGAATCCATAACCCCGATCGCCTGCGAGGGAGCAAGGTCCGTGCAACAGCGCGCCGTTGTCACCAACGACCGCCTGTGGCGATGGATTCCGGGCTCGCGCTACGCGCGCCCCGGAATGACGGCGGAGAGAGCGGTTGACCTGCGTTGGCTTCGAGCGTGAAACCTGAGCCTCACGCCGCGCCGGCTTGGCGCATCTCGTCGTCCACCTGCAGGAACCGCTGCGTGAAATCCGCCGCCGGCATCGGCTTGCCGAAGTGATAGCCTTGGCCCTGCTCGCAGCCGAGCCGGAGCAGAAACTCGGCCGTCGCCGCGTTCTCGATGCCCTCGGCGATCACGGACAGCCCGAGCTGCTTGCTCAGGCTGACCGTCGAGCCGACGATGGCCGCGTCGTCGGCCTGGGTCAGCACGTCGCGCACGAAGGAGCGGTCGATCTTCAGGCCGTCGAGCGGGAATTTCTTCAGGTAGCTCAGGCTCGCATAGCCGGTGCCGAAATCGTCGAACACCAGGCTGACGCCGAGCGCCTGCAGCCGGTTGAACGTCTGCAGCACGCCGGGTTCGTCGTGCAGCAGGATGTCCTCGGTGACTTCGAGCTCGAGCAGGCGCGGCGACAGGCCGGTCGACGTGAGCAGCTTGCTGACGAAGGCCGCGAGGTCGCCGGACTGGAACTGGGACGGCGAGAGGTTGACGCCGACGCGGATGTCGTGGCCGGCGAGCTGCCACTCCCGCGCCTGCCGGCAGGCGGTCGCCATGACCCAGGTCGCGACCGCCTCGGACAGATGCGAGGTGTTGACGACCGGAATGAAATCACCGGGAGGCACGAGGCCGCGCGTCGGGTGGCGCCAGCGGATCAGCGCCTCGGCGCCGATCACGCGGCCGCTCAACAGCTCCACTTGCGGCTGGTAGAACAGCTCGAATTCGTTCCGCTCGACGGCGAGCGCAAGCTCGGCCTCCAGCGTCAATCTCTGCTCGAGCTCGTGGCGGATGGCGCTCTCGAACAGCACGTGGCTGCCCCGCCGGTCCATCTTGGCGCGACAGAGGGCAAGGTGGGCATTGCTGAGCAGCTCGTCTGCCGAGTGCCCGCCCTCGGGATGCACCGCGATGCCGAGGGTGACCTTGACGCGCTGCTGGCGCGTGCCCGCGTCCAGCGGCGCCTCGAACAAATGCGACAGATGATCGGCGAGCTCGGCCACGGTGCCGCCGACGGCCGAGCAGGGAATGGCGACGGCGAACTCGTCGCCGCTGAGCCGGGCGACACGGCCCATGCCGCCGATCTCGGTGCGGAGCCGGTCGGCCGCCGCGCGCAAGACACTGTCGCCGTAGGCGTGGCCAAGCGTGTCGTTGATGCGCTGGAAGGCATCGAGCCCGATCACCAGCAGCGCGACCTGGTCGGCCGCGGCATCCGCGGTCTCGATCATGGCGGCGAGCTCGCTCTGCAGCGTGTTGCGGTTGACCAGGCCGGTCAGCGTGTCGTGCTCGGCGAGGTAACGAATGCGCTCCGCCTTGCGCTTGCGCACCGAGACGTCGCGCAGGATCACGCCATATTGCAGGCCGTCGGCGCCCTGCCAGGCGGAGAAGCTCGCCTCGACCGGAAACACCTCGCCGTCCTTGCGGCGGCCGTCGAACTCGATCGTGGCTCCGCCGGGCAGCAACGTCGCCGGCAGCGCCGCCTCCTGCTGCGGAAACAGGTCATGCGTATCGCTGCCGTCGGCGCGCAGGCGCGCGAAGGGCTGGCCGATGATCTCGTCGGCGCCATAGCCGAAGATCGCGACCGCGCCCGGATTCCACACCGTGATGCGCCGGTCGCGGTCGGTACAGACCAGCCCGTCGCCGATCGACATCGCGATTCGCTCGAAACGGCTCTCGGCGACGTGCCGCAGCAGGCCGCGGAAGTCGATCTCGTCGAGGGCCGTGGCCGCGAGATAGGCGACCAGCGCGATCTGCAGCAGCGAGGTGTCGAGCACCAGGGCGTAGCGGTCGTGCAGGAGCAGCGCCACGGCCTCGATCAGGACGCTGATCATGGCGATCAGCAGTGCGCGCCGCGCCGCCGAGAGGTGCCGCCAGCTCGCCAGCATGATGATGACGATCAGCAGCAGGCCGCCTACGGCGGCCGTCGTCGACGTCGACAGCAGGGTGCGGTGCTGAATGATGGACTCGGCCGCCAGCGCCTGCAGCATGACGCCGGGCAGAACGCGGCCGTTCGGCACGCTGTAGTAGTCACCGAGCTCGATGGCGGTCGCGCCGACGATCACCCGCTTGTCCTTGAGCCTGGACAGCGCCGCCGCGTCGCCGCGGACGACATCGACATACGACACCCGCGGCAGCGACGACAGATCGATGCCGTAGTCGACCAGGAAAGAGCTGTCCTTGACAGCATCGCTGCCGGCGAGGAACGCACCCATGGATTGCAGGAAGGTTTTCGCGCCGGCGGTCTCGCTATATTCGCCGAAAGCGTAGCTTCTGACGCGGCCATCGCGCGCCACTTCGATGTTCACGAAGGCCGACCATGCGAGCTGCTCGAACTGCGGCAGCGGCCGGTTGAGGTGAATGGCGGTGTCCTTCCCCGCCGCATCGAGCTGCCTGAAGGTCGGCAGCACGACCGAGCTCTTGGCATTCTGGAGCGCGGTCAGGAAGGCCTGATCGCCGGCCGCGTCGGACGGCGTGCTGAAATCCACGTCGAAGGCGACGTCGCGGACGCCGGCCCGCTGCAACTGCTCCAGCAGGCGCGCATGCTGGGTCCGCGGCCACGGCCAGACGCCGATGGCTTCGATCGAGCGCGGGTCGATCGCGACCACCGCGATCTCGCCGCTGGCGGGGCGATTGTCGAGGCGTAAGCGCAGGTCGACGAGGGCGTTGCTCAACAACTCGTGGCCGCCCGACAGGCCGACCGTCAGCAGCGCAACGACCACCAGAATATGCGGCATGAACCGCCTGAGCATGCCCTCTCCCGAATGTCTGCGTGCCACGTCGACGCCCGCGTTCGTGATCCCAACTTCATCCCGCTCCGACCGCAGAGCCATGGAACCCTGCAAGCCCGCGCTCCCCCATGACGACGCATGACGCAGGCGTTACGCTCGATCGGGACTCCCTAATTCTTGCTGTGGCCGTAAGCGTGGGCGTTGCCGTTGCCATGATTGCCATTGTCATGGTCGCCGCTGTTGCCGTTACCGTTGCCGCTATTTCCGTTACCGCTGTTACCGTTGCCGCTGTTGCCCTGGCCGTTGTTGCCGTTGCCATTGCCGCCATTGTTGCTGCCGCGGCTGCCACCGTTGGCGTTGCCGTTGCCGGCGTCGCCATTTCCGGCGGCATTGGCGCTGGCGGATCCGCTTGGCGAACCGACCGCCGCGGTGACGGCGGCTGCTATCGAGGAATCTCCCGACGTGCCGCTTGCGGTGGCCGAGTTGCCCGTCGCATTGCCGCTGTTGCCGCGCGCATCATTCCAGGCGGTGCTTCGCCCTCCACCGGCGGCCGGCGTGTGGGCGCCGTGGGCGAGGCCGCGTGTCGCCTTCTGGATGTTCAGGTTGACCTCGCCGATCGATGACGAGATCCGCACCACGCCGGGCTTCGCGCTGCCGAAGGCGGCCGCAGAATGCTGCTGAGCGGCGACCGTTGTACCGGGGCGCGCGGCCGAGCCGTCGGCGTTCAGCGCGTGGATCACGCTGCCCTTGGCCTCGCGCGGCGCCTGCAGGCCGTCGCGCGGCACCGGAACACGATCGATCGTGGAGGCGCGCGGGCGGCCCTGCTCGATCGGGCTGAAGGTGCCGGCGCCGGACAGGCTCAGGCCGGCGCGGCCGGTCGCAAAGGCGGTGGCGGCCTGACCGGGCATCACCTGGGCGATCTGGCCGGTCTTGAAATCCGACACCTGCACCTGGCCGCGGCTGACCTCGACCTTGGTGCTGCGGCCTGAGATCGTGACGCTGAACTGCGTGCCCTTGACCACGGCGGCGAGATAGGGCGTCTCGACCTCGAAATGCTGGACGTTGCGTTTCTCGACGTCGAGCAGGATCGAGCCGGCGCGCTGCAGGATGGTCGTCGCCATGCCGTCCGTGGGCGCGGCGGGCAGGCCGACCTCGGAGTTCGGCGCGATCACGATCGTCTCCGCGCCGCGGGTCAGGCGGACGCGGCCGGTCGGCCCGGTGCGGATCGTATCGCCTGGCTTGAGCGGGTCCTCGCGACCGAGCGAGACCTGCGCTGCGCCCTGGGTGGTGACCCAGACCTCACCGGACGATTTGCTCACCAGCCACGGCTCACCGTCGGCCGCGAATGCGGCCGGCATTGCACCGAAAAGGCACGCGGCGATCAGTCCCGGTATCAGGAAGCTCTTGGATGACATGGCACGAACTCGCATCGTTGGCGGCTTTTGAAACTAATCGAAATGTTTCAAGAGACCCTTAGGAGTTGCAGCCGTGTTTTCCTCACGCATTTACGCTTCGTTGACCTTAACAAACTAAAAACGAGGCATGCGCGCTGGTTGTGTCGACGGAACTGGGAGGACTGCGGGTTGGCGCGACTTCGCGGCCGTACCGCACGGCTCGCGACGGCTGCACGGAACCGCGATCGCCGCCGGCATTTCCCTGTCGGCGTTGCTGTTTGCAGCAACGGCCCATGCGCAGCAGGTCGGCCAGCCGAGCTTCGATCCGCGGCAGACCGAGCGATATTTCGACGAGCAGCAGTCGCGGTCGACGCAGCCGCCGCCGCGGCCGCGTGCGCCGCAATTCGCGCCCCAGGGCGGCGGCGATCGCAAGCCCTTGTTCACCATGCGCGGCGTCACGCTGACGGGGGCGTCCGCGCTGCCCGCCGAGCAGCTCGCCGCGAGCTATCAGCCCTATCTCGGCAAGCCGGTGTCGCAGGCCGACCTCGCGGCGATCACGACCGCGATCAGCGATCAGTACCGCGCCGCCGGCTACCATCTCAGCCGTGCGATCATACCGCCGCAGGACATCCATGATGGCCGGGTGCGCATCCAGATCATCGAAGGCAGCATCACCGAGGTGACCTTGAAGGGCGCCGGCGCGGAAGAGTTCGGCATCAGGCCGATGCTCGGCCCGGTGCTGGCCGAGCAGCCGTCCCGGCTCGCGACACTGGAGCGGCAGTTGCTGCTGATCAACGGCCGCGGCGGCGTCCGTCTGGTCGATTCCGCGCTGGAGGAGATCGGCGGCACCACCGGTCGGTTCCGCCTGGTGATCGAGCTGCAGACCTGGCACGTCTACGGCTTCGCTGGCGTCGACAATCTCGGCTCGTCGACCGTCGGTCCCTGGCAGAACTACGCCACGGCCGCCTTCAATTCCTATCTGCTGCCGGGCGACACGCTCACCGCCAACCTGTCGACGACGCCGGGAGATCCGCGCCAGCTCGCGTTCGGCCGGCTGTCCTATGAGGTGCCGGTCGGCACCGACGGCGCCTATGTCGGCGCCTCCGCGCTTTACAGCGAGGTCCGGCCGGGCGACCGGAGACGGCTGTTCAACGACAACACGGTGACCGAGACGCTCGAGCTGCGCGGCGGTATCGCGCCGATCCAGTCGCAGCGCGCCTCGCTGAAACTGAATCTCGCGGCCGCCTTCAGCGACGTGACCGAGCGCGACCTGTTCGGCATCTGGTATCGCGATCGCATCCGGACGCTGACCTTCACCGCCGACTACCGCTTGAAGGATGATGTCGGCGGCGACAGCTACCTGACGCTGGCCTACCGGCAGGGCCTGAACGCGTTCGGGGCGACGCCGCTCGACGATCCCCTCGCCTCGCGCGCGGGCGCCTCGCCGAGCTTCTCGGTCTTCAACGGCTGGTTCGCGCGCTATCAGACCTTGTCCGAGGCGTGGTCGCTGAAGCTCGCCGCCGCCGGCCAGCTCGCCTCGGGTCCGCTGTACAATTCGCAGCAGTTCTATCTCGGCGGCCTCGCCTATGGCCGCGGCTATGGCAGCGCCGAGATCAGCGGCGACAATGGCGTCGCCGGCACGTTCGAGGTCCGCTTCGAGCAGAAACCGAACTGGCAGTATCTCACAAGCTATCAACTCTACAGCTTCTTCGATGCCGGGCTCGCCTGGAACGACGGCTTCCGGCCGTCCGACGGCGTGGCGCTGACCTCGGCGGGAGCCGGGGTTCGCTTCACCTTCCCGAACGACTGGCGCGCCGATCTCGGCGTCGCCGCGCCGCTCAGCTACCGCGCGCCGGGCAACACGACGCGCAGCGCGCGGCTGCTGCTGACGCTGTCGAGCGTGCTGAAGCTGTGCCCGCAGCGCGGGCAGGGGCCGTGCATCTGAGGCCCTCGGCGGCGGTCAGACCGGCTTGCCTTGGCCGTGGAACAGCCGGCCCTTCTCGGTGATCAGCACGATGACGAGCGCGCTCGACGTGCAGGCCAGGAAGCCCGCGGCGAACGGCAATGCCGTGCCGTCGAACGCCTGGCCGACGACGGCGCCGGCGGCCATGCCGAGCAGGGTCGTGATCGAGCCGTAGAGCGAAGATGCGGTGCCGGCATTGGCGCGCTGCGGCTCCATCGCCAGCGCGGTGAAGTTCGCGAACATCAGGCCGAACGAGAACATCATGCCGGCCGACAGCAGCATGAACAGCCACAGCGGCAGCGTGCCGAGGATCGCCGCGCTGAAGCAGGCCAGCGCGATGACGACGCTGCCGACCAGCGCGCCGTGCGAGATCATGCGCATGCCGAGCCGGCCGACGAGGCGGGCGTTGAGGAAGCCGGCCACCGCGATGGTCACCGCGATCGCCGCGAAGGCGAGCGGGAAGTAGTGGCCGAGATGATAGACGCCGGTGAACAGTTGCTGCGAGGACAGGACATAGCCGAGCACGGCGCCGAAGATGCCGCTCGCCGCGAGCGCATAGCCCAGCGTCTGGCGATTGGTGAGGGTGTTGCGGAAGGCCCCGACGATCTCTTTGACCGAGAACGGCTTGCGCTCGCTCTCCGGCAGCGTCTCGGGCAGCCGTGCGGCGGTCCACAGCAGCGTGACGATGCCGTACAAGGTCAGCACGACGAAGATGCCGCGCCACTGCGTCAGCAGCATCACCGCCTGGCCGAACGACGGCGCGATCACGGGAATGGCGATGAACACCATCATCGCCAGCGAGACGACGCTCGCCATGCGGCGGCCGGCATAGCAGTCGCGCACGATCGAGGTCGCGATCACCCGCGTCGCCGCGGTGCCGAGACCTTCCAGCGCGCGCGCCAGCAGCAGCATCTCGAAGGACGGCGCGGCGATCGCGAACAGGCTGGCGACCGCATACAGCACCATGCCGCCGATCAGCACCGGGCGCCGGCCGAAGCTGTCGGACAGCGGGCCGATCACGAACTGGCCGAGACCGAAGCCGATGACGAACGCCGTCAGCACCGTCTGCAGCCGGTTGGCGACGTCGATATGGAACGAGGCGCCGATGTTCGGCAGCGCCGGCAGCATCATGTCCATCGCCAGCGGATTGAGCGCCATGATCGCCGCGACCACGATGACGAATTCGGTGAAGCCCATCGGCCGGTGACGGACGATCTCGATGGTGTCGGCACTGGTATCAGCCAAGGCGCGGGCCTTCCATGGTGTTGAGAATGCGGGAGAGATCACCGATAAGTATCGGGTTTGCTGCGCCGCACAAGGCGTGTTTCGGAATGGCTGGTCACCGGCGCCGGCGCTTTCGCGATTGTGACCGGTTGTGACCCGCTGAAAATTGCGCCAGCGGCGACGCGATGGTAACGGCCGTGTGATCGACGTCCGGATCCAGGCCAGCATGAAGACCTACAAGATCGTCGTCTATGTCCCTGAAGCGGCGGGCGACGCCGTGCGCCGCGCGATGGGCGAGGCCGGCGCCGGCCGCATCGGCAATTACGACCACTGTTCGTTTACCGCGAAGGGCGTGGGCCGGTTTCGTCCGCTGGCAGGCGCCAACCCGGCCGTCGGCGCGGTCGGCCAGTTCGAGACGATCGAGGAGGAGCGCATCGAGACCGTCTGCGCCGAGGACCGGCTGAAAGCCGTGCTACAGGCGATCCGCGCTGCGCATCCCTATGAGGAGCCGGCGATCGATGTCTACCCGATCGAGGTGGTTGCGTTGCGATCCGCCGACAGTGCTTGATCTCATTGAGGAGCCGTTCGACTTTGTTGCGTCCCTGGTCATTTCAGCGTCGATTTCGCACTCGCTCCATTTGAGGTTCTCGGGCGCCCTTTGTGAGCTCAAGCAGGAGAGCCAGCTATCTTAGTTTGGCTTGTCAATCTGCCGCCTGATCTCGCCGATGAACGCCGCCAGATTCCGGTCGTCCGGCGTCATGATTGCGAGCCTTTCGGCGTAGCCCAGCGCCGCCCTTGCATCGCCTGCCCCGCGGCTGAGCGAAACCAGAGCGGACAGCACGTCCCTATCATTGGGATGGCTTTCCAGAGCTTCCTTTAGGACCGTCATTGCCTCGTCGGCTCGCCCGCCGGAATGCAGCGCCACCGCGTAGACATAGATATAGCGTGCGCGACCCGGTTCGAGTTCGGTTGCTCTGCGCAACTCGGCGAGCGCCTCGTCGTGCCGCTTCAGCCGGGTCAAGGTCAGGCCGAGTGCGTGATGCGCGGCCGCGTCGGTAGGTGATGCCGCAATTGCTCCGCGCAGAACGGTTTCTCCGTCGCCGTCGCGGCCAATTTGGCGATAGAGGTCGGCCAGATTGATGGCCGCCGCCGCATAGTGCGGGCTGAGCCTGAGGGCTGCCTTGTACTCGGTCTCTGCGTCCCCGGTCTGTCCGCGCAAGGCCAGGAAGTTTGCCAGTGCAGTGCGGGCCTCGGGCCGTTCGGCATTGGCGCGCTGCGCCGTGATGAATTCGTGTGCCGCCTGATCGAAGCGTGCGCGATCGGGCAGCGGCTGGCTTGCGGTCGGAACGGAAGCGAGCAGGGAGGCGACCCTGATCCGCACGCCACGCACGGGATCGGTGAGCAGCGGCGAAACCAGCGGCCAGATCTGGCCGGCGGGCACGTTTTCCAGCATGTCCAGCGCGCCGATCCGCACCATGGGATCGGGATCGGCCAGGCCTGCCCGTGCGGTCGCAATGTTCGCCGGAGCGATGCGCGAGGCGAGTTCGCCGAGCGCGCTCGCACGCGCCACGGCCGGCGCGTTCCTGTCCGCGGCCAGAAGGCCAAGCAGCGCGGCGGCGTCGGCCTGGTCGCTGCGTGCTGCGCGGAACGCGGGCCCATAGGTCTGGAAGCCCTTTCGGTCGGACCCGAACCATTGCTCGATCGCGGCGGCGGCCCATTGCGCCGGCTTGTCGCTGTGGCAGTCGTTGCAGGCGTTCGGGGTTCCCAACGTGACCGAAAGATCGGGTCGCGGAACGCGGAAGGTGTGATCGTGACGCAGGTCGATCTGCATATAAGTGCGCGCCGGCATGTGGCACGACATGCAGGTCGGCGCCGGATCGGCGTCCGCGTGATGGCGATGCTTCGCATCGGCGTATTTTTCGGACGCATGGCATTGCAGGCAAACGCCTTCGCCGGAGACTCGGAGCTTTGCGCCGTGCGGCTCGTGACAATCGCTGCAGGTCACGCCGGCGGCAAACATCTTGCTCTGCTTGAACGGCGCATAGTTATAGGGCTCCTCCACATCGCGGATCTGGCCATCGGCATGATAAGTGGTCCGCGCCAGCGCCTCGACAATATGGGTCTGGGACAGCGATTGACCGGGTGTCCAGTCCTCGCTGAAGCCGGCACGGCGCGCGTGGCATAGCCCGCAGGTCTCGATCTCCTTTCGCAACGCGGCCGGCGCGGCTGAACGCGTCGCATTTCCGCTCCGCGGATCGATCGGCCAGGTGACGCCGCGCCGTTCGTCGAAACGGACAAGCAATCCCCTGCTCGGATCCTCGTGCTTGCCGAATGGCCACCAGCGTTGCTTGTCACGCGCCCAAGCGGCGTGGGCGGAGCCCTGACCGTGACAGGTCTCGCAACCGACGCTGATTTCCGCCCATGTCGTCGCGAAGCGATCCGTCGCGGTGTCGTAATGCTTGCGCACGCCGGTCGAGTGGCATTCCGCGCACATGAAGTTCCAGTTCTGGTTCAGCTTGGTCCAGTGCAGGACGTCGTCGTGCTTGATCTCTTCTTCGGGATGGAGATGGAACCAGCGCTGGCCGCCTTTGTCCTTGGGCCGGCCGTCCCATGCGATCGGCAGCGCCTGGATGCGCCCATCTGGAAACTCGACGAGATATTGTTGCAGCGGATCGACACCGAACGTGTACTTCACCTCAAACACGGCAAGCTTGCCGTCGGGCCCGTCGGTTTCGACCATGAATTTTCCGCCATCGCGGAAGAGGCGGGAATGCACACCGAAGTAGTCGAAGCTCTTGTTGAAATCGCCGAGCACCGTCTTGTCGGTCGCGTGCGCCATCGCGGCCTTGTGCTGCGAAATATCCCATAATTTGGCTTCTGCCTGATGACAGCCGGCGCAGCTTTCGCTGCCCACATAGGTGGCGACGAATGAGGCCTGCGCCGTGGAGGCCGGTTCGTCGGCCTTGAGGAGATGAAGAACCATGCCGACCACCAGCACGAGCGCGATCGTGACCGCTACTGCTATCCAGATCGCGCGCCTGGAGAAGGCCGTTTCGCCGGAAGCAAGCCGATCCGCCGGCGCAGCCGGTGATGGGGCCGCGGCGGATCCCTTCCGCGGTCCCTTCGTGCCGGCTTTTGGCGGCCTGCGTGTCAACGCTTGTACCTCACGCCCCAAATTGGTCAGCTTGCGATCGAGCTGCTCCGTCGGTCATTTCCGCACATGCAGGAATGTCTGCCAAGGTTGCTTGACCTGCATCAAGGTGTGCCTCCCGGAGGGGCCGATAATGAGCTTTCCGATGGGAGGATGCCAAGATGAAATTATCAGTTGCCCTGACAGGGCTGTTGCTGGTGACGGGGTTCGTAGCCGCGAGCACCGAAAGGGCAAGTGCCGTGGTGTATTGTCAGTATGTCGAGTATCCCGTCGGCTGCGTCGTCAGGCCCGGCGTCGTGCTGCGGCCCCGCCCGGTGGCGCGCGCCGTGGTGGCCCCAGGCGTGCGCGTGCGGGGAACGCCGATGAATCGAGGCGGGCCGGTTAATCGCGTCGGCAGACGCTAGAATTATAGAATTATCGCTCTCCGCGAGCCGGTTGGGCCGGCCGAACGTCATTGCCCGCGCCGATGATCGCGGTTTGCGGGCAGGATCGTTCCGGCAGCGAGAAGCCGTGTCAATTGTGTCATTTGTCAATTGTCTCATCCAAAGGCAGTGATCATGAAGCGAATGAAGTTGGCTGCGTCGGTGCTGTCGTTGACGACGCTACTCGTGCTTCCAGCATTGGCCCAACAGTCGGCGCCGCCGAGTGCTGTGTTGCCGACCGAGCGATCGGTTCTGCCGATTCCTGAACCGAACCCTCCACACAGCACCGTATTCGATGCGCGCGATGCGCCGCCGCCGCCGCGGTTTGAAGTCAAGGCGCCGGCCGGTGCACCCAATGTACTGATCGTGCTCATTGACGACATGGGCTTCGGCCAGTCGAGCGCATTTGGCGGCCCGATCAGGATGCCGACGGTCGACCGCCTCGCCAACGAGGGTCTCCGCTACAACGAGTTTCACACCACGGCGCTTTGTTCGCCGACCCGCGCGGCGCTGCTCAGCGGCCGCAACCATCACATGAACAATTTCGGTTCGATCGCGGAAACCGCGACGTCCTTCCCGGGACAGACCGGTCAGCGTCCCAACAATGTCGCGTCCGTCGCGGAGATGCTGCGGTTGAACGGCTACAGCACGGCGCATTTCGGCAAAAATCACGAGACCGCGGCATGGGAGGTCAGTCCCTCTGGCCCGACCGACCGCTGGCCTACGCGCCAGGGCTTCGACAAGTTCTATGGCTTCATGGGCGGCGAAACCAATCAATGGGCGCCGCTGATCTACGATGGCATGACCCAGGTTGAGCCGTCGAAGGACCCGAACTATCATTTCATGACCGACATGACCGACAAGGCGATCGACTGGATGCGGTCGGAGAAATCGCTGACGCCGGACAAGCCGTTCTTCATGTATTTTGCACCCGGCGCCACCCATGCCCCGCATCAGGTGCCCAAAGAATGGATCGCCAAGTACAAGGGCAAGTTCGATCAGGGCTGGGACAAGCTGCGCGAGGAGACGTTGGCGCGGCAGATCAAGCTCGGCGTGGTGCCACCCGATACCAAGCTCGCCCCGAAGCCGGACGCCATCCAGGACTGGGACAAGCTGAGCGCTGACGAGAAGAAGTTGTTCGTGCGCCAGATGGAAGTATTCGCCGGATTTGGCGAATACACCGACACCGAGATCGGCCGCCTGATCGACGCCATCAAGACAACGGGCCAACTCGACAATACGTTGATCTTCTACATCGTCGGCGACAACGGCGCGAGTGCCGAAGGCGGCGCGAACGGCCTGTACAACGAGATGACCTATTTCAATGGAGTGCAGGAAACCGTCCAGGACGTCTTGAAGCACTATGACGAACTCGGCGGTCCCAACACCTACGGCCATTACGCGGCCGGCTGGGCGGTCGCTGGCGACACTCCGTTTACCTGGACCAAGCAAGTGGCCTCGAGCTATGGCGGCACCCGCAACGGCATGGTCGTCCATTGGCCGAAGGGGATCGCGGCGAAAGGTGAGCTTCGTCCGCAGTGGCATCACGTCATCGACATCGTGCCGACCATTCTCGAAGCAGCGAAACTGCCTGAGCCCAAGAGCGTAAATGGAACGGTCCAGACTCCCATTGAAGGGGTAAGCATGGCCTACAGCTTTGCCGACGCCAAGGCGCCGAGCAGGCATGTGACGCAGTATTTCGAAATCTTCGGCAACCGCGCGATCTACAGCGACGGCTGGCTTGCCGGCACGGTGCACCGGGCGGCCTGGGAAACCAAGCCGCGGCGGCCGCTCCAGCAGGATATCTGGGAGCTTTACGATGCGCGATCGGACTTCAGCCTGAGCAACGATCTGGCTGCCAAAAATCCGGACAAGCTGAAGGAGATGCAGGAGCTGTTCCTGAAGGAAGCAGTGAAATACAACGTGCTGCCGCTCGACGACCGCACCCTGGAGCGCACCAACGCGGCGCTGGTCGGACGTCCCGACCTGATGGCGGGCCGCACCAGCCTGACGGTCTACGAAGGCATGATCGGGATGACGGAGAATGTCTTCATCAACCTGAAGAACCAATCGCACGCCATTACCGCCGATCTGGACATCCCGAAGGGCGGAGGCAATGGCGTCATCATCGCTCAGGCCGGACGGTTCGGTGGCTGGACCTTCTACCTGAAGGACGGAAAGCCGACCTACACGTATAATTTTCTCGGTCTGCAGCGATACACCGTAACCGCCAAGCAGGCTCTTCCGGCAGGCAAAGCCGCACTGCGCTTTGAGTTCGCTTATGACGGTGGCGGCCTGGGCAAGGGTGGCGTGGGTACGATCCTCGTGAACGGAAAGACCGTCGCGACCGGCCGGATCGAACGAACCCAATGCTGCTTCTACTCCGCGGACGAAGGCGCAGACGTCGGTGCCGATGAAGGCACACCTGTTACCGAGGCCTACAAGGTGCCGTTCAAGTTCACAGGGAAGATCGGCAAGGTGACGATCGATCTAGTGGGTATGAAGAAGGCCGACAATGAAGAAGCCGTCCAGGCCCGCAAGGCAGCGGCTTTGAAGAAAGGACTGTCCGATTGATGCGCTCTTCGTGCTCGCCAGGTCAGTGGTCGGTCCCTTGAGAAGGAGCGTGCAGTGCAAGTAGCCAATCTGGCGACGATCCTTCTGGCTTCAAGCTGAGGGGGGCGTCGGGCAAAATGCAAGCACCGTGGAGCCGAGGTTCTCGGGTGGAAGTTCCGGATCAAGACGCTTGAGAAAGATCTGACCGAGGGTACCCAGAAGTGGCATCGCTACGATCATGTCGGACGAGTTTTTCAACGTCTACGACAAGACCGGACGGGGGATGAGCGACTACAAGCCGTAGTCGTCGACGACAACTCAGGCATGCCGCCTGAAATGGGAGCGTGGGGGGACTACGATTGCAGCGCGATAGATCGGGACGCAGGTCCGGCTTCCTGCGATTGTGGCTGAGCGGCGTTTTCGCGTCCGCCGCGGTGGCTTCTTTTTCGCCTCTGGTCGCCCATGCCGATGAGAGCGGCATCTCGTTCTGGCTGCCGGGATTGTACGGCAGCCTCGCCGCAACGCCTGCCACGCCGGGCTGGTCGGTGGCTGCCATCTACTACCATACGAGCGTGGGTGCCTCAGGCGCGGCCGCGGCGTCGCGCGAGTTCCAGGTCGGACGATTTTCTCCAACCGTCAACATCGATCTCAATCTGGCTTTGCGCGGCCAGGCCGATCTGATGTTCATCGCGCCGACCTACACGTTTGCGACGCCGGTACTCGGCGGCCAGTTGTCGGCGACGCTGGCCAGCGTCTACGGCAGAAATTCCGCGAGCATCGCTGGTACGTTGACGACGGTTGCCGGTCCGATCGTCAGCACGCGCACCGGATTCCTCGAAGACGCACTCGTCTCTTACGGAGATCTCTATCCGACCGTGAAGCTGAAGTGGAATAACGGCGTCCACAACACCATGGTCTACGGCGCCGGCGATATTCCCGTCGGCGACTACAGTCGGAACCGGCTGGCCAACATCGGCATCGGTCACGGCGCCATCGACTTTGGCGGCGGCTACACTTATTTGAACCCGGTGACCGGCACGGAATTTTCGGCCGTCGGGGGCTTGACCTACAATTTCAAGAATCCCGATACCCGGTACCAGAGCGGCATCGATTTCCATCTCGACTGGGGCGTGTCGCAGTTCCTGTCGAAGCAGGTCTTCGTCGGTTTCGTTGGCTACGCCTATCAGCAGATTACCGACGACGTCGGTCAGCCCGCCGCTCTCGGCGGCTTCCGCTCGCGCGTCCTCGGCGTTGGCCCGCAGATCGGATATATTTTCCAGATCGGCAGCAATCAGGCGTTCCTGGGGCTGAAGGGATATGGCGAGTTCGACGCCGCCAACCGGCCGTCGGGCTGGAACACGTGGCTGACGTTCTCGATCTCGGAGGCCGCGCCCGCCAGCACGATTGCGCCGACTTGGCACAAAGTGTCGAAATAGAATAGAGAAGTATCGACCGCCCGCATTGGACTGAATTCCGGCATTGTCATATCGGGTGGTTCCGCGGCGGTCCAGCACGTCCGTCGCTTCGGATCAAAGCGGGATCGAGCGACCGTTACCTACTCCGGATTGATGAGCACGTGTCCTAGCATGCGGGAGCTTCGTTTCACGTTGCGCGGCTTTCGCGCGGTTTTGGTTGCAGCGCTGCTGGCGCTGTCGGCCCATGCGGCATTTGCCGGCGACTCCGCACCGGCCGATCAGATCTCGGCGTTTCGGCTCGCGCATGGCGAAGGCCGCGTGACGCGCGACGCGACGCTCGACCGCATCGCGATGGAGCAAGCGCGCGCGATGGCCGACAAGGACGATCTCAGCCACGAGGTGCTCGGTCCCTTCACCCGCCGTGTGGCTCCGTCGAAGGCCGGCCGCGCGGCCGAGAACATCGCCTATGGCTACGACAATTTCGACAAGACGCTGGGGCAGTGGATCAACTCGGCGGGGCACCGCAAGAACCTGCTGCTTCCCAAGGCGACCAAGGTCGGCATCGCCAGCGCAAAGAACGCCAGCGGCAAGCGCACCTATTGGGCGATGGTGATCGCGGGCGACTACGAGACCGACAGGCCGAAGGGCGCTCCGAAGAGCAAGGCCAAGGCCGTCGTCGCGCAGGCCGCGACCCGATCCGCGAAAGGCGACGCCAAGCCGGCGACGCGCTGGGGCGCCAAGCCGCCGGCGTCCGCCTCCAAGGACTGCCACCTCAGCATCAAGGTGATCGGTCTCTGCATCTGAGTGCAGGGATCGGTGGGCCTCGGCTGGACGCCACGCCTGCCGCGCGATCACGGCGTTGTGCGAACAGCGCACGTTGTCGGGGTGAGCTTTATCAGATATACAATCAATGGTTGTCTTTTTGGGCAGCCACTATTGTGAAGATTTTTCATCTCATTTTGTAAGGAGACAATCATGGCAGTCATTGAGCAGACCTCGGCCACCAGCACCAATCCGCAGACCGTCTCGGCGTCCTACCAATGGTCGCTCACGTCCTACGAGGAGCAGGGCAATCTGTGGCTCAAGTGGAGCACGAACTCGCCGTTCCGCGCGCAGCAGGGGCAGATCTCCGTCTACAGCGGCAGCAGCTTCCCCTCCGATCCTCAGAAGGACCGCAAGGCCTGGTCGTGGGACAACGAGCACGGCGGCGGCTCGGGATGGGACACGGGCTTGCGCTACGGCTCCGACTGGCACTGCGCCTGGATCGCCGAGAAGAGCCCGAACGGGCCCTACGCCTACGTGGTCAAGCTCATCACCAAGGTCGCCTGAGCTGACGCGCACAACCGTTAAAGGTGGGAGTCGCGAGCCCACGTGAGTGGCCGCGCTGAGACCTGTGCCTCAGCGCGGCTGCTTCTTCAGGTGCAGATAGCTGGGATCGAACTCGCCGATCGCGCATAGCCGCGTCCAGTCGTGCACCGTCAGCAGGCCGCTGCGGAAATCGACAGCGCGGCTGGCGCGGAGCTCGACCAGCGTGCGGTTGACCGTCGCGATCGCGATGCCCAGTGCCTCGCCGAGCTGCACCAGGCTGACCGGCAACCGCAACTGATCGTGCCGGACATGGCCGAGCGCGCGGGCGCGATAGAACAGCTCGCAGAACATGTGCGCCATGCGCGCCGGCTTGCTCCGCGCGCTGTTGTTGGTGATGGCCTCGCGGAAGATCGACGCATCGATCAGCGTCTCGCGCCAGATCGCAAAGCCGAGCGTCGGCCGCCGGCTGATCGCGCGGGTCAGCTCCTTGTGCGCAACGCTCGCCACCACCGCCGGCCCGATCGCGCAGACGGCGTGATCCATGCAGTCGAGGAAGATCGACTGGGCGTCGGGCCAGTCACCGGGCATGTGAAAGGAGAGATACTGCCGCTGCCCGCCGGACAGCAGGTGATAGCGCGCCACCCATCCGGAGATCACGACGACGGAACGGTCCGGCTCGTCGCCCTGGCGGATGAGGTCCTCCTGATCGGCGAGCTCGCGCAAAGCGGAGCTGAAATTCCGGATCTCGGCGATGTCCTCGCCGGACAGTTTCGAATGCTCCCTGAGCTTGTTGGTGACGATCCGGTCCGCATCCATGAAAATCCTACCGTCCGGGCGGTGTTGCGTATCAAATGAGACGACGGAGCCGGCGTTACCGACTAAGGTCGCCGTCAGCAGATGCGGTCGAAGGTTGCCGGTCGCCGCATCGGGAGAACAGCTGTGCCCCACATCGCGTTCCTCAACCGGCTCCGCCGATTGTTCGGTGGCGCGGGGCCGCATATCGAGACCATCGCAGCCGCCCTTGCCGACGGCCGCATCAAGCAGCCGGCTCATCCGATGTCGGATCAGGAGCTGTCGCGCGCCATCCGCGAGTTCCAGAGCCGGCCGGCGTCGGAGGAGGCCTTGAAGAAGCTCGCTGAGCGGCTGGAGGCCGCCAAGCCCGACGGCCCCTCGTGACGGCCCTCATGACGATTTGGCGGGATCCGGCTCCAGCAGGAACAGCATCAGCCGCACCAGTTCGTCCTCGAGCTCGCGTGTGCCGACGAGGCGATGTTCGCGCATGACGGCAGCCCGGATCGGGCCCAGCGCAGCGCGGACCAGGATGAAGCGGCGCGCGGCCGGCATCGCTTCGCTCCGCAATCCCACCGTCGCGATCAGCCGTTCGGTCATGCGGTCCACCATCTCGTGCAGCGCCTTCTGCAGCTCCGCGTCGTTGCCCAACAGACCGATAAGATAGCGCCGCACACGGTGACGGCCGGCGAACGGGGCGAAGCCCTGGCGCACCGCCGCGCGCACGATCGCCTCGCGTCCAAGCCCGCGATGCGCCTCCAGCGCCTCCCCGAACTCGGCCTCCTGTCGAGCGAACTCGCGCAGCACCAGCGCACGCAACAGTGAGGTCTTGTCCCTGAAATAGCTATAGAGCGTGCCGATCGAGAAGCCCGCGCGCTCGGCGATGGCGTTCGTGCTCAGGCCCTTGCCGCCGCCGCTCTGCAGAAGTTGAGCGGTTGCCTCGAAGATCACGTCGAGGGTCTGCCGCGTGCGCTTCTGCACCGGGGTTTTTCGAAGCATTTCAGGAGCTTGCTGCACGGTCTGGACCTCGGCTGGCGGACGGGCGAAATCGAGTAGGCGTTGCTGCCGGCTCGGGTTAGATCAGAGCCCGCATGCGGGCGGCCGGACACTGAGTGGATGTGCTCCGGACCGAGCCTGCTTGCGCCGGGCTGAACCTCATTTGAACGAAGGACTGATTGCCATGCTGCGCGTCGCATTCCCGTTTGTCACATTCATCGCCGTCTCCCAATGTCTTCTGTCGCAGGCCGCGCTGGCCGGCAACCGCGCCGCCGCCGACAGCTGTGCCGCCAAGCTGTCGCCCGTGGCGAAGCAGATCTACGACGTCGCAGCTCCTGCCATCGGCCCGGACAGCGTCGTCAAGGATGTGATCGTGGAGCGTGTCAGGCCGCTGGTGATGGCCGGCAAGTTCGATCGCGACACCGCCCGCGCCAACGCCACGCCGGCCGGCGAATGCCTGGTGCTGCTCAAGTAGGTCGCGCCGCGCCCCGAAAGGTTTGGAGGCTGCGACAGGACATCACGCCGCAGCCTCCCGGCGCGGCGGTGTCCGGAGCAACCCGGCTTGGCAAGTTCAGCCGACTCGCGCATCACTCGCTGATGCTGGACCTTCTCTCCCGTCACTGGGTGGCCGGTGCCGTGTTCATGGCCGCAGCGCTGCTGGCGCTGGTACCGCTGCTGGCGGCCGACTGGCCGCTCGCGCTGCTGCTGATCTTCCTGCATTCGCCGGGCTACATGATCCACCAGGTCGAGGAGCACACCGGCGACCGCTTCCGCAGCTTCGTCAACAACGTGATGTTCGGCGGCCGCGAGGCGCTGACCACGATCGACGTGCTCTGGGTCAATTGCGGCGCGGTCTGGGGCATCGACCTGATTGCGCTCTACGTCGCCTGGATCGCCGGCCCGGCCTGGGCGCTGGTCGCGCCCTATCTGATGCTCGTCAACTCGCTCGGCCATATCGGTCCGGCGCTGCGCTTCCGTGGCTACAATCCCGGCCTCGTCACCGGCATCGTGCTGTTCATTCCGCTCGGCCTCGTGACGGTCCTCACCATCCCGGCGACGGCTGCCCAGCATGCCCTCGGCTTCGGCCTGTCGCTGCTGCTGCACGTCATCATCGCGGCCAACGCCATCCGGCGCGCGTCGCACGTCCGCGCCGCGGCCTGAGCGCGCGGCCTCATTCGCCGGGAACGAGCTGGACAGCGCGTGCCGGCTGCGGCGGCCGCCGCAAGCGCCGCCGCGACAGATAGAGCAGCGTGCCCGTGACGGCGAACAGCGGCATCAACGCGGCGGCGAGCATGAAGGCGAGCTGGCCGGGCCAGCCGAGAATGCTGCCGCGGTGGATATCCAGGATGCGGGCGAGCACGCGCTCGCCGGCGGTCTTGTCCGCGTAACGCTCGGCCGCGAGCAGCCGGCCCGTCGCGCCGTCGATACGGAATTCGTCGCGCCGGCCGTCATGCGCCTCGCTCGGCCAGGCGCGCACGCGCACCGCCGCGCCGGCGCCCGCCGGCAAGGTGAGCTGCATCACCGCGAAGCGATCCCCGATCTGCTCACGCAACGTGGCCCAGACCAGATCGAGCGCGACAGGCTTTGCTTCCGCAGACCCGGAGCGACCCTCGCGCGGAGTCTTGCCCGGCATCGGCGCTCCTGATGTCGCCGGCGCGAGCAGCCAGGTCAGGCCGTCCTTGTACCAGGCGTAGGAATAGGACAGCCCGGTCAGCGCGATCACCAGATACACCGACAGCACCCATGTGCCGATCACGCTGTGCAGCGAGCGATGCAGGCCGCGTCCGCTCAGTCCGAGCTGCGGCTTCAGCCAGAGTGCTGCGCTGCTCGCCCGGCGCGGCCAGCGCAGCACGACGCCCGTGATCAGCAGCACGACGAGTCCGAGCACTGCGGCGCCGGTGATCTGGCGGCCGGCGCCGTTGCCGTCGCCCGGCAGCAGCAGCCAGCGATGCAGCCTCCGCACGGTGGCGAAGAACGCCTCGCCGCGGGGCTCACCGAGCACGCGGCCGTCATAGGGATCGACCAGCAGCGAGAGGGGCCGGCCGCCATCCTCATTGCGCGCGAAGCGGACGCGCACGGCCGCCAGGGGATCGCGCGACAGCGTGATCGCCGAGACCTTGCCGAGTGCCGGATCAGCCTGCAGCCGCGCCACCAGCTCGGCGGGCGAAAGCGGCGCTTCCGTACGCGGCGCGACGTGGGACATTTTGGCGTTGAGACCGGCCTGGATCTCGTCCTCGAAACCCATGATCGCGCCGGTGATGCCTAAGAGGGAGAGGATCAGCGCGGCCGCAAGACCCAGGACAGAGTGGATCTGCAGCAGCGCCGGTTTGATGCGGAAGGACGTCACGCACGCTTCTCCTTGGCTCAGAACTTCACCGTCGCCGACAGCGACACCCGCCTCGCATCGCCGACCGCGACGGTCAGCGCGCTGTTGGCCGAGGGGTAGTAGACGTTGTCGAACAGGTTCTTGACGTTGAGCTGGTAGATCACCGGCAGGTTATGGTGCTTGGTCTCGTAGCTCGCGAACACGTCGGCGACGACGTAGGGCGGCAGCACGAAGCTGTTGGCGGCATCGCCGGCCCGGTCGCCGACATAGCGCGCGCCGCCGCCGAGCCTGAGCTGGCCGGGCAGCGCCGTGCCGAAATCGTAGACGAGGTAGAGCGAGGCGGTGTTGAGCGCGACGTTCTGCAGGCGGTTGCCGCGATAGACCGGGTCGTCCGTGACCCTGGCATCGGTGTAGCCGTAGCTTCCGATCATGGTCCAGTGCTCGGCGATCTTGCCGGTGACGTCGACCTCGGCGCCGCGCGAGCGCACCTTGCCGGCGGTGGTGTATTCGACGACGTTGCTGGCATTGGTCTGCGACACCAGCACGTTCTGCTTGTCGATGTCGTAGACCGCGACGGTGCCGGACAGCCTCTTGTCGAGATCGAACTTGAAACCGGTCTCCCACGCCGTGCCTTGCTCGGGTGCGATGTTGGAGCCGAGCACCACGCCGCCCGTGAGCGGGGCGATGGTCGAGTTCGGTTTCAGGCTCTTGGTGTAGCTGGCGTAGAGCGACACCTGCTCGTTGAGCTTGAGGATGGCGCCGCCGAGCGGCAGCACGGTGTCGGCGGCGACGTTGGTATTGGCCTTGAACGGCCGGCCGCGGCCGGCGATCTGCTCGTAGTCCATGTAGCGCACGCCGCCGACGAAGGAGAGCTTGTCGGTGAGATGCAGCGTGTCCTGCACGAACAGCGAATACTGGCCGAGCTTGTCGGTCTGGTCGCTGTCGCTGGCCGAGACCAGCGTGCCGGGTTGGATCAGCCCGTAGACCGGGTTGTAGACATTGAACACGCTCGTGACCTTGTCGCGGATCAGGTCCTGGCGATAGATCGTGCGATATTGCGCGTCGCCGCCGAACAGCACCTCGTTGCGCAGGCCGCCGAGCCAGAAGGCGCCCTGGATGTAGGACGTGCCGTAGCTGACCCGGCTGAGCGAGCCCCAGGTGCCGTCGTTGCTGCGGGTCTCCTTGCCCTTCGCATCGATCGTGGTGATGCGCAGCTGGTTGGCGCTGGAGCTCTCGGTGTTGTAGCTGTAGGCCGCGGTGAGCTTCCAATCGTCGTTGAGCTTCTGCTCGACCGAGGCCTGGACCAGGTCGGACTGCCCCCATGTGTTGTTGAAGGGCTCGTCGAGCCGCCGCGTCGCGGGGATCGCGAGCGGTGCGCCATTTATGAAGGCGGTGCCGCGATCGAACGGGGCGATGAACTCGCGATGCTCGTAGTTGAGCTGGACCGTGGTCGTGTCGCCGTACCAGGCGAGCGACGGCGCCACCAGCATCTCGCGATGGCGGCCGAAATTGCGCCAGTAATCCTCGCTGACGCCGTAGCCGATGAAGCGATAGGCGAGGCCGCCGTCGCCGATCGGGCCGGTGACGTCGATCGTGCCGTCGGCGCCGGTTCTGTTGTTGGCATAGGCCGAGCCGAGCAGCGTCACCGAGCCGTGCTGATAAAGCTCGGGGCGCTTGCTGATGGTGTTGACGATGCCGCCGGGATCCATGATGCCGTAGAGCAGCGAGGCCGGGCCCTTCAGCACCTCGACGCTCTCCACGGCCGCATTGAGGCTGCGGCTTTGCACCAGCGGCAGGCCGTTGCGCATGATCGAGCCGTCGCGGTTGTCGCCGAAGCCGCGACGCATCACCGCGTCCTGCGTGCCGGCGAGCGTGTTGGCCTGGGTGACGCCGCTGATATTGGCGAGCGCGTCGTCGATGTTGCGCGGCAACTGGTCCCTGATCACCTGTTCGGGCACGACGTTGACGGATTGCGCGGTGTCGAGCGGCGAGGCGCCGCTGCGCAGCGTGGTCGCGCTCGGCATGGCGCGGTAGTTGAGCTTGGCGGCGTTGAGGACTACGGTCTCTGCCGCGGCGCGTTCCGCGCGTGTCGGCATCGGCGGCGGCGGCATCGCGCGTCGTGACGGTAGCGCGCGCGCCTGGCGCTGCGGCGCGCTGGCGGCGCTCGCAGGCTTGCGCTTCGGCGCCGGCACGTCGACCGTCACCGGCGGCAGCGTCGCCTGCGCAAACACGGGAGAGGGGGACCAGAGGAGGTCTGCGGTCAGGGCACTCACGAGCGCAATCGCGCCACGCATGCCGGTACGAGCGCGCGCATCGCACCGGCCTTCACACTTCGTCATCGTCTACTGCACTTCCACGTCGCACCGTTCGAGGGAACGGTCAGCTCGATGCGACGTCTAGCAACGCAGTGCAGCGAAAGACACAACACGCCGGATTGAATTGCTCTAAGCCATGCGGTGTTGAATTGTTCTAATTGGTTCGGAGATGCGCAGGTCGCGGCGTCTTTGCGGCATTGCGCATTTGATGATCACGATCGACGCGGAGTGATCCATGATCGTGCACGATATGATGCGCGATAAGCGCTGCACCCAAGCTGCGGACGGAGCGCTGCTGGTCTCGTTTTCCGGGACTGCGTGCCGAGGACTCTCAACGCTTGGGACCGGTCGTTGATGCGGGCGCGCCCCCGAGCTTATTGTGCGGCGGCGAGTTCCAGCTCGGCCGGCTTGCCTGGTCCGATCAGCGGAATGTCCAGCGTGATGCGCGTGCCCTGCTGCGGCTGGCTGTCGAGCTCGATGCGGCCGCCGAGTGTGGATGCCACGAGGTTGAAGGCGATGTGCAGGCCGAGGCCGGCATTGCCCTTCTCGCGGCGCGTGGTGAAGAACGGGTCGAACACCCGCCCGCGAACCTGGTCGCGCATGCCGACGCCCTGATCGGCGCAGACGATGCGCACCGAATCGTCGCCGGGCTGTGCGACCTCCACGGTGAAGACGCCGCTGATGTCGCCGGGATAGGCATGCGTCGCCGCATTGAAGGCGAGGATGCTGATGACCTGTCCGAGTGCACCGGGATAGCTGGTGAGCACGATGCCCTCCGGGCAAGAGAGCACGACCGTCAGGCCCTGGCGCATCAACAGCGGGCGGAGCTTGGTGACGTGATCGGTCATCCAGCTCTGCAGCTCGAAGGTCTGCAGCGCCTCGTTGGCCTGGTCGACGGCGACCTGCTTGAAGCTGTGTACCATCTCGGAGGCGCGGTGCAGGCTCTGCGTCGTCAAATGCAGGCCCTGCTGCAGCCGAGCGACGCCCCTCGCCAGATCCGAGCGCCGCACCGGGCCGCCGCCAAGCATGCGCGCGATCGCCTCGACGTCGTCTTCCATCGCCGTCGACGTGGTCAGCGCCAGCCCGAGCGGCGTGCTGACCTCGTGGCCGACACCGGCGACGAGCTGGCCGAGCGAGGCCAGCTTCTCCGCCTGCACCAGATGGGCCTGCGTGGCATGCAGATCGCGCAGCGAGGCCTCGGAGCGCTCCTTCTCCCGCTGCAGCGCCTCCGCGGTGCGGAACTGCTTGCGCGCCTGGTACTCGCGCGCGCCGACGGCATAGAGCGAGAGCAGGCAGGCATTGCCGACCAGCGAATGATCGATGAAGCGCAGGCCGGGCGGCAGCGGCTCGGTCGCAAGACTCTCGGCCACCGCCAGCGCGCTCCAGCTCGTTGCACAGAAGATCGCGTAGGAGCCGGTGCGCAACGGCAGCATGGTGGAGACGAACAGGATGACGATGATCATGCCGGCCGCGGAGTAAGTGAAGCCCGACGGCAGCACCCAGTAGATCGTCGGCAGCACGCAACCGGGGATCACGCAATAGACCAGGTGAATCGGCTCGGCCCATCGGCGCGCCGGCGTCGACAGCAAAGCCGTCAGCGGCAGCAGCACCAGCGCGGCGGTCCCGCCGCGGATCGCGAACGTGGTCGGCACGATCTCGGGATAGAGCACCCAGTCCCACAGCGTGTAGCCGGCAAAGGTGAGGGCGCCGAGCAGCATCGCGATCTGCGTCCAGCCGGTGCTGCCGCGGACGTAATGGTCGACGAAACGCCGCTCCTCGACGGTATCCTCGAAACGGAGACCCAGACGCTCCAGCAATCCCAACATTATGCCACCGCAATCGAAAAACGATCCCCCGCCGCGGAGTGAGAGCCTCGGCGGGAGGGCAGACATACACGAGATGATCTGTTTGAGAAAACGACGGGAGATCGCATCCGCCGCCCGCGGCACGCAGAGCGCTATGAGAACTGTTCCAATTCTCGCCGTGCGGCATGTCTCCGCCCAGCCGAACGGAGCCGATCAGTGCTGCAGCATTTGCGCTCGACTTTCGTCAGGCTGCGCAGAGCCGCCGAGGACTCATGGCGCCGCATGACCCTCGACCACGACGTCCTTGCCGTAGCGGCCCTTCGTTCGGAACGTCACCTTGTCGCCGTCGAAGCTGAGCCGCCAATTGCGCTCCTCGCCCTGGCCAATGAACTGGGCGTCGATCACGAAGGTCGTGGCGTCGATCCAGCTGCCCTTCATGGCCCGGTAGGTGAAGGGCTGCCAGGGATGGGGCGGCGCGGTCTTGCGATAGAGGCCATCGAGGCCGATCGGGCTCTGCAGATGCACCGTGCCTCCGGCGCGGTCCCGCGAGGGGATGTCCCAGGTGACCTGCGGTTCCGGTCCCGTGAGGTCCAGCTTGATCGTGTTGATGCCGAGCGGGCCGGGCGGGAAGCTGTAGGTCTTGCCCGAGATGGAAGCCGCCATCTCCGGCACGGCTCCGACCGGGCCTCGGGTTTCCGTCGCGACCTCGCGGACATCAGCGGCGAGCGCGGCTGCCGCTTCCGGCGCCGCAGGCAGGGGGCTGTCAGATGTCACAGTCGCCGAAATGGTGTTGGCGAGCTTGCGGAATGGACAGAACTCGCGCGCGGTCATCACCGCCACGATGTCGCGGTCGGGCAGTACCATGATGACCTGGCAGTGGTAGCCGACCGCCATGAATACGTGTTTGTCCGGCAGGGCCCAGAACTGATCGGCGTAGGAGAGCCCCGGATCGAACTTCGCATTCATGCTGACGGTGGCGTGGTTGACGGCTTCGATCCAGTCCGGCGGCAGCAATTGCTGCTCGCCCCAGCGGCCGCGCCGCAGATAGAGGTAGCCGATCTTCGCCATGTCGCGCGGCTTCAGCGCCAGCCCGAAACCGCCGGCGGAAATTCCCATGGAATCCTTGAACCAGGGGTGCTCGGTGATGCCGAGCGGCCCAAACAGCCTCTCCTGGGCGAAATCCTCCGCGCTCTTGCCGGTGAGCTTCGTGACGATCGCGGAGAGCAGATGGGAGTTGCCGCTGTTGTAGTAGAACGTCTCGCCGGGCGCTTGCGCCATCGGCCGGTCAAGGATGTACTGCACCCAATCCGGGCTCCGGCCCATCTCGTAGAGGGATGTCTCGGCGCCGCCGCTATAACCCTCGTCCCAGTCGAACCCGGAGGTCATGTTGAGCAGGTGCTGCACCGTGAGCGCCTGCTTGCGCGCGTCGACATTGTCGATCTTGCGATCCTTGAAGAAGTCGAGCACCGGATGATCGAGACTGTCGAGCACGCCGTCCTTGAGCAGCATCGCAATCAGCGTCGAGACCACGGCTTTGGTCGCGGAATTGATGATGTGCGGCTCGTCGGCGTTGTACGGTGCATAGGACGCATCGAGCACGACCCGGCCGTGGCGCGCGATCAGCAGGCTGTCGAACCTCATCGCCTTACCGGAAGCGACGAGTTTTGCGAGGGCCGCCGAATCCATCCCTTCGTCCTCAGGCGTGGCGGTCGCCCAGTCGGATTGAGGAAAGCGGGCGAGGCTCAAGTCCTCGGCGAAGGCTGCGCTGGAGAAGAGCCGGGCCACCAGCAGCGCTGAGAACAACCAAAGTCCGGTCTTGAGACGCGCCATGTCGAATGTCTCCGATGAGCGACTTTCAGGTTATGGTATCAGAGGACCGCAATCCATCAAAGATTGTGTGATAGCCGGCGCGCACGTCGAAGAGCCGGCCCATTGCTCGGGCGTAGATTGAGATGAGGATTGAAGTGACCATGCAGGCCGGCATACTTCGACGTTTTCATGACGTTTTTCTTGGTGTTGCATTTGCCGTCGCGGCTCTGCTCACGGTCCTGGCGCGACCTGCTTCGGCCGAAGGCGAACGCGTGATCGCGGTGCCCGAGCTGCATGCGATGACGCCTGAGGCGGGAGATGATGCCGCCCTTCTGACGAGCGCGCTACGCGCGCGATTCCACGCAATGCCGTCGCTCCGGGTCGTCGAAGAGCCTGTCCCGATGGCAAGCCCAGGTCATCCGGATATTCTGCTGCCGCAATTCGAGAAATCGCGAGATCTGCACTTTGATCTCGTGCTGGTCGGCAATGCCGCGCTCCTCAGCGATGGCCGTCACAAAGTCTCGCTTCGGATTTGGGACGTCGAGAAGCAAACTCAACTCCTCGGGCAACAATACGTGTTTCGCGCATACCCCGGCCACGAGCAGGAGATTGCCAATGTAATCGGCGATGCGCTGGTCTCAGCCCTGTCGCAATAGGACTGGTGCTCATTCCGCCCAATACGCCCGCAGCGCGGCCGCGATGCTCTGCGGCCGCTCGACGATGCTCCAGTGGCCGGCGTCCGGCTCGACATGAAGCCGCGCGCCGTGCGCTTGCGCGAACCGGCTGAGCGTGTCGAGCGGCACGAACGGATCCTGTGTGCCCGAGATCACCAGTCCACGCCGCGGCAGCTGTTCGAGCCGCGCGATCCAGTCGCCCTTGAAGCACAGCCCGTCGGCGGAGCGATACAGCGCGAGGATCGCCCGGCGCATCGGAGCCTGCCATGCCGTGGCTTCGCGCGCCGCCAGCTCCGATGGCAATCCGCTCTGCCGGAACATCCGTGCCATGGCAGCTTGCGACGACACCGCCATGAAGATCTCGCCGAGCACGGGCGTATTCCAGATCCGCGCGATGCGATGTCCCCGATAGTCCGGATCGAGTGCGCCGCCAGCGACCGCCCAGGAGCGCACCAGCCCCGGCCGCAGCGATGCCGCGCGCAGCACCAGCAGCGCGCCCCAATCATGCCCGACCAGGTCGAGCGGCCCGACCGCCGCATGCTGCGCTTCCAGCAGCGCGACCAGCCAGTCGGCGTAGGCGTCCTTGGTGCAGGCGAAGCCCGGAGGTGCATCGCCGTCGAAGCCGGGCAGGGCAGGCACTGCCACGGTCTCGCCGAGCGCCGCGATCAGCGGGCCCCAGATTGCGGGCGTGTCCGGCACGCCGTGGACGAAGATGCGGTTTGTCATGAGGTCATGGTACCACACGCTCGATCTTCGTATTCGACGAAATTTCCTCTTTCCTTTTTTCAGAAAACGTGCTTCTCTACGTCATCCCGCCTCATCGAAGAGGGGCGTACGCGTCGTCACGATACGTGGAGTGCGGGGAGCGATGGCCGTGAGGCGCCGGTGGACGACCGGCGTTTTGCGGACGGCGAAGTCGTGTGGTCCTGGCCTCCCGATGCTGAGGTCAAGTTCGTGCCGTTGCGCGAAGCAGCGGTGCGGATGATGGGGGCAAGAAAGCCCGGTCCCCAGGGAGAGCGCGAAGTAAGCCGTAAAGCCGTTGCGCAGGGAAGGCCGGGATGTCCTGGCCGATCCTGTGGTTCCTGCCCCGTGCATTTTCTATCGCACGGGGGCCGCGGGTGTCGGCAGACGCCCGGTCTTCCCTGCACCCTCTGATGGAAGAGGGTACGATGCGGGTGAACAACTCGGGCACGGATGTGTCGCGGGAGCGTGAAATGCGTGCTGGTGCAGATGCCGACAACCACACCCTCACCGTCATCCCGGACAAGCGCGCGGTCACGCGTGCGCCGATCCGGGATCCATAACCCCAGGGAGATCTGCGAGGCAGGATGGCCGCTCCAGCTCGCCCAGCCAAATCCGCCGCGGCGTACGGATCCCGGGTCGGCGTTCACCAACGCTGGCGCGTTGGCGGCCTTGCCCGGGATGACACTGTTCATAGGGAGAGATTTATAGGGAGAGCGGCGCGGGACTGCCCGAATACGTCACCCCTCCTGACCATTATTCGGCGTTGCGAGACCCTCCCATTCCCAGTAAAAGCGCTGTCGAGGGCACCTCGGCAACAAACCGTCAACGGTTTTGCCGCACAGTTTTCGTGTTCTCGCAAAGGGTTTGGCAATGCTGATTCGCAGCGCAGAGATCGAGGCCATCGCCGGGGCAGACGCCCGGACGATCGCGCTCGCCGCGCTGCAGCCCGCCGACCTGATCGGCGCGATCGAGCTTCTGCTTCTTAGCTGCCCCTGAGGGCCGGCTGGGCGGGATGCGCCTGGGCACTCAGGGGGCTGCTTCGACACCGAAACACCCTTCAGCGCCTCTGGAAGCCACGCGCACCACCCGAAAAGTTCGAGGAAAGCAGATGTCCAATCCCGTTCAGTCCGACAAGGACCGCGTCGTCATTTTCGACACCACTTTGCGCGATGGCGAGCAGTGCCCCGGCGCCACCATGACGTTCGAGGAGAAGCTCAACATCGCCGCCATGCTGGACGGCATGGGCGTCGACATCATCGAGGCCGGCTTCCCGATCGCCTCCGACGGTGACTTCGAGGCCGTCAACGAGATCGCCAAGCGCACCCAGAACGCCGTGGTCTGCGGCCTGTCGCGCGCCGGCGCCAAGGACATCGACCGTTGCGCCGAGGCGATCCGCCCGGCCAGGCGCGGCCGCATCCACACCTTCCTGTCCACCTCGCCGGTGCACATGAAGTACAAGCTGCAGATGGACCCGCAGCAGGTCTACGAACTGGTGATCTCCTCGGTGACCCGCGCGCGCAACCACACCGACGACGTCGAATGGTCGTCCGAGGACGGCACCCGTACCGAGTTCGACTTCCTGTGCCGCTGCGTCGAGGCCGCGATCAGGGCCGGCGCGACCACCATCAACATTCCGGATACCGTCGGCTATGCCGTGCCGGAGGAGTATTACGACCTGTTCAAGCGCGTGCGCGAGAGCGTGCCGAACTCCGACAAGGCGGTATTCTCGGTCCATTGCCACAACGACCTGGGCATGGCGGTCGCCAACTCGATGGCCGGCGTGCGCGCCGGCGCCCGCCAGATCGAATGCACCATCAACGGCATCGGCGAGCGCGCCGGCAATGCGGCCCTGGAAGAGGTCGTGATGGCGATGCGCGTGCGCAACGACAAGCTGCCGTACTGGAACAAGATCGACACCACGCAGCTCACCCACGCCTCCAAGGTGGTCTCGGCCGCGACCTCGTTCCCGGTGCAGTACAACAAGGCCATCGTCGGCCGCAATGCGTTCGCGCATGAGAGCGGCATCCATCAGGACGGCATGCTGAAGAACGCGCAGACCTACGAGATCATGCTGCCGGAGACGGTCGGCGTGAAGCAGACCTCGCTGGTGATGGGCAAGCATTCCGGCCGCCATGCCTTCATCCACAAGCTGGAGGAGATGGGCCACAAGCTGGCGGGCAACCAGGTCGAGGACGCCTTCGTCCGCTTCAAGGCTTTGGCCGACCGCAAGAAGCACATCTATGACGAGGACATCGAGGCGCTGATCGACGAGGGCATGGTGAGCGCCCATGACCGCATCAAGCTGCTGTCGCTGTCGGTGATTGCCGGCACCCGCGGCCCGCAGCGCGCCACCATGAAGCTCGACGTCGACGGCGTGACCAAGATCGAGGAGAGCGAGGGCAACGGGCCGGTCGATGCCGTCTTCAACTGCATCAAGTCGCTGGTGCCGCACGAGGCCAAGCTGGAATTGTACCAGGTCCATGCCGTGACCGAGGGCACCGATGCGCAGGCCGAGGTCTCGGTGCGGCTGTCGCAGGACGGCCGCTCGATGACCGCGCGCGCGGCGGATCCGGATACGCTGGTGGCCTCGGCCAAGGCCTATCTGGGGGCGCTCAACAAGCTGGTCATGAAGCGCCAGCGCGACGTGGCGCAGGGCGCGGGCGCCTCGGCTGCGGCTGCGAGCTGAGTTCACGATCGTCGGTTGGGGCCGAACCTTGCTTCGTCATTCCGGGGCGACGCGCAGCGTCGAACCCGGAATCCCGAGCTTGGCTTGCGCCCGCGCCAATAACCTTCGGATTTCGGGCTCAGCCGCTTGCGCGGCTGCCCCGGAATGACAGTCACCACCATTTTTGCGCTGCGGCATGGGAATCCCCGCCTCTGCGGCTAACGGTCAATGGCATTCCGGCCGTCGACCCGCTAACAATGTCCTTGGCATACAAAGCGGGGGCGTCATTGCAATGTCCCCCGAAACGTCGGGAGGACACCTTGCACTTCAAGTTTCGCCATGTGATCGCCACCGCCGCCTCGCTCGCGGTGCTCGCTCTGGCCGGTCCGGCCCTCGCCGCCGACAATCCGATCGTGATCAAGTTCAGCCACGTGGTGGCCTCGAACACCCCGAAGGGCCTCGCCGCCGACAAGTTCAAGGAGCTGGCCGAGAAATACACCGACGGCAAGGTCAAGGTCGAAGTCTATCCGAACTCGCAGCTCTACAAGGACAAGGAAGAGCTCGAGGCGCTGCAGCTCGGCGCGGTGCAGATGCTGGCGCCTTCGAACTCCAAGTTCGGCCCGATCGGCATCAAGGAATTCGAGGTGTTCGATCTGCCCTACATCCTGCCCGACCTCGCCACCCTGCGGAAGGTGACCGACGGCCCGCTCGGCACCAGGCTGCTGAAGCTGCTCGAGCCCAAGGGAATGATCGGGCTCGCCTACTGGGACAACGGCTTCAAGCAGATGAGCGCCAACAAGAAGCTCGTCGATCCCGCCGACTACAAGGGTCTGAAGTTCCGCATCCAGTCCTCGAAGGTGCTGGACGCGCAATTCCGCACCCTCGGCGCCATCCCGCAGGTGATGGCCTTCTCCGAAGTCTACCAGGCGCTGCAGACCGGCGTCGTCGACGGCCAGGAGAACACGCCCTCGAACATCTATACCCAGAAGATGCACGAGGTGCAGAAGTACATCACGCTGACCAATCACGGCTACATCGGCTACGTCGTGGTCGTGAACAAGAAGTTCTGGGACGGCCTGCCGCCGGATATCCGCGCCGCCTGCGAGAAGGCGATGAAGGAAGCGACCGCCTACGGCAACAACCAGTCGGCGAAGGAGAACGACGACGCGCTCGAGGAGATCCGCAAGTCCGGCAAGACCGAGCTGGTCAAGCTGACGCCGGCCCAGGACGAGGCGATGCGCAAGGCGATGATGCCGGTGTACAAGGACGTCGCGGGGCGCGTCGGCCAGCCGCTGATCGACGAGTTCCTGAAGGAGACGCGCGGCTCGACCAACTGATGGCGTGAGACGAGCGGTGCGCGGACAATGGCCCGCGCACCGAGGGGGCGAAGCACTCGGCGCGCAAGAAGGCAGACGGCGCAGCCAAGCGCCGCGGACGTTTTGATTGTGGGGGAGGGGACTTGGGCTTTCTGTTGCGCATCCTCGATCGGCTCGAGGAGATCCTGATCGCATTCCTGATCGCGGCGGCGACCTCGATCATCTTCGTGGCCGTGCTGCACCGCTATCTGGTCGGCGTGCCCTTCCTCTATCCCATCCTGTTTCCGATCGACCTGTCCTGGGCACAGGAGCTCTGCATCTACATGTTCGTGTGGATGGCCAAGTTCGGCGCCGCCTACGGCGTGCGCACGGGCATCCATGTCGGCGTCGACGTCGTCGTCAACATGATGCGGCCATCGCTGCGCAAGGTGACCATCCTGTTCGGCCTGCTGTGCGGAGCGCTGTTCACCTCCATCATCGGCACGATGGGCGCCAAGTTCGTCTACGGCCTGTCGCAGACCGACCAGGTGACGCCCGACATGGAGCTGCCGAGCTGGCTGGTCTATCTCTGCATCCCGCTCGGCTCCTATCTGATGTGCTTCCGCTTCCTGCAGGTCGCCTGGCACTATCTCCGCCACGACGAGCTGCCGCACCATGATCATGCGGCCGTCGAGGGCATCGAGACGACGGGCGTGGAGGCCGCGCGATGAGCAGCCTCCTCATCTTCAGCCTGCTCATCTTCCTGATGCTGACGGGCATGCCGATCTCGATCGCGCTCGGCCTCACCGTGCTGTCGTTCGTGTTCTTCATGACGAACGTGCCGACCGAATCGGTCGCGCTGAAATTGTTCACGGGCATCGACAATTTCGAGATCATGGCGATCCCGTTCTTCATCCTGGCCGGCAACTTCCTGACGCATGGCGGCGTCGCCCGAAGGATGATCAACTTCGCGACCTCGATGGTCGGACACTGGTATGGCGGCCTGGGCCTCGCCGGCGTCATGGCCTGCGCGCTGTTCGCGGCCGTCTCCGGCTCGTCGCCGGCCACGGTGATCGCGATCGGCTCGATCATGCTGCCTGCAATGGTGAAACAGGGCTTTCCCAAGCGCTTTGGCGCCGGCGTCATCACGACGTCAGGCGCGCTCGGCATCCTGATCCCGCCCTCGATCGTGATGGTGGTCTATGCGGTCGCGACCGGCGGCAGCATCGCGCTCGATCCGGCCGGTCATCGCGTCTCCTCGGCCTCCGTCGGTCAGCTGTTCATCGCCGGGGTTATCCCCGGGCTGATGCTGGCGAGCCTGCTCGGCTTCACGACGTTCTACCGGGCCTGGAAGAACGACTATCCACGGATGCCGCGGGCGAGCTGGGCCGAGCGCTTCACGGCCTTCCGCAAATGCGTCTGGGGCCTGCTGCTGATCGTGATCGTGCTCGGCGGCATCTACACCGGCAAGTTCACGCCGACCGAGGCCGCGGCCGTCAGCGCCGTCTATGCCTTCGTCATCGCGGTGTTCGTCTATCGCGACATGTCGCTGAAGGACGTGCCGAAGGTGCTGCTCGGCTCGGCCAACATGAGCGCGATGATCCTCTACATCATCACCAATGCCGTGCTGTTCTCGTTCCTGATGGCCAATGAGAACATCCCGCAGCAGATCGCCAACTGGATGGCGGCGGCTGGCGTCAACTGGATCGTGTTCCTCTTGGTCGTCAACATCCTCCTGCTGCTCGCCGGCAACGTGATGGAGGCGACCTCGATCGTCTTGATCATGGCGCCGATCCTGTTCCCGGTCGCGGTCAAGCTCGGCATCCATCCGGTGCATCTGGGCATCCTGATGGTGGTCAACATGGAGGTCGGCATGTGCCACCCGCCCGTCGGGCTCAACCTCTACGTGGCCTCCGGCATCGCCAAGATGGGCATCACCGAACTGACCATCGCCGTCATGCCCTGGCTGCTGACGATGCTCGGTTTCCTCGCGCTCGTCACCTACGTGCCGGAAATCTCGCTGTGGTTGCCGCGCATGCTGGGGATGCTTTGAGGCGCGGCAACAAACTGAAACTGATTTGCAAAAACAGAAAGGTATTTGAAGCAATTACATCTTCGTAAGGTCGTACACTCTGTCCAAACTGTAAGTTGAAGGCGCGGAACGGCAGGCTCATGCTGATCCGAGTTTCCAAGGAGGTTGGCATGAGAAGGTTCACCATCGCCGCAGTCGCCGTGCTCGCCATCGCCGGCTCGACCGCGGTCTACGCCCAGCGCGGCTGGTTTCATGATCACATGCATCATGCGCGCATGAATCCGGAAGATCGCGCCGCCATGCTCGATGCGCGCATCGCTTCCGTCCATGCCGGCCTGAAGCTGACGGCGGAGCAGGAGAAATTGTGGCCGCCGGTCGAGAGCGCGGTGCGCGATCTCGTCAAGCTGCGGTTCGATCGTGCCAACGCGCGGATGAAGGCAGCCGACGAGGCGCAGGACAAGGATGTCGATCCGGTGGCGCGGCTGCGCGAGCGTGCCGACACCATGGCGGTCACGGCGGATGCGATGAAGAAGGTCGCCGACGCCGCCGACCCGCTCTACAAGACGCTCGACGATGGCCAGAAGCGCCGGCTGTCGATGCTGACCCGGCCGATGGGGCGCATGATGGGACCGGACGGTCTGCGCCATCACCGCTGGATGGAGCGCGGCGAGGGCGGCATGGAGGACGGTCCGCGCTTCGGCGAGCATCGCTTCGGCCCGGGACCGATGGGCCACATGGGCTGGTCCGAGGAGGAACGCGAGTCCGGGCGGCTTTGACAGCCGTTTGACGATCCTTCTGATTTCATTTGGGGAAAACCGCCGCCCGCCGGCGGTTTTTCTGCATCGAAAGTGCCGAAAAATGCTCAGGGATCGCTGGACATCCTGGAATCGCTTTGCTAAACGACCGGCTCTCGCGGAAGGCTTTCTCCGGATGCAAGATCCGGGCGCATAGCTCAGTTGGTAGAGCAGCTGACTCTTAATCAGCGGGTCCTAGGTTCGAGCCCTAGTGCGCCCACCAAGCCTTTCAAAGACTTATGCAGAAACACCGTCTGAGGTTGAAAAACTAACGGTTTTTCAGACGGTGTTTTTCGACAGTCTGCTCTCAATAGTTTGAAAGGCGAACCAGGGGACGTACGGCTAGCCAGCCGCGATCTTCGGTGGCGTCCAGCCCCAATGTCTTTGAACGTTGATTGGTGCTGTCGGGGTGCACCTCCGGCACCACGGCAGCGAGCGTTCGCTCCGGCGTCCCAACTCTTGTCCTCTGGATCGGCGCCGACCAGCCGGTATGGGCGACACGGATCAGACGCCTGGGTGTCGGCACCTCGCGTCGTTCTTCCGCAACGACACAAGCGACCCTTCGCCATGACCTGTGGACCGTCGTGGAGCCAGAATGCGCCACTCGCGCGCGAGGTGGCCAATCAGATGACGCCGCCGAGCCGAAGCCTGACAGCTACCGTAGCGCTTCTCGAAGAGCTGGCCGCCACGCGCGCGTGATTCGCCGCCGGCCTGCTGATTGGCCCCAATTGCCACATCCCAATCTGCTCCCAATTCCTCGAAAAATCATGGACGAGCCGCCCACGAACTCACGGCGCGGAAAACCTCGCTTGGAAGCCGCCCTCCGCTCCAGGCAAAGGGGATGTCAGGACAAGCTCGGCCCCAACTCCGGAGGCGATGGCTTTTGCAATGGCGAGGCCCAGCCCCGAGCCGTCAGCATCGGTGCTGCCACGCTCGAACGGGCGAGACAAGCGTTCCAGCAACTCCGGCGGAACGGCTGTTCCCTCATTTGTAACGGTCAGCACGCCAGTGTTGGAAAGAGCTACAACGACTGGCGCGTGGGGCGCTCCGTGCTTGAGGCCGTTCTCAATGAGATTGCGCGCTAGAATGGCAAAGGCATCTGTATCGATATCGAAAAGAACCGGCGTAGCAGGAATGTTGACGGCGAGCCGACCGGCCGCAGCCGGATCGCGCATCATCTCCCCGACGACCAGTTTCAGAACCGATGCGATGTCAGTCGTCTCCTTGCCCTGAAGCCGTCCGCCTTCCGCCTTCGCGAGTTGCATCAACTTTTCAGACAATTGCGAAAGCCGCCGCAGCGCCACCTCAATCTGCTGGGCCCGGGTTCGGGCCGCGGTGTCCCTGGTCTCGGCGATGAGCCGTTGCGTCTGCGCGAGCGCGGCAGCCACCGGTGTCCGGAGTTCGTGCGCGGAATTGGCCGTGAAACTTCGCTCAGCTTCCAGGGCGCGTCGAAGCTTCTCCAGGAGGCCGTTCACGGCGTCGGCGATCGGTCCGATCTCGGAGGGCAGTCCCGCGGCTGGAACCGAGGACAGATCGCCGGTGCCGCGCGCTTCAATGTCGCTTCGTAGGCGCCTGACCGGGGTCATCGAAACGCGCACGACGCCCCATACGGCGAGAAGACTGAGGGGAATGAGCAATCCCAACGGCCAGGCAAGCCCGAGGAGCGCCTGGTTCGCGACCTCGCGGCGATGTGTCAGCAGCTCCGCCACCGCGATCGTCATCGTGCCTCGCACTGCAGTGTCGAAGTAGATTCGATGGGTTGGGGTGTCGACAAACCCCATTCTGGAGAAAGGAGGAAAGATCGCGTCGTCGGCGCCGTGCGAGCGCAGCAGGACGGTGCCGCGCTCGTCACGGACCACATAAGTGAAGTACTCGTCGTGCTGCCTCAGCGTAGCGATACGCTGAGACGTGCCGTCTGCCTCACGGCCAAGGATCTCAAGCACCGCAAGTGGAAGAATCCGCTGAGCCGTTTCCTCGAGCGCGCTATCGAATACTTCGTTCATTTCGTGACGCAGCCTTTGGCCGGTCACGACGGCTGCAACAATCCAGAGGAGTGCGACGCCGAGCCCGAGCCACAGCGAGATCTGCCACTGCAGACTACGCGGGCCCTTCATGAGGCGGTTCCCAGCCGATAGCCGAGACCTCGCACGGTCTCAATGACGGCGTGTCCGAGCTTCTTGCGAAGCCGGCTGACATGGACTTCGATGGTGTTGCTCTCGATCTCTTCGCCGAAGGAATAGAGCCGTTCCTCGAGCAGCGATTTGGACAAGACCTGCCGTGGACGCTGCAAGAAAGCCTCGAGCAGCACCCATTCCCGCGCTGTCAGGGCGATGCTCTTTCCTGCACGCGTCATCGACCGAGCGGCCAGGTCGATCTGAAGATCGCCAATTCGGATGAGCGGGTTCGGATTGCCGGCATAGCGGCGAGCGACGGCATTCAGCCGCGCCGTAAGCTCCGAGAGATCGAATGGCTTGATCATGTAATCGTCTGCGCCGGCGTTGAGCCCTTCGATCCGGTCGGACAATTGATCAAGCGCCGTTAGGATGATGACCGGCGTCACGTCTCCCTTGGCGCGTCGATCGCGCAGCAGTCCGATACCGCGGCCGTCCGGCAGCATGAGATCCAGGAGCAAGAGGTCATAGGCCGCGGTGCCAAGATATTCCCGTGCCGCATCCAAGCGGGTCACCCAGTCCACGGAATGGCCATCCGACACAATCTGGTCGCGTACTGCCGCCCCCAGAATCGTGTCGTCTTCGATCAGCAATATCCGCATCGGGTCATTCCGCCCACCCCGTCGACCTGTAAGGTTAGAGATAATCATAGGGGAGATTCTGACGTTGACCTGAAGCAAAAGTCGCGGCGTCTTCAGGTCAACGTCAGGAAACCGGCTCAAGACCACAAGGCAGGTAGGAGCCTTGAAGCGGGAGCAAGAGAACGTGAGCAGGACAGTGTTGATTGCCGCCATTCTGCTGGGGGCGCTGACCCCCGGCATGGCGCTGGCCGATGATGACGATTGCAGCGCGCCCATGGCGCAATGGCAGCCGCGCGAAGCGGTCGAACAAATGGCGAAAGCGCGCGGCTGGACCGTGCGCAGAATCAAGATCGACGATGGATGCTATGAGATCAGGGGACAGGACGAAGGCGGTCGCGCCATAGAGGCAAAGGTTGATCCTGCATCTCTGGCTGTGATCCGCGTGAAGCAAAAACGCGGAGAGCACGACAAGGATCATGATGAAGGTGACCGAGACCGGCGAGGCGATCAGTCGGGACCAGGACGAGCAGCCGCGCCTACGGCGCCGCCCCCCAACGGACTTATTCAGGGCGGCGCGGCCCCCAAGGTCCAAGTTCAATAGCGGTCCGGAAGCGACGAGCATCGTGGGACGCAAAAGGCTGGCCCGACCGACGGACATCGCCTGAATCGAGCGAACGCGACATCGCGTTCTAGCGCGCCCCGCGTCGTGCGGGGCGTTTGCTTTTGCAGAGAGCGCCAACCTGACGGCGACCTGAAGCAGAATCGGATCGGCCTTCAGGAGCACGTCAGCCGCGCCATTCAGTTATGGCGCGATAGAAACGCCACTGTCGGAGACAGAAATGAGATCGATGATTGCCGCCCTTGCCCTGACCACCGCGCTGACCGCCCCCGGGCTGGCCATGGCGCGGCCCGTCACGTTGACCACGACGCTCAACAACTACGGCGGGAACGGCGCGTATTTGGCGCTCTACGTGACCGACGCGACCGGAGCTTACAAAGGCACGCTGTGGATGGCGGGCTCCAAGTCCAAATATTACAGCCATCTCAGCGGCTGGGAGCGCAGTTCTCGTGGAAACCTTGCCGATATCAACGGCATCACCGGCGCAAGCGTCGGAGCCGGCCGTACGCTGAAAATCACGCTCGATCTTGCGGATGCGCTCTTCGATGCGGGCTACAAGCTGCATATCGACGCCGCCGCCGAGGACATGCGCGACAGCCCGTCCGAGGTGGTCGTTCCGCTGACATCCGCGGGCGCGGGCCGGCCGCTGGCAGGGCGCACCTACATCCGCTCGTTCGCTTACGACATGTAGCCTTAGGATGGGTGTGATGCTGCGCTGGATTCATAGGGGCCTGGCCTTTGCCGTCGTCCTGCCGCTGATGGTGCTTGTCCTGAGCGGAGCGGTGCTGTCGGTGATCCCGGCTTGGGAAAGAGCTGGGGCGATATCGCCAGACAGCATTAGCGTCGCCGACCTCGCCGGCCGGATCGCAAACAGATATCCTGGCGTCGAGCAGATCAAGCGACTGACCTCCGGCAAGGTCATCGCCTTCTACTCCAGAGCAGCGGGCCCGGCCGCGAGCGTGGTGGACCCTTCCAGCGGCAAGCCCGTTTCGGACTACGTGCGCTCCCCGTTCGAGCGCTGGATGACAAACCTGCACCGCTCGTTCCTTCTGAGCGATGGCGGACGCGTGGCCACAGGCGCGAGCGCATTCGCGATGCTCGTCCTGACGCTGTCCGGTCTGCAGATGACGGCCCGGCGCATGGGAGGGTGGCGGCACATTCTCGGCTGCTCCCGTGGCGGCGGCATGCAACGCCTGCATACCGATCTCGGTCGACTGGTGGCCTTCGGGCTCGTGCTGTCGGCGATGACGGCGCTGTATCTGTCGCTCACGACGTTCGGACTGATCCCGGACGGCACGGCACAGGTGTCCACATTTCCGAGCGTGACAAGCCGCGGCCCTGCTCTTCCGGTCGAGCAAATCCAGGCTTTGCGTGGCATCGATCTTTCCCAACTGCGTGAATTGACGTTTCCCAACCCCGCGAATCCGAACGATCACTTCCAGCTAGCCACCGCTGCAGGCGAGGGCTACGTCGACCCGGTCAGTGGAGAGCTGCTGGGTTGGCAGGACAATTCGGTCACCCGGCAGATCTACGAATTCATCTACATGCTGCACACCGGGCAAGGGCTCTGGTGGCTTGGATTGCTGCTCGGCGTCAGCGCCCTCGGCGTGCCGCTGCTCGGGTTAAGCGGAGCCGTGGTGTGGTCGAGCAGGAAGCACGCTCACGCTCCCATCACCGACAACGTTCCCGCCCAAGATGCCGACACCGTGATCCTGGTCGGCAGCGAGGGCGGCAGCACATGGGGCTTCGCCCGCACGCTGCATGCCGCGCTGACGGCCAACGGGCACAGGGTTCACGTCGCTCCGATGGACAGCTTGTTACGATCCTATCCGTTGACGCAGCGCATGTTCCTGCTGACGGCAACCTATGGCGACGGCGCAGCGCCGGCGACAGCCGGCGCGTTCCTCAAACGTCTCGACGCGATCACCGCGCCACTGCCTTTTCCGGTCGCGGTCCTCGGCTTCGGTGATCGGCAATTCCCGCAATTCTGTCAATTCGCCCGCGACGTCGAAGCGGCCCTGGCGCGTAAAGGTTCGAGATCGTTGATGCCGCTGGACACGATCGACCGCCAGTCCGGGCAAGAGTTTGCGCGGTGGGGCGAGGCCCTGTCGGACGTCATGGGTGAAGACATTGTGCTGATACATGTGCCGGAGCGGCCGCGTACTCATACGCTGACGCTCATCGAACGCGTCGATTACGGCGCGGAGGTGCAGGCGCCAACCTGCGTGCTGCGCTTCGCGCTGCCAAGAAGCGGCATGTTCGCGCGCCTCACAGGGCATGCCTGGCCGCGCTTCGCCGCAGGCGACTTGATCGCGGTTCTGCCGCCGGACTGCAACTTGCCGCGCTACTATTCGTTGGCAAGTTCGACCCGTGATGGCTTCGTCGAAATCTGCGTCCGCAAGCGTCCGGGCGGACTTTGCTCCGGTCTGCTTCACGGCCTTCAGCCGGGCGACAGGGTCGAGGCCTTCTTGAAGGCAAACCCCGCTTTCCGTCCTTCACATGGACGAAAACCGGTGATCCTGATCGGCGCCGGCACCGGCATAGGTCCGCTGGCAGGATTAGTTCGTGCCAACGGCGGGCGCCGGCCGATGCATCTCTATTTCGGCGGGCGCGATCCAGCCTCGGACTTTCTTTATGAGCACGAAATCGATGGCTGGCTGGGTGAGAAACGACTGACGAGCCTCACCACTGCCTTCTCGCGCGTGAAAGGCGGCGGCTATGTGCAGGATCGCCTGCGCGATGACGCCGATCGCCTGCGCGCACTCGTCGCCAACGGAGCGCAGGTCATGGTCTGTGGCGGGCGCGACATGGCAGCGGACGTCATGCAGGCGGTGGCGGACGTATTGGCGCCCCTCGGTCTGGATCCTGTCGCACTCAAAGCCCAAGGGAGGTATGTTGAAGATGTCTACTGACCTGCTCCGTCATGTATTGAGCGGCGCCACCATGGGAACGCGCTGGTCGGCGCTGCTCTATGCACCGCCGTCGACCGATCTTGCCGCGCTGGAAGCCGCATTGGCTCACGCCGTCGATTGCGTCGACCATCAGATGTCCACATGGAAGCCGGACAGCGACCTGATGCGTCTCAATGCAGCGTCGCCGGGCACCTGGGAATCCTTGCCGATTGAACTCATGCGGGTTTTGGAGCGGGGAGTTGCAATCGGACGCGCCTCGGGCGGCGCCTTTGACGTCGGGCTCGGAAGTCTCGTCAATGCCTGGGGTTTCGGACCTCCCTGTTCGGCGCCAGACGCGCAAGCGCTTCGCGCGGCTCTTCGCGAGCGGTTGCCACCAACCCACACTGTTCTCGAACTGGATGTGCCGGGACGAAGGGCGCGCAAACACAGCCACTTCGCCCTCGATCTTTCGGGCATCGCCAAGGGTTTTGCCGTGGACGAGATGATGCGCGTGGTTGAGATCTTCGGCGTCTCCAATGCGCTGGTCGGGCTCGATGGAGAGTTGAAAGCGCGAGGCGCCAAGGCAGACGGAGCCCCGTGGCGCGTAGCGGTGGAAGCGCCTGACTATGAACGGCGCGGTCCGCTCGGCGTGATCGAATTGCGTGATGCGGCGGTCGCGACGTCGGGCGACTATCGGCGCTGGGTCGATGTCGGGCGAAGGCGCCTCTCTCACACGATGGATCGATCGCGCGGCGGTCCGGTAGAAAATGGAATTGCGTCAGTTTCAGTCGTTGCCGCTAGCTGCATGGACGCCGATGCCTGGGCCACTGCGCTCATGGTTCTCGGTCCGGAGCAAGGCAAGGCGCTGGCGCAGAAGCAAGGACTGGATGCACTGCTCATCCAGCGGCAGAACGAGACGTTCTTGGAGATTCCTGTCGGTCCCTTGTTCTATGAGCCTCGGGGCGCGCGGCAGGAAATGAGCCCGTAACCGGCAGACTCTCAATCACAAGCATTCCCGCGTTCTGGTCCGTGGCGATGGCGTCGGCCTTGGTGGCTCTCAGCAAGGACCAGATCACACGCCGCTCAATCAGCGGGTTCTAGGTTCGCCCAGCTAACCTTCATCGGTTTCTCCAGGGATCGATGCTCGGCCGAGCTCTTCCAGGGCCTGTCGCACCGACTCGACGAGGTCCAGCGCTACCGGCGAGGGGCTGCGCTGCGGCGGGAACACCGCGGCGAATTCGAAATCGATGCGCGGCGTGAATGGCCGCATCACCACGCCCCGGCCGTCGAATTCGCGCGCGGTGAACGGATCGCAAATCGAGACGCCCAATCCCGACGACACCATCCCGCACATGATTTCCGACAGCGTCGTCTCGACCCGCAGCACGCGCCTGACATCCTCGCGATGGAAGATCTGATCGATCAGATGCCGGCTGGTGGAGCCTGACGAGAGCGAGATGAAGGTCTCCCCCTCGAAGTCGCGCGGCACCAAGATCGTCTTCGCGCAATGCCGATGGCCTGCCGGGAGAACGGCGACGCGCGGCAGCGCCGGCAGCTTGATGCTCGGCAGCCCGGCATGGGCGATCGGCACCTCGGCAAAGCCGACGTCGCATTGCGCGTTCAGCACCCAGTCGATCACGATCGGCGAGATCACGCCGAAGAAGGCGAGGTTGAGGTTCGGCCGTTCCTGCAGGAAGTGGCCTGCGAGCCGCGGCAGATAGCCATTGGCGAGCGCGGGGAGCGCGGCAATGCGCAGCGTCCCGGTGCGCCGGCCACGGATCTCCTCAGCGGCCGCGGTGATGCGATCGAGCCCGACGAAGGAGCGCTCGACCTCCATGTAGAGCGCCGTCGCTGCCGCGGTCGGCACCAGGCCGGTGCCGCGGCGCTCGAACAGCTCCATCTTGAGCAGCGCCTGCAGGTCGCGCAGCAGCCGGCTGACCGCCGGCTGGGTCACCGCCATCAGCTTGGCGGCTTCCGTCACACTGCCGCTCAGCATCATCGCCCGGAAGGCTTCGACCTGCCGCGAGTTGATCCGCGCCATACGTCCTCACATCCATAACATTTTCGTATGAATAGGGTGCCATTATTCATTGGACGATCAAAGCCCGTGCTGCGATCTTTTTTGGCAGGGTGAGGGAAGGCTCGTTTTTTAGGCTCTTCAGCTCCGGGTTTCTGGAGTGCCGATGCCATCGGGCAAGCCGATCTCCCTGGGACGGTTATTTAATACCGTCTCGCATCCAAGATGATGGAGATCGGTCCGATGAAGCACCCTAAACTCCTGATGGCGATCAGTGTCGCCGTCCTGGCCTCTGCCTCGCAGGTCTGGGCTCAGCAGAAGACGCTCTATGTCGCCGGCTATGGCGGCTCGTTCGAGAAGACGATCCGCGAGGAGGTGATCCCGCCGTTCGAGCAGGCCAACGGCGTCAAGGTCGAATACGTCGCTGGCAACTCCACCGACACCCTCGCCAAGCTGCAGGCGCAGAAGGGCAATCAGCAGATCGACGTCGCGATCGTCGATGACGGTCCGATGTACCAGGCGATCCAGCTCGGCTTCTGCGACAAGGTCACCGGACTGCCTGGCGATCTCCTCGATGTCGCGCGCTTCAAGGACGACAAGGCGGTCGCCATCGGCCTCGTCGCCACCGGACTGATGTACAACAAGAAGGTGTTTGCCGAGAAAGGCTGGGCCGCGCCGACCTCGTGGAACGATCTCAAGGATCCGAAATACAAGCAGCTGCTCGTCATTCCGCCGATCAACAACACCTACGGCCTCAACGTGCTCCTGATGCTGGCGAAGATGAACGGCGGCAGCGAGAGCAATGTCGATGCCGGTTTCAAGATCTTCAAGAATGACATCAATCCCAACGTGCTGGCCTACGAGCCGTCGCCCGGCAAGATGACCGAGCTGTTCCAATCGGGGCAGGCGGTCATCGCGGTGTGGGGCAGCGGTCGCGTGCAGAGCTTTGCCAACACCGGCTTCCCGGTCGATTTCGTCTATCCGAAAGAAGGGGCCGTGAGCCTGCTGACGACGGCGTGTCCGATCGCCAAGCCGTCGGTCTCGCCGCTGGCCTCGAGCTTCATCAAGCTGCTGCTCGATCCGAAGATCCAGCTCACGATGCTGAAGGAATATGGCTACGGCCCGGTCGTGAAGTCCGTCGTGGTCCCCGAGGGCGTGGGCGCGATGGCGCCGATCGGCGAACGCACCGCCAAGGTCTATGCGCCCGATTGGACCGTGGTCAACGAAAAGCGCGAGGAATGGACCAAGCGCTGGAATCGCGAAGTCGAACGCTGACTGGTTGTTTGTTGCGAGCCTCTCGTTGACGACGGTGTTCTCCCTTCCCCGCAAGGGGGAAGGGAAGTGCACCGTGCGCGGGGCGCCAGTATTCCTCGCCCATCTGGATCCAAAGCATGTCCTTCCTCGAGATCGATCGCGTCGGCAAATCCTTCGGCCCCAACGCGGCCGTCGAAGAGTTCAGCCTCGGCGTCGCCAAGGGCGAGTTCATCTCGTTCCTCGGCCCCTCGGGCTGCGGCAAGACCACCACGTTGCAGATGATCGCGGGCTTCCTCGATCCCTCACACGGCGCGATCCGCCTCGAGGGCAGGGATCTCGTCGCAGTGCCACCGGCGAAGCGCGGCCTCGGCATCGTGTTCCAGAGCTACGCGCTGTTTCCTCACATGACCGCCGCCGAGAACGTCGCGTTCGGCCTGGAGATGCGCAAAGTCGCGCGCAAGGAACGCGAGGAGCGCGTGCGATCGGCGCTCGCGCTGGTCGGCCTTGCCGGCTATGAGGACCGTCATCCCCGCCGCATGTCCGGCGGCCAGCAGCAGCGCGTGGCGCTCGCGCGCGCGCTGGTGATCCGGCCGAGCCTGCTGCTGCTCGATGAGCCCCTGTCCAACCTCGATGCGCGCCTGCGCGAGGACATGCAGATCGAGCTGCGCCAGATCCAGCGCGATCTCGGCACCACGACCATCCTCGTCACCCATGACCAGATCGAGGCGATGTCGCTGTCCGACCGCATCGTCGTGATGAGCAAGGGCAGGATCGAGCAGATCGGCACGCCGCAGCAGGTCTACGAGCAGCCGGCTTCCGCCTTCGTCGCGCAGTTTCTCGGCAAGACCAACGAGTTTGCCGCGACGGTCGATTGCGCCTCCGGGCAGGCCAGACTGGTCGCGGGATCGTGGAGTGCACCGGCACCGGCCGGCGTGGCCGGCTCCGTCGCCGTCAGCGTCCGGCCCGAGCGCATCAACTTCGGCGACGCCGGGCTTGCAGGGCGCATCACGAGCCGCATCTTCCAGGGCAATCACTGGCTGTTCCAATGCGACACCGAATGCGGGCCCGCCATCGTAATCCGGCAGAATGACGGCCAGCCGCAGCCGGAGCAGGGCGCAGCGGTGCATCTCGTCTGGCAGGTCTCGGACATGAGCCTGCGCGCTGCGAAGGCTGCAGCATGAGCGCGACCATCGCGTCCAACTCGTCGGAGACGCGCGCCGGCCTTTCGCTGGCGCTGCCGGCCTTGATGCTGTTCCTGGGCGTCGTCGTGATCCCGTTGGCGATGACCGTGATGCTGTCGTTCCACGATTGGGGCCAGTACAAGGGCATCGAGCCGGTCTTCATCCTGAAGAACTGGCGCGAGATCGTGGACGATCCCTACTACGCGGAGATGTTCTGGCGCACCTTCCGCGTCGCGGTGCTGGCGACCTTGATCACGGCGGTGTTCGGCGTACCGGAGGCCTATATCCTCAACCGCATGCAGGGGCCGTGGAAGGGTCTCTTCCTGCTGGTGATCATCGGCCCACTGCTGATCTCGGTCGTTGCGCGCACCCTCGGCTGGGCGCTCCTGTTCGGCGGTAACAACGGGCTCGCCAACAAGCTCCTGATGACATCAGGCCTGATCGAGTCACCAATCAGGTTCATGTTCACCGAGACCGGCATGGTGATCGCGCTGGCGCATGCGATGATGCCGTTCATGGTGCTCGCGGTGTGGACCGCGCTGCAGCGGCTCGATCCGCAGGTCGAGAATGCGGCGCTGTCGCTGGGGGCAAGCTCGCTGACGGTGGTCCGCCGCATCGTGCTGCCGCAGATCATGCCGGGCGTGCTGTCGGGCGCCATCATCGTATTCTCGCTGTCCGCCAGCGCGTTCGCGACGCCGGCGATCATCGGCGGCCGCAGGCTCAAGGTCGCGGCGACGCTCGCCTATGACGAATTCCTCAATACGTTGAACTGGCCGCTCGGCGCCGCGGTCGCCGTGCTGCTGCTGATCGCGCTCGTCCTGATCGTCGTCGGCTCCAACGCGCTGATCGAGCGCCGCTATCAGGAGGTGTTCCGATGAGCAGGAACGGCCCTCTGGCGCTGATTTTCCATGCCGTGTTCGTCGTCTTCATGGTGGCGCCGATCGTCGTTGTGTGCTGGGTCGCGTTCACGCCCGAAGGCTTTCTGTCGATCCCGATCACCAGCTTCTCGCTGCGCTGGTTCAGGGCGCTCGCCGCCTATCCGGAATTCGTCCACGCCTTCGGCGTGAGCCTGTGGCTCGGCGCGCTGTCCTCGTGCGTGGCGCTCTTGTTCGCGGTGCCGGCGGCGCTGGCGATCAGCCGCTATCGCTTCCGCGGCCGTGACGCGCTGTCGGCGCTGTTCCTGTCGCCCTTGATGATCCCGCACGTCGTGCTCGGCATCGCCTTCCTGCGCTTCTTCACGTCGGTCGGCATCGGCGGCACGTTCGCGGCGCTGGTGATCGCCCATGTCGTCGTGGTGTTTCCGTTCGCGCTGCGGCTGACGCTTGCGGCCGCGACCGGCATGGACCGGTCGATCGAGATGGCCGCGGTCTCGCTCGGTGCCGACGGCTGGACCATGTTTCGCCGCGTCACCTTGCCCGCGATCCTGCCTGGCATCGTGAGCGGCTGGATGCTCGCCTTCATCCAGTCGTTCGACGATCTGACCATGACCGTGTTCCTGGCGACGCCCGGCACCGAGACCTTGCCGGTGCGCATGTTCCTCTACATCCAGGACAACATCGATCCGCTGGTGACGTCGGTGTCGGCCAGCGTCATCGCCATCACCATGACCGTCCTGATCGTGCTCGATCGCGTCTATGGCCTCGACCGCGTGCTCACTGCCAAAGGCGGCGACGCAGGACGATAGGAGATACTACGATGAGAGACTATGACGTCGCCGTCGTCGGCGGCGGCCTGCTCGGCTCTGCGATTGCCTGGGGGCTCGGCCGGCTCGGCCAGCGCGTCGCCGTGCTCGACGAGGGCGACATCGCCAAGCGTGCCTCGCGCGCCAACTTCGCGCTGGTGTGGGTGCAGAGCAAGGGCCTGGGCATGCCGGCCTACACCGGCTGGACGGTGCGCGGCTCCAAGGCGTGGCCGAAGCTCGCCGAGGAGCTGAAGGCGCAGACCGGTCTCGACGTGGTGCTGCAGCAGAACGGCGGCTTTCATCTCACCCTCGGCGAGGCCGAGTACGAGCAGCGCACCCAGCTCGTCGCGCGCATGCACAACCAGGTCGGCGCCGCCGACTATCAGATGGAGATGCTGCCGGCGTCCGAGGTGAAGAAGATGCTGCCGCTGATCGGCCCGGAGGTCTCGGGCGGCAGCTTCTGCCCCTATGATGGTCACGTGAATTCGCTGCGCACCTTCCGCGCCCTGCACGCCGGCATGAAGCAGTTCGGCGTCGACTATCTGCCGGAGCGCGCGGTCGGTGCGATCGCGCTGGACGGCAATGAGTTCAGGCTGACGACGGGGCAAGGCGAGATCCGTGCGGCCAAGGTCGTGCTCGCGGCGGGAAATGCCAACCAGACCCTGGCGCCGATGGTCGGGCTGTCCGCGCCGATGGGGCCGACGCGCGGCCAGATCGTCGTGACCGAGCGCACGATGCCGTTCCTGCCGCATCCGTTGACCACGATCCGCCAGACAGACGAGGGTACGGTGATGATCGGCGACAGCAAGGAGGACGAGCTCGACGACCGCGTGCAGAACTTTTCCGTCAACGCGGTCATGGCCGATCGCGCCCAGCGCACCTTCCCGCATCTGGCGCGGCTCAACGTCGTCAGAAGCTGGACCGGCATCCGCGTGATGCCGAAGGACGGCTTTCCGATCTACGAGCAGTCGGAGAGCCACCCGGGCGCCTTCGTCGCCTGCTGCCATTCCGGCGTGACGCTCGCGGCGAACCACGCTTTCGACATCGCGCGCATGGTCAAGGACGGCGCGCTCGAGCCGGAGCTGGTCGGTGCATTCACAGCCAGCCGCTTCGACAGCGAAGCGAGGGCGGGCGGCAGTGGCTACTACTGAGGGATGACGGCGCAAGGCGCCATGGAGACGATGATGTTCAAACGAACTGAGGGTGATGCGAGGGGATCGGTGACGATCCATGTCGGGGGGCAGCCGGTTGCCGCGCGCGAGGGTGACTCCGTGTCGGCGGCGCTGCTCGCCTCCGGCCTCGACGTCCGGCGCGCCACCGCGGTCAGCGGCGCAAGGCGCCTGCCTTATTGCATGATGGGCGTGTGCTTCGACTGCCTCGTCACCATCGATGGAGTCGGTAACCGGCAAGGCTGTCTCGTGCCTGTCGCCGAGGGCATGCAGATCGAAGTCCAGAAGGGCAAGCGGGAGATCGGCAAATGAGCGCCGCGCCGAAGCATGATGAATATGACGTCGTGGTGATCGGCGCCGGTCCTGCGGGCCTCGCTGCTGCAGAGATGACGGCTGGCGCCGCTCTGTCGACGCTGCTGCTCGACGAGAACGCCGGCCCCGGCGGCCAGGTCTGGCGTGCGATCGATGCGACGCCTCTGAAGAGCGAAGCGCTGCTCGGCGCGGACTATTGGTCCGGCAAGCAGCTCGTGAAAGCCGCGCGCGACAGCGGTGCGGAGATCATTCATCGCGCCACGGTGTGGAGCCTCGACCGCAATCTCGAGATCGGCGTCTCGGTGGCCGGCGGCTCGGCCTTCATCAAGGCCAAGCGGGTTATCATCGCGACCGGAGCGCAGGAGCGTCCGTTCCCGATTCCTGGCTGGACCCTGCCCGGCGTGATGACCGCGGGCGCGGCGCAGACGATGTTGAAATCCTCCGGCCTCGTGCCTGACTGCCCGACGATTTTGGCCGGGCAGGGGCCGCTGCTGTGGCTGCTCGCGGCGCAGATCCTGCGCCTCGGCGGCCGCATCGATCGCATTCTCGACACCACCCCGCGCGCCAACTACATCGCGGCGCTGCCTCATGCCCTCGCGTTCCTGACCTCGCCCTATTTCGGCAAGGGGCTCGCGATGATGCGCGAGGTGCGCGCGAAGGTGCGCGTCACCAGCGGCGTGACCGAACTCGTGGCAGAGGGCGAGGGCAAGCTCTCGGCGGTCAGCTACGCCACCGCGGGCGGCAAGCGCGAGACGCTGGCGGCCGAGTTGCTGCTGCTGCATCAGGGCGTGGTCCCCAATGTGAATCTCGCGATGGCCGCCGGCGTCGAGCATCGCTGGAACGAGCTGCAGCTGTGCTGGACTCCGGTGCTGGATGCCCTTGGTAACAGCTCCATTCCCGGCATCGCCATTGCCGGCGATGGCGCCGGCATTGGCGGCGCGCAGGCGGCCGTGGTGCGCGGCCGGCGGGCGGCCGGGGATGCGATCAAGGCGCTTCGCCCGCACGCAAAGGTCATCGATAGGTCTGCGGAGCTGGCCCGCGCCGAGCGCGGCAGGACCTTCCTCGACGTTCTGTTCCAGCCGGCAAAGCAGTTCCGTATCCCGCAAGGCGACACCATCGTATGCCGCTGCGAGGAGATCACCGCCAAGGACGTGCTCGACTCCGTCGCGATCGGCGCCACCGGGCCGAACCAGCTCAAGGCCTATCGCCGCACCGGCATGGGGCCGTGCCAGGGGCGGCTGTGTGGCCTCACCGTCACCGAGCTGATGGCCGAGGCGCGCGGCAAGACCCCGCAGGAGATCGGCTACTACCGGCTGCGCGCGCCGGTGAAGCCGATCATGCTGTCGGAGCTCGCAGGCCTGCCGAAGACTGAAGAGGCCACCAAGGCCGTGGTGCGCGGATGACGGTGAAGACGGATGCCATCATCGTGGGTGGCGGCATCCACGGCTGCTCGACCGCGCTGCATCTATGCCTGGCCGGGTTGAAGCCGGTGCTGATCGAGAAGGACTATGCCGGCCGTCACGCCTCCGGTGTCAATGCCGGCGGCGTGCGCCAACTCATGCGCGACGTCGCGGAGATTCCGCTGTCGATCCGCTCGATGGGCATCTGGGAGAACATCAGCGACCTGGTCGATGATGATTGCGGCTTCGAAAGCTTCGGCCAGGTGCTGGTCGCCGAGAACGACGCGGAGCTCGACGCCTGTCGCGCCCGCGTCGCCGATCTCAACGCGCGCGGCTTCAGCCACGAGGAGCTGATCGACGGCACGGAATTGCGTCGCCTCGTGCCGGCGGTAGCGGAGAGCTGTCCGGGCGGCGTGGTGTCGCGGCGCGACGGCGCGGCGCAGCCCGCGCGCACCACGACGGCGTTCCGCCGCAAGGCGGAGCAGCTCGGCGCGCTCATTCGCGAGGGCGTGGCGGCGACGAACATCCGCAAGGACGGCAAGCTTTGGCATGTCGACGTCGGCTCCGAGAGCTTTGCCGCTCCGGTGCTGGTCAATGCCGCCGGCGCCTGGGCCGGCCGCATTGCGGAACAGTGCGGCGAGCCGGTGCCGGTCGAGACCATCGCGCCGATGCTGATGATCACGTCGCCCGTCGCGCACTTCATCGATCCCGTCGTCATCCTGCGCGGCCGCAAGCTGTCGTTCAAGCAGTTCCCCAACGGCACGGTGCTGATCGGCGGGGGCCATCTTGCAACGCCCGACCAGGACCGCAACGAGACCGTGCTCGACTGGCGCAAGCTGTCGGAGAGCGCGCGCACCGTCGCGGAGCTGTTCGCGGTGATGCGCCGCGCGACCATCGTGCGCGCCTGGGCCGGCATCGAGGCGCGCATGCGCGACGACATTCCGGTGTTCGGGCCGAGCGCCGTTCACGACGGGCTGTATCACCAGTTCGGCTTCTCGGCGCACGGCTTCCAGCTCGGCCCCGGCGCCGGCGCGGTGATGGCCGAGCTCATCGCGCACGGCGGCACCCAGACGCGCATCGGCGATCTCAGCATCGCGCGCTTTCAGAACTCCATCCCTTCACCATCCACATGAGGACATGATGACCATCACCCGCAAGATCCGCTCCGCCATCCACCACCGCATCGTCGAGGCCAACGGCTTCGTCTTCATCGGCGGCACCATCGCCGACGATACCTCGGTGTCGATGGGCGAGCAGACCCGCAACATCCTCGGCAAGATCGACGGCTTCCTGAAGCAAGCTGGCACCGACAGGTCGCGCGTCGTCTCCGGCCAGATCTTCGTCACCGACCTGTCGAAGAAGAAGGAGATGGATGCGGCTTGGACTGCGTTCTTCGGCGACGACCTGCCGGTTCGCGCCACGGTCGGCGTCTCCGATCTCGGCGGCGGCGCGCTGATCGAGATCGTGGTCACGGCCGTCAAGGGTTGAGCATCGCGCCGCATCGAGCGGTCAATCGATCACGCGCGGGGCTCGCTCCGCGCGTGATTTGCTTTTCGGTCCAATTCGATCGAACATGAGCCTGTCCGTCCACCGCACGCGCCGAAAGCCGACATCATGAATGAAGAGCGTAGCCTGCCGCGTCCATCTGCTGGCCTGAAGGCAGTGTTCGCTCACATCGAGAATCAAAAGCAGGATTTCCTGGCCCGCGTGATGGACTATGTCCGGCATCCCTCGATCAGCGCTCACAACATCGGCATCACCGAGGTCGCCGCACTGCTGGTCGCCATGCTGCGGGAGATCGGCCTCGACGCCGAGACGATCGCGACCGCCGGGCATCCGATGGTGCTCGGACGCTGGCAGAAGAAGCCGGGCGCACCTACCGTGCTGCTCTACGGGCACTACGACGTGCAGCCGCCGGATCCGTTGGAGCTGTGGCTGAGCCCGCCGTTCGAGCCGACCATCCGCGATGGGCGCATCTATGCCCGCGGCATTGGCGACAACAAGGGGCAGCATTTCGCGCAGCTCATGGCGATCGAATCCCATCTCCGAGTGCATGGCGAGCTGCCCTGCAATGTGATCTTTCTGCTCGAAGGCGAGGAGGAGATCGGCAGCCCGCGCATCGCCGATTTCGTCGCTGAGCATCGCGACGGGCTGAAGGCCGATTTCGTCGTCACCGCGGACGGGCCGATGCACCCCTCGGGGCGGCCGACCATGACCTATGGCGTGCGCGGCATGTGCTCGTTCGAGCTGCGCGCGAAGCACGCCAGCCGCGACGTGCATTCTGGCAACCTCGGCGGCATCGTGCCGAATCCGATCTGGACGTTGGTCCACCTGCTCGGGACGATGAAGAATGCCGCGGGCGAGATCACTATCGACGGTCTGCATGACGCAGTCGTGCCGCCGAGCGAGCTGGACATTGCTGCCGTGAAGCGCCTGCCGCTGGACCTCGATGCCGCCAAGGCGAGCCTCGGTCTCAGCCATCTCGATGCGCCGCCCGATCGCGGCTACTACGAACGTCTGATGTTCCATCCGACGCTGACCATCAACGGCTTGCACGGCGGTTATGGCGGACCGGGCAGCAAGACCGTGCTGCCCTGCGAGGCCTTCGCCAAATGCGACATCCGCCTGGTCGAGGCGATGACGCCGGACGACGTGTTGGCGAAGGTGGAGGCGCATGTGAAGCGCCATGCGCCGGAGGTGGAGTTCATCCGGCGCGGCGGCATGCTGCCGTCGCGCGTGCCGCTCGATTCGCCCTTTGGCGCGATCGTGCGCGATGCCATCGCGCTCGCGCAGGGCCTCACGCCGCTCGAATTCCCGTGCACCGGCGGCAGTCTGCCGGACTACGTCTTCACCAAGCTCCTCGGCATTCCCGCCTTCGTCGTTCCCTATGCGAATGCCGACGAGGCCAATCACGCGCCCAACGAGAACATGACGATCGACTGCTTCTACAATGGCATCCGCACCGGTGCGGCACTGCTCGACCGCGTCGGCGCGCGCGTGCGCTGATGCCGGCGGAACGGCCATCACGATTCCGCGTGCAGTGCGGGAGGCGTCATCGAGCAGCCACGAACGGATGGCAAGCACACGGTCGTCCGCCGCCTTGCGGGTGAATCGGCCGCACGCGGCGAGATCGCGCATGGATTAACGCAGTTGATATCGCCTAGTCTCGGAAGGGATTAGTAATCGCCGCTTCAGGGCTCGGAGCTGCCACATGCACGACCCCGTTGACCAGCCGAGTGATTCGGCAAGTTCCGCTTTCCCTTGCGCGCGCGATCAGCGCAGCGCTCCGGAACACCCCGCCGCGGTTCCTGTGATCCAGCTCGACCACGCGCCAGCAATCGAGCCTGCGCCCAATGTCGATGAGGCTGCACAAAGCCCTGGCGCTCTCGGTCGGAAACGAACCGATGACGCGCATCTTGTCACACCAACCATGTGGCGCTGAGAAGGTCCCGCTCTTGGCGGCGATCGAACATGCGATGTTCGGCGACGAGTTCCTGAAGAACACCTTCGCCAACAACATTCGAGACTTTTGAGATCGCCACCTACAAGTCGCGGCTCGCATTGTGCCGTGCCGCCGGTGTCGAGGAGGGTTCGCGCGCCCCGCGAGCAGTCGTTGCAGGAGGAGGACCGATGGCAGGGTGGGTCGACTCCAATGCCGAGAAGGTCACGGAATTTGTTGGGTATGAGGAGCGTCAGGCGGCGTAACCTGGCGGTATCTCGGTCGGGATATGGAACCCGTCAGCGCGATGACAACCTCCGGTATCATCCGGATACCCACGACTCTCCTGATCTAGTAAGTAAAAACTAGCCCTTCTTGGGGCGTTTCCTCCCTGGACTTGGGCCGCCTGCACTTCGTGTGTCGGCGGCCTCTTTCTTTCAGGGGGGTGGGGTGGTGCTCTGGCCCCCGCAATCGGCCCCATGGGCGTTCGGTCCAGTCGCGCTCCTCCAAGCCGGTGATATCTCCGCGACAGTGTGAGATCGAGATCGCCCCACGCCGCGTCGCCGACCGGGCGCGTGCGACCGGAGCCTCAGCGCCGCGCGTGCTGCCAGCGCAGCAGCCGGCTCTCGGCCGCGCCCATCGCGAGCGCGGTCGTGTAGCCGATGATTCCGAGCAGCATCACGCCGGCAAACAGATCCGCCGAGCGGAACGAGCGCGCCGACAGCAGCACCCATTGGCCGAGGCCGTCGAGACCGGCGAGCATCTCGCAGACGACGGCGAGGATCAGCGCGACCGTGAGGCTCAGCCGCATGCCGGCGAGGATGTCGGGTGCCGCCGATGGCAGCGCGATCTTGAAGATCACGGCGAGCCGCGACATGTGCAGCACCCGCGCGACTTCGTAGAGTCGTGGTTCGACCGCGGCGAAGCCGTGGATCGTCCCGAGCAGCAGCGGCCACAGCGAGCCGAACGCGATCACGAACAGCGCCATGCCCTGGCTCAGTCCAAGAACGGCGATGGCGACAGGAATGATCGCTGAGACCGGCAGCGGCCGCAGCAGCTCCAGGGTCGGTGCGACGTAGATGCGCATCGCCTTCGAGGAGCCGATCATGGCGCCGAGCGCGATGCCGGCGGCGGAGGCGAGCAGCCAGCCATAGGCCATATGCGTGAGGGTGCCCGTGAGCTTGGTCAGGAGATCGCCGCTCGTGAAGCCGCGCAGCAGCGCCGCCCAGGCGCGGTCGGGGCTGGGAAGAAACACCGGTGATATCAGCCGCTGATCGGCGGCGCACTGCCACAGCACGATGATGCCGGCGGCGACGGCGAAGCTGGCGAGGCGCCAGGCGGCGACCGACCACTTCATGCGGGGTCTCCCATCGCGGCCGCGCGCTCGAACAAGCTTTGTTGTGCAGCCATCAGCGCGGTATTGAGCGCAAACCCGGTCACGCCGATCCATACCAGATAGGCCAGCATCAGATCGGGCCGCAACGCCTGCTGCGCGGTCATGATGGCGGCGCCGAGGCCGAGCGGGTTGATCGCGATCTCCACCGTGACCGCGACGATCAGCGCGATGCCGGCGGCGAGCCGGAACGCCAGAAAGATGCGGGGCAGGGCGGCGGGGATGACGATCTTCCTGATGCGATCGCGCTGCGTCAGCCGCAGCACGCGCGCCACCTCGATCAGCCGCGGCTCGATGCCGCCCACCGCGGCACGCGTCACGATCAGCACCGGCCAGACGCAGGCAAAGGCGACGATCGCGATCTCCATGCGATAGCCGAAGCCGAGCGCGATCAGCGCGATCGGCAGCAGCGCCACTGAAGGAATGGGCCTGATCGCCTCGATCGTGACCTCCATCAGCCGGTTGAAGATAGGCGACAGGCCGAGCGCGATGCCCAGCACGAGGCCGATGGTGCCGCCGAGCGCGAGGCCGGCGAACACCGAGGCGAGCGTGTCGCGCGTCGCCGCCAGCAGCGAGCCGTCGGTCAGCGCGCCCAGCAAGGCGAGCGCGATCGCGCTCGGCGGCGCCAGCGAGTCGCTCTGCACGCCGGCGAGCCGCATCCAGGCTTCGAACACGAGCAGTGCCGCGAACGGCAGCAGCGCGGGCTTGATGCGATCCGGCATCGTCATTCGCTCGCCTTGATGAAGTCGAACAACTCGCGCCGCAGCCGCAGGAACTCCGGATGCTCGCGCGTCGCCAACTGGTCGCGCGGCCGCGGCAGGCCGATCTTCAATTCCAGGCCGACGCGGCCGGGATGCGGCAGCAGGCCGACCACGCGGTCGCCGAGATAGATCGCCTCCTCGAGATCATGCGTGACGAACACGACGGTGGCGCCGGTCGCCGCCACCAGCGCCAGCATCTCGTCCTGCAGTCCCTGGCGCGTCATCGCGTCCAGCGCGCCGAACGGCTCATCCATCAGCAGCACCTTCGGATCCTGCGCGAGGCAGCGCGCGATCTGCAGCCGCTGCTGCATGCCGCCCGACATCTCGGTCGGATATTTGGCCGCATGGCCGGCGAGCCCGACCTTGGCGAGCAACTCGGCGATGCGCGCCTCGCGCTGTGCGGAGGGCATTCCGATCGTCTCCAAGGCCAGCGAGATGTTGCCGGCGGCGGTGCGCCACGGCAGCAGCGCCTTGCCATAGTCCTGGAACACGACGGCGATCTCGCGCCGCGGCGCGCGCATCGCCTCGCCCTCGAAGCGCACGCTGCCGCCGGTCGGCTGGTACAGCCCGGCCGCCAGCCGCAGCGCCGTGGTCTTGCCGCAGCCGGAGGCGCCGACCACGCACAGGATCTCGCCAGATGCGACCTCCAGGCTGATCGTGTCGATGATCGTCTTGCCGCCGAGCACCAGCGCGACATCGTCGAAGGCGATCTGCGCGCGCGCAGGCGAGGGAGATGATTGCACCAATGCGAGGGCAGGCTCTGCCATCTCAGGCTCCCTTCGGATGCGGATAGACGATATCGACGGTCGAGCACAGATGTGCCTCAAGCCGCGCTTGGGCCGCGGCGGCATTGCGCGCGAGCACGAGGTCGGCGAGCGTCTCGTGCTCCTTGATGAATCCGCTGCCATCCTCGAAGCTGCGCATCATCACGCGGCGGTAGCGATAGGCCTGGTCGTAGAGATCCGAATGAGCGGCAAGCAGGCGCCGTGATCCGCAGGCCGCCAGCAGCGCGGTGTGAAACGCCTTGTGCAAGCGATCGAACTCCGGCGCGCCTTCGCGGAACTCGCTCTGCATGCGCTGGATGTAGCGGCGCATCTGATGGAGCGCGGCGATGATGCCGGCCTCCCATTGGTCGTCGCCGCTCTGCATCGCCAGCCGCAGCGCCTCTTTCTCTACGACAGTGCGCATGCGCGTGATGTCGACGAGATCGTCGCGGCTGACCTCGGCGACGCGAAAACCGCGCTGGCCGATGCCGACGATCAGGCCGCGCGACACCAGCCGCGACAGCCCCTCGCGCAGCGGCGTCGGCCCGATCTCGTAGCGCTTGGCAAGCTCGACGATCCCCAGACGCGAGCCGGGGGCCAGAATGCCGGCGACGATGTCGCGCTCGATCAGGGCGGCGGCGCGCTCGCTGAGCGTGTCGCCGCTCGTCGGCTCAGTCTGCAGGATCGGGTTCGTTGCCGTCATCAGTTGAGGATCAATGTCTTGAGATCGAGCTTGCTCTGCAACATCTTCTGCGCCGACATCACGTCGATCCACCACGCCAGCTGCTCGGGCTTCAGCACCGGCTCGGCGTAGTTCGGCGCCGTCAGCTTGACCAACTCCAGCGGCTGCTTGGTGAATTTGGCGATGGCGGCCGAGGCCTTCTCACGATCATTGTTCACGATTGGGGCGGCCTCCGCGATGGCGGCGCGGAATTTCTTCACCGTCTCCGGGTTCTTCTCGGCCCATTCGCGCGAGGCCGCATAGAAGATGATCGGCTCGGTGCGGGCGAGTTCGGCGGCGTAGCGCGCGCCGACCGTGCCGAGGCTGGCATTGGTCATGCGCGTCACGAACGGTTCGGCCGTCAGCACCGCATCGACGCCGCCCGACTTGATGGTGTCGGCCATAGTCGGAAACGTCACCTCGACGAAGTTGACGCTTCGTGGATCGACGCCCTTCTCGACCAGCCATTTCACGAACAGCACGTGCAGGAAGGCGCCGATGCCGGGGGCGCCGACCTTCTTGCCCTTGAAGTCCTGCGGCCCAGTGATGGTGATGCCGTTGCGCACGAAGGCGGCGACCGCATCGTTCGAGGTCTTGTTCATGATCGAGGCGCCGGAGACCGCGACGAGGTCGAGCCCACCGTCGGCGGCCTGGAGGAACACGGTCGATGTCGGCCCGCCGATCTGGATCGAGTTGGAGAGGATGGCGGCGGGGATGTTCGAGTTGATCCCGATCAGCACCATCTCTGCGTCGAGCCCGTGCTTCTTGAAGAGACCCTCATCGACCGCGACCATCGCCGAGGCGCAGTCCGAGGTGGCGGTGCAGCCGATCTGGATCTTCTCCGCGCGTGTCGCAGATGTGAGCACAAGCGTGGCCAGCACCGATCCGAGCGCAGCACTGATGATCCGATGACGCATCCTTGACTCCTCCCCGGGCGCCCGTCTCTCGGACGCCTCTTGTTTATCGATATTTTATATGTTTGTATATTTTTAGACAGAACACAAGGGGAGGCCAGCGTGAAACTTGCGACATTTCGGGCGGAAGGCGGGGAGCGGATCGGCGTCGTCCATGGCGGCGATTCCAAGCTTTTCGACCTCACCGCGGCCGCCGATCGTGCTGGCAAGAGCAATCCGGCGTTCGGCTCGATGCTGTCGTTGATCGATGCCGGCGAAGCCGCGCTCGACGCAGCACGCGCGCTGGTCGAGCGCCATGGCAGCGACGAAAGCCTCTCGCGCGACGTCGGCGGCACCGAGCTGCTGGCCCCGGTGCCGGAGCCGCGGCAGATGCGCGACGGCATGTCGTTTCCGCTGCACATCCTGCAGGCGCCGCGCGGCCAGCGAAAGCTCGCGGCGCGGCAGCGCGGCGACGCGCAGGAGCTCGCGCGCATCGATGCCGAGCCGCTCGGCGAATTGCCCGAGGTCTATCGCAAGGTCCCGATCTTCTACATCACCAACCGCTTCAGCGTGCGTGGCCCGAACACGACGGTGAAATGGCCGCGCTACAGCAAGGTGATGGACTATGAGCTGGAGTTCGGCATCATCACCAGGGGCAAAGGCAAGGATATTCCGGCCGCGAAGGCGCGCGATCACATCTTCGGCTTCACGATCTTCAACGACTTCTCCGCGCGCGACACGCAGCGCATCGAGATGGACGGCCGGCTCGGCCCCTCCAAAGGCAAGAGCTTTGACGGCGGCAACGTGATGGGGCCGTGGATCGTGACCCCCGACGAGATCGGCGATCCCTATCGCCTGAAGATGGAGGCGCGGGTCAACGGCGAGGTCCGCTCGCGTGGCGTCAGCGAGGGCATGCTATTTTCGTTCGAGGAGCTGATCGCCTATATCAGCAAGGACGAGACCCTGATGCCCGGCGAGTTCATCGGCTCGGGCACCGTCGGCAACGGCTGCGGTCTCGAGCTCGGCTGGTATCTCGAACATGGCGACGTGATCGAGCTCGAGGTCGAGAAGATCGGCATCCTGAAGAACAAGGTCGAGCGGCAGGACGTCTGATCCTGCTGCCGACGACAACAACCAATAACGACAAAGCGAGAGGACCGCCCATGGCCCGCAGACTGATCGACATCTCCGTGCCCTTGCAGAACGACGTGCCCGCCGATCCGCCCGGCAATCATCCGACCATCACCTATATCGACCATCAGCAGGGCCTGCCGCGCATGCTGCAGTTCTTCGACGGGCTGAAAGCCGAGGATCTGCCGGACGGGCAGGGCTGGGCGGTCGAGCAGGTGAATCTTTCGACCCACAACGGCACGCATCTCGATGCGCCCTGGCATTTTCATCCGACGATGAATCGCGGCGAGCGCGCCTGGACCATCGACGAGGTGCCGCTGGAGTGGTGTTTGCAGCCGGGCGTGAAGCTCGACTTCCGTCGTTTCCCGGACGGCTATGTGGTGACCGCGAGGGATGTCGAGGATGAGCTCAAGCGCATCGGCCACACGCTGTCGCCGCTCGAGATCGTCGTGGTCAATACCTCGGCCGGCGCGCGCTTCGGCCAGGCCAACTACGTCAATTCGGGCTGCGGCATGGGCTATGAGGCGACGATGTATCTGCTCGAGCGCGGCGTGCGCCTGACCGGCACCGACGGCTGGAGCTGGGACGCGCCGTTCGTGTTCACCGCGCAGAGATACGCCGAGACCCACGATGCCGCGCTGATCTGGGAAGGCCACAAGGCCGGACGCCACATCGGCTATTGCCATCTTGAGAAGCTGCACAATCTGGAGCAACTGCCGTCGACGGGGTTCATGGTGTCGTGTTTCCCGGTCAAGATCGAGCGCGCCTCGGCCGGATGGACGCGGGCGGTGGCGATCATCGAGGGGTGAGGCGGCTAATCTCCGATTGAAGTCACGACATGGGTTCTGGCGCGTTTGATCTTCGCGTCATTCCGGGGCGGCGCGCGCCAGCGCGACGAGCCCGGAATCCATCGAGCCGCGCGACGTGCTGAAGGATGGATTCCGGGTTCGCGCTGCGCGCGCCCCGGAATGACCGAGGAGAGGGCTCGGCAAAGCCAGAGAGGGAGCTCGTTGCGCGTCGTGGTGACAGTTGCGAGCCGACCTTAACTACAAAATCAGGCCGCTCTCTCTCATCTCGCTTTAGCAACTACACGCCAGCATGACCTCGTTCCGCCGCAGCATCGGCAGGGTCCAGGGCGGATTGTAGAACGCGAGCAGCGGCGATCCGGTGACGGTCAGCCCCTTGCGCTGCGCGTAGTCGCGCAGTTGGCGAGTCTTGTCAGCGATGATGCCGTCGGAGGTGGAGCCCGAAAAGGTGATCGCGACCATGCGCTGCGCAGACTGGGCCGTCAGCTTGATCCGGGCATCGGCCGGCGGCGGCAGAGTGTCGAGCGACCAGTTCGAGGGCATCACGAAGCTGATGCTCCAGCGGTCGCTGGCGACGCCATCGGCGGGCGCGATGGTGGCGCTGGCCTGCTGCTGCACCGGTGCCGTCATCGCGATCTTGGCTTTCGCACGGTTGGCGCCGAAAATGTAGCCGGCGATGATGCGAAAGCCTTCCTCGATCGCCGGCTTGCGCGCGCCCTGCACCTCGGCCTGCGCGATGATCATCGGTGCATAGGCGCGGATTTCGAAGTCGCCATCGCGCGAAACGACGTCGTATCTGGGATGTTCGACCCGGCTCATGAGCGGCCCTGCGGCAATGGCGGCGCCGGCGAGGACAAGCACGGTGGCGCCTGCGAGCCAGATCAGCATGCGGCGTCTCCTCGGTGGTGTCGGCTCGGTCATCGCGGTTGCGCCGTCAGGTTTGAATAACGAGGAAACGCGAGCGAAGGTCCGGCAGATCACGTGCCGGCTGCCCGCCTGCGGTCGTCCTTCGACGCCCGACTGTAGCGTCGCCCGGATGAGCGCAGCGATATCCGGGATCGCACGAGGCGTAGGGGACCCGCGGATGTCGCTGCGCTCATCCGGGCTACGCGCGTGCCGATGGCGGTGCATGCCCGTCGGGCGACTCGGGCTCGGGCGCGACAAGATGCGCCGCCCCGCAACCCCTCTCATGATCCAGATCGTGCCTGCGCCGAAAACGAAAATTCCGCAGCGCGCTCAGCGCGATCGCCTCTGTCCAGATCTCGGCGTAAAAATTTCCAACTTTCGTTTTATCGGAAGATGTGCTCTCCTCCCTCCATCCCGCCTCATGCAGAGGGGCGTACGCGTCGTCACGATACGTTGAGGCGGGGAGCGGTGGCCGCGGGTCTGTCAGGCGCTTTTGCGCAAGACGACTGTCAGCTCGCGGACGTTCAAGCCGTGTGGTCCTGGCGCCCCGATGCTGGCGCCAAGCCTGATGCCGACCTGACGGGTTGCGCAGGTGACGGGGGCAAACAAGCCGGTCCCCGGGGAGAGCTCGGAGCAGACGTTCACCCATCGCGCAGGGAAGGCCGGGTCTGTCCGGCTGAACCTGTGGTTCCTGCCGCCTGCATTTTTCCGCAGGCGGGCCACGGGCCTCAGTCGAGGTCCGGCCTTCCCTGCGCCCTCGCGTTTCCGGCGAGGGTCTCGAGCATCGCTTCGGGCGCGTGTTGCGCTGCGAGGGCGACGGCGCGTGCGCGCATGGTGGCGCTGGCATACTGGATATGCTTATCAGTTGAGCGGGGCGCCGATGCTGGCGCGCCACCACCAACAAATCAGCCGGCCGCAACGGCTGATCCAGGAGGAACCCCATGGCAGACACCTCACGCCGCGATCTCCTCGTCGCCGGCAGCGCCGCGGCAGCGGCTGCGATCATGACGGACACCTACCCTGCCGCTGCACAGGCCGGGCCGAAGCCGATCTTCGCCGTGCCGGCGACCACCATTCCGATCGCCGGCGAGCAGGGCGTGTTCCCCGTCCGCCGCATCTACTGCATCGGGCGCAACTACGCGGCGCATGCCATCGAGCGCGGCTCCGATCCGAACCGCGAGCCGCCGTTCTTCTTCCAGAAGCCGACCGACGCGATCCAGAACGTCGCGATCGGCGAGGTCGCCGATCATCCTTATCCGTCGCTGACCAAGAACTATCATCACGAGGTCGAACTGGTCGCGGCGCTGAAATCCGGCGGCACCAACATTCCCGCCGAGTCCGCGCTCGATCATGTCTATGGCTACGCGCTCGGCCTCGACATGACCCGCCGTGACCTGCAGAACGGCATGGCCGCCGAGAAGAAGCCATGGGAGATCGGCAAGAGTTTCGATCATGCCGCCGTGCTCGGCCCGATCCATCCGGTGGCGAAGGTCGGCCACTTCACCAAGGGCGCGATCTCGCTCGCGGTCAACGGCACGGTCCGGCAGAACTCCGACCTCACCAAGATGATCTGGAGCGTCGCCGAGCAGATCGCGAAACTGTCCGAGGCGTTCGAGCTGAAGGCCGGCGACATCATCTATTCCGGCACGCCGGAGAATGTCGGCCCGGTCGTCAAGGGCGACGTGCTCTTGTGCAAGCTCGAGGGCCTGCCGGACATGTCGATCAAGATCGTTTGAGAGAGGGGCTGGACCACACGTCGTGTGCAGCACGTTGACGCTGCCGATCGGAACGGACGTCGCCGCCGCAATGCCGGTACGCGCCTTCTCCCCGCGCGCGGGGAGAGACGAGCAGCGAGCGTCGCTACGCGCGCTATCCAACAAGCGCGGCAGCCGCAGCCATCCCTCCGGATGCTGCGACTGACGCCGTGGCGCTCGCGGCGCCGCGCCTCTCATCGCCTGTCGGACGGGAACTATCGTTGTTCCCGCGCAAACAGGCGCTGCCAGCCGTTCGCAAGTTTGTGGCCCGACAAAGAGCCGCCGGGCACCGCCGCCTATCGTTGCCCTGCATCAGCCGAGCGAACGAGGGCAGCCGTGGCCATCACCATCGAGATCGATCACGCCAAGACGCGGCGCATGGCGCAGGGCCAGGGCCCAAGCAGGGGCCAGGGTCAGGCCCGCGGCCCGGCACGGTCGTTGCGCAGCGCTGGCGGCCCGGTGGTTCCGCAGGGCGTCAAGGGGCCAATCCGGCGGCTGAAATGGCTGATTCTCGTTCTGACGCTCGCCGTCTACTACATCACGCCGTTCGTGCGCTGGAACCGCGGGCCGAATGCGCCAGGCCAGGCCGTGCTGCTCGATTTCGCCCACGGAAAGCTCTATCTTGGCCCCGCCGAGATCTGGCCGCAGGATCTCTATCTCATCACCGCGGCGATGCTGCTGGCGACGTTCATCCTCGTCCTGGTCAACGCGCTGGCCGGCCGCCTGTGGTGCGGCTTCGCCTGTCCGCAGACGGTGTGGACCGACCTTTTCCTGCTGGTCGAGCGCCTCGTCGAGGGCGACCGCCGGCAGCGGCTGAAGAACGTCGGCGCGCCGCTGACGGCGCGGCGGATCGCACAGATCGCCACCAAGCACGCGCTGTGGATGGCGATCGCGCTCGGCACCGGCGGCACCTTGATCTTCTACTTCACCGATGCGCCGGAGCTGGTGCGCGATGTCCTGCATGGCGAGATGTCGGCGACAGCGCTGACCTGGACCTTGGTGTTCGCCGGCACGACCTATGGCCTCGCCGGTTTCGCGCGCGAGCAGGTCTGCACCTTCATGTGCCCGTGGCCGCGTCTTCAAGGCGCGATCTGGGATCCGGAAGCCTTCACGGTGAACTATCGCGATTATCGCGGCGAGACCCGGATGTCGGCGAAGAAGGCCGCCGAGGCGCGGTCGCAGGGGCTGCCGGCCGGCGATTGCGTCGATTGCGGCGCCTGCGTCGCCGTCTGCCCGATCGGCATCGACATCCGCCAGGGGCCGAGCTTCGCCTGCATCAATTGCGGCCTCTGCGTCGATGCCTGCGACGGCGTGATGGCCAAGCTCGACCGTCCGCGCGGCCTGATCGACTACGAGAGCTGGCGCAACATCGAGCGTGGGCGTGTCGGCGAGCCACGTGTCTCACGGCTGGTGCGGCCGAAGACGATCGGGCTCGCGCTCGCCTGCGTCGCTGTGGCCGGCGTGATCGCTGTGTCGTTCGTCACGAAGACGACCGCCGTGCTGTCGGTGCAGCATGATCGCGATCCGATGTCGGTGCGGCTGTCGGATGGCTCGGTGCGCAACGGCTACACGGTGAAGCTGCTCAACAAGTCGTCCGCCGTGCAGAGCTTCAGGCTCGGCATCAGCGGCATCGATGCGGCGCTCGCCATCGTCGGCCATGCGGCGGCGGATGCGATCGAGGTCGAGCCGGACGGCTCGGAGGCGCTGCGGGTGACGCTGACCATGCCCGAGTCTGTGGATGCCGATGTCACCTTCCAGGCGGTCGATGCCAACGGCCAGGTCGTGCTGACCGCGCGCGACCGCTTCGTGAACCGGTAGAGGAGGGCCTACAGATAGGATTTCGGCAGCAGCATGTGGATGCCCTTGTTGCCGTCGACCAGCTGGGTGACGCGCAGATTGCCGGCCAGCGAGCACAGCATGTAGGCCTGGTTGCGCGACAGGTTGGTGCGGGCGCAGACGTGCTTGACCATCTCGCGCACCGCCTGCTTGGCGGCGTCATCGAGATCCTCGCCGAGGCCGATCGACATCAGGTGGGTGGCGTTCTCGGCGAACGGCCAGGTGATGTCCATGTCCTTGCGCACGGTGAGGCGGAAGGTGCCGGTGACGCCGGTCTCGAGCGCGGTGATGCAAACCTCGCCGTCCGCCGTGATCGGCCGCTATGCCTCGGTGCGCTACGGGCGCTGACTGATCCTGCTTCTTCTGGCGTGATCATCGGCCGGATCGCTCCGGCCGATGATCTGCTGATTGCTGCAAGCTCAGGTCGCGAGCTGATTGCCGATCGGCAATGCGCGCAGGCGCTTGCCCGTTGCGGCAAAGATCGCGTTGGCGAGCGCCGGCGCGAATGGCGGCACGCCCGGCTCTCCGACGCCGCTCGGCGGCGTGTCGGCATCAACGGGCACGATGTGCACGTTGGTGACCAGCGGCGCCTCGTCGATTCGGACCACCGGATGGTCGTCGAAGTTGCGCTGCTGCACCCGGCCATTCTTGAAGCTGATCTCGCCATATTTGGCGAGGCTCAGCCCCATGATCGCGGCGCCTTCGAGCTGCGAGGCGATGCGCTCGGGGTTGACGAAGGTGCCGCAGTCGATCGCGGTGTCGACCTGATGCACCACGAGCTTGCCCTTGTCGTCGACCGACACCTCCACGATGGTGGCGATGTAGCTGACGAAGCTGCGATGCGCGGCGATGCCGAGGCCGTGGCCCTTGGGCACCGAGCGGCCCCAATTGCCCTTCTCGGCCACGAACTCGACGACGCGGCGCAGCCGGCCGGTGTCGATCGGATAGCTCTCGTAGGGCTCGCCGTAGTTCCAGAGATCCTTCACCGAGGCGAGCTTCAGGACGCGCGGAGTGCCGATCAGATCGAGCAGCGTGTCCTTCTGGTCGCGGCCGGTGGCATGGGCAATCTCGCCGACCATCGATTGCACGGCGAAGGCGCGCGGGATGTTGGAGACCGAGCGGAACCAGCCGATGCGGGTCATCGCCTTGGCGGCGGGATTCTCACATTGGATGTTGGCGATCTCGAACGGCATGTCGACGAGGCCCATGCCGAGCTCGAACGGCGCGGCATGATCGGCGCCCGCCGCGAAGGTCGACAGGATGGTCGGCGCGACGCTGCGGTGGCGCCAGGCCACCACCTTGCCGCTCTTGTCGAGCCCGGCTTCGATGCGCTCCACCGACACGGTGTGCAGGAAATCGTGATGGAGGTCGTCATCGCGTGTCCACTGCACCTTGACCGGTGCGCCCAGCGTCTTCGACAGCAGGGCAGCCTCGAGCGCGAAGTCGCATTTTGACTTCCGCCCGAACCCGCCGCCGAGCAGGGTGACGTTGACGGTGACGTTCTCCGGCGGGATCTGCAGCGTCTTGGCGACATCCTCGTGCGTGCCGCCGGGGCTCTGCACAGGCGCCCAGATCTCGGCCTTGTCGCCCTTGACGTCGGCGACCGCGACCGGCGGCTCCATGCTGGCATGGGCGAAATGCGGCAGGTAGTACTCGCCGGTGATCACCTTGTCGGCCGACTTCAGCGCGGCCTCGACGTCGCCTTCCTCGCGTACGACGAGGCCCGGCTGGCGCGCGGCGGCCTCGAGCTCGGCCCGATAGGCGACAGAGTCGTAGCTCGCATTGGCGCCGTCGTCCCACTCGACCTTGAGCACGTCGCGGCCCTTGATCGCGGCGCCGGTGTTGCGCGCGATCACCGCGACGCCGCCAAGCGGCTGGAACTTCGATGGCCAGGGCCAGCCCTTGACCTCGATCACCTGCTCGACGCCGGGCACCTTCAGTGCCTCGGCCGGATCGAACGACTTGACCTTGCCGCCGGTCACCGGCGGCCGGGCGATGACCGCGTATTTCATGCCGGGCAGGCGGACATCGGCGCCGTAGCGCGCCTTGCCGACGGTGATGTCGTGCAGATCGACGATGCTGACCTGACCCTTGCCGAGATAGCGGAAGTCCTTCGGCGATTTCAGTTGCACGGTGTCAACCGCAGGCACCGGCAGACTGGCGGCATCGGCCGCGAGCTCGCCGAAGCCGAGGCGGCGGCCGCTGGCGCTGTGCACGACCTCATGATTGACGGCTTTCACCTCGCTCGGCGGCACGCCGAGGCGCTTGGCCGCCGCGGCTTCGAGCATCGCCCGCGCCATGGCGCCGATCTGTCGCATCGGCAGCAGATAGTGCCGCGTGCTGCGCGAACCGTCGGTATCCTGGTTGCCGAACTTCACCTCGTCGCCGGGGGCCTGCACGACGCGCACGCGCGACCAGTCGGCTTCCATCTCCTCCGCCACGATCAGCGGCAGGCTGGTACGCACGCCCGTGCCCATCTCGGAGCGGTGGGCGAGGATCGACACGATGCCGTCGGGGGCGATCGAAACGAAAACCTTGGGATCGACCACGGTGCCGTGCGGCATCTTGCCGGCGCCGGTTTCATAGGCGGCAAACGCCGGGCGCGACAGCAAGGGAGCCGCGAGCACGAACCCGCCGGCGAGGCCCAGCGTCTGCAGGATGGTACGGCGCGAGACGTTCTCGACCTTGAGATGCCGCTCGAAGCCGCGGCGAGAAGCGGACTTTGCGATGTCGGGATTTGCGATGATGTTCATGATCACACCCCCGTCGAGGCCAGATGGATCGCATTCTCGATGCGCTGATAGCAGCCGCAGCGGCAGATGTTGCCGGCCATCGCATCCCTGATCTGGTCATGCGACGGTTTGGGATTCTCGTTCAAGAGTGCGGCCGCTTGCATGATCTGCCCGGCCTGGCAGAAGCCGCATTGCGGCACGTTGACCTGCCGCCATGCCTTCTGCACCGGATGATCTCCGGTCGGATGCAGACCTTCGATGGTGGTGACCTCCCGTCCCGCGACATCCGATACTGCGGTGATGCAGGCGCGCGCCGCTTCCTTGTCGACCATCACGGTGCAGGCGCCGCACAGCGCTGCGCCGCACCCGTATTTCGTTCCGGTCAAACCCAGCTCGTCGCGCAGATACCACAGCAGCGGCAGGCTCGGATCGCCATCCCAGCTCTGCTCCTGTCCGTTGATTTTCACCTTGATCATGTTCGCCCTCGCTCTGTCGGACCAATGGTCGCTGGTTCTGATCGTTGGTGGACGCGCGCGGGACCACATGTCCTTACGTGCACGCGCCGGATCAATTGAGAGTTGTCGGAAGACTACTGATGATAGCAGACCGGGACAGGCATCGGTCTACACAGGCGCGTGTGGTGTCAGAGCAGACGAGCGCTGCGCGTGCAGCCCGCTGCAATGCAAATACGGAACAATGGGCGATGCGCCGACGACAATGGCGGCCGCCTGACCAAAGCCGCGACAAAAAAAGAATGCCTCGCCGGCGTGGGGCAGGCGAGGCACCAAGTCTTCAGGAAGGAACGCTTCAGTTGTACGCTTGGTCCGTGGCGGCCGTCAGGCCGCCTTTGCTTTCGCCACGTGGGTGGCAATCGCATCCATCAGGGCCGGCGACAGGCAGTCATAGGGCTCGAGCCCCAGCTCCTTCAATCGCGCCCGAATCTCGCCCATCTGTTCCGGCTTCACGCCCGACTCGATCACCGAGGAGACGAAGGCCGCAAAGCCCGGCGCGGCCGAACCCTGCTCCTGGAACAGCTCGGGGTGAATGAAGTCGAGGCCGTAGAACGGGTGGCCCGTGTTCTCGATGCGGCCATACATATGCGTGCCGCAGCCGGTGCAGGCATAGCGCTGGATGACGGCGGAGGGATCGACGATCTTGAGCTTGTCGCCGTTCTCCAGCACCGTGACGTTCTGCCGCGGCACCACGGCAACGACCGAGAAGGTCGCGCCGGAGGGCTTCCAGCATTTGGTGCAGCCGCACGCGTGGTTATGCGCGACATCGCCCTTGATGCCGACCTTGACCGGCCGGTCGTGGCATTTGCAGACCAGCGTGCCGCCGGCGAAATGGCCGCTTCCCTGTTTGACGCCGTTATCGACGGACGGATGGATGTGGACAGTCATGGCGCAATCCTCCTCAGTTTTGCGTGCTTGGGGTCAGAACACGACGACGGAACGGATCGATTTGCCCTCATGCATCAGGTCGAAGCCCTTGTTGATGTCTTCGAGCTTGAGCGTGTGGGTGATCATCGGGTCGATTTCGATCTTCCCGTTCATGTACCAGTCGACGATCTTGGGAACGTCGGTGCGCCCGCGCGCGCCGCCGAACGCCGTGCCCTTCCAGACGCGTCCGGTGACGAGCTGGAATGGGCGGGTCGCGATCTCCTTGCCGGCCTCGGCGACACCGATGATGATCGATTCGCCCCAGCCGCGATGGCAGGCTTCCAGCGCCTGGCGCATCACCGTGGTATTGCCGGTGCAGTCGAAGGTGTAGTCGGCACCGCCGTCGGTCAGCGCGACCAGGTGCTGGACGATGTCGCCGGTCACCTTCTTCGGGTTGACGAAATGGGTCATGCCGAAGCGGCGGCCCCATTCCTCCTTGCTGTCATTGAGGTCAACGCCGATGATCTTGTCGGCCCCCGCCATCCTGGCGCCCTGAATGACATTGAGCCCGATGCCGCCGAGGCCGAACACCACGACGTTCGCGCCGGGCGTGACCTTCGCCGTGTTGACGACCGCGCCGACGCCGGTGGTGACGCCGCAGCCGATATAGCAGCTCTTGTCAAAGGGCGCGTCCTCGCGAATCTTCGCGACTGCGATCTCCGGCAACACGGTGAAGTTGGAGAAGGTCGAGCAGCCCATGTAGTGGTAGATGGCCTGGCCCTTGTAGCTGAAGCGCGACGTACCGTCCGGCATCAGGCCCTTGCCCTGCGTGGCGCGGATCGCGGTGCAGAGATTGGTCTTGCGGCTGAGGCAGCTCTTGCACTGGCGGCATTCCGGTGTGTAGAGCGGAATGACGTGGTCGCCGGGCTTGACCGAGGTCACGCCCGGGCCGACTTCGCGCACGATGCCGGCGCCCTCATGGCCGAGGATCGAGGGGAAGATGCCCTCGCTGTCGAAACCGTCGAGCGTGTAGGCATCGGTGTGGCAGATGCCGGTAGCCTTGATCTCGACCAGCACCTCGCCGGCCTTCGGCCCTTCGAGGTCAACCTCGACGATCTCCAGCGGCTTCTTGGCTTCGAAAGCGACCGCGGCGCGCGTCTTCATGTCTCAAACTCCTGTTTCAGTCTGTCAGGCCCGCGACCCTGTCCAGGAAAACTGGCCAGGCGCGGTCCTCGTCGTCAGTCATTTCTTGCCCATGCAGGAGTTCTCCGCTTCCGTATAGGCTGGCGGCTTGTCCTCATGCTTGGCGGGGCGAACGCGTCCTACCGCGTCATTGCCGCGGGCGCGCAGGTAGATGTAGAGGTCGTCCATGTAGCAGGCCACGTTCGGATTGTCGCCGAAGGCCGGCATGACGTTCTCCTGGGACGTGCTGACATTCTTGCGGCCGCTGGCGATGACACCGATGAAATCGCCGTAGCTCATGGTCTTGACCGAGTCCTTCAGCGCAGGCGCATAAGTCGATCCCATGCCGTCGGGCCCGTGGCAGACGTGGCATTCGGAATGATAGCGGCGGTATCCCGAGTAGGTGTACCAGTCGACCGATCCGTCGGCGCCCACCTTGTAGGTCGGATTGCCATCCTTATCGAAGTACTTCCCGTCCTCGGACTTGACGGCCGCAGGATCTCCCGGACTTTCCGCCCAGGCATTTTCGGCGACAGTCATCCCGCCGGTTGCCAGGAACAGAGCCGTGGCGACCGCAAAACAGATTCTACGCAAGGGCGTCTTCCCTTAATTTTCTGGGGCAGGCGAACCGGCGCATGGACGAGATCCATGCGCCGGAAGCAGGTGCCTAGCTCACTGCTGCGGGAGCGAGAACACGGTGAGCGCGCCGCCCAGGGCGGTGTAGTTGCTCAGCGCTGCGTAGCCGCCGACCGCACCGAGACCGGCGGTCGGATCCGTCAGGCCCGCCGCGAGACCGATGCCGGCCCAGCCACCGACACCCGAGAGCACGGCGACATACTGCTTGCCGCCTGCCTCGTAGGTCGTGACGTTGCCGATGATGCCGGACGGGGTCTTGAACTTGTAGAGCTCCTTGCCCGTCTTGGCATCGACCGCCTTGAGGTAGCCTTCGAGCGTTCCGTAGAACACCACGCCGCCAGCCGTCGCGAGCGCACCAGACCACACCGAGAACGGCTCCTTGTTCGACCAGGCGATCTTGCCGGTCTTGCCGTCCCAGGCGATGAAGTTGCCCATATGGGTCTCACCCGCCGGCGGATACATCGACAGGGTTGCGCCGACATAGGGCTGACCTGCGGTGTAGCTCACCTTGAAGGGCTCGTAGTCCATGCAGACATGGTTGGTGGGCACGTAGAACAGTTGCGTATCCGGCGAGTAGGCCGCCGGCTGCTCGTCCTTGGTGCCCAGCGCCGCCGGGCAGATGCCCTTGGTGTTGACGTCCTCACCCTGCTTGTCGGTCGAGTACTGATCGACGACCTTGGGACGGCCGTAGGTTGCAGAGTTCTTGTCCATGTCGACGCCGGTGGTCCAGTTCACCTTCGGGTCGAACTTCTCGGCAACGAGCAGCTCGCCCGTGGCACGGTCGAGCGTATAGCCGAGGCCGTTACGATCGAAGTGCGTGAGCAGCTTGCGCGGCTGGCCGTTGATGGACTGGTCGGACAGGATCATCTCGTTGACGCCGTCATAGTCCCACTCGTCGTGGGGCGTCATCTGATAGACCCACTTCGCGACGCCGGTGTCGGCATGGCGGGCGAAGATCGTCATCGACCACTTGTTGTCGCCGGGACGCTGCTTCGGATTCCAAGTCGAGGGATTGCCCGACCCGTAATAGACCATGTCGAGCTGCGGATCGTAGGAGATCCAGCCCCAGGTGCAGCCGCCGCCGGTCTTCCACTGATCGCCTTGCCAGGTCTTCAGGCTCGAGTCCTTGCCGACCGGCTTGCCGAGCGCCGTGGTGTTGGCGTCGAACAGGATCTGGTCATCCGGACCTTCGGAGTACGCCTTCCAGACCTGCTTGCCGCTCTTGATATCGTAAGCGGTCATGCTGCACTGGACGCCGAACTCGCCGCCGGACGTGCCGACCAACACCTTGTCCTTCACCACGAGCGGAGCCGAGGTTCCGGTCTGTCCCTTGCTCGGATCGCCATTGACGGCGGTCCAGACGTGCTGGCCGGTCTTGGCGTCGATCGCCACCAGCTTGTCGTCGGCCTGATGCAGGAAGATCTTGCCGTCCCCATAGGCGACGCCGCGGTTGACGGTGTCGCAGCACATCACCGGAATGACGTTCGGATCCTGCTTGGGCTCGTACTTCCAGACGATCTTGTTGTCCTGCGCGAGATCGAGCGCATACACCTTGTTCGGGAACGGCGTATGCACATACATCAAGTTGCCGATGATGAGCGGTCCGCCTTCGTGGCCGCGCAGCACGCCGGTGGAGAAGGTCCACGCGACCTGCAGCTTGCCGACGTTCTGAGCGTTGATCTGATTGAGCTTGGAGTAACGCGTATTGGCGTAGTCTCCCGCCGGCATCACCCAGTCCTTCGGGTTGGCCGACATCTTGACCAGCTCTTCACTGGCCCACGCGCCACCCGCGGCAAGCGCCGCGACTGACGTCAGACATGTTGCGAGTAGCACTCTTCGCATCGTCTTTCCTCCCGGGTTCAACTGAGGTTCCGCAGCACGCGGCCCAGTATTCGTTTTCGGCATCATTGATTATCCACTTCCTGACCGGGAAACTTGCCCAAAAGAGAAAAGAGCTTGCTCAAGAGTGAAGCGAATAGAAGTTTTTGAAGGAGATTTTGCTTTGCTGGTCCGCAACATGAGCGCCATTCTTGCTGCGGAGCATCAATTTACAGCACCGCGGTTCCACCGAAGGTTGACGTTTCCCTTGACCTTACAGAGACGAAGGCGGAGGATCATGCGAGGGAAGTTATGGAACGAAGTGCGCCGCGAAAGTCGCGGCCTTAAAATGGGAGCAATCTTGCTACAGTCTCGTTCGCCGTCCGGCGGCGGACCCGTTGCGTTTCGATCATGAATCGGTGGATGAAACATGTCCGACACGATCCGCTCGCTTAATACTTCGGGATTCTCACCGAAGAGCCAGATCCAGCGTTGGTCAGATGCACTGACCGACCTGTGCGGACGTTTCGATGTCGATCCGCTGGAGGGGGCCTCGTTCGAGGGGCGCATCAATTTCACGACGGTGTCGCGCCTGAAGCTCTGCCAGATCGAGGCCAGCCAGCACCGTATTGCGCATACCTATGCGCGTGCGCAAAAGGCCGCACATCCCTACATCAAGATCTTGTTCCAGACCTATGGAACGTCCTATTTCGAGCAGGATGGCCGCCAGATCGAGATCGGCCCGGGCGATTGTCTCGCCTATGACGTCTCGTTACCGCACACCATCATCAGCCCCGCGCTGACCCGCCATGACGTCGTGATCGTGCCGAAGGAGCTATTGCAGGAGCGCGGCTTCCGGTCGGAAAAGATGCCTGCATACAAGCTGTCTGCGCGGAGCGGGACCGGTCGGATTGCGCATGATGTCACCCATGCCGCGTTCGATGAGGCGACCCGGCTTTCGCCCAACTCGGCCGTCAGCGTCGCCGAATCGCTCATCGATCTGTTGCTCTTGCCGCTGCGTGAAGCCGATCGAATGCTGGATCGGGCGGGACCTGAGGCGGTCTATATCCGCGCTCAAGCCTTCATCCGCGAGCATCTGCGCGATCCCGATCTGTGCATCGATCAGATTTCGGCGGCTCTGGGGTGCACCAAGCGCTACCTTCACATGGTGTTCAGCGACCGTGGCATGACGGTCAGCGACTACATCTGGCGGGCCCGGCTTCAGCATTGCCGGCAGGAACTGGAGACGCAGAGCGGCAAGACCATCACTGATGTCGCGTTCTCGTGGGGTTTTTCGAGTTCGTCGCACTTCAGCCGTGTCTTCCGCAAATATTTCGGCGTCGTGCCGTCGTCGGTTCATAAGACTGCGGCCCGCTGAGCGGTCGTGAGGTAGCCGCGCTAGCGTGCGCCGCTCCGGATGATCCTCTGGAATGCATCACCGAGAATCACCGGCTCGCGCGGTGGAAGGTAGGTCAGTCCGGCGGACCGACCGAGATTCGCCAGGGCCCCGGAAGCGTCGAGTTCCGTCAAGGCCTTGTCGACCGATGCGATGAGTTCGGCCGAACTGGTCAGCCCGACATAACCGCGGTTCACGCCGATCGGATAGCTGTAGCCCGACCCGCCGAGCCTGGTGTCGGGATGAGCCGCCCGATACGCATCGAAACGTCTGCCATCGAGCAGGGTCGCATCGAACTTGCCCTGTTCGAGCGCCCCGAGCAGATCATCCCGCGCGGGAATCAAATGCGTGATGTCGTCGATCAGCCGTCCCTTGTCGAACGTCATCAGGATTGCATCCGCCAACGTGCCGCTCTCGATTGCCAGCCGCAGCCCTGCCAGGTCGCCGATGTCGGTAATCGGGCGCTGTTTCGCGGAAGGTCCGAGAACGACGGTCAGTGTTGAGAACATGTATGGCTTGCTCGGCATCAGCGTGCCGAGCGGAACGCGGCGGCGGCGGTCGTCGCGGGTGGCGCCATCGAAGTCCGGCAGCTTGGCTGTCTTGACGCCGGGCGCGACCAATCCGTCCTGGGTGAACGCATAGCTGCCGAGCAGCGAGCAGCGTCCGTCCGAGAGCAGTGCGTTCGCCTCCAGCGCTGGACTGGAATCTTCGTCCAATTTGCTTTCGTACCACTGGATCTCGAGCTTTCTGCCAAGGCGGTCGGCGATTGCCTGACCGAGCAGGACGTCGAAACCGTTGCCGGGCTTGCCACGATGATGGACCGAGAGCGGCGGAAGATTTTCGTCAAGGCAGATGCGCAGCACGTCGTCAGCGGCTAAGGCGGCTGACGACACTGTCGAGATCATCAAGGCAGTCAGCCAACGGCAGAGATGGCGCATCACTGCGCTCTCCGGCTCGAGACATAGGCCCACAGCGCGGTGATCTCGTCATCGCTGAGAATGTCGCCCCAGGGCGGCATGCGACCGTTCTTGCCCTGCTTCACCGTGGTGACGAAACGAGGCTGGTCATCGGGAAACCGACGCAGGTCGGGCGTCACCGTGCCGGAGTTCACCATGTTGGGGCCGTGGCAGTGCGAGCACTTCTGAGCGAACGTCGTCTTGCCGATGTCCACCTGGCTATGTGCGGCGCTGCCATCTTGTTGTTGGGCGAGGGCAGTCGTCGACAGGACGGCCGACATCGCCACGACGGCGGCGAAGGCCGCCGCCGCTTTCATGAACATGTTCTGTCTCACGGGCAATCCGCACTCAGTTCTTGACCGCGAAGACCCACAGCGAGCCGCCTGCCGGAACGTTGGCGAGGCGCTCGTCACCGGAGAACAGTGAGTAGACGCCGCCGTAGCCTGAGGTGACGGCGACATACTGCACGCCATCCTGCTGCCAGGTGACGGGCTGGCCTTCGATGCCGGAGCCGGTCTGGAACTGCCACAGCTTCTTGCCGCTGTCGGCGTCGAAAGCCTCGAACTCGCCGGTCAGCTTGCCCGAGAATACCACGCCGCCTGCCGTGGACAGCACGCCGGAGAAGCGCGGGATGTCGCTCGGCTGCTCCCACTTGGTCTTGCCGGTCATCGGATCGATGGCCTTGAGCTGACCGCGTGGCCCTTCCGGCCAATCCCACAGATCCGTCAGGTCCATGCCCAGGTACCACTCGCCGGCCTTGTAGGTCGCAGGCTCGGTCTTGTAGTGGCCGCCGAACACGAGCGTGTTGGCGTAGGCCAACCCGGTTTGCGGATTGAACGACATCGGCTCCCAGTTCTTGCCGCCGAGAATCGACGGATAGACCGTGACCTTCTTGCCCTCGCGGGCATCGCGCGTCACATCGGTCTCGACGGGCTTGCCCGTCTTCAGGTCGATGCTGGAGGCCCAGTTCACCTTCACATAGGGGTTGGCCGCGAGCAGCTTCCCATTGGTGCGATCGAGCACATAGAAGAAGCCATTGCGGTTGGCGTTCATCAGCACCTTGGTCTGCTTACCCTCGACGTTCATGTCGGCGAGCACCATCTCCGCGACCGCGTCGTAGTCGAATGGATTGTTCGGCGAGAACTGGAAGTGCCACTTCATCTTGCCGGTCTTCGGATCGAGCGCGAGCACCGAGCAGGTGTAGAGGTTGTCGCCCGGGCGCACCGCCGCGTTGAACGGTCCGGGATTACCGACGCCCCAGAACACGGTGTTCTGCTCGGGATCGTAGGAGCCGGTGATCCAGGTCGAGCCGCCGCCCAGCTTCCAGGTGTCGCCCTTCCAGGTGTCGCCGCCGGGTTCATCCGGGCTTGGGACCGTGTGTGTGCGCCACAAATGCTTGCCCGTCGCCGGATCCCAACCATCGATGAAGCCGCGGGTGCCGAACTCGGCGCCGGAGATGCCAGTCAACACGACGCCGTCGGCGACCAGCGGCGCGACGGTCATCGAGTAGCCTTCCTTGATGTCAGCGGCCTTCTGACGCCACAGTTCCTTGCCGGTCTTGGCATCGAGCGCAATCACGTTGGCATCGAGCGTGGTCCGGAACACCTTGCCGTCGTACAGCGCGGCGCCGCGATTGATGATGCCGCAACAGACCACGCGCGGCGTCTCGGCGGGATAGTCGATCTTGCTTTTCCAGATCTGCTTGCCGGTCTTGGCGTCGACGGCCATCGTCGCATTGTGGGTCGTGACGTAGAGCACGCCCTGGTACACCAGCGGCTGCGACTCCTCACTGCGGTCATCGGCGAAACTGTAGTTCCAGACCGGCACCAGGTTCTTGGCGTTGTCCTTGTTGATCTGGGTGAGCGGGCTGAACCGCTGCAGATTGTAGCCCATGCCGTAGTTGAGAACGTTCGCCGTATCAGTTGCACCCTTGACCAACTGATCGGCGCTCTGCGCGCTTGCACCATGTGATGCAAAAATAGCGAGGCCTGCGGCCAGCGCGATCCGCTTCATTCATTTCCTCCGAGATTTTTATGCGCGCCTATCCTGACGCTGCGGGCACAACACTCCGCTCGAAATCGGGAACCGTCAATACGAAAAGGTGGCAACCGCCCTCTGCGCATCGGGAAGCCGTCCTCGTTCGATCGGGACAGAGCAGCCGATCCCCGTTGTCTCTGCTCGCGGATCTGGGTCGGCATGATCGCACCGCTCCGATGTTGCGTTGCGGCACAAACATTGCTTCGCCGCATCATGCCGGGATAACAGAGGAGTGGGCGGATGAGACGAACCATCCTTTGGCTCGGCATGCTTTGTTGCCTTTGGGTGAGTGCGAGTGCGCGTGATCTCGGTCAGTGGGGAGCGGTCGATCCTGCATTGCGTCAATGGTACGAGGCGCTGATGCAGCCCGACGTGCCGACGGCATCGTGCTGCGGTGAGGCCGACGCCTACTTTGCCGATGAGATCCATGTCCGCGACGGCAAGACCTATGTCATCATTACCGATGACCGTCCCGATGAGCCGCGTGGCCGCCCGCATATCGATGTCGGTACCGAGATCGAGGTCCCCGATCACAAGCTGAAGTGGGACAGGGGAAATCCGACGGGGCACGGCATCATCTTCCTGAGCCGCAATCGGTATGTGTTCTGCTACGTGCAGCCGGGCGGTGCGTGAGGGAAGATGCCGTCCCGCTCAGGGGCAACGTCCTACGAGGATTGAGGCGGAACGGCGTCCAGCCAGGCGGCTGGATTTTGTTTCATTCAATCGATCGACAACCGCTGGGGAAATGCTCCACGGTTGTGGAGCCTTGCGTTCCCCCCGATGCGGTCCTAGCTTCGATGTTGGCGCGAGAAATGCGTCAGTCAATGATAGTCGAACTTGGGAGCTTGAAATGGCCTGGAAGACACCGAAGATCGTCGAAGTGCCGGTTGGCATGGAAATCAACATGTACGCCTGTGCTGCGCGCAAGTAACGCGTAGCGATCTGCCAAGCCACGAGGAGCGCAATTCGCTTCTGACTGGCTTGGCGGATCCATTCGATGGACGGTCCGCGAGATCGTCCCGGCGACCGGCCTCTCGGCCGATCGGGTATGACGGGCACACCGCCGAACGTTGGTGACGATCAAACGTCCTGCGTGTCGAAGATATACAGGTCGACGCCGCCATCGGCGAAGTTGGGCAGATCGCCCGCCGCCGCCTTGCCTTCGGCAGAGCCCATTCCCGCCTGCAGCGCCTGCATCGAATCGAATATCAGGGTGGCAACGAGGTGGATGTTGGTGGCTCCCGCCGGCCCATTCACCGGGCCCCGGCTGATATCGTAGCTCTTCAGACCGGGAATCTTCTTCGCCAGCGGCACATGGACGTTCATATAGTGTTTGTCGAACGCCTCGGCGCTCTTGGGGGTCTTGTAGAGTACGAGAACCTTGGGCATCTGCTTCCTCCGCATTCGCTCTTTTGAGGTCGATCGACCGCTTCCATTGCAGCCGATCTGCCGGTTCGGATCAAGCGTCAGGGGCGGATTCGCCCAGGGATAGTCGTTCCAGCCTTGGTTCCGCTGCATAATTTGTTGCGCGAGGAGAAACTGATGCAGCCGGATGTCGTAGTTTCAGTTAAGCTGTTTCAGGCTTATCGAAGGACAACGAGCCATGAGCTCCATCGATCTCGTCATCACCGTCTGCGCAGTCCTGTCTCCGGCCACCTGCGAGGAGCAGCATCTCGTTTTCGCGGATGGCGGTGCCTCGCTGCAGCAATGCGCGATGAAGGCGCCGCCCTACATCGCCCAGTGGATCGGCGAGCACCCGAAATGGACTGCAGTGCGATGGCGCTGCGAATATCCCCACAGCAACGACAAGGCCTGAGGCCGGCTTGGCCGTCGGCACGCTGGCTGCTTACTTCGTGCACTCCTTGAGGTCCTTGTCGGCGACCGAAACCACGGCGTCGGCCTTGATCTCGAGGCCGCGAACAATGCACTGCCGCTCTCCGGCATAGCTCACCTTGGCGTCGTAGCGCCCAGGCTCGACTCCGGTGAGCTTCAGCCGTTCGTCGTGATCGAGCTCCTTGTCCTTGTCGTTCAGCGTCTGATTCGGTCCCCAATTGTTTTGGCCGGCCGGCGAGAGCTGAAAGCCGGTCATCGTGGCGGTGGTCAGATTCCAGAGCCGGATGCCCTTGCTTTGCGCGGCGGCCGCGAGCGGGATGCCGAACAGAATGATCGCCGTCACGGCGAATGCGCGTCTCATGGCGTTTTCCCTGGGGTCCGATGTCCTTTGCCATGACTATGACACGGAAAAATCCAGTCGCGCCACATCGGCCTTGATTACCGCGACCACGTCGTTGTTGCGCTGCGCGCGCGGCAGGTCGATCGGGACTGAATGAAGCAGACGGGCAGGGCGTGAGGACAGCAGGAAGATCCGGTCGCCGAGCCGTGCCGCGTCGTCCATGCTGTGGGTGACCAGCAGCGTGATCATGGGGCGCGAGGCCACGAGCGTCGCGATCTCCTCGCGCAGCCGCGCGGCGAGCGCGTCGTCGAGCGAAGCCAGCGGCTCGTCGAGAATCAGGAAATCCGGCTCGACCGCAAAGGCGCGCGCCAGCGCGACACGGCGGGCGAGGCCGAGCGACAACTCGCCTGGAAAATGGCTGCGATGTCCCTCGAGCTCGAGCACGCCGAAGATGGCGGCCAGCCTGTCCTCCGCGACACCGGGCGCTGCCAGCCGGACGTTGGCCTCGACGGATCGCCACGGCAGCAGCCGCGGCTCCTGGAACACCATTGCCAGCCGGGCTCCCTCGGGCCGCGATACATGGCCCTGATAGTCGTTGTCCAGACCGGCGAGGATCCGCAGCATCGTGCTCTTGCCGCAGCCGGAGGGGCCGACGACGACGCCGACCTCGCCCCGCTCCAGCGAAAAGGCAATGCCAGCAATCACCTCCTGGCGCTTGCCATTGGCGGCGCTGGTGTAGCTCTTGGACCTGATATCGACCTCAAGCCGCACGGAGCCGCCACCTCGATGCACGCTGCTCGAACGGCTGGACGATAACGGCCTCGATCACCAGCACCACGGCAGCAAAGCTGAGCGAGTAGGCGAGCAGCAACGGAATGTCGAACAGCTGGAAGGCGACGCCGATCTCGAAGCCGATGCCGTTGGGCCTCCCGAGCAACTCGGCGACCAGCACGATCTTCCACACCAATGACAGGCCGGAGCGCGCGGCCGCCGCAATATAGGGCGCAAGCTGCGGCAGCAGGACATGGCGGAGGATGCGTCCGCGCGAAAAGGCAAACACCTTGGCCATCTCGTCGAGCGATGGATCGAGCGCGCGGGCGCCTTCGCGCAGGGTGACGACGGCGGTCGGCAGCTTGTTGATCGCGATCGCCGCGATCGCAGCGACCTCGGTGAGACCGGCCCAGATATAGGCGAGCACGATCACCACCAGCGCCGGCAGATTGAGCAGCAGGATCAGCCAGGGATCGCCGAGGCGGTTGGCGAGCTGGCTGCGCCCCATCAAAAAGCCGATTGCCGAGCCGAGTGTCATCGACAGAGTGAAGGCGAGGGCGACGCGGGCGAGCGTTGCGCCGAGATGTAGAAATAGCGCGCCGGACCGCGCCTCCGCCACCGCAACCGCAAGCACGGCCGATGGCAATGGCAGCTTGGCGCTGCCGGCGACAGCCGCGGCAATCCACCAGGTGGCGAGCAGAAGCGCAAAGGACAACAGCCGCAGCACTAATCCCTCGCATCCGCCCTGTAGTAGGTGCCGGGACTGAGCTCAGCCGCGGGGCCGACCAGATCGCGACCGCCGATCGAGGCGAGAACGCCGTAGAGAACGCGGGCGTCGGCCTCTTCCTCGGCCACCGGCCGGCGTGGAATACCTTCGCGATAGCGGTCGCGATAGGCGCGCAAGGTGGCGTCGTCCTGTGCGCCGGTCAGCGGGGCGATCGTTTGCCAGTCGGCGTCGGAAGTCGCCAGGATCTCCTTGGCCTTGGCCGTGACGGTTAGGAAGCGGGCGACGAGATCGCGGTGCTTGGCGGCCCAGTCCTCGTCGAAGACATAGCCGATCATCGCGGTGCGGCCCTTGGCGCCGAATGGCGGCAGCAGGTCCTCGATGCCGGCAAGCCGGCGGAAGCCCTTGGCCTCCAGGGCCGCGCAGAAATTCCAGAAGTTCAAGCCCGCATCCATCTCGCCGTCGGCCAGCTTGGCGGCCAGCAGCGGCGGTGCCCCATAGGTGATGGTTGCCTGCGATTTCAGATCGACGCCGTCGCGCTTGAGCGTGGCCTGCAGCAGCAGCCAGCTCTTGTCGAGCGGGCCGCCGGCCACCGCGAGCTTGCGTCCCTTCAGATCGGCAAGCGTCTTGATCGGTGAGGTCGCCGGCACCATCACGGCGCCGAGCGCGCTCGAATAGGGATAGAAGGTGAGCTTGGCGCCGAGCGCACGCTCGCGCGACACCCACAGCCAGTCCGACACCATGATGTCGGCGTTGCCGGCCCGCAGCGCGATCTTGCCGGCCTCCGGGCTCGCGAGCTCGACCGCATCGATCGCGATATCCGCCTGCTTGTCGAGCTGGCGGGCGCGGATCACGGCCAGCTCCCAGGCGAAGGTGCCGGTCTTTTGCACCGCAACCTTGACGGTCTCGGCGGCGCAGCATGCCGTGACCGGCAGCAGGGCGCAGGCGACAATCGCCATCAACAAACGACCGATCTGCGTCATGAGCCTGTCTGCGTTTCCTCGAGAGGTGTTCTTTTCAGCCTCATTCCCTTAGCATAGCTTCGGCTGCGATGCCGCGGAGGACTGTGATGCGTAGTGCTGTTCCGGTAGGACCGATTGTCGCCACTCTCATTGCCACGATTGCGCTGTGCGGGCCGGCTCGTGCCGAGGAGCTCAACGACTATCCGACCTCGGCGCGGGCCGAATATGTGTTCGGCTGCATGAAGGCAAATGGCGAGACCAGGGAGGCGATCGCGCAGTGCTCCTGCTCGATCGACGTGATCGCTTCGATCATTCCCTATGAGCGCTACGTCACGGCCGAGACCGTCCTCAGCATGTCCCAGGTGCACAGCAATCTCGGCACCCAGTTCCGCACGTCCGAGCAGGCCGCCAACGCGCTGAACGATCTCCGCCGGGCGCAGGCCGAAGCCGAAGTGAGATGCTTCTGAAGCGCTGCCGCTCTGCCGCATCAAGTTCCTGAACCGTCGGCCGGCCAATCGTGCTCGAACACGTGGCCCTGCGTATCCTTCGCCTCCGCATGGAATTGCTTGGCACCGTTCGACACGTAGGTGAAGCGGATGTTGGGATCCTCAGAGATCGAGATGCCGCCTTCGACCGACAGCACCAGACTGCCGTCCTGCGACAGTGTCAGCCGGTCGATGAAGAAGGCCGGAATGTAGAGCTGCGTCACCTGATCCATCTGGAGCCCGGAATTGTTGGGATGCCCGACCATGACCTGCGCTTCGCGGATGCCGCTCGTGGCGCCGTCGCTGCTTTGCGTGAACTGCCGGTAGCGCATCTGGCCGATGCGCGCCTTGGCCTCGTCCGGATTCTTCGCCGCCGGCGCCGAGCAGCCTCCGGACGCCTTGACGAAGGTCTTGACCACATAGAGCTGACCATCCGTCAGCTCGGCCACGGCATGCACATCCGTGTAGTTGTTGACGCGGACCCGCGTCGAGATCGCGGTCACATTGGCGTCCGCGCCAAGCGTGAACTTGGCCGCCATCGGCGCGGGATTCTGGTCGATCACCAGCGTGATGGTCTTGATACGGCGCTCGTCGGCGGGCGACAGCTTGCTGCGCAGGGTGACCGGAACGACCGAGGCATCCTCGGCGCGCATCGGCATCTCGATCGACAGCACATTGCTGCCGTCCTGCATCGCCTTGTTGTTGAAGATGTCCTGGACCAGTCCCGGCCAGGGATCGTAACCATCAGCGGCCTTCGCAGGTGCGAACGCAAACGCGAGGCAGGCCCCGAGAAGCAGGGTGGACGGCAGGTGGAGCCGGATCATGGCGCAATCCTCCTCGGGCAGTCGGGTGAATTAACAATCATAGCGCGTTGCCGCCCTCATTCCCATTCCATTTCCGAGAATGCCGCCGTTGCGTTGCGGGCATTGTAGTCGTCGAACAGCTCCCATTTGCCGCGCTCCGATCCCGCGGCCCCAGCGGCGTCCGCGATCGGCCTGCCTGCCTTGATCAGCCCGCGAACGTCGTGGGCCAATGTATCGAGGTAGCGACGCTCGTCACTGAGCGCCAGTGGCCACGGGCTGACAGGGCCATGGCCCGGGACGACGCGCTCGGCCGGGATGGTCGCGAGCGCGGCCATGTCGGAAATCCAGCCGCGCAGGCTGCCATCCATCACCGGGATGTGACGCAGGAATACGAGATCGCCGGCGAACAAGATCCTGCTCCGGTCATCATAGACGGACAGGTCGCAGTCGCTATGCGCGGTGCTCCAGGCCTTGAGCGTGAGGGTACGGCCGCCGAGGTCGAGCATCATCTCGTCGTCCACGAGGATCGACGGGGCGACGAGACGGACCTCGTCGATCAGCTCGGCGCCCATCAGGCGCCGGAACGCCTCGATGTAGTGCGGTCCGCGCAATGCAAGCGCGCGCGGCAGGTTCTTGGCGCCGACGAAGCGCGTGCCGTCGCCCTCGAATGCCGCGTTGCCGAATGCGTGATCCGGATGGGCGTGGGTGTTGATGACGTAGCGCACGGGCTTGGCGGTACGGGCGCGGATCGCAGCCAGCAGCGCGCGGCCTTCGCGGACGCTGCCGCCGGTGTCGATCACGGCGACCGCGTCGTTGCCGACGATGAAACCGACATTGGCGATGGCGCCCTCGTTCGCCGCGTTCATCAGCGCGGTCTGGCCGATGTGAACGAACACGCCGGGCGCGATCTCGCTGACCTCGAGTTCCAGCGGCATGGCAAGAGCGGTGCTGCCGAGCGCCAGCGCCCCCCAGGCGGTGATCGCGATGATCAGTTGTCTCACCATCGGCTTGCCTTGCTCGCGTGAGAGGTGTGCGTCAGGCGATGGACGTTGCGGTGCAGCAATGGGTCAATTCTTCGCGATGACGGCGGCTGTTGCACCGGCGCGGCCGGCGGCCTAGCATTTTCAAAAATACCTCGATGTGTTCGATAGGGATGGAAATACGGATGACGAAGCGTCACGAACTTGCCTGCTCGCTGGCGGTTGCCGCGGGGCTTACTTTGCTCGGACCGGCCGCCGCTTTCGCACAGAGCAATGACGGCCTCGACCTGTCGATCGAACTGGTCGACCCCAAGGTGCTCAGGGTCTGCGCCGATCCGCGCAACCTGCCGTTCTCGAACGAGAAGGGCGACGGCTTCGAGAACAAGCTGGCCGAGCTCTTTGCCGCCAAGCTGCAGAAGAAGGTCGACTATACATTCTTTCCGCAGGCCACCGGATTCGTGCGCATGACGCTCGGCTCGCACCGTTGCGACGTGATCATGGGCTTTCCCCAAGGGGACGACCTGGTGCAGAGCACCAGTCCCTACTACCGGACGGCCTACGCGATCGTGACCAAGCCGGGCTCCGATCTCGCCGATGTGACGACGCTGGAGGATGCCAAGCTCAAGGGCAAGCACATCGGCATCGTGGCGGGCACGCCGCCGGCGACCAACATGGCGCTGGCCGGGCTGATGCCGACCGCAAAGCCCTATCCGCTGATGATCGACACCCGCGTCGATTCCTCGGCAGAGGCGATGATCAACGATCTGAAGTCCGGCGATATCGATGCCGGCGTGCTGTGGGGCCCGATGGCCGGGTACTACGCCAAGCAGGCGAGCCCGCAGCTGCACGTGACGCCGCTGGTGAAAGAGACCAGCGGGCCGAAGCTGATCTATCGCATTGCCATGGGCGTCCGTGGCGCGGACCAGAACTGGCGCCGTCAGCTCAACAAGCTGATCCAGGAGAACCAGGGTGAGATCAACAAGATCCTGCTGGACTTCGGGGTGCCGCTGCTGGACGAGAGCAATCATCTGATCACCGCCGAGGCTGCGGCGAAGACATCGCCATGATCGTTCGGCTCGCCGCGGCGGCGTTGGCAGGCGTGCTGCTGATCGCCGCGGCGGTGCGAGCCGATGATCTCGTGCCGGAGCCGGACAGCTACCGGACCGAGAACTACCGCGCGCCGGTGCCGACGACCCTGGCCGGTGCGCGCGTGCTGTCGACGCGGGAGACCGAGGCGATCTGGCGCGCAAAATCGGCCGCCTTCGTCGACGTGCTGCCGCGCCCGCCCAAGCCGAAGAATCTGCCGGCAGGGACGGTGTGGCGCGAGCAGCCGCGCCTGGACATTCCCGGCAGCATGTGGCTGCCCGACACCGGTTATGGTGTGCTGGCGCCCCAGACTGAGGACTATCTTAAGCGCGGGCTGGCGCACGCGTCGGGCGGCGACCTCGGTCGTCTGCTCGTGTTCTACTGCCTCGAAGACTGCTGGATGTCGTGGAATGCCGCCAAGCGCGCGCTGACCTTTGGCTATCGCAACGTCGCCTGGTATCCCGACGGGACCGACGGCTGGAGCCGCGCCGACCTGCCGCTGCAGCAGACGCAGCCTGAGCCGCGGCCTGAGGAGTGAGCGGGGAGGGCGGCGAGAGCGCATCAAAACAGCTACTCCATGTCCTGCTGGATCTCCCGGGCCAGCGCGAACAGGCGCTGGTCGATTGCGGTCGGCACCTCGCAGACGAACTTCATCACGCGACGCCGATCCTCGAAGATGCGCGTCTCCCAGTTCAACTGGTTGGTCATTTCCTCGACCTTGGCCTGATCCGGCGCGGCGCTGCTCTGCATCTCCTGCAGCTTGATCGTGTCGCCGCGCACTTTGTCGACGGCCTCGCGCTGCTTGCGCATGACGCGCTCGAGGCCGTTCATGACCGATGTCCGCTGCGCGTTCAGCGTGTCGAACAGCCCGACGAACAGCAGCTTGCCCTTGCGTGTCTTCTCCTCGGACGTTCCGGTCAGGAAATCGGCGACGTCCTTCTGGGCCTGCTCCAGCGGGATACGGCGCGCGGCAAGCTTGACGACGAGCTCGGCCACCTTCACATCGTCCTTCCAGCTCGCGCCGACATCGTCGATCGGCGGGCCGGACCACACCGCCGCGATGGAGATTTCCGGCACCTTGGCCTGCGGGCAGGGCCAATCCGGATAGCGCGGATCGGCGGCTTGCGCAGCACTGGCCGACGCAGCGATGGCGACGGCCGCCAGTGTCGTTCTGAACCTCATGCCTCGCCTCCGGGACCGCGCCTGACAAACCCCCGCGACGGATCGTAGGCCAGGATCGCGCCGATCATGAATACGGCGGTGCAGCCGCCGACCACCGCGAGCGAAACCCAGTTCAGCTTGCCGTACAGCGCAAAGCGGATGAGCTCGACCGCGTGGGTGAAGGGGTTGGCTTCGCAGAGATAAGCCAGCCAGGGACTGCCTTCCTCGACGCGCCAGAGCGGGTAGAGCGCCGATGAGGCGAAGAACATCGGGAAGATCACGAAGTTCATGACACCGGCGAAATTCTCGAGCTGCTTGATGCCGGAGGAAATCAGCATGCCCAGCGCGCCGAGCATCAGGCCGGATAGGATCAGCGCCGGCAGCACCGTCAGATAGCCCATCGGCGGCGGGGTGATGTCCCAGAACCAGGCGATGGCGAGAAACGCATAGACCTGCAGCACCGAGACGGCGGTGCCGGCGAGCAGCTTGCAGAACAGGAGATAGCCGCGCGGCAGCGGGCTCACCAGCAAGGTGCGCATGTTGCCCATCTCGCGGTCATAGACCATCGACAGCGACGACTGCATGCCGTTGAACAACTGAATCATCGCCATCAGGCCGGGCGCGATATAGACCTCGTAGAGGATGTAGGTCTCGTAGGGCGGGATGATCGAGATGCCCAGCACCTGGCGGAAGCCGGCGGCGAAGATGAACAGCCAGACCAGCGGCCGTACCAGCGCCGAGACGAAGCGCTCGCGCTGATGCAGAAAGCGCAGGCCCTCGCGCCAGACGATGCCGGTGAGGCAAGTGATGTATTCGCCGGCCGAGAAGCCGCTGCGTGTGGGTGGGGGGGCGTGCACGGAGGTGACGGTCATGGCTCGGAGCTCCGCGCCGGACTGGCCTGGGTCGTCAACCGCGCGAACGCCGCGTTGACGTCGGTCGCACCGGCCTCGGCGATGACCTGCGGGACGGGCCCGCGCGCCAGCACGCGGCCTTGATGCAGCACGACGAGATCGTCGGTCGCGGCGATCTCATCGAACAGATGCGTCGCCCAGAGCACGCCGATGCCCTGCTCGGCAACGAGCTGACGGACGTGACCGACGATGTCGGCGCGGGCCTTGACGTCAAGGCCGACGGTGGCCTCGTCGAGCAGCAAGAGGCGCGGCCGGTGCAGCAGGGCGCGAGCAATCTCCAGCCGGCGCATCTGGCCGCCGGAGAGGTCGCGCACCTTGTTGCCGGCGCGGTCGGCGAGGCCGATCCGCGCCAGCAGCTCCTCGCTGCGCGCGCGGGCCTCGCGGCGGGCGATGCCGTGCAGCGCTGCGTGGTAGAGCAGGTTCTGGGTCAGCGACAGATCGAGATCGAGCGTGCGCGGCTGGAACACGACGCCGAGTAGCCGCAGCGCCTCGCCCGGCGTCCGGCCGATGTCATGGCCGAAAATGCCGATCTGGCCGGTCTGCACCGCGAACAGCCGCGTGATGAGCGAGAACAGCGTGCTCTTGCCGGCGCCGTTGAGGCCGAGCAGGGCGGTGAAGCTCGCAGGCTGGACGGCGAAGCTGACGTCGTTGAGCGCCTTGCGTGCGCCGTAGGAATGGCTGACGCCGGCGACCGACAGCGCGGGGACCTGCTCGGGCGCCGGCTGCGATGCAGAGCCTGTCGAGTCGAGAGCGGGTGCGTTTTGCGTCGTCATGGCTGTGCAATCGTGATGCCCCAGGGCAGCTCGCCGACCTGGATGGTCTTGATCACCTTCTGCGCGGCGACGTCGATCACCGAGACGTCGTTGGAGACGCCGTTGGTGACGAGCAGATATTTCTCGTCCGGTGTGAACTCCATGTGCCAGACGCGCTGGCCGACCAGGAGATATTTCTTCACCTCGTGGGTGGCGCCGTCGACCACGGCGACACGGTTGGCCGGGCCGAGCGCAACGAAGCCGGTCTTGCCGTCCTTGGTGAGCCCGATGCCGACCGGCTGGATCGCCTCGCTGCGCAGGCCGGGCACGGCGAACTTGATCTTGCCGGTGACCTCACGCTTGGCCGGATCGATGATCGAGACGGTGCCGCCGATTTCGGCGGACACCCACAGCTCCGAGCCGTCGCTCTTGAACTCGGCATAGCGCGGCCGCGCATCGACCAGCACGTTGGCGACGATCTTGCGGGTCGCCGTGTCGATGAAATGCGCCATGTTGGTGGTTTCGGAGGTGCAGATCAGGATCTTGCCGTCCGGACTGAGCATCATGCCCTCCGGCTCGACGCCGACCTGGACGTCGCCGATGCGGACGCGCTTCTCGAGGTCGAGCACCGTGACCGTGTTGTCGTTCTCGTTGGCGACATAGAGCGTCTTGCCGGCGGCGTCCTGCGCGAACAATTCGGGATCGGGGCCGGAGGGCAGGGTATCCACCACCTCCATCTTCTTGGCATCGATCACCTGGATGGTGTCGTCGTCACCGACCGCCACCATCACGAACTTGCCGTCGCGCGTGAACGCGATCCCGCGCGGCCGCTGGCCGACCTTGATGGTCTTGGTGACCGTCCAGGTGTCGGTGTCGATGACGGAGACGGTGTTGCCCTTCTCGTTGGAGACGAAGGCGACGTAGGCGGAGGCGGGGGCTGCATGGGCCATGACGAGTGCGGCGATGAGCAGGCTGACTGCTGTGCCGGAGCGCTTGCAAAGCTGCGATCGCCCTTCGGGACGCGCGTGTGCGGAAGGCTCCACACCAGCACGCATGTCGGCCCGGCATGTCGGACTAGGCATTCTCATCAGCATGGTTCGATCCGACATCATTGCAGCTTGCACTTGGTTTCGGGGCGGTCGACGCCGAGCGTGTCGAGTTCGGAGACCTGGTGCAGAAAGCCCTCCTGCGGCGAGACCGAGACGATCATGCGGCCGTCGGCCAGAAGGATCGGCTGGCGCAATTGCAGGTTCCAGTCGCGCAGGGAGAGGCGGGTGCCCTTGAAGGCGGCGATGGTGAAGTTCGGGCCCTTGAGGTAGTCGGCCATCGTCTTGGCGTCGCCGGAGTTGGTGCGCGAGGCGGCCTCGCCGACCATGCGCACGGCCATCCAGGCCTGCATGTCCAAGGCGTGCATGCGGCGCGAGGCGAGCTTCATGAAGCGGTTCTGCAACTGCGTCGCCCCCCACTGGTCCTGCGCCGGATCCCAGCTCGTCGGCCGCAGGCCGGCGGAGCCCGCGACCGGGCGCGGATCCCAGGTGCGGTAGGGCAGATAGTTGGCGAACACCTCGCTCTCGTCGGCGGTGACCAGCACGTCATAGGCCGGCGCCTTCTGCGTGAACACCGGCATCTGGCGCTGGATCAAGGTCACGCCGCTGTCGGTGCGGCGCGCGCCGCCGGTGTCCTCGAAGGTCCGCTCCTCGACGATCTTGGCGCCGAAGCGGGTGGCGGCGCGGCGCAGCGCGTCGGCGAACAGTCTGTCGTTGTCGTGCGAGCCGGTGACGAGCAGCCAGCGCTTCCACTGCTTCCAGACCAGATATTGCGCCAGGCCGTCGGCGAGCATCGAGCGCGTCGGTGCGACATGGATGACGTTGGCGCGGCAGTCCTGCTCACGCAGGCGGTCGTCGGTGGCGCCGACATTGAGCAGGGTGACGCCGCGGCCCCGCAACGCATCTGCGACCTTCAGCACCGCATCCGCCGGCAGGTCCACGAGGACGAATCCCGTCTTGCCGGCGAGCTCATTGGCGGCCTGCGCGGCGTCCTCGTCATCCTTGACGCGGCGGTCGATCAAAGTGAAGCGCTGGTTGAGGAACTTGCCGGTGGTGTTGTTGTCCTCGATCGCGAGCCTCGCGCCGGCCACGCCATCATCGGCCGCAGGCTGGTCGAGCGGCGACAAGGTCTGCGGCACGCTCGCGCGGCCGAGATAGCCGATCGCGATGTCGACCGGATCCGCCGCGCTGGCGGCGGTTGCGGCGGCGATGAGGCCGATCGCGCCCATCAGAGATCGGGCCAGAACTCCCAGGACCACACGTCCTCCCATTGTTCCCTCGTCCTTGTCCGGCGAGGTTTCGTCTTGCAAGATGAACGAATTGGCCTAGCTTTCAACCCCACTTTTGGCCGCTGTCGCGTCATTTCGGATCACGACCTTGAAACCTGCCGTTCTCCCCGCGTTCCTGATCCTGATGTCTGCGACATCAGTGCATGCCGAGCCGACCAAGGTGGCGGTGTTCGACTTCGAGCTGATCGACACCAGCCTGCAGGGCGAGGTGCAGGGCCCGCGCCAGGACGAGCAGAACAGGCTGGCGCATGCGGCCGAGCAACTGCGCGCGGCGCTGCAGGACTCCGGACGTTTTCGCGTGCTCGACATCGCTCCCGTCAACGATGCGGCGCACCACAGCAATCTGCAGGCTTGCGGCGGCTGCGACGTCAAGCTCGCGGGCGACATCGGCGCCGATCTCGCCATCACCGGGACGGTGCAGAAGGTCTCCAATCTCATCCTCAACATGAACATCTATCTGCGCGACGTTCACACCGGCAAGCCGGTCGCGGCGATGACTGCGGATATGCGCGGCAACACCGACGAATCCTGGACGCGCACCATGGCTTGGCTGGTCCGCAACCGCCTGCTGGCGCCGAACTACGGCGCGCCGCAGGCGCAGTAGCTGACGAGATATGACGGTGCATTCTCGCGGCGAATGACGCCCGAGCTTTGCGTGCCGGTCGCCCCTTGGAAAACAAGAGGCGCAGGGAAGGCCGGGAGCCTGCCGCCCCCATGGCCCGCCTGCGACAAGAAATGCAGGCGGCAGGTACCACAGGTTCGGCTGGGACATCCCGGCCCTCCCTGCGCGGATGGTCTTAACGGTTGCTTCGCGTTCTCCCCGGTGCGCCGGGCTTTCTGGTCACCGTGCGCGACGACGCGCTGTGAGCGCGCCGCCGCGGAGGCATCGGCATCGGGATGCCAGGACCACGCGACTTGGCCGTACGCCGTGACGCGTTCGTCCGCACGCTCTCACGGGGCATGTGATGCCCTGAGCATGCTGCGCGCCGCCGGCGTCCACCGCATCCCACCTCCACGTTCGTGACGACCGCGATACGCCCTCTCGACGAGGCGGGATGGCGCTAGACAATCACTATTTCCGGAAAAACGAAAGTGAAATTTTTGTTGCCGCCGGGCTGGACACTGGGATCGCCTTGTGGCGCCGAGCGAAATCCCCGTCGTCGCGCACGTGGAATCCGGGCACCGGGCACGACAAGATCGCCTCGACGGGCGCGTCATCGCACCCGTCGGGCAAATCACGTCCGCGGCTGATATCAGCGTGCGAGCCGCGCCGCGTGCCAGCGCAGATGATCGGCCATATAGGTCGAGATGAAGTAGTAGCTGTGGTCGTAGCCCTCCTGCTTGCGCAGCAGCAGCGGGATGTGGGCCTTGTCGCAGGCCGCCTTGAGCAGCTCCGGGCGCAACTGCTGCGTCAGGAACTGATCGGCGGTGCCGACATCGACCAGCAGGTCGGAGACGCGCGCGCCGTCCTCGATCAGCGCCACCGCGTCGTGCTTGCGCCACGCCGCCTTGTCGGCGCCGAGATAGCCGCCCAAGGCCTTCTCGCCCCACGGCACCTGCGAGGGCGCGACGATCGGCGAGAACGCGCTGGCCGCGCGGTAGCGGTCCGGGTTGCGCAGCGCCACCGTGAGCGCGCCATGGCCGCCCATCGAGTGGCCCATCACCGACTGGCGGCGCGGATCGACCGGGAAGTTCGCCGCGACCACGCTCGGCAGCTCCTCGGTGACGTAGCTCCACATCCGGTAGTTCTTCGCGAACGGCGCCTCGGTCGCGTCGACATAGAAGCCGGCGCCGAGGCCGAAATCATAGGCATTGTTGGGATCGCCCGGCACGCCGTCGCCGCGCGGCGAGGTGTCGGGCGCCACGAAGACCAGGCCGAGCTCGGCGCAGGCGGCACGAAACTCGCCCTTCTCGGTGACGTTGGCGTGGGTGCAGGTCAGGCCGGAGAGATACCAGACGACCGGCAGCTTCGCGCCGTCGGCATGCGGCGGCACGAACACCGAGAACGTCATCTCGGTCTTGGTCTCCTGGCTGGCGTGGCGGTAGACGCCCTGGACGCCGCCATGGGACTTGTTCTGGGAGACGGTCGTGAGGGTCATGGGATCACCTGTTCGGCAATGATGTCGGGCCGCTGGCGCGCGTGCCGCCAACGCGTGTCAGGCTGCGTCGTTCAATCGGGACGAGTCAAGCGACGCCGTTCTCGATCGCCAAACGCACCAACTCGCCGGATGTTCGCACGCCGAGCTTCTGGCGGATGATCGAGGAGGTGTTGGCGACGGTCTTGTAGGATGAGTGGATCAGCCAGGCAATCTCCGACAGGCTCTTGCCGGCGCTGAGCAGGCGAAGGATCTCGAGCTCCCGCGAGGTCAGTTTCGCCAGCGGGCTCTGCGCGACCGCGGCGCCCGCGAAGGCGATGCTGCGCGCGATCGCAGGCGGCAGATAGCTGCCGCCGCGGGCGACCTCGCGGATCGCCTCGGCGAGATCGTTCGGATCGCCGCTCTTCGAGACGTAGCCCTTGGCGCCGATGTCGATGGCGCGCGCGGCGAACACCGGATCGTCGTTCATGCTGAACATGATCAGCCGGGCATTGGCATCGTGGGCGAGGATGCGCCGCGCGAGCTCGAAGCCGGAGACGGTCGGCAGGTTGATGTCGACGACGCAGACGTCCGGCCGGCGCGCGATGAAACTGGCTTCGCCGCTCTCGGCATCGGCGGCTTCGAGCAGCTCGAGGTCCGGATCGGTCGAGAGCAGGGCCCGGCAGCCTGATGCCACAATGGGATGGTCATCGACGATCAGTACGCGCATGGCCTTGGGGTCCCGGACTTCCAACTCGCGTCATTGTTGCGATGCATCATGGATGCATGCTGCGCGATATTGCATGATGTTGCAATTAGATCGCCGGCGGATTTGTCTGTCAATGTGAGTGCGTATGAAACACGGTGGCCGTGGGGCGGAGAGAATGTGGCAGAATTGGTCGTTGCGGACCCGCATCAACGTGCTGCTGGCGCTGCTGCTGACGCTGGGCCTCGCCATCAACATCGGCCGTCTCGTGCTGGAGGCGGCGCCGCGCGTGCTGGCGGAGGACCAGAGCGTCATCCGCCTGACGCGGGCCTTCGTCGAGACCATCATGGACGAGGTCAACGACGCGCCGGATCCGAGCGCGCGCCTCGATCGGATCGTCGGCGATCTCCGACAGCTTCGTCACGTCAGCGTGAGACGGCAGGGCATGCCGGCGCAGACCCCGCCCTCTCCGGGCGTCGGCCGCGCGGCGCCGGCATGGTTCATCGCACTGGTGCATCCCGACAAGACCTCGGTCAGCATGCCGGTCATCGTCGCGGGGCGGAGCGAAACGCTGGTGATCACGTCGCACCCCGACGACGAGATCGCGGAGATCTGGGACGGCATCGTCACCCAGCTCGTCGTCGGCTCGCTGGTCGGGCTGGCGTTGTTTGCGATCACCATGCTCGTGGTGGGTCGCGCGCTGGCGCCGCTTTCGGATCTGTCGGACGCGATGAGCCAGATCGAGGCCGGCGCCTACGATACCCGCGTCAAGCCGGGCGGCGCGCCCGAGCTCGCGGCGCTCTGCGCCAAGCTCAACCATCTCGCCGGCGCGCTCGGTGAGGCGGTGGAGGAGAAGCGCCGCCTGGCCGAGCGCACGGTGTCGCTGCAGGACCACGAGCGCAAGGAGATCGCGCGCGAGCTGCACGACGAGTTCGGGCCGCATCTGTTCGCGCTGCGCGCCCATGCCAGCGCGCTGATGCGCTTGCCGGACGCTGCGACGCTCGACGTCGCGGCGATGCGCCGGCACGGCCAGGCGATCCTCGACCAGGTCAACGCCGTGCAGCAGTTCAACCGCCGCATCCTCGAGCGGCTGCGGCCCGTCGGTCTCGCCGAGCTGGGCCTGCGCGAAGCGCTCGGCGCATTGGTGCGGCTGTGGCGGGAGTCGCGGCCCGAGGTCGCGATCGAGACCAAGTTCACCGAAACGGTCGCGCGCAGCAATGAGACGGCGGAGCTGACGATCTACCGGGTGGTGCAGGAAGCGCTGACCAACGTGTTCCGCCACGCCGAGGCCACCACGGTCGACGTCACCATCGAGCCGCTGCAGCAGACCACGGCCGGTCATCGCCGCAGCTACACGCGGGTGCGCGTCCGCGACGACGGCCGCGGGTTCAGCCCGGAGCACAAGCTCGGATTCGGCCTCACCGGCATGCGCGAGCGGCTGCTGGCGCTCGGCGGCACGCTGACGGTGGCTTCTACCGGCACGGGCGTCACGATCGAGGCCATGGTGCCGGCGGACGCAGCGTGAGCCGTGGGCTAGGAACCAACGATCGGACGGCGCATTCAACGAGCTACTTGCGATGGGCGTGAGCCGCAATCCGGAGCACGCGCCGGCAGCTCGCGGTGATCAGATGTCCAGAACCTTGCCTGTGCTGAGCGGCGCAGCCTTGCTGGCCGCGCTGTCGTTCCACAATGCCGTCGCGCGTGACGACGGCCGCTACGCCAACTCGCCGCTCAAGGGCTGGTTCGACAGCCTCAGAAGCGGTCGCGGCCCGTGCTGTTCGGACGCCGACGGCTTCGCGGTGTCCGATCCAGATTGGGACCTCGAAGGCACGCATTACCGGGTGCGGCTCGACGGTCAATGGATCGTCGTGCCGGACGATGCCGTCATCACGGAGCCCAACCGTGCCGGGCGCACCATGGTGTGGCCGATCAAGGGATCGCTCGGCACTTCCATCCGCTGCTTCATGCCGGGCAATCTGAGCTGAAGAGGCGGTGCGCCGCTTTCTCTCGCGCGCCGCTGCGGCGGATCGCCCGTGCGCGCCGTGCCTTGGAACTTCGTCTCGTTCGGATGATTGCCACGCAAGGTCATGCCACCGAGGCAGCCTCATGCGAGGGAGAACCATGGACCGGACCAGCGACACTGAACTTCAGGAGAGGATTCGCAGGCGCGCTCACCAGCTCTGGGAGCAGGCCGGCCGGCCCGACGGCCGCGAGGATGAGTTCTGGTATCAGGCCGAGCGTGAGATCGGCGAGATGAGCGAGCTTCACGACGAGGCGACGGCGCCGCCGCCGACAATCCTGCCGGGGTGAGTGCGAGCAGAAAAAAGGACGAACTGATGAGCAAGGAAACGCCGAAGGACGATCCGCGCCAGGAAAGCGACTGGGGCTCGATGAAGCAGACCGACAAGCCCTGGGCCGAGAAGCCCGAGAAGGAGCAGCGCTCGGAAGCGGCGAAGGACCTCGAGAAGTGGGGCGAGAGCAAAACGCATTGAGGTGGGCGGAGGTGGGCCGCTCTCGCGCGATCGATGAACTCCGGCAGGGTTGAGGAAGGCCTCGTTCAACCCGGCCGTCGTTGCGGGCCGCAGCGCTCCCTCTCCCCCCCTTCAAGGGAAGGAGGGAGGGGCGGCCGCAGCCGGGACCATGGCCCGTATTGCCTCAGCAAGGATGAGATGAACAAGGAGGAGATGAAGGCGTCTCTCCGTTGACGGGGACCCGTGCCGTCACGCGGTGTGACCCGGATCGACATCATCCGGCGTCTTCTTGTCGCGCTGCGGTGTCATCTTCGCCGGATCCTTCGCGCCCGGCACGCCGCGCGGGCCGAGCTGATCGCGCTGGATGTCGTCCTCCGAGCGGTCGGGCTCGCGTCCGTTGATGGGGAGGTCTTTTGCCATCGCCTGATCCTCTCGCTGTTCGCATCAGGGCAATGCGCGCGGTGTGCTCACGTTCCGCGCGATCCGCGCGCCGCGGCGGCAGGAACGCCGCCCCGGCGGACGACGGTCGCCGTCACCGGCGGCAAGCCGTTCATCTGAGGACCAGTGCACATCGTCTGCTGTCGCATTTGTCCGATATCCGACAAGTCCGTGCGTCGGCACGTCATACGCATGCCGGTGCTACGCGGCGGACATCATCGCGCACGGCGCGGGCTCGGCCTGCACCCCACACCGCCGCAGCGGCCGTATCACCCTGCCGCTCGTCGAGAATCCGCTTCACCGAGCGCGAGCAGAGGCCGCATTGGACCGTGCAGCCGAGACAATCATACACTTGCGCCGGCGAGCCGAAGACGATGTCGGCCGCCGTGACGATGTCGCGAATGGCCGTGTCGCTGATGACGTTGCAGGAACAGATGATCATGGCTGTTGCTCGCTCCTGCAAACGATAAGCAACCGGGATGCCAAGGTCGGCGCGCACGGCGCGGGCTAGTCAGAATCGTTCGAAGCGACCTGATGCGCGGGCACGCTTGCGGTCGTCCCGATGCGGTTCGCGGCGCGCAGCCGTATTGCGGCCAACGTCGCCTGGGCGAGCGCCTGTCCCTGCGCATCGATCCCGGTCCACTGCGCATGACGGCCGCGGGAATCGATCTCGGCGAGCGCGACGCCGGCCGGCACGTCGCTGCCGTCGCGGACGATGCCGCGCAGGATGCCGTCATAGGGGGCCGTGACCGGTGCGCCGGAGAGATGGCCGATCACGAAGCCCTTGTAGATGCGCGTGCCGATCTCGATCGGGGTATGCCATCGGCCCTCATGCGGCGAATGCACCAGGCGCTCGACACCGACGAGCGCGCCGACGTCATCCGTTGCCAGCGTCCAGCCCTCGCGCACGATCTGGCCGAGCCGGCCCGGCCGAGTCTCGATTGCGATATCGCAATTGGCTGATGGCGAGAAGCCCGGACCGATGCCGATCGAGAGCCGCGTCATGCCGCGCAAATTCGGGGTCACCGCGCGCCGCTGCATCCGCGCGTCGATCAGGACGTCGATGGTACGGACCGGCAGGAGATCGAGCAACCCGAGTGGAGTGACAAGGACGTGCCGGGGATTGCCGAGCGCCTTGAACACCTCCATCGTGCTCTCGATGCGCTCGCCCGTCACGTTCTCGATGCGGACCGTGTCGCCGAACAGGGCGTCGTGAAACGCCATCTTACGGCGCATGACCGGCGGATTGGGATCATGCGACAGCACCACGCAGAAGCCCGCACGATGCAGATGCACGCCGATCGCCGACGCGACATCGTTGGTCCCGAGGACCACGGCGAAGCGCACTGCATTCGTCCCCATGTCCTGGTCCATACGGTGTTGGCGTCTCGTGGCTGTCGGTCGTGCGACTGACAAGCGGTCTTCCAGTTCGAATGATCAGATCCGTCGAGCAAGAGTTGGACCATCAGGCATCGTTCTGAAAACGATCGCTCTGTGAAGGTCCTGCAAAGGACGCGGCACAAAAGCCGACGCTGGATGTGTCCAGAACCCGCCAATCTGTCGCGAACCCGACAGGAAAAGCTGCTTTGCCCGCCGTTTTCGCTGGCCCGGAATCTGCACAACCGGCGCATGGCGATACCCCTGGTATTTCCGATCGTTACGGAGCCTGCGCCCAGATCACGTCTGAGGTAAAGGCAGCAGCCGAAGCTTGGCAGCCGGCGTCCTGGTGGCGTTGCGGCGCAGGATCAGGACGGATGAGGTGAGCCTCGATCTCGACCAGGACGTCCGCGAACCCGTCATGGAGGCGGCTCAGACCATCGCGGCGTGCCCGTTCCATCGAGACGTGGCGGCCGCCGAGCGGCCCGCGCGCGCCGAGCAGAAAACGCTCGTGCTGACCGGCGGCTCGCGCGGCATCGGTCATGCGACCGCAAAGCTTTTCTCCGACGCCGGCTGGCGCATCATCACCTGCTCGCGCCAGCCGTTCGACGGCGGCCGCTGTCCGTGGGACGCCGGTCCCGACAACCACGTCCAGGTCGATCTCAGCGATCGCAAGGCGATCCCGCGTGCGATTGTCGACATCAAGCAGCGGCTCGACGGCGCGCCGCTGCATGCCTTGATCAACAATGCGGCGATCTCGCCGAAGGCCGAGGACGGTGGCCGGCTGGATTCGCTCGCGACCTCGGTCGAGACCTGGATGACCGTCTTTCACGTCAACTTTCTCGGACCGATCCTGCTCGCGCGCGGGCTGTTCGAGGAGCTGAAGCGCGGGCAGGGCGCGGTCGTCAACGTGACGTCGATCGTCGGCACCCGCGTCCATCCGTTTGCGGGCACTGCCTATGCGACCTCGAAGGCGGCGCTCGCCTGCCTGACCCGCGAGATGGCGCACGATTTCGCGCCGCATGGCATCCGCGTCAACGCCATCGCCCCAGGCGAGATCAAGACCGAGATGGTGTCGCCGGAGACCGAGGCGCGGTTCTCGCCGCTGATTCCGATGCGCCGGATCGGCGCGCCGGAAGAGGTCGCCAAGGTGCTGTTCTTCCTGTGCTCGGATGCGGCGAGCTACGTGACCGGCGAGGAGATTCAGATCAATGGGGGGCAGCACCTCTAGGTTGATCACCGCCGCGCGCGGCCGACACGCGGATGTGAACGCGTCATGCCGTGGCTGGCCGCAAGGAGACGAGCGGCGGGCCGCAAGTGGAAAGTTGGTGTTCAGGTGTCGTCCGTTGCGATCCGGTCGCAAACAGGCCGGCGGATGCGCAGCTATCAGGTGTCGAGTAGACAACGCGAAATCGTCAGGCGCACCGTTTTGCCGCCCGTGCGGACGTGCAATGCACGCATCGCGACGGGTGTAAACTAATTTGTTAACATCATGAAAGCCTGCAGCTTTTCTAGCCTGTCCGTTGCACACTACTTCTGCGGCAATGCAGCAAAGTTAGGCACGACAATCATCTGCAGTTAAGGGAGGATGTTAGAACACCTACAATCACGGGCGGCTTCACCAAGGCGTTCGTGACGATCAGAGAAGCGACCATGGTCCAAACGGAAGCACGTCAGGTCGAAGCTCAGGACGTCAGGTCCAACGCCGCGCCGATCCCGCTCAGCGAGATCGCGCTGACCGGAATTTTCGAAATCTCGAAAATCCTCGCCGCGCCGACGCGGCTGGAGATCACCCTCGCCAACGTCGTCAACCTGCTGCAGTCCTTCATGCAGATGCGCCACGGCGTGGTGTCGCTGCTCGCCGATGACGGCATTCCCGATCTCGCAGTCGGGGCCGGGTGGAGCGAAGGCAGCGATCAGCGCTATCGCGAACGTCTGCCGCAGAAGGCGATCGACCAGATCGTCGCCACCGCCGTGCCGCTGATCGCGGAGAACGTCGCCGATCATCCCGCCTTCAGCGCCGCCGACGCGGTCACGCTCGGCGCCTGCGCCGACACCCGCGTCTCCTTCCTCGGCGTTCCCATCCGCATCGACCAGCGCGTCGTCGGCACGCTGACGATCGACCGTGTCTGGGACGGCCGCGCCGTGTTCCGGCTCGATTCCGACGTCCGCTTCCTGACCATGGTCGCCAACCTGATCGGCCAGACCATCAAGCTTCATCGGGTCGTCGCGCGGGACCGCGAGCGGCTGATGGCGGAAAGCCACCGGCTGCAGAAGGAGCTGTCGGAGCTGAAGCCGGCGCCGAAGGATCGCAAGAAGGTGCTGGTCGACGGCATCGTCGGCGACAGCCCGGCGCTGCGCGCGTTGTTGGAAAAGATCAACGTCGTCGCCAAGTCGAATGCGCCGGTGCTGTTGCGGGGCGAATCCGGCACCGGCAAGGAGCTGGTGGCGAAGGCGATCCATGAACTGTCCAATCGCGCGAAGCGGCCGTTCATCAAGATCAACTGCGCCGCATTGCCGGAGACGGTGCTGGAGTCGGAGCTGTTCGGCCACGAGAAGGGCGCCTTCACCGGTGCGATCAACGCGCGCAAAGGCCGCTTCGAGCTGGCCGACAAGGGCACCTTGTTCCTCGACGAGATCGGCGAGATCTCGCCGGCGTTCCAGGCCAAGCTCTTGCGGGTGTTGCAGGAGCAGGAGTTCGAGCGCGTCGGCGGCAACCAGACCATCAAGGTCGATGTCCGCATCGTCACCGCCACCAACCGCAACCTCGAGGAGGCGGTGTCGCGCAACGAGTTCCGCGCCGACCTCTACTACCGGATCAGCGTGGTGCCCATCAAACTGCCGCCGCTGCGCGAGCGTCGCAGCGACATTCCGCAGCTGGCGCGCGAGTTCCTGCGCCGCTTCAATTGCGAGAACGAGCGCGATCTGACGTTCGACGTCAGCGCGATCGAGGTGCTGATGCATTGCGGCTTCCCCGGCAACGTGCGCGAGCTGGAGAACTGCGTGCAACGGACCGCGACCATGGCGACGGGCTCGGCGATCGGTATGGACGACTTCGCCTGCAGCCGCAACGAGTGCATGTCGGCGATCCTGTGGAAGGGCAACACGGTGACCCCGCCGCCGCCGCGCGGCCAGCCGATCGTGCCGCTGCCGATCCTGCCGCGGACCTCGGCGCCGGTCGAGGCTCCCGTCGAGTTGCCGGCGATCGATGCCGATGACGGCGAGTATTCCGATAGTTCGGAGGGCGGCGCCGTGCCGGAGCGCGACCGAATCGTGCAGGCGATGGAGCGGTCCGGCTGGGTCCAGGCCAAGGCCGCCCGCCTGCTCGGCCTCACGCCGCGTCAGATCGGCTACGCGCTGAAGAAGCACAACATCGAGGTCAAGCGGTTCTGAGCGGCGCGGCTTGATGGGATCGAAGGGCGCGCAGTAGCGCGCCCTTCTTCGTTTGGACTTTGACGCTCCGGCGTTGCCCCAATCTCCTCCGTCATTCCGGGGCGACGCACGCGCGAAGCGCGACGAGCCGGAATCCATTTCGCCGCGCGATCTGCCGCACGGTGGATTCCGGGCTCGTGCTGCGCACGCCCCGGAATGACGGAGGAGCGACCTGGGTCACGACCGGCGTTCGCGCGCGAGGTGACATCGGACAATTGCGCAGTGAGACCTCGACTCCGACGACACGCTGCTCCCGCCCTGTCGCACTTGCGACATGCTGTCGGGAGAGCGACAGCTCGCCGCGACCTGCGACGTTTAGAATCCTCCTTAGAAATCAACCAAATGCTCTCTGGCACGGCGCTTGAAAGATATCGCGCGAATGACATCGCTCGATGTCGCACGGATCGCGGGGAGCTGCACATGGCCTACAAGATCATCGCCTCACAATGCACGGTCTGCGGGGCCTGCGAGTTCGAGTGCCCGAATGCGGCCATTCGGCTCAAGAACGACATGTACATCATCGATCCGAAGAAGTGCACGGAGTGCGAGGGCCACTTCGATGCGCCGCAATGCGCCGCCGTCTGTCCGGTGCCGGACACCTGCGTCCCCGCTTGACGCGGGCCGCGGCGGAAACATTGCAAGCGGAGTGAGAGATGGCAGCGGTTCAGGAGACCATTGATCGGGTCAAGGGCATCGACGTCGATCAATATCGCTACGGGTTCGAGACCGTCATCGAATCCGAGAAGGCTCCGAAGGGGCTGTCGGAAGACACCATCCGCTTCATCTCGGCCAAGAAGAACGAGCCGGCCTGGATGCTGGAATGGCGGCTGGAGGCGTATCGCCGCTGGCTGACCATGACGGAGCCGAGCTGGGCGCGTGTCGGATACCCGAAGATCGACTATCAGGATCTCTATTACTACGCGGCGCCGAAGCCGAAGAAGAAGGTGGCCTCGCTCGACGAGATCGACCCGGAGATCCTCAAGACCTACGAGAAGCTCGGCATTCCCCTGCGCGAGGTCGAGATCCTCGAAGGCGTCGAGCGCCCGGCTGGAGGCGCGGAAGCCGACGCCGATGGCGAGGCGGCCACGCCGCGCAGCAAGATCGCGGTCGATGCCGTGTTCGATTCGGTCTCGGTGGCGACGACCTTCAAGGAGGAGCTGAAGAAGGCCGGCGTGATCTTCATGCCAATCTCCGAGGCGCTGCGCGAGCATCCGGACCTGGTGCAGAAATATCTCGGAACGGTCGTGCCGACGACCGACAATTATTTCGCGACGCTCAACTCGGCGGTGTTCTCCGACGGTTCGTTCGTCTACATCCCGCCGGGCGTGCGCTGCCCGATGGAGCTGTCCACGTATTTCCGCATCAACGAGCGCAACACCGGCCAGTTCGAGCGCACGCTGATCATCGCCGACAAGGGTGCCTACGTCTCCTATCTCGAGGGCTGCACGGCACCCCAGCGCGACGAGAACCAGCTGCACGCCGCCGTGGTCGAGCTGGTCGCGCTGGATGATGCCGAGATCAAGTACTCGACGGTGCAGAACTGGTACCCTGGCAATTCGGAGGGCGTCGGCGGCATCTATAATTTCGTCACCAAGCGCGGCGACTGCCGCGGCACCAATTCCAAGATCTCCTGGACCCAGGTCGAGACGGGATCGGCGATCACGTGGAAATATCCGAGCTGCATCCTGCGCGGCGACAATTCCAGCGGCGAGTTCTACTCGATCGCGATCTCCAACGGCTTCCAGCAGGTCGACAGCGGCACCAAAATGATCCATCTCGGCAAGAACACGTCGAGCCGGATCATCTCCAAGGGCATCGCCGCCGGAAAGTCGCAGAACACCTATCGCGGCCTCGTCAGCGCCCATCGCAAGGCCTCTGGCGCCCGCAACTTCACCGCCTGCGATTCGCTGCTGATCGGCGACAAATGCGGCGCGCACACCGTACCCTACATCGAGGCCAAGAACTCGTCGGCGGTGTTCGAGCACGAGGCGACGACGTCCAAGATCTCTGAGGACGTGCTGTTCTACTGCATCCAGCGCGGTCTGTCGCAGGAAGAGGCGGTTGGGCTCGTCGTCAACGGCTTCGTCAAGGACGTGCTGCAGCAGCTGCCGATGGAGTTCGCGGTCGAGGCGCAGAAGCTGATCTCGATCTCGCTGGAAGGTTCGGTTGGATGACGGCGTCGCGCGGCGACAACATCACAAGGAGTGTTCGATGACGGCCTTGCTCGAAATCAAGGGGCTCCATGCCGAGATCGCCGGCGGACGGAAGATCATCCAGGGCCTGGACCTGACCGTGAACAAGGGCGAGATCCACGCCATCATGGGGCCGAACGGTGCCGGCAAGTCGACGCTGTCCTACGTGCTCGCCGGCAAGCCCGGCTACGAGGTCACCGCCGGTGAGGTCTATCTCAACGGCGAGGACCTCTTGGCAATGGAGGCCGATGAGCGCGCCGCCAAGGGCGTGTTCCTGGCGTTCCAATATCCGCTGGAGATCCCGGGTGTCGCGACCTTGACGTTCCTGCGGGCCGCCTTCAACGCCCAGCGCAAGGCGCGCGGCGAAGAGGAGCTGTCGTCGCCGGATCTTATCAAGCGCGTGCGCGAGATCGCCAAGACGCTCAACATCGACGCCGACATGCTGAAGCGGCCGCTCAATGTCGGCTTCTCCGGCGGCGAGAAGAAGCGCAACGAGACCCTGCAGATGGCGCTGCTGCAGCCCTCGCTCTGCGTGCTCGACGAGACCGATTCCGGTCTCGACATCGACGCGCTGAAGGTCGTCGCCAGCGGCGTCAATGCGCTGCGCTCGGCCGAGCGGGGCATGATCGTCATCACCCACTATCAGCGGCTGCTCGACTACATCGTGCCCGACATCGTTCACGTCTTCGCGGCGGGCCGCATCGTCCGCACCGGGACCGCGGACCTCGCGCGCGAGCTCGAGGCGACCGGTTACGCCCAGTATCAGAGCGAAGCGGCGTAGGGCGGAGCACGAGCATGGGCGTCGCGATCCGCAAGACCAAGGCCGAGCTCGGGCTGGCCGATCTGTACCAGGGCGCCCGCCGTTATCTGCCGGGCGGCGAGGAGATCACGGCGGTGCGCGCCGCCGCTTTTGACCGCTTCAACGCGGTCGGCCTGCCGCATCGGCGCGTCGAGGCGTGGCGCTACACCGATCTGCGCACGCAGATGAAGGAGGCCAAGCGGCTGGCCTCGCTGCCCGATGACGCCGCCAAGACCAAGGCGCGCGAGGCGAGCGACCTGTTCGCGGGCACTGGCTTCCGCAAGCTGATGATCGTTGACGGTGCCTTCGTGCCCGAGCTGTCCGACCTCGCCGATCTCGGGCCCGGCCTCACCATCCAGCCGATGGCCGACGCGCTCGCGGCCGACAAGCCGCTGCTGTCGCAGCGGCTCGGTCCGGTCGTGCCGGACGACGATCCGGCGCTGGCGCTCAACACCGCGCTGGCTGCCAATGGCGTCGTGATCCTGGTGGCGCCGGGCACGGCGCTGAGCCGGCCAATCCACGTCGCGTTCGTCACGACGAACTGGGTCGCAACCTCGATGTACACGCGGTCGCTGGTCAATATCGGAACTGGGGCCAGCGCCACCATCGTCGAGTCGCATCAGGGGCCCGACGGCAGCGAATATCAGGTCAACACCGCGATGCAGCTCGTCGTCGGCGACGAGGCGCGGATCGACCATGTCAAGGTGACCCGGGAGGGCAACAGCGCGCTGCACATCTCCTCGCTGCTCGCCAATATCGGCGCGCGCGCGACCTTCAATCAGCTCGGCTTCGTCGCCGGTGGCAGCCTGGTGCGCAGCCAGCTGTTCGTGCACATCGCGGGCGAGGGCACCGTAGCCGACATCCGCGGCGGATCGCTGCTGTCCGGCGCCCAGCATGCCGACACGACCTTGGCGATCGAGCATGCCGCCGAGAACTGCCAGAGCCGCGAGACCTTCAAGGCTGTCGTCGGCGACACCGCGCGCGCGGTGTTCCAGGGCAAGATCACGGTCAGCCCCGGCGCGCAGAAGACCGACGCCAAGATGATGTCACGGGCGCTGCTGTTGTCCGACGAGGCCGAAGCCGACAGCAAGCCGGAGCTCGAAATCTTCGCCGACGATGTGCAATGCGGCCACGGCACCACGACCGGCGCGATCGATGACGAGCTGCTGTTCTATCTGATGGCGCGCGGCATTCCGCCGAAGGAAGCCAAGGCGCTGCTGATCCAGGCCTTCGTCGGCGAGATCATCGAGGGCGCTGCCAATGAGAGCGTGCGGGCGGCGCTGACGGAGGCGATGCTGGGCTGGCTCGGACAACGGGAGTAGGTGATGCATGCAGCGGTGCAGGGAAGCGGCTACGACGTTGGCCGCATCCGCGCGGATTTCCCGATCCTCGGCATGCAGGTCCACGGCAAGCCGCTGGTCTATCTCGACAACGCCGCGTCAGCGCAGAAGCCGCAGGCGGTGCTTGACCGGATGAACCAGGTCTACACGTCCGAATACGCCAACGTGCATCGCGGCCTGCATTATCTCGCGAACGCCGCCACCGAGGCCTACGAGGGCGCCCGCGCCAAGGTCGCGGCGTTCCTCAATGCCGAAAGTCCGGAGCAGATCATCTTCACGCGCGGCGCCACCGAGGCGGTCAATCTGGTGGCGCAGACCTTCGGGCGCGAGCGGATCGGGCCGGGCGACGAGATCGTGCTGTCGATCATGGAGCACCACGCCAACATCATCCCCTGGCATTTCCTCCGGGAGCGGCAGGGCGCCGTGATCAAATGGGCTCCCGTCGACGGCGACGGCAACTTCCTGCTCGACGAATTCGAGAAGCTGCTGACGCCGCGCACCAGGATGGTGGCGATGACGCAGATGTCGAACGTGCTCGGCACGGTGGTCCCGGTCAAGGAGGTCATCCGCATCGCGCATGACCGCGGCATTCCGGTGCTGATCGACGGCTCCCAGGCCGCCGTGCACATGGAGGTCGACGTCAGGGATCTCGACGCGGACTTCTACTGCATCACCGGGCACAAGATCTATGGCCCGACCGGCATCGGCGCGCTCTACGGCAAGCGTGAGCTGCTGGCGGCGATGCCGCCGTTCAACGGCGGCGGCGAGATGATCCGCGAGGTGTCGCGGGACCGGGTCACCTATGGCGATCCGCCGCACCGCTTCGAGGCGGGCACGCCGCCGATCGTGGAGGCCGCCGGGCTCGGCGCCGCGATCGACTACGTTGCCTCGATCGGCAAGCAGCGCATCGCGGCGCATGAGCATGATCTCGTCACCTACGCCACCGAGCAGCTGCGCGAAATCAACTCGCTGCGCATCATCGGCAACGCCGCCGACAAGGGCGCGATCGTCTCGTTCGAGATGCAGGGCGCCCACGCCCACGACTTCGCCACCGTCATCGACCGCTCCGGCGTCGCGGTCCGCGCCGGCACCCATTGCGCCATGCCGCTGCTGGAGCGTTTTGGCGTCACCGCAACCTGCCGCGCGTCGTTCGCGATGTACAACACGCGCGAAGAGGTGGATGTGCTGGTCCGTGCGCTGAAGAAGGCACAGGAGTTTTTCTCTTAAGAGCACTCGCTCTGTCCTGGCAGAGTTCCTACTGACTCGCATCTGGCGAGTTGGAATCGAGCATTCGCCAAGCTGGCGGTGCGCTCCCTCGCCCCGCTTGCGGGGAGAGGGTTGGGGTGAGGGGGACTCTCCACACGCACCAGACTCGCGGAGAGTCCCCCTCACCCGGATTGCATCTTCGATGCAATCCGGCCTCTCCCCGCACGCGGGGAGAGGCGAAGACTGAGTGTGCCGCGCTATAGCGGCTTCATCAAAGCAACAAATCAAAACCTACGCCGCCGCAGCCATCGCCGCCTGCGCATCGGCCTTGATGCGGCTGACCATCGAGCGGAAGCCGTTGGAGCGCTGGGGCGTGAGATGCTCGCGCAGGCCCAGCTTCTCGAACAGGGCGATCGGATCGGCGGCGAGAACGTCCGGCGCGGTGCGGCCGGAGACCATCGCCAGGAGGATCGCGACCAGGCCACGCACGATGTGCGCGTCGCTGTCGCCGACGAAATGCAGCACCGGCGTTGCGGCGTCGTGCCGCACGGTGGTGGCGAGCCAGACCTGGCTGGTGCAGCCTTGCACCTTGTTGCCATCATTGCGGTCGATGTCAGGCAGCGGCGGCAGGCCGCGGCCGAGCTCGATCACGTAGCGGTAGCGGTCGTCCCAGTCGTCGAGCAGCGCGAAATTCTCGACGATGTCCTCGATGTCCGGTATCCCCGGCGTCGCAGTCTGGGTCATCCTCAACATCATCCTCTCCTCGTCATCGGCCGATCTCCGTAGATGCGGGGCCAGCTATGCCGTCATGTCCGGCTCGCTGCCGCGCCGCGCCAGCACGGAATCGACCGCGTGCGTGACGCCGTCGAAGGTGATTGGCTTGGCGATGATGGCTTCCGCGCCATGCCGCAGGCCGGCCAGCGCGAGCGGCGACCGGGTCGATCCCGCGACCACGATGATGCCGGCCTGATGCATCTTCCGGGCGAGCATGCCGACCGTCTCGGCGCCGTCGTCCTCCAAGATGCTCATCCCGATGAGGACGGCGTCGGGCGAGGTCCGTGCCGCCTTGGTCAAAGCATCGGCGGTCTCCGCGAAGGTGAAGGTCTCGTGACGCTCACTGAGAATGTAGCCGAGCGCCGAGCGGATCACCTGATCGGCTTCAATGACAAAGACGCGCGCCTTGCTCGCCATCAAAAGTACTCCTGCTGGCCCGTTCGAAAGCGGGTTTGATCTGCATCAAGCAAACTCCGTACCGCCGCTCCTGACCGGCCCCCCGCGAGCGCTCCGCGGTGTTCTCTACGGAAGCGCCGCTCGGAGCCGCGGCGGCATGTGTCGTTTCGGACAGCACGGCGCGGGAGCGTCGGGTGAAAACCCCCGATGTCGGATTTGCAACAAGTCCATCCTAGCGCCGAGCTTGGCCGCATCTCTTTCAAAACATGGCCTTTTTAACGATTCCAAAGCTCTGGCACAGCCGTTGCAAAACTGGGCTCAGGCAATGGTTGAGGGCTGAGTGCACGCCGACGCTTCGGACGAGCGATGCTCTCCTTCCCAATAACCCGTCTGCCGGTTCTGGAGAGAGGACGCGGTCTCGCGATGCAAGGCGCATGCGGGACATTGGCAATCGGTTGATGGAGAGCAGAATGTCATCACTTCGACAAATCGCATTCTACGGCAAGGGCGGCATCGGCAAATCGACGACGTCGCAGAACACGCTCGCGGCGCTCGCCGAGATGGGTCATCGGATCCTGATCGTCGGCTGCGACCCCAAGGCGGATTCGACCCGCCTGATCCTGCACGCCAAGGCGCAGGACACGATCCTGAGCCTGGCTGCTGCCGCCGGCAGCGTCGAGGACCTCGAGATCGAGGAGGTCATGAAGGTCGGCTATCGCGACATCCGCTGCGTCGAGTCCGGCGGTCCGGAGCCGGGCGTCGGCTGCGCCGGCCGCGGCGTCATCACCTCGATCAACTTCCTGGAAGAGAACGGCGCCTACGAGGACATCGACTACGTGTCCTACGACGTGCTCGGCGACGTCGTGTGCGGCGGCTTCGCGATGCCGATCCGCGAGAACAAGGCGCAGGAGATCTACATCGTGATGTCCGGCGAGATGATGGCGATGTATGCCGCCAACAACATCTCCAAGGGCATCCTGAAATATGCGAATTCCGGCGGCGTGCGCCTGGGCGGCCTGGTCTGCAACGAGCGTCAGACCGACAAGGAGCTGGAGCTGGCGGAGGCTCTCGCCAAGAAGCTCGGCACCCAGCTGATCTACTTCGTGCCGCGCGACAACATCGTGCAGCACGCCGAGCTGCGCCGCATGACCGTGCTGGAATATGCGCCGGATTCGGTCCAGGCCGGGCACTACCGCTCGCTGGCGCAGAAGATCCACAACAACGGCGGCAAGGGCATCATCCCGACCCCGATCACGATGGACGAGCTCGAGGACATGCTGATGGAGCACGGCATCATGAAGGCCGTCGACGAAACCCAGATCGGAAAGACTGCCGCCGAACTCGCCGCAACGGCGTAACCGCCACCGGTGCTCCGGCCCTTCATCTCCAAGGGCCGGATCACCTCCGCAACCGATCATCGAGGAAAGCCAGATGAGCGTCACCGAGAAACAAAGCGTCGCCGAGATCAAGGCGCGCAACAAGGAACTGATCGCCGAGGTCCTGAAGGTCTATCCGGAAAAGACCGCCAAGCGCCGCGCCAAGCATCTCAACGTGCATGAGAACGGCAAGTCGGATTGCGGCGTCAAGTCGAACATCAAGTCGATCCCCGGCGTCATGACCATCCGCGGTTGCGCCTACGCCGGCTCGAAGGGCGTGGTGTGGGGCCCAATCAAGGACATGATCCACATCAGCCATGGCCCGGTCGGCTGCGGCCAGTACTCCTGGGCGGCGCGCCGCAACTACTACATCGGGACGACCGGCATCGACACCTTCGTGACGATGCAGTTCACCTCCGACTTCCAGGAGAAGGACATCGTCTTCGGCGGTGACAAGAAGCTCGCCAAGATCATGGACGAGATCCAGGAGCTGTTCCCGCTGAACAACGGCATCACCGTGCAGTCGGAATGCCCGATCGGCCTGATCGGCGACGACATCGAGGCCGTCTCCAAGGTCAAGTCGAAGGAGTATGACGGCAAGACCATCGTCCCCGTGCGTTGCGAAGGCTTCCGCGGCGTCTCCCAGTCCTTGGGTCACCATATCGCCAACGACGCGATCCGGGACTGGGTGTTCGACAAGCTCCCGGCCGATGCCGCGCCGCGCTTCGAGCCGTCGGCCTACGACGTCGCGATCATCGGCGACTACAACATCGGTGGCGACGCCTGGTCGTCCCGCATCCTGCTCGAGGAGATGGGCCTGCGCGTGATCGCCCAGTGGTCGGGCGACGGCTCGCTGGCAGAGCTCGAGGCGACGCCGAAGGCGAAGCTCAACGTGCTGCATTGCTACCGCTCGATGAACTACATCTCGCGCCACATGGAAGAGAAGTACGGTATTCCGTGGTGCGAATACAACTTCTTCGGACCGAGCAAGATCGCCGAATCGCTGCGTAAGATCGCCAGCTATTTCGACGACAAGATCAAGGAAGGTGCCGAGCGAGTCATCGCCAAGTACCAGCCCCTGATGGACGCCGTGATCGCCAAGTACCGGCCGCGCCTAGAAGGCAAGACCGTGATGCTGTTCGTCGGCGGTCTGCGTCCGCGCCACGTGATCGGCGCCTACGAGGATCTCGGCATGGAGGTCGTCGGCACAGGCTATGAGTTCGGCCACAACGACGACTATCAGCGCACCGCTCAGCACTACGTCAAGGACGGCACGCTGATCTACGACGACGTCACCGGCTACGAGTTCGAGAAGTTCGTCGAGAAGGTCCAGCCGGACCTGGTCGGCTCGGGCATCAAGGAAAAGTACGTGTTCCAGAAGATGGGCGTACCGTTCCGCCAGATGCATTCCTGGGACTACTCGGGTCCCTACCATGGCTATGACGGGTTCGCGATCTTCGCCCGCGACATGGACATGGCCATCAACTCGCCGGTCTGGAAGATGGCCAAGGCGCCCTGGAAGCAGGCGCCCAAGCCGTTGCTTCAGGCAGCCGAGTAAGCACCACCGCCCACGGCCTGGCTCTCCTTCGACGGAGAGCCAGTGCTCCCTGATCGACACAGGAACATAGAGAGGGTTATCCCATGACGCAGAGTGCCGAACATGTGCTCGATCACTTCGAGCTTTTCCGTGGTCCCGAATACCAGCAGATGCTGGCGAACAAGAAGAAGATGTTCGAGAATCCGCGCGATCCCGCCGAGGTCGAGCGCATCCGCGAATGGGCCAAGACACCCGAATATCGCGAGAAGAATTTCGCCCGCGAGGCGCTGACCGTCAACCCGGCGAAGGCCTGCCAGCCGCTCGGCGCCGTGTTCGTTGCCGTCGGCTTCGAAAAGACGCTGCCGTTCGTGCACGGCTCGCAGGGCTGCGTTGCCTATTATCGCAGCCATCTGTCGCGCCACTTCAAGGAACCGAGCTCCTGCGTGTCGTCGTCGATGACCGAGGACGCAGCCGTCTTCGGCGGCCTCAACAACATGATCGACGGCCTCGCCAACGCCTACAACATGTACAAGCCGTCGATGATCGCGGTCTCCACCACCTGCATGGCGGAAGTCATCGGCGACGACCTCAACGCCTTCATCAAGACCTCCAAGGAGAAGGGCTCGGTTCCCGCCGAGTTCGATGTGCCTTTCGCCCATACGCCTGCCTTCGTCGGCAGCCATGTCACCGGCTACGACAATGCAATGAAGGGCATTCTCGAGCACTTCTGGGACGGCAAGGCCGGCACCGCGCCGAAGCTGGAGCGCGTTCCCAACGAGAAGATCAACTTCATCGGCGGTTTCGATGGCTACACCGTCGGCAACATCAAGGAAGTGAAGCACATCTTCGAGGCGATGGGGATCGAGTACACGATCCTCGGCGACAATTCGAACGTGTTCGACACGCCGACCGACGGCGAGTTCCGTATGTATGATGGCGGCACCACGCTGGAGGACGCGGCCAACGCGATTCACGCCAAGGCGACGATCTCGATGCAGCACTTCTGCACCGAGAAGACCCTGCCGTTCATCAAGAACCACGGCCAGGAGGTCGTCTCCTTCAACCATCCGGTCGGCGTGACCGGCACCGACGCCTTTGTGATGGCGCTGTCACGCATCACCGGCAAGGAGATTCCGGAGCAGCTCGCGCTCGAGCGTGGCCGCCTGGTCGACGCGATCGCCGACTCCAGCGCTCACATCCACGGCAAGAAGTTCGCGATCTACGGCGATCCGGATCTCTGCCTCGGCCTCGCAGCGTTCCTGCTCGAGCTCGGCGCCGAGCCGACCCACGTGCTCGCCACCAACGGCAACAAGGACTGGGCCGAGAAGGTCCAGGCGGTGTTCGACTCCTCGCCGTTCGGCAAGAACTGCCAAGTGTATCCCGGCAAGGATCTCTGGCACATGCGCTCGCTGCTGTTCACCGAGCCGGTCGATTTCCTGATCGGCAACACCTACGGCAAGTATCTGGAGCGCGACACCGGCACGCCGCTGATCCGCATCGGCTTTCCGATCTTCGATCGTCACCACAAGCACCGCTATCCGGTGTGGGGCTATCAAGGCGGCCTGAACGTGCTTGTCACGATCCTCGACAAGATCTTCGACGAGATCGACCGCAACACCAACGTGCCCGCCAAGTCGGACTACAGCTTCGACATCATCCGCTAGGACACGGCGCGCGGCGGTCCCTCAAGGGCCGCCGCGTCTCGATCTGGACGACGAGGCTCATGGGGAAGGCACTGAAAGCCTGAGCCTCCTCGGCCAAAAGACGCGCAGAAGGTCCGCCAACAGGAGAAGCCGATGAGCTCGCTGTCTGCCACGATCCAGAACGTCTTCAACGAGCCGGGTTGCGGCAAGAACGCCAACAAGTCCGAGGCCGAGCGCAAGAAGGGCTGCACCAAGCAGCTGCAGCCGGGCGGTGCGGCGGGCGGGTGCGCGTTCGATGGCGCCAAGGTCGCCTTGCAGCCGCTGACCGACGTCGCGCACCTCGTGCACGGACCGATCGCCTGCGAGGGGAATTCCTGGGACAACCGCGGCGCGGCCTCGTCTGGCTCGCAGATCTGGCGCACCGGTTTCACGACCGACATCAACGAGACCGACGTCGTGTTCGGTGGCGAGAAGCGGCTGTACAAGGCGATCAAGGAAATCATCGAGAAGTACGATCCGCCGGCGGTCTTCGTCTACCAGACCTGCGTGCCCGCCATGACCGGCGACGACATCAATGCCGTCTGCAAGGCGGCCTCGGCCAAATTTGGCAAGCCCTGCATCCCCGTCAACTCGCCCGGCTTCGTCGGCCCGAAGAATCTCGGCAACAAGCTCGCCGGCGAGGCGCTGCTCGACCACGTCATCGGCACCGTCGAGCCGGAGGTCACAACGCCCTACGACCTCAACATCATCGGCGAATACAATCTCTCCGGCGAGCTCTGGCAGGTGAAGCCGCTGTTCGACGAACTCGGCATCCGCATCTCCGCCTGCATCTCCGGCGACGGCCGCTACAAGGACGTCGCCTCGTCGCACCGCGCCCGCGCCGCGATGATGGTGTGCTCCAAGGCGATGATCAACGTCGCCCGCAAGATGGAGGAACGCTACGGCATTCCGTTCTTCGAGGGATCGTTCTACGGCATCCAAGACTCCTCGGACTCGCTGCGCGAGATCGCGCGCCTCCTGGTCGAGCGCGGCGCGCCGGCCGATCTGCTGGACCGCACCGAGGCGGTGATCGCGCGCGAGGAGGCCAAGGCCTGGGCGGCGATCGAGCCGTTCAAGAAGCGGCTCACCGGCAAGAAGGTACTGCTGATCACCGGCGGCGTGAAGTCGTGGTCGGTCGTGGCGGCGCTGCAGGAGGCCGGCATGGAGCTGGTCGGCACCTCCGTCAAGAAGTCCACCAAGGAGGACAAGGAGCGCATCAAGGAGCTGATGGGCCAGGACGCGCACATGATCGACGATATGGCGCCGCGCGAAATGTACAAGATGCTCAAGGACGCCAAGGCCGACATCATGCTCTCGGGCGGCAAGTCGCAATTCGTGGCGCTGAAGGCGGCGATGCCCTGGCTCGACATCAACCAGGAGCGCTCCCACGCCTTTATGGGCTATATCGGGATGGTGAAGCTGGTCGCCGAGATCGACAAGGCGATCTACAACCCGATGTGGGAGCAGCTGCGCAAGCGGGCGCCCTGGGAGCAGGCCGACAGCAACTGGCAGGCCAGGGCGATTGCCCAGGCCAATGCAGAAGCGGCGGCGCTGGCGGCCGATCCGGTCGCCGCGGAAGCCGCGCGACGCGCCAAGAAGATCTGCCACTGCAAGTCGGTCGATCTCGGCACCATCGAGGACGCGATCAAGGCCCATGGCCTCGCCGATGTCGCCGGCGTTCGCGAGCACACCAACGCATCGGGCGGCTGCGGCGCCTGCGCCGGCCGTGTGGAGGACATCCTGGCGGCGCAGAAGGCGCCGGCCGAGCTGCTGCAGGCGGCGGAGTAGGGCGGCGCTCATGGCCAAGGTCACCATTGGAAAGAAGGCCTGCGCGGTCAATCCGCTCAAGATGAGCCAGCCGATCGGCGGCTCGTTCGCCTTCCTCGGCCTGCGCGGCGCGATGCCGCTGCTGCATGGTTCGCAGGGCTGCACCTCGTTCGGCCTGACCTTGTTCGTGCGCCACTTCAAGGAAGCGGTGCCGATGCAGACGACGGCGATGAGCGAGGTCGCCACCGTGCTCGGCGGCTATGAGAATGTCGAGCAGGCGATCCTCAACATCTACAAGCGACAAAAGCCGGAGATCATCGGCATCTGCTCGACCGGCGTCACCGAGACCAAGGGCGACGACGTCGACGGCTACATCAGGCTGATCCGCGAGAAACATCCAGATCTCGCGAATTATCCGCTGGTCTACGTCTCGACGCCGGACTTCAAGGACGCGTTCCAGGACGGTTGGGACAAGACCGTCGCCAAGATGGTCGAGGTGCTCGTCGACAAGCCGACCTCGACCCGTCGCGACCCGGCGCGGGTCAACGTGCTGCCGGGCTGCCATCTGACGCCGGGGGATATCGAGGAGCTGCGCACCATCATCGAGGATTTCGGTCTGGAGCCATCGTTCCTGCCGGATATCGGCGGCTCGCTCGACGGCCACATCCCCGACGAGTTCACGCCGACAACGATCGGCGGCATCGGCCTGGAAGAGATTGCGACCATGGGCAGCGCGTCCTGGACGATCGCGATCGGGGCGCAAATGAAGCGAGCGGCGGAAGCGATGCAGGCCAGGACCGGCGTGCCGTATCGGCTGTTCGAGCGGCTCTGCGGGCTGCTGCCGAACGACGAGTTCATGACGTTCCTCAGCAAGATCTCGGGACGCCCGGTGCCGGTGAAATATCGACGGCAGCGCGGCCAGCTCGCGGACGCGATGCTGGATGCGCATTTCCACATTGGCGGCCGCAAGCTCGCTGTTGGCGCCGAGCCGGATCTGCTGTTCGACGTCGCGAGCATGCTGCACGACATGGGCGCGCATGTGTCGGTGGCGGTCACCACGACGCAGTCGCCGGTGCTCGAGCGGATGCCCTGCGATGAAGTGCTGATCGGCGATCTCGAGGATCTCGAAAACCTGGCAAAGGAGCGCGACTGCGGCTTGATGCTCACGCATTCGCACGGCCGCCAGGCCGCCGCCCGCCTCAAGATCCCGTTCTACCGGATCGGCTTTCCGATGTTCGACCGGCTCGGGGCAGGGCATCTCCTGACGGTCGGCTATCGCGGCACGCGCGATCTGATCTTTGCGCTCGCCAATCTGATCATCGCCGATCGCGAGGACAACCATCAGCCGACGCCCGACACCTGGCTCGATCCCTGGAAGGACCTCGAACAGGCATCGATCGACACCGCCGTCGTGGCGCCACTGCATTGACGTTTCAGGAGAAAGGACCGACGACATGAAAGTCGCATTCGCTACCCAGGATCTGAAGCGCGTCGACGCCCATTTCGGCTGGGCCAAGAACATCGCGATCTACGATCTCGATCCCGAGGGCTACCGCTTCATCGAGAAGGTCGAGTTCGACGGCGATCTCAAGGAGGATGGCAACGAGGACAAGCTGGCGCCGAAGATCGAGGCGATCAAGGATTGCGCGATCCTCTATGTCGCCGCGATCGGCGGCTCCGGCGCCGCGCGCGTCGTCGCCAACAACATCCATCCGATGAAGGTCACCCAGCCCGAGGAGATCACCGATCTGCTCGGCAAGCTGCAGGCGGTGCTCAAGGGCACGCCGCCGCCCTGGCTGCGCAAGGCGCTGGCCAAGGGCCAGGAACGCGCGCTCGATTTCGAGGAATGAGGAAACCACCATGTCCGATACCGCGGTAGCCGTCGAAACCATCCCCGCCGAGCAGCGGCCCTTCGTCAAGGAGCTGATCAAGGTGTGGCGCGCCCAGGACACCCATGGCGCATGGGAAGGCAAGAAGGACATCGACCTGCTCGAGCCCTACATCCTGGACAAGGAGAAGCGGCGGGCGTTGCCGATCATCGGCGATCCCGATCCGGAGACGATCTGGCGGCTGGAGCTGTTCTTCAATGCGGTCGCACTGTCGATCGAGAAGGCCACCGGCGTCATGATCTCGCCGATGCTGAAGATGAGTCACGAGGGCTTCGGCCGCATGGTGCTGATCGGCGGCCGGCTGATCGTCGTCAACAAGCAGCTGCGGGACGTGCACCGGTTCGGCTTCGACAATCTCGGCAAGCTGGCCGACGAAGGCGACAAGTTCGTCAAGGCCGGCGTCGAGATGATCGAGAAGTTCAAGGACGTCGCGAACTACTGAACGGCGAGGATGAGAGAGATGAGCGACCTGGATACCCTGAAGGCCGAGATCAAGAAGCTGTCGGCACGCGCCATGGATGCCAAGATGAACCTGCACGACCTGTCAGAGGAACTGCCCATCAACTGGGACCAGATCCTGCCGACGGCGCAGAAGGCGCATGACGCGTTCGCCGAGCTGGAGAAGAAGCGGGCCGAGCTGAAGAAGCTCGAAACCGCGTAAGCCCGATTTGAGGATCCGTCATCATGTCCAACGCAACCCGTGACGGTCGCGACTGGCGGCCGGACTATCTGGTCGCCATCGATCCGGCCAAGTGCATCGGCTGCGGCCGCTGCTACAAGGTGTGTGGCCGCGAGGTCATGACCCTGAAGGGCATCAACGACGAGGGTGAGTTCGTCGAGCTCGACGACGACGAGGATGATGAGGTCGAGAAGAAGATCATGGTCATGAACGACACCGGCGCCTGCATCGGCTGCGGCGCCTGCGCGCGCGTCTGCCCGACCAACTGCCAGACCCATTCGCCGGCGGCCTGAGATTGTCGAGCGTGCTGCCATGATGCGGATGGAGGCGAAATTCACGATCGGCCAGGTGACCCGGCACCGCGTCTACGATCTGCGCGGTGTCGTGTTCGACGTCGACCTGTCGTTCTCCGAGGAAGAGGGCTGGCGCGCCATCACCATGGACGCCAGGCTCGACAAGGAGCAGCCGTTCTACTACCTGCTCGCCGAATGCGGCGACAGCAGCTACATCGCCTACGTTCCCGAGCAGAACCTGGTGGCTGATGCCTCGGGCGAGCCGGTGAAGCATCCCGATATCGGCGAACTGTTCGATGTCGACGATGAGGGCAGCTATCGCTACCGCGGGCGGATCTTTCAGTAGATCTTGCCACTGCCGTCATTGCGAGGAGCCGCAGGCGACGAAGCAATCCAGAGTTCCTTGTGCCGCCCTGGATCGCGTCGCTGCGTTCGCGATGACGGAGACTTGTGTTGGCCACGATCTATCCGCTCGTCATTCCGGGGCGCGCGAGGCGCGAGCCCGGAATCCATAACCACGAACGGGCATTGTCTTCTAAGTAGAGCGCCACAGGCATCTCGCGCCTCACAACCGCCTGTGGCTACGGATTCCGGGCTCGCGCTTCGCGCGCCCCGGAATGACGGTCGAGAGATGAGGGCCAGCCGAAAGCGGGGACTTTTACTCGATCCCCTGTTCCCTGGCCTTCCACATCGCCGCGATCCGGAAGCGCTCGTTGATCGCGGCGGGGTTGGCGAGGATCTCGGCCTGGGCGGCGGCGAACGCGCTCTCGACGATCGCTGCCTCGTCCTTGGTCAAGGTGATGCGGCCGGCCATGTGAGTCGCGTCGGGCGCGGCCTCCCAGATCTTGCGCCGGTTCGGATGCAGCTTGACCTCGACCAGCTCGAACGCCTCGAGCTCGCCTTCGAGGCATATGGCGAGGCCAATCACCTCGACCTTGCGGCCGTCCTGCGTGGTCTTGACCAGAGTCTTTGCCATGCTCGTGCTCCCGTCGTTCGTTTGCTCAAATCACGCCGCGACCGGCGTGTTGTCGAGCTGGCTCCATTCCGCCCAAGCGCCGTCGTAGACGGCGGCGTTCGGAATGCCGAGCCGGTAGAGCGCCAACGCCAGCATGCAGGAGGTGATGCCCGAGGCGCAGGTGGTAACGATCGGCTTGTTCAGATCGACGCCCGCGGCCGTAAAGCGTGCGGTGAGCGCGTCGGGCGCCAGCAGCACGCCGGAGTCCGGATCGACCAGATCGGCCCAGGGCAGGTTGATGGCACCTGGAATGTGGCCCTGGCGCTTGAAGGTGAACACGTCTGCCTGCGTGCCGTCGAACTTGCCGGGCCCGCGCGCATCGATGAGTTGGCCGCCGGCCTGCAGCAGGCTACGCACGTCGGCCGAGGTCGCGACCAGGCCGGGCTGGAAGCTGGCCGTGAAGCTCGCGGGTTCCGGGCGCACCGGCGTCATCTCCGCAGGCCGCTTCTCCTTGGTCCATTTGCCGAAGCCGCCGTCGAGCAGCGCGACGTTGTCGTGCCCGAATACGCGGAACATCCACCACACGCGGCCCGCGGCCGAGCCGCCATAATGACGGTCGTAGACGACGACGCGATCGGCATTGCTGATGCCGAGCAGCCCGACCTTGTGGGCGAAATCGCCCGCTGACGGCAGCATGTGCGGCAGCGGGTTGGACTTGTCGGCGACCTGGTCGATATCGAAATGCACTGAGCCCGGCAGGTGCCGGCCGCGGTATTGCGTACGGCCGTCCAGGTTGGTGCTCGGATGGTGCCAGGTGCAGTCGAGGATCTTGGTGGCGGGATCGGAAAGATGTTGTGCCAGCCAGTCGGAGCTGACCAGGGTGCTCGAGGGATCCGTGCTCATGCATGCGCTCGCGTTTGAAGAGCCAACAGGATGACTGACGCGCTTGCGGGCGTCAGAGCGTCTTCGGCATCGGATAGCCCGGGCGTGGATGGGTGTCGTAGTATTCCGGACGCTCCGGCCAGCCGCCTTCGGCGACGATCTTGAAGGTCGCGACCGTGACCGGCGCGCCGGGCGAGCACGACACTTCGGTGAACTTGATTTCGCGCTCGCCTGGGCCGGCGGAGAAATCGGCGACGGTAGTACCGTCCGCCTTGCGCGCCCGCGCAAAGCCGGGCGTGCCGACGGTGGCCGCCGGCACGGACGTCGCGACGAAGTTCGGCTGCTCGAGGCCATCCACCGCGGCGCCGAAGGCGGGCGAGCCGAACGTGAAGGTCGCGAGCACGCCGCTGCGGTCGACCGGCTTGTCCGCGGTGATCGGACGCGCCACCGAGTAGACCGTCAGCGTGCCGCCCTCCAATGCCGCCTTGATGTCGTCGAGCGAGCTCTCGACGAATTCCAGTGCCACGTTCATGTCGATCTCCTTACAAAGAGGCGCCTTTGCAGGAGAAATTTTCAAGTTCTGTGCCAGTCTATCGCAGCAGCAAAGAAGGCGAGGCGGACAGGCGGAGTTGCGCGAATCTTGCAACGCGGCTCGCAAGCGAGCCGACCGTCGCTCCTGCTGCGCCGAAGCGGCCGTGTCGGAGATGCGCCAGACATCGATGAGGCCCGACATGACGACCGACGTCGCCTACGCCATCTGCAGCTTCAACGACATTCCGAGCCGCCGCGCCATGGGCTTCCAGCTCGTGATCGTCGCGGAGGACGGCAGCCACCGCCCGTGGCCGATCTTCGTGATCCGCTGGGGCAAGCAGGTGTTCGGCTATCTGAACATGTGCCCGCACGACAAGGTCAATCTCGACTGGGAGCGCAATCAGTTCCTGGACGGCAACGGCCTTCGCATCCTCTGCGGCAAGCACGGCTCGCTGTTCGAGATCGGTACCGGGCTCTGCGTCGATGGCCCGTGCAGGGGCGAGAGCCTGACGCCGGTCGCGCTGAGCGTGCTGGATGGCGACATCTGCGTGACCGGCGTGACCCTGGTCGAGGATGACGAGGAAGAGGGTGAGACCGGCCTGCAGTGTGAGGACGGCTGAGGCGGCGATCGCGGTGAAGTCCCGACGGAAACTGCCGGGACTTCATCTTGAATTTGAAGAAACGGACGGTCTCAGACTGGCCGGTTCTCGTTGCGGTTCTTGACCGGCTCCATCCTGGCCAGTGCATCCGCGTAGGGCACGAGATCGTAGTTCTCGCTGAAGTCCTTGGCGGCGTCGAGCACGTAATCGAGCTTGCCGGCGGTATCGAGCTTCTTGATGTCGTTCTTGTCGATCGACAGCAGCTCCAGCATCTCCTTCCAGACCGTGGATTCGTCGCAAGGCAGCACGTAGAAGGTGATGTCGTCGATCTTGATGCGGTACTTCGCCAGCAGATCGATGTTGTTGCAGAACATGAAGTACTTGCCGTCCGGCGTCAGCAGGCCCTTGAGCACCTCGGCCGCGGTCTCGAGATAGGCCAGCGAGTGGATGTAGCCGGCGAGCACCGGGATCGTCGATGCGCCGTCCTGCGCGATCGTCAGCACCTGCTCGATCGAGAAGTCCGGCGGACGCTTCTCGTCCGCAACCTGGGTCTGGAACTTCAGCGCGATATCGCCGCGGAAGCCGAACCGTCCCGGCTTGGTGGTCGGCGCCTTGAGAACGGCGTTCAGCAGCCGCCCTTCCTTGTCGAGCTGCGCGAGCGCGGTGATCTCGATCGCAACCGTCTTCTCCAATGTCGTCATCAGCAATCCCCTCGCATGTCCTTGTCAGCCGTTCGCCGCACGGCGCGGTCGAAAGGGGCGTGATGCAAATTGTCTGCCGGTGTGTGCTGCGGCTTGATTTGCTTGGTTCTTTTGCCTCTCGCGCCAGTCGATTGTCGGGTTTGCGCCCCGACATCGCGCCGACGCCCGCGCGACACGGCGTGAACAGCGCCTGTCGGAAAGCCGACACGCGTCGGAAACGCCACAGCGACAACATGAAAAGTTGAGGTCTTTCAGGCGATTGCTGCATGGCATGAGACTTGCCAATTCCGTTCACAACAGCCGAATGGGAAAGGCGAGACGATGATGATCAACCTGACCGACAGCGCCATCAATGCGGTCCGCAACGCGATCACGACCTCCGACAAGCCGGTCGACGGCCTCAGGATCATGGTCGAAGCCGGCGGCTGCGCCGGGCTGAAATACAACATGGGCCTCGTCAGCGGCAGCGAGCCGGAGGACACCGTGATCGAGCGCGAGGGCGTACGCGTGCTCGTCGATCACAAGAGCCTCGAATATCTCGAAGGCACGACGATCGATTTCGTCATCGCGCTGGAGGGCTCCGGCTTCACCTTCGAGAACCCGAATGCCAAGTCGAGCTGCGGCTGCGGCAAGTCGTTCGCTTGAGTCTTCGCTCGATCATCCAACACGCGAGAAGTGAAACCATGCTGGTCGAATCCCAGGGCATCGTCGAAGCGCCGTCGCAGATGAGCGAGCGCGAGCGGATCATCCGGGCCGTGATCGAGGAGGTTCGTCCGAACCTCAAGCGCGACGGCGGCGATTGCGAGCTCGTCGAGATTGACGGCAACAAGATCATGGTCAAGCTCGCCGGCGCCTGCATCTTCTGCAAGCTCGCCAGCGCGACGCTGGAGGGCATCCAGGCGCGCATGATCGAGAAGCTCGGCGAATTCGTCCGCCTCGTTCCGGTGGCCGGCGCAGCCAAGGCGCGGCATTAAGGAGCGGCCTTGCGTCCGGTCTATCTCGACAACAACGCGACGACACGAGCCGATCCCGAGGTCGTCGCGGCGATGTTGCCGTTCTTTACGGACCAGTTCGGCAATGCTTCATCCTCGCATGCCTTCGGCAGCGAGGTCGCCGGGGCCGTGAGGCAGGCGCGCAAGAGCCTGCAGGCGCTGCTCGGTGCCGTCTTCGATCACGAAATCGTCTTCACCTCGGGCGGAACGGAATCCGACAATACCGCGATCCTGTCGGCGCTGGAGACGCAGGAGGGCCGCGACGAGATCGTCACGACGGCGGTGGAGCACCCCGCGATCCTGTCGCTCGTCGAATACCTCATGGACAAGCGCGGCGTCGCGGTGCATCTGATCGGCGTCGATGCGGCCGGCCGGCTCGATCTCGAGGCTTACAAGCGCGCGCTCGGCCCGCGCACGGCGATCGCCTCGGTGATGTGGGCCAACAACGAAACCGGCACGCTGTTTCCGGTGTCCGATCTGGCCAGGCTCGCGCATGAGGCCGGCGCGTTGTTCCACACCGACGCCGTGCAGGCGGCCGGCAAGATCGCGATCGATCTGAAATCCGCTGGCGTCGACATGCTGTCGTTGTCCGGCCACAAGCTGCACGGCCCCAAGGGCATCGGTGCGCTTTATGTTCGGAAGGGCACACCGTTCGCGCCGCTGCTGCGCGGCGGCCCGCAGGAGCGCCGCCGGCGCGGCGGCACCGAGAACGTGCCGGGCATCATCGGGCTCGGCAAGGCGGCCGAGCTCGCGGCAAAGCATCTCACGGACGAGCAGGGCCGCGTTCGCGCGCTGCGCGACCGGCTGGAGCAGGGCATCCTCCAGAGCGTCGGCCATTGCGTCGTGCTCGGCGACCTCGCTGCGCGGCTGCCGAACACCTCCAACATCGCCTTCCGGCATCTCGAGGGCGAGCCGATCGTCATGCGGCTGAACCAAGCCGGTATCGCCGCCTCGCTCGGCTCGGCCTGCGCCTCGGGCTCGATGGAGCCGTCGCACGTGCTCCGCGCGATGAACGCGCCGCCGGATCTGCTGCGCGGGGCTGTCCGATTCTCGCTGTCGCGCGACACCACGGACGACGACATCGATCGCGTGCTGCAGATCCTGCCCGACATCGTCGGCCGGCTCCGCGAGACCTCGCCGGCCTGGCTGCAGCATCGTCAATCGCCATCGGCGGACGCCCTTCGCCCTACGGAGCTCACGCAATGAAAGTCATGATCCGCCGCTCGCCGGAAACGGGCCTGTCGATCTACGTCCCCAAGAAGGATCTCGAGGAGCCCATCGTCGAGTCGGAGCACGAGTCCTTGTGGGGCGGCTGGATCCGCATCGCCAACGGATGGGTCCTCGAACTGCCGCAGATGGCTGCCGACACGCGGCTGCCGATCACGATCAATGCGCGCAAGCGCGGTGGCGAAGGGGACGAGTGATGAATGCGCCGCTTCCTCATATCGACATCGTCAAGCAGGCCGATGCCGAGGCCCTGCTCAAGGACGTCGTCGCCGGACTGAAGGCCGGCAAGGTCGTCCCGTTCCTCGGTCCCGCCGTGTCCGAGCAGTCCGGCGCCACGGTGCCGATGAATCCTGAAGCGCTGGCTGCGTTCTTCGGCACCAAGGTGGCGCTGCCGCGCCGAGCCAAGGGCAATGCGTGGGCTTCAGCCCAGCACATCGAGAGCACGCGCCACCGCTCGACGGTGACCGCGCTGATGGCCGAAGCCTTTGCCGCGCCCGTTGCACCGACACCGCTGCAGCAGCATCTGGCGTCGCTGCCGTTGCCGATGATCGTCGACAGTTGGTATGACGGCGCAATGCGAACCGCGCTCGGCGGGCGCGGCGATTGGGGCGAGGTGCAGGGCATCACGCGGGCCGGAATCGGCGAGGACCGCTGGTATCGCTTCTACGACGCCGCGGGCGCCGAGAGCGATCGCGAGAAGGCCGCAAGCTGGACCACGCTGCTCTACAAGCCGCATGGCGGGATCACACCGGCCAGGAACTTCCTGATCACCGATGCCGACTATGTCGAGGTGCTGACCGACATCGACATCCAGACACCGATACCCGACACGGTCAAGGACCGGCGCACCGACCGCAGCTTCCTGTTCATCGGCTGCCGCTTCAACGACCAGTTGCTGCGCACCTATGGCCGCCAGGTCATCAAGCGCTCCGGCGCCGATCACTACGTCCTGGTCGAGCCCGACTCATTGTCGAAGAACGAGCTGAAGTTCTTCATCGCCGAGCGGTTGACGCCGATCGCGATTCCGCTGGCCCGCGCGAGCGAGATCATCATCGGCGGCTGAGCGAAACCACGACACCGGAAATCGAACAGCGCGGCCGCAAGCTGCGCTGCTTTGCCGTTCGTCCTGTGTCCCAATTCGAGTCTGTAACATTTCTAACAACGCCCGAAACGAGAGCCTTTCGCATGTTGGCAAGGCGACAGGCGCGATGATTTGGCTAAGGCGTTGATAGTCTGACGAAATGATCTTGTCCGCGGCGTGGCACGCGAGTTGCTGAACCCTAGCCCAAGGCGGTTTGCGGCTCGCCAGCAACGTTAAGGAGCGGACATGGACGCGTCAGTGCAGCACGAACAGGCGACGATACCGGACGGCGACAAGCTGAGCTCGGTGATGCAGACCATCGCGGAGCACAAGGGCTGCGGCACCTCGGGCGGCAGCGGCAAGGCGAGCTGCGGCTCGGGCGCCGGCGAGAACGACCTGCCGCCGGAGATCTGGGAGAAGGTGAAGAACCATCCCTGCTACAGCGAGGAGGCGCATCATCACTACGCGCGCATGCACGTCGCCGTCGCGCCCGCCTGCAACATCCAGTGCAACTACTGCAACCGCAAATATGACTGCGCCAACGAGTCGCGTCCGGGCGTGGTCAGCGAGAAGCTGACGCCGGAGCAGGCCGCCAAGAAGGTGCTCGCCGTCGCCTCGACCATTCCGCAGATGACCGTGCTGGGCATTGCCGGCCCTGGCGATCCGCTCGCCAATCCCGAGAAGACGTTCAAGACCTTCGAGCTGATCGCGCGCACCGCCCCCGACATCAAGCTCTGCCTGTCGACCAACGGTCTCGCGCTGCCCGACCACGTCGACACCATCGCCGGCTTCAACGTCGACCACGTCACGATTACCATCAACATGGTCGATCCCGAGATCGGCGCCAAGATCTATCCCTGGGTTTTCTGGAAGCACAAGCGCTACACCGGCGTCGAGGCGGCCAAGCTGCTCACCGACCGCCAGTTGCAGGGCCTGGAGATGCTGACCGAGCGCGGCATCCTCTGCAAGGTCAACTCGGTGATGATCCCAGGGGTCAACGACAAGCACCTCGTCGAGGTCAACAAGGCGGTGAAGTCGCGCGGCGCGTTCCTGCACAACATCATGCCGCTGATCTCGTCGCCGGAGCACGGCACCGTGTTCGGCCTGACCGGCCAGCGCGGTCCGACCGCGCAGGAGCTGAAGGCGCTGCAGGACGAGTGCGAAGGCGAGATGAACATGATGCGGCATTGCCGCCAGTGCCGCGCGGACGCCGTGGGCCTGCTCGGTGAGGATCGCTCGGCCGAATTCACGACCGACAAGATCATGGCGATGGAGGTGAACTACGATATCGACAGTCGCAAGGCCTATCAGGAGGCGGTCGAGCAGGAGCGTGTCGCCAAGGTTGTGGCGAAGCAGGAGGAGCTCGCCTCGCTCGCCGGCCAGTCGAGCGACATCAAGCTCCTGATCGCGGTCGCGACCAAGGGCTCGGGCCTGATCAACGAGCATTTCGGCCACGCCAAGGAGTTCCAGGTCTACGAGCTCTCCACGGCCGGAGCCAAGTTCGTCGGTCACCGCCGCGTCGACTTGTACTGCCAGGGCGGCTATGGCGACGAGGACAGCCTGGAGACCGTCATCCGCGCCATCAACGACTGCCATGCGGTGTTCGTGGCCAAGATCGGCGGCTGCCCGAAGAGCGACCTGCTGGCCGCGGGCATCGAGCCGGTCGATCAGTTCGCGCACGAGTTCATCGAAAAGTCCGCGATCGCCTGGTTCAAGAGCTACCTCGACAGGGTGAACAGTGGCGAGATCCAGCACGTCGTGCGCGGTGACGCCGAAATTCGCCAGGGCGCCCTGATCTCGGCGGCGTGACATCAGACCCCGGCGGCGCCGTCGCGTCGCCGGGCCCCTTCGACAGGAGCCTTTGATGACCTTGAAGATCATTGCCTCGCAGTGCACGAGCTGCTCGGCCTGTGAACCCGAATGTCCGAACGTGGCGATCTCGGAGAAGAACGGCACCTTCGTGATCGATCCGAAGAAGTGCACCGAGTGCATCGGCCATTTCGACGAGCCGCAATGCGCGGCGGTCTGCCCGGTCGACAACACCTGCGTGATCGACAATTCGTTCCCGCGCTACCAGCCGCCGGCTTGAGGAGAGCCAGATGAATTTCACTCTCACGCCAGCCGCGCAGAAATTCATGCGCATGATGCTGCGGGCTGACGGCACTGCGGGTTCGGGCTTCCGTCTCGCGGTGTCGCCCGGCGGCTGCTCCGGCCTCGCGGCCGATATCAGCGTGCTCGCCACGCCGCAGCCCGGTGATGCCGTGGTCGAGCGCGACGGTGTCAGGCTGTTTCTGCCGGCGGAAAGCCGCTTGCTGCTCGACGGTGTGACCATCGACTTCGCGGATACTGCGACGCAGACCGGCCTCGTGTTTCACGATCCGAAGCAGGTTTCGTGCTCGACCCACGCCTTGAAGGCGCTGGAGCACTAGGACAGCTCGCCATGCCCACCGATGCCCGGCCCAGCTCTCAGACCGCCATCGAGGACGCGTTGCTCGCCGACGCGCTGCTCGGCGGCGGCCTGCCGGAGGAGGCCGAGTATCATCTGTGGCAGGCGGGCCAGAGCTATCATCTCGACGAGGTTGCGGAGGCGCATCTGAAAGAGGCGGAAGCGCTGGCGCCTGGGCATGCGGCGGTCCTGATCGGCTTCTACCGGTTCTATTTCTACAAGGGACGGCTCGCCGACGCGCTGCGCATCGCCAAGCGGTGCCTCGCCAAGGCGGCCGCCGAAAACTGCTTGCCGCCGCACTGGCGCGACGTTCGCGCCGGTCATGCCGAGTTCGGCAGCTATGACAACATGCTGCCGCGTTTCTTCATGTTCACCTTGAAGGGATACGCCTATTTGCAGATGCGCCTCGGCAATCTCGTCGAGGGACGGCTCGCGGTGCAAAAGCTGCTCGAGCTCGATCCCAGCGACAAGATCGGCGCACGCGTCCTGCTCGAGGTGGTCGACCGGGTGGAGCTCGACGATGAATGACGACATCGACGAGGCCATCGACTGGCAGGGCAACGAGATCAGTTGTGCGGGCTGCGAACACGCGCAGCTCAACGCATCCGGCGGCTGTCGCCTTCGGCACGCCTGCGTGCACGACCGCTACGCCCGGCGCATCGACCGCTTCTTCAACTGGAATCCGGCGCTCGCCAACGGCTACGTCAAGCATCCGCATTTCGAGGTGCGCGCGATCGCGGCGAAGCATGCCAGCCCGTTCTTTCTGCCTCCGCTGCTCGATGATCCCGAGGAGACCGTGCGCTGGAACGCCGCGCGGCGGCTGCCGAAGCGGCTGGTGTTGCGGCTGCGCCATGATCCGCATCGCGAGGTCCGCATCCGGATCGCGACGGTGCTCGATCCGGAAGACCTGATGCCGATGATGATGGACGACGATTACTACGTCCGCCTGGTCGTGGCGCGCCGCATCGTACCGTCCGTGCTCGGCCGCATGATGGGGGACCCGGAGGCCGAGGTCCGCCGCGTCGTCGCACGGCGCATTCCGAGTGACTGGCTGCTCGGCATGATCAGCGACCCCGATCCACGGGTGCGGCTCGAGATCGCCGAGCGCCTCGCGCCTGATCTCCTCACCGCGATGCGCAAGGACGCCGACTGGCGGGTGCGTCACGAGGTTGCGAGCCGGATCGCGCTCAGTGAGCTGACCGAGTTGACGCGCGACGAGGATCCGCTGGTGCAGGAGATGGCGCGCGACCGGCTCGCGAACCGCTCCGGAGCTGCGATGGAGAAACCGGCATGAGCAACATCGTTCGTGACAGCGAGGTCGTGGAGTTGTCGGCGCCGCCGTACTTCACGTTCGGCGAGAAGGTGAAGGCCAAGCGCACGATCCGCAACGACGGCACCTACGCAGGCAAGGAAATCGGCGAGATCCTCGCGAAGAAGGGCGAGATCGGCTACGTCGTCTCGATCGGAACCTTCCTGCAGCAGTTCTACATCTACGGCGTCGAGTTTCTCGAAAGCGGAAACCGCGTCGGCATGAAGCGCAAGGAGCTCGAATCGACCGTCCCCCGCGGGGAGGCCGAGGACGAGTTGCCCCTGCCGGGAGCATACAGATCATGATCGAGCCGCGCCTGCCGAAATATCAATGGGGTCAGCGTGTCAAGGCGCTGATCGACCTCGTCAATGACGGCTCGTTCCCGAACGCGCCGGCCGAGGCCAAGCTCGTTGGCGTCGGCGATATGGGTGAGATCGTGCAGGTCGGCACCCACACGGAAGCGAACATGCCGATCTATCTCGTCGAGTTCGGCGAGCAGCTCGTCGTGGGGTGTCTCGAAGAGGAGATCGTCCCGGTTGAGGTGCGATGATCCACGATGGCCGCAACCGCGCTCAAGCCCAGCTTTGTCCTGCCCGCGCATCCCAATGAGTTGGATCGCAAGCGGATCGCGCGCGCGCTGAAGTCACGCAAGCGCTATCGCTATGTCGAGCCGACGGTGTCGCCGGTCGACGAGGGTTATCACGTCCGCAGCCCTTGCTGCTCGCGCAACATCGACAAGGACGGTGGGGTGATCGACGTCGCGCTGCTGCGCCATGATCCCGCGAATGCGATGTGGAAGCTGTTCTGGAGAGATCACGCGCAGGGGACGTGGGAGCTGCATAGTCTGCATCGGCGGTTGACCGCGGCGGTCGACGAGCTGAACGCGGACCCTGAGCGGATCTTCTGGCAGTAGAGCGAAGAGGACGCGTGACATGGCATTGGCCGAACAGGAATTGAATGAGATCGCGCAGGTCCTCGAGCGATCCGACGCCGGCAGCGCGGCGTTCGGCGAGCTGCGCCGCCGCTTTCCAAGGCTGGTACTGACACGTTGTGACGCGTCTGATGTCACGGAAGCGCCGTTCCGCAGCTATCCGGCATTCGACCTGCATCTGCTCGACGCCAGCGACCACTGCGCGGGTGTGACCGATGACCTTGCCAAGGCCACCGGCCTGATCCTGGCCAAGCGGAGCTGAGCATGACCAAGCCCTATCTGGTGCATGACGCCGATCGGCAGGAGCAGGATGAAGCGGAGCTTACGCCGGTCGAGGCGAGCTTCATTCCGCTCTCTGATCCCGACATTACCACGGCGGAGATTGCCGCCGTGGACTCCGCGTTGCGCTCGCCGCGGCTGTCCTGCGGTCCGCTGGTCGAGGAGTTCGAGGCGGCATTCGCAAGCTATCTCGGGCGCAGATACGCCATTGCCGTCCCGAGCGGAACGCTTGGCCTGGTCCTGGTCCTGAAAGCGATGGGCATCGGATCGGGCGACGAGGTGATCGCGTCGTCCTATTCGTTCCGCGAGATCGCGCATGCCATCAGCATCGTCGGCGCCAAGCCGGTGTTTGCGGATATAGATTACTACTCGGGCACGCTGGCGCCAAGCAAGATCGAGGCGCGCATCACGGAGCGGACAAAGGCGATCCTGGTCGGCAACACCAACGGCCATCCGGCCAAATGGTCGGAACTGCAGGCGATCGCGAAGACCCGCAATCTGCCTGTCATCGAGGATTCGACCGAGGCCATCGGCTCGAAATATAAGGGGGCGCTGGTCGGTACATTCGGTACGGCCGCGGTGTTCGATTTCTCGCAGCCTTTCGCGCTCACCTGTGGTGAGGGTGGCATGGTCGTCACCGACGACGTCGACATCGCGGTGGCCGTGCGTCGGCACCGTTCGCACCGGCTCGACGAGCGCGCATCGGTCGTGGTCAGCAGCAGCGCGTCGCACCAGGCTGTGATGAGCGACGTGACCGCCGCGCTCGGGTTGGCGCAATTGCGGCGGATCGACGAGATCCTCGAGCGGCGCAAGCTGATCGAGCAGATCTATTACAGCGAGGTGCAGTCGTTCGAGGGCATCAAGGACCCCTATGTCGGGCCCGATGTCACCGAGGTGAACTGGTTTCTCTATCAGGTGCATCTGGGCACGCGGTTCTCGAAGTCGAGCCGGGATTCGATCGTCGAGGATCTCAGGGTCGAACAGGTCGAGGCCGTGGCCTATTCGAATCCCCTGCATCTGCAGCGGCATTATTTCGACATGGGATATCGCCGAGGCGATTATCTCGTGACCGAGAAGGTCGCCGATCGTGTGGTGGCCCTGCCATTCCACGTGCATCTCACCAGGGATCAGATCGCCTTCATCGTTGCGACGATGAAGGACGCCTCGGTCAATGTCGGGGCGGGCGCCGCGATCTACTGAGAAGTTCTAAGTTCAAACCGAAAAGGAGAATCCAAGTGGCGACATTGACGGTAATGCCCTCCGGTAAGACGATCGAGGTGGGCGAGGGCACCACCATTCTGGCAGCGCTGCTCGGCGCCGAGGTCGAGATCCAGCATAAATGCGAGGGCCAGGCAAAGTGCGGTTCCTGCCACATCTTCCTGCAGGAGGGACGCAAGGGCGTGTCGAAGGTCACCAAGCTGGAGAACGAGAAGCTCGACACCATCGTCGGCGTCGGCTCGAAGTCTCGCCTCGCCTGTCAGGCGACCATTCTTGGCACCGAGAACGTCAAGATCGAACTCCTGGGCTTCGGCTCGGGCCTGTAACAGGAGGATCACATGGACAAATTGACGCTTCATGTCCGCTTTGCCAATGATGGCACGGTCGCCGAGATCAGCGAGCGGCCGGTCGAGCTGACGCCGCAGCAGTGGTTCGACAAGCTCAGCGAGGCCATCGGCATGAAGGCCTATCAGACCTTCGCCGGCGGCCGCGGCGTGTTCAAGGTGGCTCGTGAGCAGATCGAGGCCCTGAAGACCGCGGCTGTCTCGTGACGCGGTCGGCAGTATGAGCACCGATGCGGGACAGGCGTGCCGATTCTTCGTCTCCTACACGGGCGTCAAGCTGCCGCTGCGGCTGGTGACTGCGATTGCGCCGGAGCAGCTGTCGAACCGCAACACGTTCATCCGCGGCTATTTCGATGCCGCGGGCGTGCTGACCGGATTCGAAAAGATCGTCTATGACGAGATCGAGCTCACGCACAGCTACAGCTATCATGCCAATGGGACGCTGCGCCGGGCCGAGATCGTGATGCTGGACGAGGAGCCGGCGACGCTGAATTTCGACGAGACCGGCGCACCCGTCGCCGGGCGAGACGCTTAAGAAGGAGGCCCCGTGACCGTCGCCAAGCTGATCGAGGCTCTTGCCAGCATGCCGAAGGACGCTATCGTGCTGATGGACAGCGGCGGTGGATTGTCGCGTGTCGATACGCTGGAGCTTGTGGACGAGCAGGGCCCGGGCGCTCCGGCCGAGGTGATCCTGCAGCCGAGCTTGGATGAGTAGAGGGCGGACTGGTCGGATGGCGGACGCTGGGACTTCAGAGACTGGAACTCCGGACGCAGGGCCGGTCGCGACCCCCTATGAGCGAATCGGCGGTGCCGCCGTGGTCGACCGTCTCGTCGAATCCTTCTACCACCGAATGGATACGCTGCCGGAGGCCAAGGGCATCCGCGACATGCACGGCCGCAATCTCGGGCCGATCAAGCACATCCTGAAGCGCTATCTCTCCGAATGGCTGGGCGGCCCGAAGCTGTACTCGCCAGAGAAGGGCCATCCGCGGCTGCGCCAGCGTCACATGGGCTTTGCCATCGGCAATGCCGAGCGCGACGCCTGGCTGCTGTGCATGCGCGGCGCGCTCGAGGAGACTGTCAGCGACGTCAAGGCCCGTCAGGATGTCGACGCCGCCATGACCAAGCTCGCCGACTGGATGCGCAACCAGGCCGGCAACCCGCACGATGCTCGGGCCGCGCGGCCGTGAGCCTGCGGTGACGTCATCGCGAGGAGACGAAGGCGACGAAGCAATCCAGAGTCGCCCGCGTTACCCTGGCTTGCTTCGCTGCGCTCGCAATGACGGAGAGGGCGTGACGCGTAGGCTGGACCAAGCGAAACGCGCCCACCGGCGGTCTCGCCTGCAAGATGGACCAGAAAAAGATGGACCAGAAAGGTGGGCACGGCGATCTTTCGACGGTGCAATTCACTGCCGTCCGTGGCGCCTTGGCCCACCTTACGCAATCCAACTAATACAAAGGCACGCCGAAGAAGGTCTCGTCCTCGCCGCCCCAGGCGCGGTGTAGCGCCAGGGCGTTCTGCCATTGCATCATCTCGACCTCGCTGGCATTGCGATGCGTGATCTTGCCGTCCGGCTGCTCGGCAAGCAGGAAAGGCTTGCCGTTGCGGATGAAGCGGTTGAGATCCTTGGTGTCGTTGGGGCGCACGACGCAACGTGGCCGCTCGTCGATCAGGATGGTGGTCGGCAGCATCGCGGCGCTCTCACTCCATCGGCGGTCCCATGTCGTCGTCGGCTTTCTTCTTCTTTTTCTTGTCGGTCTTGGCGAGCGCATAGGCGCCGGCGTTCTTCAGCGTGATCGGCGGCTGCCCGACGACATATTGCGAGATCCACGCCAGGGTCCGGTCATGTGCCAGCGCAGCTGCAGATTCATCATAGGTCTCGCCGTCACCGTCGAACGCATGCGCGGCATTCGGATAGGAGAACGCGCTGACCTCGGGATGATAGGCGCGGAACGTGGTCACCTCCGCGAACGGCACGACGATGTCGGCCTCGCCGAAATGGAGCAGCGTCGGAATCCTGCGCTTGGCGCCGGCTGCGTTGACGACACCGGTCGCGTAGTAGCTCACCGCACAGGCCACACCTGAGACTCGGTTGGCGGCGTCATAGGCGAGACCGCCCCCGGCGCCAAAGCCGACCACCGCCACCTTGCCGCAGTCCTTGACGCTGTCGACCGTTGACTGGATCTCGGCGAGCAGCGGTGCTGCCGGATCCGGCACGCTCTCGGCCGGCTCGCCCTCCGTTGCCGCTTCGATCTCCGCGGGAGGCGACAGCTCCGGCGCAATCACGACATAGCCGCTCGCGGCGAAAGTATCGGCGACCTTGCGTAGCTTGCCGGCAGCGTCGGCGCCGTCCGGCAGGACGACGATCGCCCCCTTCGGCGCGTCGGCGGGATCGGCACGAAACGCCTGAAACGTATGGCCGTCGCTGGCGGTCAGCTTGATCGTGCTCGCTGTAGGCATGTGATGCTCCTGCTCCCCTTGCGCGGTTGGCGCGCGTTACAACAAACCCAGCTCCAGGGCGGTCTCTTCGGACATGCGCGACTTGTCCCATGGCGGCTCGAAGACAAGGGTGACCCTGACCGACACCACACCGTCGACGGCCTGTACGGCGTCCTCCACCATTCGGACGATCTCGCTTGCGACCGGACAGCCGGGCGCCGTCAAGGTCATGTCGATCTCGACCGCGCCGCCGCCCTCGTGCGCGATCCGATAGACCAGCCCGAGATCGTAGACGTTCACCGGAATCTCCGGGTCATAAACCGTTCGCAACGCTGCAATCACGCTCTCGGCTGCACTCTGGGAGCCGGTCGCTACGGCGTTCTGCGCCGGGGAAGGAGGGGGCGGGGCGTGCATGGTCATCATGCGTTGGTTCCTCTCATGATCCTGGTTCGCACCGGGGGATGGTCGTTGGAATTCGAGTCATGTTTCGCTCATGCATGGCGTCGCCTCATTCCGAACCGAGCCCCTCGGCCAGCGCGGCGACGACCGGCCATCCGACGGCGCCGGTGGGATCGAGTCGCCGCAGCGCCGCGAGCATTTCGGCTGCTCCGTCGGAATCAGTCTTGCGCAGATGGATGAAGGCGAGGGCCTTCAGCGTGTAGAGCGCGAAGCGGCCGGCGCCATCCGGCAGCGGATCATGCGGCGTCCAGTGCCGCCAATCCCGTGGCCAGCCGGCCTGGCGCGCCGCTTCGGCAAGGCCCAGCTCGGCGACCGCCTCTGCCTCGTCGAGATGGCCTTGATAGGTGTGAATCTTGTACAGACAGAAGTAGGTCGGAAGCTGCTGCGGAGCCACCGCCAGCGCCTGGCGAAACAGCCGATCCGCCTGCGCGTGGTCGCGGCGATACGCCGCCACGCCCTGTTGCAACAGCGCATCGATCTCTTGCGGCAGATCGCCGAAGTTGATCGTGTCGGGTTCGCTGACGAGTTCGAGCATCTGCATTGACCTCGATCAAATCACTGCAAGATGCGGACCGTTTTCGCGCGGGTGCAGCAGCGCCGGAGCCGGCACGAGGCGGGCGGAAGAGCGGGCCGATGTTGGATTTTGAACGCCACCTCTTCGCCGCGCCGTGGCCGATGTCGCAAAGACGACGCAACGCTCGGCGATTTGGCGTGGACGCGTCGTCAGATGCAGACGAGACGGCGATCGCGGCGAGCAAATGACTGGTTCGGAGCTTGCATGAGGCCTTCATCAATCCAGCGGGAGTGGCAGCGATGGCGATGGCAGCAACGGACATCGAGCGTCTGATCAAGGAGGCGTTCCCGGATGCCGTCGTCCTGATCGAGGATCTGGCGGGCGATGGCGACCATTATTCGGCGCGCGTCACCTCACAGGCTTTCGCCGGGAAGAGCCGGGTGCAACAGCATCAGATGGTCTATTCGGCTCTCAAGGGCCAGATGGGCGGCGTGCTGCATGCGCTGGCGCTCGAGACGTCATTGCCGAAATGATCGTTGCGGCCGGGCTGATCGGTCGCATTCAGGGAAAGGATCCAGTCTATGTCGACATCCGAACGCATTCAGAAGCTGATCGACAGCAATGACATCGTGCTGTTCATGAAGGGCGTGCCGGCGGCGCCGCAATGCGGCTTCTCCGCCGCGGTGGCACAGATCCTGGCCAAGCTCGACGTGGCCTACGAGAGCGTCAACGTGCTCGCCGATCCCTTCATCCGCGAGGGCATCAAGGAGTTCTCCAACTGGCCGACCATTCCGCAGCTCTATGTGAAGGGCGAATTCGTCGGCGGCTGCGACATCGTGCGCGAGATGTTCCAGGCCGGTGAGCTCGCGACCCTGCTCGCCGACAAGGGTATCAAGGCGTCTGCGTCATGAGCGATGCCGATGTCGCCGAGGCGGATGACGCATTCGAGATTCCGCAGCTCTACAAACATCACGCCTTCGTCTGCCTGACGCAGCGCCCGCCCGGGCATCCGCGCGGCAGCTGCGGCGCGCTCGGCGTGCAGCCGCTGTGGGACCGGCTGACCAAGACCATCGAGGCGCAGCGGTTGACGGATATCGGCGTCACCGCCGCCGGCTGCTTCGGCTTCTGCAGCGCCGGACCGATGATGGTGGTCTATCCGGACGGCGTCTGGTATCGACCGACCAAGCCGGAGGATATCGACGAGATCGTCGAATCCCACTTCAAGCAGAGCAAGCGTGTCGATCGCCTGGTCATGGTGTTGAAGCGCTGAGCTTGCAGAATGGAGCCGCTCAACGCGGCTCCGGACAAGGTGTCGACCCATCCGGACGCGTGCAGCCCTGGACATCCTCCAGACCGTCGCCCTGCCGAAGCAGCGAGATGACGGGTTCACGATCGAAGCCGGCGCAGCACCGGCCGCCGGCTTCGATCAATGGCCGGCGGATCAGCAGCGGATCCTCGAGCATCAGGTCGATGGCCGCGACGGCTTCGATCGTCTCTGGCTCGATCTCTCCCGATCTCACGCGCGGCGAGGCCGGATTGAACCAGGCCCAGACGGGGGTCCCGGCGAAATATGTGCGCAGCCGCTCGCCCGTCCAGGGTTCGGTCAAGAGGTTCCTGGCGATGACATCGTGGCCTGCTCGCGTCAGCATCAGCTTCTGCCGGGCGTTGGTGCCGCAGCCCGGCTTCTCGTAGAAGACGACGGTCGTCACGTCAGGCACCGCCGAGCTGGACCAGCTGCGCGCCGCCGGCGCGGCCGAGAATGGTGTCGACCTTCTTGCGCACCGCCTCGATCGTGAGCGGCTTGACCACGGCGCCATGCGCGCCGGCCTTGAGACCTTCGATCGCGATCGCCTCGTCGGCCTTGGCGGTCACGATCAGAATGCGCACGCCCTTGAACTTCGCCAGGATCTCGCGGACGAGCTCGGGGCCGCGTTGCTTCAGGAAGGAAACCCCGAGCAGCACCACGTTCGGTGCCAGCCAGTCGACGCCCTTCTCGTACGCCTCCTCCGGCGTCGCCAATTCGTGGGTCTCGATTTCATCGTGCAACATGAACTGCAGGGCCGCGCGCGTGATCTCGTCGTCGTCGATCACGAACACGCGCCGCTGGTCCACTGCCTTGGCCGTCTCCACTCCGATCTGCATTGCATCCTCCTCAACGTTGTCAGCGTCTGTGCCGCAGGGCTGCAGAGGGGATCTAGCAAATCTCGTTCCGGGCACCGCCCGGCTGAAAAGCTACCGCTGTTGTGTCGTTTCGGACAGCGCCGCGCGTCGTCGCATCTTGCGAAGCATTCCGATGTCGGGTTTGCAACAACTCGCAATCGCGCCCGGATTGCTCCGCATCTCCTTTAAAACATGATCGTTTTGGCCCTGTGCGCGTGCTGGCACAGCCGTTGCAAAACCGGGTTCAGGCAATGGTTGAGGGCTGAGTGCACGCCGACGCTCCGGACGAGCGATGCTCTCCTTCCCAACAACCCGTCTGCCGGTTCGGACACACAGAGGACGCGGTCACGCCTCGCGAGCAGCGCGGGCGCGACATTGGCAATCGGTTGATGGAGAGCAGAATGTCATCACTTCGACAAATCGCATTCTACGGCAAGGGCGGCATCGGCAAATCGACGACGTCGCAGAACACGCTCGCGGCGCTCGCCGAGATGGGTCATCGGATCCTGATCGTCGGCTGCGACCCCAAGGCGGATTCGACCCGCCTGATCCTGCACGCCAAGGCGCAGGACACGATCCTGAGCCTGGCTGCTGCCGCCGGCAGCGTCGAGGACCTCGAGATCGAGGAGGTCATGAAGGTCGGCTATCGCGACATCCGCTGCGTCGAGTCCGGCGGTCCGGAGCCGGGCGTCGGCTGCGCCGGCCGCGGCGTCATCACCTCGATCAACTTCCTGGAAGAGAACGGCGCCTACGAGGACATCGACTACGTGTCCTACGACGTGCTCGGCGACGTCGTGTGCGGCGGCTTCGCGATGCCGATCCGCGAGAACAAGGCGCAGGAGATCTACATCGTGATGTCCGGCGAGATGATGGCGATGTATGCCGCCAACAACATCTCCAAGGGCATCCTGAAATATGCGAATTCCGGCGGCGTGCGCCTGGGCGGCCTGGTCTGCAACGAGCGTCAGACCGACAAGGAGCTGGAGCTGGCGGAGGCTCTCGCCAAGAAGCTCGGCACCCAGCTGATCTACTTCGTGCCGCGCGACAACATCGTGCAGCACGCCGAGCTGCGCCGCATGACCGTGCTGGAATATGCGCCGGATTCGGTCCAGGCCGGGCACTACCGCTCGCTGGCGCAGAAGATCCACAACAACGGCGGCAAGGGCATCATCCCGACCCCGATCACGATGGACGAGCTCGAGGACATGCTGATGGAGCACGGCATCATGAAGGCCGTCGACGAAACCCAGATCGGAAAGACTGCCGCCGAACTCGCCGCAACGGCTTAAGCAGTCTTGGTACCGGCCTTCCTCCCGTCGGAAGGCCGGTACCTCATCGCATGTCCCGTCGGCGCGCGGCAGGGGATCAAGCTATGACCATCGCAATCGTGGGCGTCTCGGAGTCCGTCGCTGCCGGCCTGCAACCGTCGCCGCGCAACGGCTCCTGCGAAGAGAACGCGCCGCATCACGGCCGCCAGATTTACCGCCTGCTGACCGGCGTCGATCCCGACGAGGCGCTGATCGACAGTGACATCGGTTTCGATCGTCACGTCATCGCATCGGTTCTCGCCGTTTCAGCGATGGAGCATGGCGCGCTGGCGGAGCGCGCGGGGCTTTCGACCGTCGAACTGATCGCACTGCTGGCGCAGTTGTTTCCGGCAGCCTCGATCGACTCCTCATGGCTGCCGATCACCGGGGCCGTGGCCGCGCCGGACGAGGACGAAATCACGATGGTGCGCGATCTGCTCACCGCGCAGCGCTCCACGGCCGGCGAGGTCGGCCGCTGGCTCGCGGCCATGGTGGCGCGTCGCGCGATGGAGCCCAACCATCTCTGGGAAGACCTGGGCCTGCGCGAGCGCTCCGAATTGTCGCGCCTGCTGATGCGCCACTTCGCGCCGCTGGCGAGCCGCAACACCAGCAACATGCGCTGGAAGCGCTTCTTCTACCGCATGCTGTGCGAGGATGATGGCTTCGTGATGTGCACGACGCCGGTCTGTACCCAGTGCAACGACTTCCAGCTCTGCTTCGGCGAGGAGAGCGGCGAGAGCCGGATGGCCGAACGGCGGCGCGAGGTGGCGCTGCAGGAGGCGGCGGGCGCCGCGATGTGAGTTCGAGGACCGTGATGATGTTGATGGACAGCCAGCTTGGATCCCCGTGCAACTCCGACGGCGGACGTTGTCCTCAGGCGGAGACCTGCGAAGCTGGCGAGATCCTGATGCGTCGATGCGAGGACGCGCTGCGCCGGGCCGGGTTGCGCCCCACCCAGCAGCGTCAGCAACTGAGCCGGATTCTGTTCGGCGGCGGTGACCGCCACATCACCGCCGACGCGCTCTATGCCGCAGCCGTTGCTTCGGGCATGAAGATCTCGCAGGCCACCATCTACAACACGCTCAACCAGTTCGTGGAGCTGGGCCTGCTGCGCCAAATTGGCGTGGACGGCTCGAAATCGTTCTTCGACACCAATACGACCGTGCACCCGCACTTCTTCTACGAGGACGAAGGCGCGCTCGTCGATGTGCCCGGACAGGTCGCGTTCGAGCAGATGCCCGAGCCGCTGCCGGGTTATGGCATGGAGCGGATCGACATCGTCATTCATCTGCGCCGCAGGCGTCACGCCTGACGGCAGCGCAGGTCGCCACGCGGTCCAGGCGCTGCGCGGGCATGTCTCTCTGCGTCGACGTTCGACGTTCGATGTCCGACGCTGTTACGAATCCGACAATTCGGGGCGTTGGAAAAACAATCAGATATTCAATTGGTTGGCGTGGTGTCCGGCGGTGGCATGGCCGTTGCTGAGTGAATGGCAGGCCGCAACGGAGCGTCGTGCTTCTGGCGGCCGCACACAGGTTGCGACGGAGCGAGTGAATGCCAGACGTCTCCGGACAGCGCGGGCCCAGGAATGCCCGAGATGCCGGCTCTGCCCACGGGGGCACAGCCTCGGGGAGCCCGATGCCCCGGGTCATCCTCAACGATACCACGCTCCGCGACGGCGAACAGGCGCCGGGCGTCGCCTTCGCCCTCGGCGAGAAGGTCGCGATCGCCCGTGCGCTCGCCCGTGCCGGCGTTCCCGAGATCGAGGCCGGCACGCCGGCGATGGGGGCCGACGAGATCGCGGCGATCAGGGCGATCGTCGAGGCCGGTCTGCCCGCGACCATCATCGGCTGGTGCCGGATGCGCGAGGCGGATGTCGATGCGGCGATCGCGGCCGGCGTCTCGATGGTGAATGTCTCCATCCCGACATCCGACGTGCAGATCGCCGCCAAGCTCGGCGGCAGCCGCAGCGCCGCGCTAGAGCTGCTCAAGCGCGTGGTCGGCTATGCGCGAAGCCGCGGACTGGCCGTTGCCGTCGGCGGTGAGGATTCGTCGCGCGCCGATGTCGGCTTTCTCGCCGAGGTGATCGCGACCGCGAAGTCGCTCGGTGCCCGACGCTTCCGCGTCGCCGATACGCTGAGCGTGCTCGATCCCGACGCGACGTCAGCCCTGGTCGGCGCCTTGCGTGCGACCACGGACCTGGAGATCGAGTTTCACGGCCATGACGATCTCGGTCTTGCCACCGCCAACACGCTGGCGGCAGTCAAGGCGGGCGCGACCCATGCGTCGGTCACCGTGATCGGCCTCGGCGAGCGTGCCGGCAATGCCCCGCTGGAAGAGGTCGCGGTCGCGCTGCGGCAGCTCTACCGGCGCGAGACCGGCATCGTGCTGGCCGAGCTCGATCACGTCGCCAATGTCGTGGCGGCCGCCGCAGCACGCGCCATTCCACTCAACAAGGCCATCGTTGGCGAGCACGTCTTCACCCATGAATCCGGCATTCACGTCGACGGCCTGCTGAAGGATCAGCGCACCTACCAGGCGCTCGATCCGGTACTGTTCGGCCGCTCCAATCGGATCGTGATCGGGAAGCATTCCGGGCTGTCGGCGATCACCTCGTTGCTGTCGGATTTGCGGCTGCCGGCGAGCGCCGACCAGGCCCAGCGCATCCTGGCGCGGGTGCGCAGGCATGCCGTCGCTCACAAGGGGCCGGTGCCGAAGGAGGCCGTTGAGGCCATCTGGCGCGAAGTCTGCGATCACCCGCTGGCGAGCTTTGCCTGATCATGAGCGACATCGTCGACACACCCATTGCGAAGCCGATCGTCGTCGAGGCGAGCCGGCCCTCGCTGCTTCGCCTGATCCGCGAGGACATTGCGTGTGTCCGCTCGCGCGATCCGGCGGCGCGCAGCGAAATCGAGACACTGCTGACCTATCCCGGCATTCACGCGCTGATCTGGCACCGCCTGGCGCATCGGCTGTGGATCCGCGGCTGGCGTTTTCCGGCGCGCTTGTTGTCGTGGCTCGGACGTTTCCTGTCGAATGTCGACATTCATCCGGGCGCCGAAATCGGCCGCCGCTTCTTCATCGATCATGGCGCCTGCGTCGTGATCGGCGAGACCGCGGAGGTCGGCGACGATGTCACGTTGTATCACGGCGTCACCCTGGGCGGTACGTCGTGGTCGCCAGGCAAGCGGCATCCGACGCTGGACAGCGGTGTCGTCGTCGGCGCCGGCGCCAAGATTCTCGGACCGATCACCATCGGTCCGCGGACCCGCGTCGGTGCCAACTCCGTCGTCATCCAGAGCACGCCGCCCGACGTCACGGTGGTCGGGATCCCCGCCAAGGTGGTGCGGCCTGAGTTCACCCATCGGCGGACTGTCGGACGGATCGATCTGGATCATCATCTGATGCCTGATCCGGTCGGTGAGGCCCTTTCCGTGATGCTGGACCGGATCGAGTTCCTCGAAGCGCAGCTCGCCCACATCAGGCAGAAGATACGCCAGGGACCGCCGGCTCCGGCGCCGACCTCCTTCTGCGAGGTTGATCCGATTTCGAGTCAAGGAGCAAAGCAATGACTGCGGCAACGCCGAACGTTCTGGACGAACTGAAGAAGACCTCCGCGGCCGAGGAGTTCTTCAAGCTGCTCGGTGTCGACTACGATCCCAAGGTGCTCAACGTCTGTCGGCTGCATATCCTCCGCCGGATGGGGCAGTACCTCGTCAGCGAGGACTTCTCCGGCGTTTCCAGTGAGGACGTCGCAGCCCGCTGCAAATCGTTCCTGGAGCAGGCCTATCAGGACTTCCTCGTCTCGACGCCGCTCGATCAGCGGGTGTTCAAGGTGCTCAAGGAGGCGGTGGCGCCGCCGAAGCCGGCTCCAAAGCCGTTCGTTTCGCTGACGACGCTCAAGTAGCGCATGAACTGACGATCGCTCCCACCAGCGTCGCCAGCACGACTGGCGGCGCTTCTGCTTTCAAGCGAGCCGTGCGCTTTCAAGTTCCTGTCGCATTCCCGACGCGTGTTGCTTGCGACGTGTCGGACCTCGTCGGCGAGTTCTCAGAAGCAGATCAGGTTCATGCGCCAAGATGTTGAATCCGTGCCGATAATCATCGCGGCCGAAACTGGTACGACAATTGCTGTCCTGATCGCAGGACTACACACCCGGAGTGATCGCATGCATATCGTCGTCTGCATCAAGCAGGTTCCGGACTCCGCGCAGATCCGCGTTCATCCGGTGACCAACACCATCATGCGCCAGGGTGTGCCGACCATCATCAACCCTTACGACCTGTTTGCGCTCGAGGCGGCGCTGCAACTGCGCGACAAGTTCGGCGGCGAAGTGACGGTGCTGACCATGGGACCGCCGTCCGCCGAGGACTCGCTGCGCCGGGCGCTGACCTACGGCGCCGACCGCGCCGTGCTGCTGACCGATCGCTTCTTCGCCGGCGCCGATACGCTGGCAACCACCTATGCGCTGGCGACAGCCATTCGCAAGGTCAGCGAGACCTTTGGCGCGCCCGACATCGTGTTCACCGGCAAGCAGACGATCGACGGCGACACCGCCCAGGTCGGCCCGGGCATCGCCAAGCGGCTGGGCCTGCTGCAACTGACGTACGTGGCGAAGATCCGCGAGGTCGATCCTGTCGCGCGCACCATCGAAGCCGAGCGCCGCTCCGAGGGGGGCGTTCAAGTGCTGAAGACCAAGCTGCCGTGCCTGGTGACGATGCTCGAGGCGACCAACGAGATCCGCCGCGGCGCCATGGCCGATGCGCTCCGTGCGGCGCGCGCTCAGATCGTCACCTGGAGCGCCAAGGACGCCGGCGTCGAGGACATCTCGAAGTGCGGCTTGAAGGGCTCGCCGACCATCGTGAAGCGGGTCTTCGCGCCGTCGGCCCGGGCGGAGAAGGCAACCATGGTCGACTTCTCGAGTCGCGCGCCGGCCGACGCCCTGATCGAGGAATTGTTCAAGCGGCAGCCGAAGCTCGAAGCCGAGCTGACGACGTCAGCGCACGGCTTCTGATCCAGACGGCTTTTGACGGACCAAGGGACGACGATCATGAGCGAACCCACCAAAGCACCGCCCGCCGCAGCCGGTCGCGCCGCGACCAAGAAGGAGCTGCCCGAGCATTTCAAGGCCTACAAGCACGTCTGGGTGTTCATCGAGCAGGAGCGCGGCCAGGTCCACCCGGTATCCTGGGAGCTGATGGGCGCCGGACGCAAGCTCGCCGACAAGCTGAAGGTCGATCTCGCGGCCGTCGTGATCGGTCCTCCCGGAGAAGCCGTGCAGCACGCTGCCGCGGAGTCGTTCTGCTATGGCGCCGATCTCGCCTACATCGTCGCGGACGGCGTTCTCACCGACTATCGCAACGAAGCCTACACCAAGGCGCTGACCGACGTCGTCAACACCTTCAAGCCGGAGATCCTGCTGCTCGGCGCCACCACGCTCGGCCGCGACCTCGCCGGCTCCGTCGCGACAACGCTGCTCACGGGTCTGACCGCCGACTGCACCGAGCTCGACGTCGATGCCGACGGCTCGCTGGCCGCGACGCGTCCGACCTTCGGCGGCTCGCTGCTCTGCACGATCTACACGCTGAACTATCGGCCGCAGATGGCCACCGTCCGCCCGCGCGTGATGCCGATGCCGGACCGCGTCGAGAAACCCGCCAGTCGCATCATCGAGCACAAGCTCGGTCTCGTCGAGGAGGACATCGTCACCAAGGTGCTGTCCTTCATTCCGGATCGCGATTCCGCCAAGTCCAATCTCGCCTATGCCGACATCGTCGTGGCGGGCGGGCTCGGGCTTGGCTCGCCGGAGAACTTCCAGCTCGTCAAGGGGCTCGCCGCGGTGCTCGGCGCCGACTTCGGCTGCTCGCGGCCGCTGGTGCAGAAGGGCTGGGTGACCTCGGATCGCCAGATCGGCCAGACCGGCAAGACCATTCGGCCCAAGCTCTACATCGCCGCGGGCATCTCCGGCGCGATCCAGCATCGGGTCGGTGTCGAGGGCGCCGACCTGATCGTTGCCATCAACACCGACAAGAACGCGCCGATCTTCGACTTCGCGCATGTCGGCATCGTCACCGATGCGATCCGGCTGCTGCCCGCGCTGACGGAGGCATTCCGCGCGCGTCTGTCGCCGCATTCGCGCGATCGCATCGCAAGCTAGGCACCAGAGAGGGAGCAGGGCAATGATCGAGGAACGTTTCGACGCGATCGTCGTGGGTGCCGGCATGGCCGGTAATGCGGCTGCGCTGACCATGGCCAAGCGCGGCATGAAGGTGCTGCAGCTCGAGCGCGGCGAGTATTCCGGCTCCAAGAACGTGCAGGGCGCGATCCTCTACGCCGACATGCTGGAGAAGCTGATTCCGGACTTCCGCGAGGAAGCGCCGCTGGAACGCCATCTGGTCGAGCAGCGCTTCTGGATGCTCGACGACAAGTCGCATGTCGGCCTGCACTACAAGTCGGACGACTTCAACGAGGAAAAGCCGAACCGTTACACGATCATCCGCGCCCAGTTCGACAAATGGTTCTCGTCCAAGGTCAAGGAGGCTGGCGCCACCGTGCTGTGCGAGACCACCGTGACCGAGCTCGCGCAGGATGCCTATGGCAAGGTGATCGGCGTCAGAACCGATCGGCGCGATGGTGAGATCCATGCCGACGTCGTCGTGCTGGCCGAGGGCGTCAACGGCCTGCTCGGAACCCGCGCCGGCCTGCGCGAGCGGCCGAAGCCGGAGAACGTCGCTCTCGCGGTCAAGGAGATGCACTTCCTGCCGCGCGAAACGATCGAGGCGCGCTTCAACCTGAAGGGCGACGAAGGGGCCGTCATCGAGGCCGTCGGCACGATTTCCCGCGGCATGACCGGCATGGGCTTCATCTATTCCAACAAGGAGTGCATTTCGCTCGGCATCGGCTGCCTCGTCTCCGACTTCCAGAAGACCGGCGAGACGCCCTACGGCCTGCTCGAGCGGTTCAAGCAGCATCCGTCGGTGGCGCCGCTGATCGAGGGGTCGGAAGTCAAGGAGTACTCGGCGCACCTGATTCCCGAGGGCGGCTACAACGCGATCCCGCAGCTCTGCGGCGATGGCTGGGTGGTGGTCGGCGATGCCGCCCAGCTCAACAATGCCGTCCACCGCGAGGGATCCAATCTCGCGATGACCTCGGGGCGCATCGCGGCCGAGGCGATCTTCCAGGTCAAGTCGCGCCGCGATCCGATGACCAAGGAGAACCTCGCGCTCTACAAGAAGATGCTGGAGGACTCCTTCGTCATCAAGGACCTGAAGAAATACAAGGACATGCCGGCGCTGCTGCACAACCAGTCGCAGAACTTCTTCCTGACCTATCCGCAGCTCGTCTCCAAGGCGATGCAGAACTTCGTGCGCGTCGACGGCACGCCGAAGAAGGAGAAGGAAAGCAGCACCGTGCGCTCCTTCGTGAATGCAAGGTCATGGACCGGCCTGTTCGGTGACGCCTTCAGGTTTGCTCGGGCGTGGCGATGATTGGTGAATGAACGAAACAGCTCAGGCGAGGGAGATCAGACATGAGCACGGACGTCGCAGTCAGGGTCGAAGACAAGCTGTTCTATAATCGCTATCAGGTCGATCCCGGCCGGGCCCATATCAAGGTCCGTCCGCATACCACGCCGACGCCGCAGTTGAAGGCGCTTCTCAAGGCCTGCCCGGCACGCTGCTACGAACTCAACGACAAGGGCCAGGTCGAGATCACGGTCGACGGCTGCATCGAATGCGGCACCTGCCGGGTCATCGGCGAGGCCAGCGGCGACATCGAGTGGAGCTATCCGCGCGGCGGCTACGGCGTGCTGTTCAAGTTCGGCTGACGCCGTCGGATCATGCCGGTCGACGGGGTGCCGCAAACGCAGCGCCGGATCATCAATCCTGTATTGTGTTTGATATAGGTCATTGAGTTCTGGCACGCGTTCTGTTTACATTGAGCAGCAGCAACGAGGCTGCAACGGATGAGGAACAGCACGTGAAGCTGAGCGCACGAAATGTCTTACCGGGACGAATCATCTCGGTTGAAAAGGGAACGACCACCGCCCACGTCAAGGTGGAGCTCGCCCCGGGACTGACAGTCTTCTCGGCGATCACCAACGAGGCGGTGGACGAACTCGCGCTTGCCGTCGGCGACAGCGTCTCCGCCGTCATCAAGTCGTCGGATGTGATGATCGGCAAATAGGAGCGTGGCGCCGAATTGCTGCGCCGATCAGCCGCGCGACGCCTGTCGCGCGCGCAGGTCGAGCCACCAGGTTTCCATCGCGGAAAGCGACGGCTGGAGCAGCGTGCCGAAATCGCCCGCAAAGGTCCGCCAGTCGTCGATGCATTTCTGCGGCACGGCCGTCAGCACCGGAATCCCCGACGTGATTGCATCGGCCAGCTCGCCGCGCAACCCGCTTCCGGAAGCCTCCTGCTTGGAGAACTTGTTGATCACGATGAGGTCGGCATGGGCCGCGATGGCGCGGTGAACGGCCATGCCGGCTTCGGCAAGGCCTGCGGTGTCGAGCTTGCAGGCCGTCGATCCGGTGCCGAGGTCCTGACAGATCGAGATCGTGTCGCCATTGGCGAGATCGATCACGTCCATTCCGCTTTTCTTGCCGACTTCGTCTCTCGTATTGCGCTGAACGATGCCGCCGACGCGGACGCCCCGTTGCAGCAGCTCCTGGGCAAAGGCGTCCAGCAAGGCATCGGCGTCGTCGCCCGGTCCGTAGAGAATGGCGGCGAGACGGGGCTGATTGGGCTCGGCGGAAGCAGGAAGATCGTGCGGGATCATGCGGGGCCTGGCGATCGGGGGCGGGCGGCGACCAGGGTTTATATAGAGGATGCAGCCTGTGGAGAAAGAGCAGATGTCGCGCGCGCCGACCACCGCTACGCACCATGATCTGGAAGCGCTGCTCCGCGACGATGTCCCCTATGGCGACCTGACGACGGAGACGCTCGGGATCGGCGCCGAGCCGGGCCTGATGCACTTCGCTGCGCGCGGCCGCATGGTATTGGCCCTAGCCGAGGACGCGGCGGCCTTGATCGAGCTCACGGGCTGCCATGTCGAATTGTTCGCCGGCAGCGGAATGGTGCTGGAGGAGGGGGCCCCGATCCTACGTGCAGAGGGCGCGGCGGCAGGCCTGTTGCGGAGCTGGAAGGTGGCGCAGACGCTCATCGAGATCTGGTCAGGCGTCGCCACCGGGGCGGCTGCGATCGTCGGCGCGGCGCGTGCGGCCAGGCCTGGCATTGCGGTCGCCTGCACGCGCAAGAACGTCCCCGGAACCAAGCCGTTCGCCGTTGCCGCGGTGAAGGCGGGTGGCGCGGTGATGCATCGGCTCGGCCTGTCGGAGACGGTGCTGGTGTTTCCGGAACACCGGGCGTTTCTCGGCGATGCGCCGCTTGCCGATGTCGCCGAGCGGTTGCGGCGGAGTGCGCCGGAGAAGCGGCTCGTGATCGAGGTCACCACGGTCGAGCAGGCCGTCGCCGCCGCCGTGGCCGGCTTCGACGTCATCCAGGCCGAGAAATTTTCGCCTGCCGAGATCGCTGCGCTGACGGAGCGTATCGCCATCAGCGCGGCGCTGCCGCGGCGGCCGATCATTGCGGCCGCGGGTGGCGTGAATGCGCAGAACGCCGCAGCCTATGCTGCGGCGGGGGCGGACGTGCTGGTCACCTCGGCGCCCTACCTCGCGCGTCCCTGCGACGTGCAGGTGCGGATCAGCCCTGCCTCGGCCGCGGCTTGACCGCACGACCCGGCTACTGTGGGTGCCGCGGAGCGGCGCGCTTCTGTCGGTTGGCTCGCCATTCCATGAACTCACGGAACAGCCGCGGATCGGCCGAAACGCCGCTCGCCTGCAGATCATTGGCCTGCGCGTTGGCCCCCAGCATCTGGGGAGGCGGCGTATTGCGATCGAGCCAGTCCTGTGCCGTCTTGAACCGTGTCCAGCCGGCGATCGGCGCCAGCGGCGCCACCTCCTGCCATTTCGGGTGGTATGGCGGCCGCTGCAGCGCCTGCATGTTGCTGAAGAAGGCTTCGACCAGCAGAGACAGCCGGCGGTGACGGTCGCTGCCCGCTGGCCAGTTGAACGACGCCAGCACGGCCTCGGCCGCGATCGTGTTCACCGGCGCCGAGGCGCCGACGAGGTTCGGATAGTCCTCGGCGGACAATTGCGCCGGCAGATAGTCGTCGTGCAGAGCCTTGTCGTAGTCGACGGGCACCAGATGCAGATTGGGATCGTTGACCTGGCTCAGCCATTGCACCGGCTTGCCCTCGACCGTGATGATCGCGTCGATGTCGCCCTTGCGCAGCATGTCCAGCGCCAGCCGCGGCTCGATATAGAGCAGATGTGGCCTGATCCCGAGGCGCTCGAACACGTTGATCGAGGTGACGAAGGTGCCGCCGTCGGGCAGGTCGACGGCGATCGTCTTGCCGTCGAGCTCGCTCAGGCTGGCGATCGATCTCGGCGCCAGCACGTGCATCTCCTCGTTGAACAGCTTGGTGACATAGACCAGTTGTTCGCGGATGTTGTTGGCGAAGTCCTTGCGCTCGAGAAAGGCCAAGGTGTCCTTGCGGATGATGCCGGCGTCGACGCCGCGCAGCAGCAGGATGTCGGCGACCGATTGCACCGAGCCGCGGCCGATCACGGGAAGGATGCGCAACTCCGTCCCCTTGTCGAGCGCGGATGCGAGGTCCGCGCCCATATTGGCGTAGGTGCTGCCGAACGAGCCGGTCATCAGCGTGACGGTATTGGCATTCAGCTGGTTGGCCAGATCGCGCTTCGCCGTGCCGTAACGGAAGATGGTCTTGAAGGAATCGCTGACGCTGCCGGGATCGATACCGCTCCGGACCGGACCGAAGCGCTGCCACTTGCCGCCGGTGAACTGCATCATCTGCATCTGCTCCAGCGGCGCGTGATCATGGGGGCTGGTGTTGACGGTGATGCCGGGCGTCAGCATCGGCAATTTGAGGCTCTTCAGGGATGCCGCCTGCTTCATGATGTTGTCGCGCGACAGGTCGTCGCCGCAATTCCGCAACACTGCGACCATCGCGTTTGCCGCGAGGTAGCCGAAGGTCGCAAGACCATTGCTTCTCGGTACGTCGGGCAAATAGCGGTCCATGAATGCGGACCATTCGCGGTAGGATGGATCGCCTGCGGCCGCGGCCTCCTCGCCCTCGTAGTAGTAGCCCGCGGACAAGATGCCTTCGGCATTCTGCAGGCCGGCCGGCTGCATCACGGCGGAGACCGATTCCGAGACCGTCGAGATGATATGGTCCGGACGCCAGCCGAGCTCGGCCGCGCGGCGGATCGCCATCACGGCGAATTTGGGCGTGGTCACGTCGAAGAAGATGTCGGCGCCGGAGGCCTTCAACGTGGCGATCTGCTGATTGACGTTGGCGTCCGTCACCTTGTAGGTGACTTCCGCGACGATCGGAAGCTTGCCACCCAGGCCGTCCTTCAATCCCTTGACGTAATCCTTGCCGAAATCATCGTCCTGATAGAGAATCGCGATCTTGCCGCGGCTGTGGGTCTCCAGCAGGTACTGGGCATAGACGTGCGCCTCGGCCTGGTAGCTCGGCTGAAAGCCCATGGTCCACGGAAAGTCGTGGGGCTGGTCCCATTGCGAGGAGCCTGATGCCACGAACAATTGTGGGACTTTGTTGGCGTTGAGATAAGGGCGGACCGCCAGGTTGGGAGCCGTGCCCAGACTGGCGAACATCAGGAGGACGTTGTCCTCCTCGACGAGCTTGCGGGTCATCTCGACCGTCCTCTGCGGCGCATAGCCGTCGTCGTAGGAAATGAAGTTGACGCGCCGGCCGTTGATGCCGCCCTCGGCATTGATCTTGTTGAAGTAGGCCGCGATCGTCTTGCCGATGACGCCATAGGCGAGAGCCGGGCCGCTGTAGGGCATGGTGTTGCCGATGCGGATCTCGTTGTCCGCGGCGACCGCTTGATGTCCGGTCAGCGCCAGCGGAGCGGACAGAGCCAGGGCGAGGCATGCGGCTGCTCGAGGGGGGCTGATCTTTGCATCCCGTGGTCTGCGACGTCGGCTCCATCTGGCGGCCAAGCCGGCGCGAACTGCAGCATGGATGCCGTGCATCATCAGTCCTCCCATCGATATTTGGTTCTCGGGCGCAGCAGATCGCGGCCGCCCGTCTCGCAGGGAGCGGTCCGGGTCGCGTCTCGAGCGCTTCGAGATTTATGCGTTAGCGCGCAGCCGAGATGCGTCGGCTGGCTTCCGGCGATCCTTGCTCCGCAGCCCTGAGATACCAGGCACGCGCCTTGGCTGCGTCGGGAACAGCACCGAGCAACCGCGATTTCGTCAGTTCGGCCGGGTCATAGGTGCGCGCGAGCAGAAGGGAGGCGTCCGCAATTCCGGCGTCGGAAAGCCGCGTCAGGATCAGGCGCGCGCTGGCGACGTCGCCCGCGGCGAGCAGGTCGCGTCCGCGCTTCATCAGAGCATCGACCTCGTCTCGCGGCAGTGGAACGGTCGGGCGAGGCGAGGCCATCGGGAGCGCAGCGGAGGGGGGCGAGACCGCCGGTGCTGCCGCGGCTGGCGCCGGCGACGTCGGCGTCGAGGGCCATGGCCGCATCGCCAGTTCTGTACCGCTGGGAGCCGCGAGCGCGGCGACCGTCTGCGGCGGGTCGTCCTGGGCGACCTTGGCTTCCGCAGGATCGATCTGGGCCAAGCTTTCCAGCACGGCGGTCGGCATGATCGGGCTCTTGCCACCCGGTGTCGCTGCGCCGTTGTCGAAGGAGACCATGTTGACCACCATCATGGCGATGGAGGCCGCGATGCCGACGGCGGCACCGATCTTGATGATGCTGCTGAGCCGCAACGATTTGTCCGGATCGTCCGGCGGCAGGGGCATCACCACGGGATCGAGCTTCGCGCTCCAGGCGCGGTGCACCTCCTCATCGTCGAGGTCAAGGGCCGCTGGCCGCGCCGGCAGGGAGCTTGGCCGGGAGACCAGATGATGCGGCAGGGGGATGCCGTCGGCGGGCGGATCGAATGCCGTCGGGCCGGCCTCCGTCTGGCGGCGGCGCGGCGCATATCTGCGGAGCTCTTCGTTCGCCCAGGGCGGCGCTGGTTTCGCCGGATCGTTCTGATCTGGAGCACTCATCACTAGCCTCCTGTCTCCGACGAACGGGTCGTGGGAGATAGCTTCAGGACGTCGGGCGCGCGCGGTCCAACCGAAGCGCACACGATGCGACATCGGGGACATTGCATCAACGCTTCCGTCGAGACCGACAGGTCCGGTTTCCTTCCGACATGCACGCCATTGTTTTCGCGCGCCCTGGTCACAATCGATGTTGCTTGGTCCCTAAGCTGATCAATGTTCTTGTCGGGAAGGGTGAGTAGGTAAGGCTATTTGATGGAAATTTCCCGGCGCGCCGCATCGGTGACTACTCGCAATGCGCGAGACCGGGGGCGAGTTCTGCGCTTTGCGGAAAGATCGGTTGGAGTATCAGGATGCCGCAGCCATCTCGACTTTGCCGCGAGGTCAGGGGCTTAGCGGACCGAGGAGTTGCAGGCGCGCCGGGAAATTCTGCAACTCAGGCGAGAATGGCGAAAAACAAATGCGGCCGGACAATGCCGGCCGCATTCACATATCCGATCGATTCTTATTCCGCCGCCAGCGCGACGGACACACCAGCGGCTTCGATCGCAAAGGCAACCGACTGGATGATGGCGGCAAAGCGCACGGCGGTCTGGATCGTGGCCGCGGGCACGCCCGCATCCTGCAGGACCTTCTCGTGCGAATCGATGCACGTGCCGCAGCCGTTGATGGCGGACACCGCGAGCGACCACAGCTCGAAATCGGCCTTGGCGACGCCGGGGTTGGCGATGACGTTCATCCGCAGCCGGGCCGGCATCGTCGCGTACTCCTTGTTCGAGGCAAGGTGCACGAAGCGGTAGTAGACGTTGTTCATGGCCATGATAGCGGCGGCCGATTTCGCCGCCGCCAAAGCGGCGGGCGACAGCTGCGCGGCCGCAACCGATTCGAAGGCCGCAACGACGCTCGGATTGCGAGTCGCAATCGCGCAGGCGACGAACAGGCCATACTTGGCCTGCGGCGACAGCGTCTCGTCGGACGCCATGGACGACAGGTTGAGCCTGACGTCCTTGGCGAAGTCCGGGATCTGGTCCTTCAGCTGCTCGATCGACATGATCAGGCGACCTTCAGGGTCTCGCCGCCGACTTCGCGGTTGCACGGGCAGAGCTCGTCGGTCTGCAGCGCGTCGAGGACGCGCAGCGTATCCTTCGGAGCGCGGCCGACATTCAGGTTGGTCGCATAGACGTGCTGGATGGTGTTGTCGGGATCGACGATGAAGGTGTAGCGGTAGGCGACGCCGTCGGGCGAGCGGACGCCGAGGCCGTCGACCAATGCGCCCTTGGTGTCGGCGAATTGCCAGATCGGCAGCTTGTGCAGATCCTTGTGGTCGCGGCGCCAGGCGAGCTTGCAGAACTCGTTGTCGGTCGAGCCGCCGAGCACGACGGCATCGCGGTCCGCGAAATCCTTCGCCAGGCGCGCGAACTCGGCGATCTCGGTCGGGCAGACGAAGGTGAAATCCTTCGGATAGAAGAAGATGATCTTCCACTTTCCAGGGAAGCTGGTCTCGGTCAGGGTCTCGAAGGCGCTCTCGCCCTTCTCTTCCTGAAGATGAAAGCCGGGTTTCACGCCGACGATTTCAAACGATGGCAGCTTGCTTCCGATTCCGAGCATTGGGGCACTCCAAGAAAATTATTGCGCTGCAATAGCGAGGCGCATTGTGCATTGCAAGCGATATGCCATTCGTTTTTAGTATCAGTGGATTGTCGAAAACCCGACACGTGGCGGCAACATGCTGCGAGTGCGAGGCCGTGGCGATGGGGAGCTTTTGGATGGAGCTGGCTTGGAGCGTCGGCTTCGTGACATTGCGATCGGACATCGAGCGACGACAGCCGGAGCGCGCGCGTCGTCGCCACGGCAAAATGAGGTTGATATCCGCTTGGTCGAAGCGCCATGCGACGTCGTGTTGACGGTCTCGACGACGCCCGACGTGCAATTTCTTTGTGCGGCCGAAGTGGCAAAATTGACATTATCGCCTTCGTCGCGATGCACGTTTGACCACGGCGACTCGCTAAGCGGCATGAAGGCGACAAGCCGTCGGCAGATCACGGCGCGGCACGGTGCAAGGTGTCGCACGGCGCACAGTGTTGTCAGCTTTTCGGCAGATCGCGTCTGTTATTTCGCCTTGCTGCGCGATGACCTGACCATAGTCTCCTCGCAGATTTTCATCGGCCTGGGAGGAGTTCATCACCATGAGCGAAACTGTCTCGGCACCAAATGCAAGCGCGAGCCTGTCGATCGATCGACGATTTCTCGCGACCTCAGCCGCGCTCGCGGCAGGATGGGGAGCCCTGCCGCGGGAGCGCGCCGACATCTCGCCGCCACTCTCGGTCTTCGACCGCGAGGCGCCGCCGCACTATGCAGGCCATGCCGAACTGACGCCGCTATCCCCCCTGGACGACCGTGAGCGGCCAGTCTCCGATGATGCGGAAACGTTCGTGGGCATTGGCCTGGCGGAACAGCACAATCCTGTCGATCCGGAGCTTTGTCAGTGACAGTGCCGCGAATCTCTCCTGCAGCATCATCAGGATCGGCCGGCGCCGTTCGTCGGACAGCCGGCAGGTCAGCGTCATGTGGAAGCGGAAATCCTCCATGACATAGGGATAACCCCAACGATCGAGATGATCGCGCTGCCGTGGTGTCAGCAGATCCGGCTTGCGCCGAGCACGGTCGTCGGCCGTCATCGGAGCGCGAAATGGCTCAAAGGCCTGGACACAATCGGCCGCGAGCTGTTGCAGCGCCGGCGACGGCTCGCCGGGGATCATCGCGATGAAGCCGCTGATCGCGTCCACGATCGGACGGATGGCCGGGACGGCTCGCGGCGTGGCCGCGAACGCGGCACAGGCGCTGCGGAGCGCGGCTTCGTTCTCCGCATCGGACAGCTCGAACGGAGCCTTCAAGGTCGCGTGAAAGCCGTATTTGCGCGGGTCTGCGGTCAGCTCAGCCCAGTCTGGAACCGCGCGGACGATCTCGCTCGGAAAGCTGCGGTCATCGCCGCTCCACGCGTCGTATCCGAGCAGGCTCGCGCCGAATTCCGCCAGATCCGCCGTCGCTGGTGGAGCATAATAGATCGCATAGCGCAGAAGATTGGCCATGGTTCGCTACTCCGCCGCCATGGCACGCGCCGGCCGGGCGTTCAGCCGGTCGGTCTCGGTGAGATAGACCAGCCGGCCGGACGCGATCACGGCGACGACATGGGGGCGCAACGGCACGCGGTCGTCGACCAGAATGATATCGGCGCGGCGGCCCTCGGCGAGCGTGCCGCGGTCCGCCAGCCCGGCTGCGCGTGCAGGGCTGCCCGAGATCAGATCCCAGGCGCGCGCCAGCGGAAGAACGCCGTCGGCCGCAAGCCGGTACGCTGCCAGCAGCGGCGCTGGATAGTAGTAGTCGGAGGCCAGCACCGAGCAGAGGCCCTTGGCGATCATGTCGCTGGCCTTCGTCCACCCGGTATGGCTGCCGCCACGGACGACGTTGGGCGCGCCGAATACGATCGCGTCGTCCCCTTGAGCGGCCTCGCGCGCGGTCTCCTCATTGACCGGAAACTCTGCGATGGTCACTCCCTGGCTGCGAAACGCCTTGCGCATGGCCGGGCTGTTGTCGTCATGCGACAGCATGCGGACACCAGCCTTGCGTGCGATCTCGGCCAGCCGCGCGATCGAGGCCGGAACGGCGTCGGCGCGAGCGGCGATGCGCGCGACCAACCGGTCGAACTCCGCGCCGGGCAGGCCGGTGCGGTCGACCATGCGCTGGCGCTTGTGCGGCTTGTCCAGACTCGCCACCGTCGAATCCATGTGATCGTTGAAGGCGAACAGGTCAACGCGCCGGTCGGCGAGCCACCGGCCGATCTCCTCCTCATCGTCGAGATTGAAGGTCTCGTGACGCAGATGAAAGCGCGTGTCGGCTGCGAGCCGCGGGCGCAGCGCTTCGATCGATTCGAGCAGGCGCCGCGCATTGTCGGCGCTGCGCAGGCCCGGCTCCCATGACCAGGTCGTCGCGTGAAAGACCGTGGTGATGCCATTGCTGATGGCCTGGCGGTCGCTGTCGATCAGCGCAACGTCTGTCGGGAAATCGACCCCGGCGCGCGGCATCATCTGGCGCTCGAACGCATCACCATGAATGTCGACGATGCCGGGAAGCACGGTGAGCCCCTCCGCATCGAGTTCGAGACCCGACCGGCGTCCCGGTGTCCCGATGCCGGCGATCACGCCGCCGGATATGATCAAGGAGGTGTCGACGAAGTCGGTATCGACGAGGCAGCGGCCTCGCGAGATGGAGATATCGGTCATGGGGCGGCACTCTGCCGCACCGAGACGCGTGCGTCGAGGGCAGCCTCGTATTTGTCGAGAAACGCGGTGATCGCGAGCTTGCGGAAATCCGGCAGCGCCGCGCGCAGCGCCTCGTGATTCCAATCCCACCACGCCAGATCCAGCAGCCGCTGCTCGACCTCGCGCGGAAACCGGCGCTTGATCGGGCGCGCCGGATTGCCGGCGACGATGGTATAGGCCGCAACGTCCTTGGTGACGATGGCGCCGGCCGCCACGACCGCGCCGGTGCCGATGTTGCGGCCCGGCAGCACGATCGCGCCATGGCCGATCCAGACATCGTGTCCGATCTGGACATGATGCTCTCTCCGCCAGGCGAAGAACTCCGCATCGTCCGGCTCTCCTGGGAAATAGGCGCTGGCGCGATAGGTGAAATGGGCCTGCGTCGCCCGCTGCATCGGGTGGTTGCCCGGATTGATCCGGGTCATCGCCGCGATCGAGCAGAACTTCCCGATCCTCGTGTAGGTGATCTGGGAATCGTTGACCACATAGGAGTAGTCGCCCATCGTCACCTCCTGCAGGATGGTGCGGGCGCCTATCTCGCAATAGGCGCCGAGCGTCACGTCCTGGAGCTTGGCCGAAGGGTCAACGGTAGGTTCAATCGAAAGCGACTTGCCGGCCATCTCGCGTCCTGTCTCTACGCCTGTGAGGGTGTTGGATCTCCCTTATGACAGAGGCGTGACATCTGCATGACTGCGGCCAGCGTGTGGACGGATGTGGCGCCGCAGTGTCGCTGTCACATAACTGTAGAATCCAGACGTTAGCGATAGGCCAAAGCGAGGCGTCTGGAGAATTCAATGCTGGTGGTGGATGGCCTGACGTGCCGTTTTGGCATGAAAGCCGCAGTCGACAATGCATCCTTCTCTGTTGCACCGGGCAGCTTCGTCGGCGTGATCGGGCGTTCCGGCGCCGGCAAGTCGACCCTGCTGCGGTCCATCAATCGCCTGAGCCCGGTGAGCGGCGGCCGCATCCTCTTCAAGGATCTCGACGTGACGGCGCTGCGCGGCCGTGACCTGCGGCAGTGGCGCGCGCGCTCGGCGATGATCTTCCAGCAGTTCAATCTGGTCGGCCGATTGGACGTGCTGACGAACGTGCTGATGGGGCGACTGGCCGAAATCCCGTCGTGGCGCTCGCTGGCGCAGCTCTGGCCAGCGGAGGATGTCGCCATGGCGCTGTCGGCGCTCGAGCAGTTCGACATGGCCTCCCTCGCCGCGCAGCGCGCCGATCAGCTCTCGGGCGGGCAGCAGCAGCGCGTCGCGATCGCGCGCGCGATGGTGCAGAACCCCGAGATCATTCTCGCAGACGAGCCGATCGCCTCGCTCGATCCCCGTAACACCAAGATCGTGATGGACGCGTTGCTGCGCATCAACAAGCATTTCGGCATCACCGTCGTCTGCAATCTGCATTCGCTCGATCTGGCGCGCAGCTATTGCGATCGCCTGATCGGCATGGCGACCGGACGGATCGTGTTCGACGACGTGCCGTCGGCGCTGACGGCGCAGATCGCACGTGAACTCTACGATCTCGAGGCGGACGAGGTGATGGGTTCGATCCATCCGGCACCGGCGGCAACGGTGCCGGTACTCGGCGAAGCGGCCGTGGCCTGAGACGCGGATTTCTGCAAGCTCGAGCTTCCGCATGGCGCGGGGGCGAGACCTGTTACTTACTGCAACAAGAGGGCATGTTATGATCAATCGTCGCATCGTTCTGGCGGGCGTCGCTGCGCTGGCTTTCACGGCCTCGGCGTCAGCCGAGGACTGGAAGGCGAAGTATCCTGAGCTGACCTTCGCCGTGGTCCCGGCAGAGAACGCCTCGGGTGTCACCGAGCGCTGGACGCCTTTCGTGAACTATCTCTCGAAAGAGCTGGGCGTGAAGGTGACGCTGCGCATCGCCAACGATTATGCGGCCGTGATCGAAGGCCAGCGCGCCGGCAACATCCACATCGCGAGCTACGGTTCGGCCTCGTTCGCCCGCGCCCGGCTCACCGGGGTCAAGACCGATGCCTTCGCCAACGACATCAACTCCGACGGCAGCACCGGCTACTATTCGGTGTTCTTCGTCAAGGCGAGCAGCCCGTACCGGAAGGTCGAAGACCTCAAGGGCAAGAATCTCGGCCTCGTCGATCCGAACTCAACGTCGGGCAACAACGTGCCCCGCTTCGAGCTCAACAAGATGGGCGTGACCGACGCCGAGACGTATTTTGGCAAGGTTGTCTTCACCGGCAGCCACGAGAACGCGGTGCTGGCCCTGTCGCAGGGGACTGTCGACATCGCGGCCAACCAATGGACGAGCGACAACGACTCGACGCTGGCGCAGATGCTGACCAAGGGCATGCTGAAGAACGCTGACGGTTCGCCGATGAAGAAGGACGACTTCCGCATCATTCACAAGTCGGCGCCGATCATCAACGGCCCCTACGCCTACAACACCGACCTGCCGGCCGATCTGAAATCGGCGATCGCCAAGGCCTTCTTCGATGCGCCGATCAAGGACAAGGCCGCCTTCGACCGTCTCTCCGACGGCCAGAAGAAGGGCTTCCACCCTGCCACGACGAAGGACTGGGATGGCACGATCGACCTGATCAAATTCGTCGACAGCCTGCGCAAGAAGGCGTCCTGATCGACGATCCATCGATGGTGAGCCGGGTCTCGTGGGGCCCGGCTCGTCCGTTGAAGAATCCCTCGCACGTCCGAACCAAGAGCAGCACGAAGCCGATGGCTGTTGCCGTTTCGATCCTTCCGAGCCAGCAGCTTGCGGCTCTGAACGAGACCTATCGGCGGGCCGTTTCGCGCCGCCGTTTGCGTCTTGCCCTGTCCGCCATGGTATTCCTGGCGGTGCTCTTCGCCGCGGCCATCGGTGCCGAGGTCAATCCGCGGACGTTCTATACCTACTTCGGCAACTTCATCAGCTACTTCGATCGCATCTTCACGCTCGACGACGGGCAGCGGGTCTGGACCAATCTGCCCGAATGGTTCTGGGGCTTCAGGAAGTGGCTCAAGCTGTTGGCAGAGACGCTGCTGATCAGCTACGTCGGCACGATGGCCGGAATGCTCGTCGCATTCGGTCTCAACTTCTTCGCCGCCGAGAACACCTCGCCCGCGCCGTGGATCCGCTTCACGGTGCGCCGGCTCCTGGAATTCGCCCGCACCGTTCCGAGCGTCGTGTTCGCCCTGATCTTCGTCATTGCTTTCGGGCTTGGGCCGATCCCGGGCGTCCTCGCCATCGCCCTTCATTCGAGCGGTGCGCTCGGCAAGCTGTTCTCCGAGGTCGTCGAAAACGCCGACATGAAGCCGGTCGAGGGCGTGCGCGCCACCGGCGCGAGCTGGCTGTCCTGCATGCGCTTTGCCGTGCTGCCTCAGGTCATCGCCGGCTTCTCCAGCTACACGCTGCTGCGGTTCGAGATCAACGTGCGCGAGGCGTCCGTGATGGGCTTCGTCGGTGCCGGCGGCATCGGCCAGGAGCTCGTGGTCGCGATCCGCAAGTTCTACTATTCCGACGTCAGCGCCATTCTTGTCATGATCGTGGTCACCGTGTTCCTGATCGACATCGGTACCGGCTGGCTGCGCGGCCGCCTGTTCGGCTCGGAGGCCCGCACATGAGTATCTCCGGCTCACCCGACCCGAAGCAGCTCGCCGAGCGCTATCCGCAGATCTTCAATCGGCCGTTGTCCGCACGCCTTGCAACGCCGCTCGTGCTGGCGTTGGCCGTGGCGATCTTCGTCTTCGGTCTGGTCGATCTCGACTTCTCGCCGTCGCGGATGCTGTCCGGCCTCGGCCAGCTCGGCTGGATCGCGCGGATGATGCTGCCGCCGGATCCCGGCTCATCGCTTCCGATTTATCTCAAGGCGCTCGGCGAGACGCTCTCGATCGCGGTGCTCGGCACCACCTTGGCGGCCGTGTTCGCTCTTCCGGTCAGCCTGCTTGCAGCCAGGAATATCATCCCGTCGGCGATCTTCCGTTTTCCGGTGCGTCGCCTGTTCGACACCATTCGTGGCGTCGACACACTGATCTGGGCGCTGGTCTGGATCAATGTCGTCGGCCTCGGGCCGTTCGCCGGAGTGCTGGCGATTGCGGTCTCGGATTTCGGAGCGCTCGGCAAGCTGTTCTCGGAGGCGATGGAGAGCGCCGACCGGCGGCAGGTCGAGGGCGTTCGCGCTGCCGGCGGCAGCCCGCTGCATGAGATCCGCTTCGGCCTTCTGCCGCAGGTTCTTCCCGTGATTGCCGGCCAGGTGCTCTACTTCATCGAATCCAACACGCGCTCGGCGACGATCATCGGCATCGTCGGCGCGGGAGGCATCGGGCTGCAGCTGGCGGAGCAGATCCGCGTGCTGGAATGGCAGAAGGTGTCGTTCCTGATCCTGATGATCCTCGTGGCGGTGGCTGTGATCGACTGGATCTCAGGCAAGCTGCGCTTTGCGATCATCGGCCGCCGCGCCATTGCTTGAACAACGCGGCATCCGAAGGTTGCGATCGTTCGCCTACGAACGATCAGGATGCAGTGCCGGCTGTGTGTGCTGCACCGACTGTCGCAAATCCTTCATGTGCCGCCTTTAGGGGAAGCTCCGGAACTGGCTGCCATGCCAGGACATACGGAGTCCGTCTTCATGAAGCTTACTCGCCTCGTTCTCGCGCTGCTCGCGCTATGTGTTGCCGCATCATGGCAGCCGGCCAAAGCCGCGGACGTCATCTGCTACAACTGCCCGCCGGAATGGGCCGACTGGGCCTCGATGCTCAAGGCGATCAAGACCGATCTCGGCTACGACATTCCACACGACAACAAGAACTCCGGCCAGGCGCTGGCGCAGATCCTCGCCGAGAAGAGCAATCCGGTCGGCGACATCGGCTATTTCGGCGTCACCTTCGGCATGAAGGCGAAGACGCAGGACGCGCTGGAGGCCTACAAGCCCGCAAACTGGGATCAGGTCCCCGCCGGCCTGAAGGATGCGGACGGCTACTGGACCACGATCCACTCCGGCACGCTCGGTCTGTTCGTGAACAAGGACGCGCTCGGCGGCAAGCCCGTTCCGGCCTGCTGGAAGGACCTGCTCAAACCCGACTACAAGGGCATGGTGGGCTACCTCGATCCGAGCTCTGCGGCCGTCGGCTATGTCGGCGCGGTTGCCGTCAACCTCGCGCTCGGCGGTTCGCAGGCCAATTTCGAGCCAGCCCTTACGTTCTTCAAGGATCTGCGCAAGAACGATCCGATCGTGCCGAAGCAGACGTCCTATGCGCGTGTCGTCTCGGGCGAGATCCCGATCTTGTTCGACTACGACTTCAACGCCTACCGCGCGAAATATACCGAGAAGGGCAATTTCGAGTTCGTGATTCCCTGCGAAGGCTCGGTGGTCTTTCCCTATGTCGTCGGCCTTGTGAAGAACGCGCCCGACAAGGACAAGGCGAAGAAGGTGATCGACTATCTGCTCTCCGACAAGGGCCAGGCGATCTGGACCAATGCCTATCTGCGTCCGGCGCGCCCGATCGAGCTGCCGGACTCGGTGAAGAACAAGTTCCTGCCGGACAGCGACTACGCCCGCGCCAAGAGCGTGAACTGGGGCGATATGGAAGCTGCGCAGAAGGGCTTCGTCGATCGCTATCTGTCCGAAGTCCGCTGAAGGAGCACCGCGCCTCCGCCGGAGACGATCCGGCGGAGGTGCACTTGATCACATGTCGCACAAATCCTTCGTCCGGCTCTGCCTGCTGCCCCTGGCAGCCGTCACCGCGGCATTCTTCCTGTTGCCGATGGCGAGGCTGCTCGCGACCGGCGCTGAGGGACCGCACGGTCTGACCGAATATCTCGCGATCATTCTCGAACCGCGCTACCGCACGACTCTCCTCAACACGCTGGCGCTGGCGGCGGCCACCACGATCGCGACCCTGATCATCGCGACGATCGCCGGCCTGTTTCTGCAGCGTCACCGGTTTCCGGGCCGCGCGATCCTGGTTGCGATCCTGACGTTTCCGCTCGCTTTTCCGGGCGTTGTGGTCGGCTTCATGATCATCCTTCTGGCTGGCCGTCAGGGGCTGATCGGCGAGGTCTCGTCCCGGCTCACCGGCGACAAGCTCGTATTCGCCTATTCGATCTACGGGCTGTTCCTCGGCTATCTCTATTTCTCGATTCCGCGGGTGATCCTCACGATCATGGCTGCCGCGCAGAAGCTGGACCCGGGGCTGGAGGAGGCCGCGCGCTCGCTCGGTGCCGGCCCCTGGGCCGTGCTGCGCGACGTGATCCTGCCGGCCCTGACGCCGGCGCTGATCGCATCCGGCGCGATCGCGTTCGCGACGGCGATGGGCGCGTTCGGAACGGCATTCACCTTGGCCACGAACATCGACGTGTTGCCCATGCTGATCTACACGGAATTCACGCTGGCCGGAAACCTGGCCACCTCGGCGGCGCTCTCGGTCGGCCTTGGCCTGATGACCTGGCTGATGCTCGCATTGGCGCGCTCCTTCGCCGGCAGCTCGGTGGCAGCGGCAGGGTAGGCACGTGCGCGACAGGGCCATCTTCATCCTTCAACTGCTGTTCACACTGCTGGTCGCCGCCTTCCTGGCCGTGCCGGCCGGCCTTTCGATCGCCGCGGGCGTGACCGTCAACTACTTCCGCGGCATTCAGTCCGGCGTGACGCTGCAGTGGGTGGCCCAGGTCTGGGAGCTCTACGCGGGCACGATCATGGCATCGATCCTGATCGCGCTGGGCACGCTGGCGGTCACGCTCGTGGTCGGTGTTCCCGCTGCCTATGCGCTGTACGTTCGCGGCGGACGGCTGGCGCGGCTGGTCGAGGAAATCATCACCTTGCCGCTCGCGATTCCCGGGCTCGCCATCGCGCTCGCGCTGTTGCTCACCTATGGCGGGGCGGGAAGCTTCCGCCGCTCATGGCTGTTCATCCTCGCCGGCCATGTGAACTTTACGATGCCATTCATGGTGCGGTCCGTCATGGCGGTGTTCTCGACGATCGACGTGAAGTCGCTCGACGAAGGTGCCGCATCGGTCGGAGCCGCGCCATGGCGCCGCTTCATCGATGTCATCGTTCCTAATGCCGCGCCGGGGATCCTGGCGGGCAGCCTCATGGTGGTGACGCTATCCCTCGGAGAATTCAACCTGACCTGGATGTTGCATACGCCGCTGACCAAGACACTGCCGGTCGGCCTTGCCGATAGCTACGCATCGATGCGGCTCGAGGTCGCGTCCGCCTACACGCTGATCTTCTTCGTCATGATCATCCCGCTGCTGGTGGCCATGCAATGGATCGGCGAGAGAGGAAGCCTGAGGTGAGCACGATGACCCGGCATGGAGCCGCCCTCAAGGTGGAGAATTGCGGCAAGACCTTTGCCGATGGGACCTGCGCGCTTGCGCGCGCCACGCTCGACATCGCGCAGAGCGAGACGCTGGTGCTTTTGGGGCCGTCCGGCTGCGGCAAGACCACGCTGCTGCGGATCGTGGCCGGGCTCGAAACACCCGATGCGGGCGGGCGCGTGCTGTTCGGCGGCAAGGATCTGACGAGGCAGCCGATCGAGAAGCGCAATGTCGGCATGGTGTTTCAATCCTACGCGCTGTTCCCCAACATGACCGTCGCGGACAATATCGGCTACGGGCTCAAGATCCGCGGCGTGCCCAAGCCGGAGCGCGCCGCGCGGGTCGCAGAGCTGGTCACGTTGACCAACCTCGCCGGCCTCGAAGATCGGCGAATCGATCAGCTCTCGGGCGGCCAGCGCCAGCGCGTCGCGCTGGCGCGCGCGGTCGCGATACGGCCGAGCGTGCTGCTGCTCGACGAGCCGCTCACCGCGCTCGATGCGGCCTTGCGAGAGCGCCTGCGCGGCGAGCTCAACGGCTTGTTGCGCACGCTCGGCATCACGGCGATCTACGTCACGCATGACCAGGCCGAAGCCATGGAGCTCGGCGACCGCATCGTCGTGATGCGCAAGGGCGCCATCGCGCAGATCGGGACGCCGCGCGAGATCTATTTCTCGCCCGCCGATCGATTCGTCGCGGAGTTCGTCGGCGCGGCCAACATCATCGAGGCGCCGATCGACGGAGCCCAGCTCGTTCTGCCGGGAGGTCGGCAGCCGATCGCCGATCCCGGTCCACGTAACCTGGCGGTGGCGATGGTTCGGCCGGAAACGATCGGGATCGTCGATGCCGCGGCATCGAGTCTGACTGGCGTCGTCGACAGCGTCCGCTTTGTCGGCGACCGGCAGCGGATCATCGTCCGCGACGCCGCCTCAATTGCACTGACCGTGGACGCGCCGAATTCGATCAGGGTCGCTGCGGGAGAGCGGATCGGCCTGCGGATTGCAACGGACTCCATTCGGCTGTTGCCGGAGAAAGGCTGATCTGCTGATGACCAAGAGCCCCGTCGTCATCGCCCAGATATCCGACCTGCACATCAAGGCGCCCGGCCGGCTCGCCTACCGCCGCGTCGATACGGCGCGCGCGTTGACCCGTTGCATCACGGAGCTCAACCGGTTCGAGCCGAAGCTCGATCTGGTGGTGATCTCGGGCGATCTCGTCGATACGCCGTCGCCGGCCGAGTACGATCATCTCAAGGATCTTCTCGCCGAGCTCGAAACTCCATTCGTCGCCGTGCCCGGCAATCACGATTCACGCGAGCTGATGCGCGCGGCGTTTCCGGGCGCTCTGCATGGTCAACCCACCAGTCCGCTGAACCGGTGCGTAGAGTTGGCCGATCTCGATCTGCTTCTGCTCGATTCCAGCGTGCCCGGCCATCCGCATGGCGAGCTCGATGAAGCGAGTCTGCAATGGCTCGACGCCGCGCTGTCCGGATCCAGCGAAAGGCCGGCCCTGCTGTTTCTGCACCACCCGCCGTTCGCCACTGGCATCTGGCACATGGACCGGCAGAACCTGCGCAACGCCGACGATCTCGCGGCCGTCCTCACGCGCCATCCGCGGGTGCAACTGATCGGGTGCGGTCACGTTCATCGCGCGACGCTGACCCGGTTTGCGGGCATCCCCTGCACGATCTGCCCGGCACCGAACCATGCCGTCGCGCTCGACCTGGCCGAGCTTCGTCCGCCATCCTTCCGGATCGAGCCACCGGCCTTTCACCTTCATGCCTGGTTTCCAGGACCGGGATTTGGAACGGTCGTCACGCATCAGGTGCCGATCGGGGATTTCGACGGGCCGCATCCGTTCTTCAATCAGGACGGCACGCTCATCGACTGAGGGCGCAAGAACGAAGCGAGGCGGCGGGGTCTGGTCTAGCTCTCGACCTCGAACGTCACGCGCTCCGCCGCGAAGCGCGAGCGCTTGCTGACCAGCGGCGTCCCATCGGCATCGATGTCGGTGCTGTCGACCACCAGCACCGGACGGCCCAGCGCGAGGTCGAGCCGTGCGGCGTCGCTCGCGTCGGCGATGGCCGCCGTGATCCTGGTCGCGCCGCGGCGATAGTCGCGAATGCCGTAATGCGCAAGCAGCGCCGTCATCGAGCGGAGCGATGCGAAGATGTGGCCGGCCTCGGGAAATCGCTCGGACGACAGCCAGGACGTGCTGACGCAGATGGGGGTCTTGTCGGCAAGACGCAGTGCCTCGATTCGGACCAGCGGCGCCCCCGTCTTCAGTCGGAGCGCGTGCGCGAGTTCGCGCGTCGCCGACTCTTCGGACGCTGCGATCAACTGTCCGCGCGGCTCGCGCCCGCCGGCGCCCACGATCTCGGAGAACCTGGTTCGCGATCTCAGGGGATATGACAGACGAGGCGCTTCGACATAAGTGCCGCTGCCGCGCTCGGCGCGCACGAGGCCGCGCTCGGCCAAGGTCGCGAGCGCGCGACGCACCGTATGACGGTTGACGCGGTAGGTTTCGGCGATCTCGGTCTCGCCGGGCAGGCGGGTGCCGGCCGCGAAGCGGCCGTCGGCGATGTCGCGCTCGATGCCGTCGGCCACCCGGCGCCACAGTGCCACGCCCGAGTCGGCGCCCTGCATGCTCATCTGCGGTTCTCCGCTGCACGACCTGAAAATCACGCCCATGTCATCAAACAGTCATGGCGCTTCGTTACGAAGTTGTCTATTAACATAGACAACTTCGCGATAGCAAGTTCGGGGTGAAGATGGAAGGCGAGACCGCGATGCAGGACCGGCGCAGGACGGCGATGCGGGTATTGGCGCATGCCTCGCATGCGGACATCCGCGCCAGGCTCGACGGACTGGCGCTGCCTGAGTATCGCGACCTGCGTCCGGCGGAGAATGGTCTCGTGATGCTGCGGGGCCGGATCGGCGGTGATGGTGCGCCGTTCAATGTCGGCGAAGCGACGGTGTCGCGCGCCGCGGTACGGCTGGAGAGCGGCGAGGTCGGGTTCGGCTATGTGCTCGGACGAGACGCCGGCAAGGCGCGTCTGATGGCGCTGTGTGACGCGATGATCCAGTCGTCGAGCCATGCGCGATCGATCGAGACTCAGGTGGTCGCGCCGCTGCAGGAGCTGATGCGCGCATCGCGGGAGCATCGAGCGGAGGAGGCTGCGGCCACGCGTGTCGATTTCTATACGATGGTGCGAGGAGAAGGCTGATGGCTGCTGCCGCTTCCGATCTGCAGCCTGGTTTCGCCGACAATGTCCTGTCCGCGCAATCGACCTTCCGTACCGTCATGGAGGCCATGGCGCGTCCGGGCAATGTGCGGCAGGTCGAGGGCGATGTCGGCCGGCCGTCGTCGTTGATGCCTGGTGCTGCCGCGATCGCGTTGACCTTGTTCGATCACGATACGCCGATCTGGCTCGATGCGCCGCTCGCCGGCACGCCCGAGGTCGGCGCCTGGCTCAAGTTTCACACCGGGGCGCCGATCGTCGCCGATGCCGCGCTCGCCTGCTTTGCGGTGGCGGCGGACCCCGAAGCGCTGCCTGATCTGAATTCATTCGCGCTCGGCAGTGCTGAATACCCTGATCGCTCGACGACGCTGATCCTGCAGGTGCCGAGCTTGTCCGAGGGGCCGGCGTTCAAGCTGCGCGGTCCAGGCATCGACGGGGCGACATCGTTCCGTGCAACGGTCGCGCCCGCCGATCTGTTCGAGCGGCTGTCGATCAATGAGAAGCTGTTTCCGCGTGGTGTCGATGTGGTGCTGGTCGATGGCTCGTCCATCGTCGCCATCTCGCGAACGACCCGACTCGTTTCCGCAGGAGAGTGAGGCATGTATGTTGCCGTCAAGGGTGGCGAGCGCGCCATCGAGAACGCGCACCGGCTGCTGGCGCATGAACGCCGGGGTGATCGCGATGTGCCCGAACTTTCGCTGGCGCAGATCTCCGAGCAGTTGGGGCTTGCCGTCGATCGCGTGATGGCCGAGGGCTCGCTGTACGACCGCGAGCTCGCGTCGCTCGCAATCAAGCAGGCACGCGGTGATCTGATCGAGGCGATCTTCCTGGTGCGTGCCTTCCGCGCGACCCTGCCGCGCTTCGGTGCGACCGAGCCGGTCGACACCGGTGCGATGCGGGTGCAGCGGCGCGTCTCGTCGACCTTCAAGGACATTCCGGGCGGCCAGGTGCTCGGGCCGACCTTCGACTATACGCATCGGCTGCTCGATCCGCAGTTGGCGGCCGCCGCCGAGCCGGAGCCGCCGGCCCGTGCCGAGGCGCCGAATGCGCCGACGCCACGTGTCACCGATATTCTCGGCCAGGACGGGCTGATCGAGCCGTCGCCGCAAGCCGATGTTGGCGCGCCGGTCGGCGATCTCACCCGCGATCCCCTAGGCTTTCCCGCCGATCGTGATCTGCGGTTGCAGAATCTCGCACGCGGTGATGAGGGCTTTCTGCTCGCGCTCGGCTACTCGACCCAGCGCGGCTACGGCCGCAACCATCCCTTTGCCGGCGAAATCCGCTTCGGCGAAGTCGAGGTCGAGTTCGTGGCCGAGGAGGTCGGGTTCGCGGTGCCGCTCGGATCGATCGAGCTGACCGAATGCCAGATGGTGAACCAGTTCAAGGGATCGGCAACCGAGCCGCCGTGCTTCACGCGCGGTTACGGTCTCGCCTTCGGGCAGAGCGAGCGCAAGACGATGTCGATGGCGCTGGTCGACCGCGCCTTGCGGGCACGCGAGCTGGGCGAGGATACGGTCGCGCCGGCGCAGGATGAGGAGTTCGTGATGTCGCACTCCGACAACGTGCAGGCGACCGGGTTCGTCGAGCATCTGAAGCTGCCGCACTATGTCGACTTCCAGTCCGAGCTCGGCCTGCTGCGCAAGCTGCGCCAGGAATTCGCCGAGGCCAATGCCGTTCCCGAATTGAAGGAAGCTGCGGAATGAGCGCGCCGACCTACAATTTCGCCTATCTCGACGAGCAGACCAAGCGGATGATCCGTCGCGCCATCCTGAAGGCGATCGCGATTCCCGGCTATCAGGTGCCGTTCGCGAGCCGCGAGATGCCGATGCCCTATGGCTGGGGCACCGGCGGTGTGCAGGTCACCGCCGCCATTCTCGGTCCCGACGACGTGCTCAAGGTCATCGATCAGGGATCGGACGATACGACAAATGCGATCTCGATCCGCAAATTCTTCGCCAAGACCGCGGGCGTCGCGACCACGACGTCGACGGAAGAGGCGAGCGTGATCCAGACCCGGCATCGCATTCCCGAGGCGCCGCTTCACGAGGGGCAGGTGCTGGTCTATCAGGTGCCGATCCCGGAGCCGCTGCGCTTTCTCGAGCCGCGCGAGACCGAGACCCGCCGCATGCATGCGCTGGCCGAATATGGCCTGATGCACGTCAAGCTCTATGAGGACATCGCACGCTTCGGCCACATCGCGACGTCCTACGCCTATCCGGTCAAGGTCAATGCGCGCTACGTGATGGATCCGTCGCCGACGCCGAAGTTCGACAATCCCAAGATGGACAATTGCCCGGCGCTGCAATTGTTCGGTGCGGGACGCGAGAAGCGAATCTATGCCATTCCGCCCTATACGCCGGTCGTCTCGCTGGATTTCGAGGACCATCCGTTCACGCGCTACAAGTTCGATGCCCCCTGCGCGCTGTGCGGCGCGGAGGATTCCTACCTGGACGAGATCGTGACCGACGACAAGGGCAGCCGCATGTTCGTCTGCTCCGACACCGATTACTGCGAGGGCCGCCAGGCGTCCGGACATCGTGGCGAGCAGAGCGCCGCCCCGCACAAGGAGAGCGCCCATGGCTGAGATGATCAGCGCATCCGATCAGCCGCTGCTCGTCGCGGAAGGGCTTGCGAAGAGCTACGGCCGGTTGGCAGCCTGCCGCGACGTCTCCTTCGTGCTCTATCCCGGCGAGGTGCTCGCCATCGTCGGCGAGTCCGGCTCGGGCAAATCGACACTCCTGCAGATGCTGTCGGCGCAACTGGCGCCGACGTTGGGCCGCGTGTCCTATCGGATGCGGGACGGGGTGCTGCGCGATCTTGCCGGCCTTGGCGAGGCGGAGCGCCGTTTTCTGTTCCGCACCGATTGGGGCTATGTCCATCAGGACCCGACGCAAGGCCTGCGCATGGCGGTCTCCGCCGGCGCCAATGTCGGCGAGCGGCTGATGGCGGTCGGCTGGAATCACTACGGTCGGATCAGGCAGACCGCCTCGTCCTGGCTCGCGCGCGTGGAGATCGACGTTGCCCGCATCGACGATGCGCCGCGGACCTATTCCGGCGGCATGCGGCAGAGGCTGCAGATCGCGCGCAATCTCGTGACCGAGCCCAGGCTCGTGTTCATGGATGAGCCGACCGGAGGACTCGACGTGTCCGTGCAGGCGCGCCTGCTCGATCTGATGCGCAGCCTCGTCAACGAGCTCGGCCTCGCCGCCATCGTCGTGACCCACGATCTGGCCGTGGCGCGGTTGCTGTCTCATCGTGTGATGGTCATGAAGGAGGGGCGGGTGATCGAGACCGGCCTCACCGACCAGGTGCTCGACGATCCGCGCGAGCCGTACACACAGCTCCTCGTGTCCTCGATCCTGCCGCCATGATGCAATTGGGCCCAATGCGATGACCGTGATGATCGATGTCGAGAATGCAGAGAAGACCTTCACCATGCATCTGCAGGGCGGCATATCGCTGCCCGTGGTGCGCGGCGTGTCGTTCCAGGTCAAGGCCGGCGAATGCGTCGTGTTGTCGGGACCGTCGGGTGCCGGCAAGTCGTCGATCCTGAAGATGATCTTCGGCAACTACCGTTGCGATGGCGGACGCATCGGCGTCCGGCACCTCGGCGAGATGACCGATCTCGCCGGCGCCGAGCCGCGCCTTGTCCTCCATGCGAGGCGGCAGACCATCGGTTATGTCAGTCAGTTCCTGCGCGCGGTGCCGCGCGTCCCTGCGCTCGATGTCGTTGCCGAGCCGCTGCTCGCGGCCGGCCTGCCGCGCGACGATGCGAGGGTGCGGGCGGGGGGACTGCTGCGGCGGCTGAACATTCCCGAGCGGCTGTGGTCGCTGCCGCCATCGACCTTCTCGGGCGGCGAGCAGCAGCGGGTCAACATCGCTCGCGGCTTCATCTCCGATGTCCCGGTGCTGCTGCTCGATGAGCCGACCGCGTCGCTCGATGCGGCGAACCGTGCGGTCGTGGTCGACCTGATTGCGGCGAAGAAGAAGGACGGGGTGGCGATGCTCGCGATCGTGCATGATGACGATATCCGTGCGCAGATTGCGGATCGCATGGTCGACGTCATGACATTCGCCGCGGCGGCGTAAAGGGACAAATTGCAGATGAGCGCGAACATGTCCGATCTCGTGATAGGCAATGCCAGGCTGGTCCTCGCCGACCGGGTCGTCGAGCAGGGCTGGGTGGCGATCGCCGGAGGCCGGATCGCGGAACTGGGCGAGGGGGCGGCGCCGGCCGGCAGCCTGGATGCCGGCGGCGACCTGCTGATGCCCGGGTTGGTCGAACTGCACACCGATCACCTCGAGGCGCATTTCGTGCCCCGCCCCAAGGTCTATTGGGATCCCGTTGCTGCGGTCATTTCCTATGACGGGCAACTTGCGACCGCGGGCATCACGACGGTGCTGGATTCGCTGCGGGTGTGGAGCGAGGAGGGCGCCGAGGGCGTCGACGGCCAGGCCAATGTGCTCGCGGAAGCGATCGCGACGGCGCGCGACGGCGGGCTGCTGCGGTCCGATCACTTCCTGCATCTGCGCTGCGAGGTGCCGATGCCGACCGTGGTCGAGGAGGCGCGGCAACTGGCGGGGCGTCCGGATGTGCGGCTGATGTCGCTGATGGATCATACGCCCGGGCAGCGCCAGTTTCGCGACGAAGGCAAGCTGCGCGACTACTATCGCGGCAAGAGCGGCGGCAAGACCGATGCGGAGCTCGACGTGATGTTCGCACGCCGCTTCGCCTATCAGCAGGCCTATGCGGCGCCGAACATGCGCGACATCGTTGCACTGGCGAAGACCCATGACGTGCCCCTGGCCAGTCACGATGACACGACGGAGGAGAACGTCGCCGATGCAATCAAGGACGGCATCGCAGTCGCGGAGTTTCCAACCACGATGGAAGCCGCGCGGGGCCTTCACCAGGCGGGCATCAGCATTCTGATGGGCGCTCCGAACGTGGTGCGCGGCGGGTCTCACTCCGGCAATATCGCCGCCGTGGACCTGGCGCACGAGGGCCTGCTCGACATTCTGTCGTCGGACTACGTCCCGTCGAGCCTGCTGATGGGCGCGCTGCAATTGCCGCAGCGGGTGCCGTCCATCGGTCTTGCGGCGGCCGTCCGCACCGTCACCAAGGCCCCTGCGGACGCCGTCGGCCTGCATGATCGCGGCGAGATCGCGGTGGGCAAGCGTGCGGACCTGATCCGCGTCCATGTCGCGGGCCAGTTGTCGGTCGTGCGCAGCGTCTGGCGGGAAGGACAGCGGGTGGCATGAGCGAAACCGAGGTTGCATCGGCGAAGACGCCCGCGAAGCTCGGTCCCGGCCGCCTGATCCTGGTGGTCGGGCCGAGCGGCGCGGGCAAGGACACCTTGCTCAATGTGGCGCGCCGCGAATGCGCTGGCGACGACCGGATCGTTTTTCCGCGGCGGATCGTCACGCGCGAGGCCTCGGCTTTCGAGGATAATCTCGAGATGAGCGCGTCCGCTTTTCGTGAGGCGCTCAGCGCCGGTGAGTTCGCGCTGCATTGGGAGGCCCACGGACACGACTACGGCGTGCCGCGCGCGATCAAGAATGACATCCTGGCCGGCCGCATCGTGGTCGTGAACGTCTCGCGAACGATCATTCCCGCCGCGCGCCGGGACTATGCCGACGTCATCGTCGTCGCCATCACTGCGCCGGCGGATGTTCTCGCCGAACGGCTCGGCAAGCGGCACCGTCCGAGTGACGGCGATATCGGTGAGCGTCTTCACCGGGCGGTGAGCGAAGACACCGCGGCGGACGTCACGATCGTCAATGTCGGCGATCCCGAGCCGCACGGTCACAGGCTGGCGGACATCATCAAGCGACCGATCGACGCAGAACCGATCGGATCCGAGGGAGGAAGCGGCCATGTCGATCATCACCACGATTGAGCAGCTCGAGGCGATCTATGGCGAGACGGGGCTGGCATCGACGGCGAAGGTGGCTGATCGCGTGACGCCGCACTACCGGATCATGATCGAGAAGTCGCCTTTCGTGGCGCTGGCGACGTGTGGTCCCGAAGGTCTCGACTGTTCGCCGCGCGGCGATCTTCCCGGCTTCATCCGCATCCATGACGACAAGACGCTGATGATGCCGGATCGCCGCGGCAACAATCGCGTGGATTCCTTGCGCAACGTCGTGCGCGATCCGCGGATCGCGCTGCTGTTCCTGATTCCGGGATCTGGCAACACGCTGCGTGTGAACGGGCACGGTCACCTGTCGACCGCTCCCGATCTGTTGGAGTCGTTCCGGATGGAAGGCAAGCTGCCGCGCTCCGTCCTGGTCATGACGGTGGAAGAGATCTACTTCCAATGTGCGCGCGCGATCGTTCGTGCCGATCTCTGGAACCCGGACAAGCGGGTCGACCCGCAGCAACTGCCTACGCCGGGACAGATCCTTGCGGCGATGACGGCCAACGACATCGACGGCGCGGCGTACGATCGCGAGTGGCCCGAGCGTGCGCGGAAATCGATGTGGTGAATTCGGAGCGCGGCTCTTCAAAAAAGGGGAGGCCGCGCTCCTAAAGATCAGGCTGCGACATCGAGCAGGCGTGAGGATCCCCTGACGAGCACCTTGCGGCCGGCCATTGTGAGTGTTGCCGCGCCATTGTCGATGGAGGCGAGTCCAAATGCAGTGAGCTCGTCGACAATCATGCCGTTCAGCCTGCGGCGTTCACGCGCGGGAATGCGAAGCGCCTTCAGCGTCTCCCATTGGTCCGGCGTGAGTTCGTGTTCGAATTCCGCGTTCATGCTGCCTCGAATGTTGACGTCCGGCACTCGTCTTAGAAAGTCCGCGTGACGAAGATGCGACCTTCATGCATCCGTACTGATACGGTCCACGTCATTACGCTCGAACCCGCCCGCGATTAATTCAAATTTGAATGATCGCGAATGTGGTGCTGCATTGCAGCTCGCCGTGTTGGTAGCGGTGAACGATCGTCCGTCGTTAACAGATAATTAAGCCATGTGGGCAGCGCACAACGGTAACGCCGCTGTCACATCGGTGTGTCAAACGGCGCCATCGTCCTGCTCGAATCGGCCGGCGCATGTTTGAAGCGAAACACGTTGAATGGCTGACCTGACCGACGTTCCGCCGCTGCGATCGAACCGCAGAATCTGGTTGCGCAGTCTGGGCGGACTGGCCTTGAGCCTCTCGATTGCAGCTGCGGCCGTGTATGTCCTGGCACGCGCCGTCAAGAAGCTCGACCTTGCTCATGTTCTGTCGATCGTCGAGGCCACGGACCTTCATCTGATCGCGATGGCGCTGGCGTTCATCGTCCTCTCCTACGCCAGCCTCACGCTCTACGACCTGTTCGCGTTGCGGACGATCGGCCGCCGGGACATTCCCTATCGCGCCGCCGCGCTCGGCAGCTTCACGAGCTACCCGATCGCGCACGGCATCGGTGCGGTCGCGCTGGTCTCGCCGCTGGTGCGATATCGGATCTACGCGCCGTACCGGCTCGGTGCGATCGACATTGCCAATATCAGCTTCCTGACCGGCCTGACCTTCTGGCTCGGAAATCTCACCGCGCTCGGCCTGAGCTTGATGATCGATCCGGATGCCTTCGGATGGATGGAATATTGGCCGCCGGCGATCAACCGTCTCGTTGCCGCGGCACTGCTTTGCGCCGTTGCCGCCTTCGTCGTGTGGAGCTGGCCCGGGCGGCGAAGTGCGCGCTGGCCCGTTCGACTGCCGTCCGGGCCCGCCGTGCTGCTGCAGATCGTGGTCGGCCTGTTCGAGCTCAGCGCCGCGGCGCTGGCAATGTACGTCCTCATGCCGCCGGAACTCGGCATCGACCTCGCGCGGCTGATGGCGGTCTTCATTGCCGCGACCTTGCTTGGATTTGCCAGCCATGCCCCAGCCGGCATCGGCCTGTTCGACGCAACGATCCTGCTGGGCCTGGGCGGCGTTGACCAGGAGCGCCTGCTGGCGGCGCTGCTGATCTTCCGCGCGCTCTATCACCTGTTGCCGTTTGTGCTCGCCCTGGTCGTGTTCGGCAGCGTCGAGCTGTCGCGCTCCTGCCGGAGGTCGTCGATGGTGTCAGACCGGCGAGTTCAGCTTCAACCCGATCATGCCGGTGATGATCAGCGTGAGGCAGATCAGCCGTGTCGGGTCCGCCGGCTCGCTGTAGAGGATCATGCCGGCGAGGATGCTCCCGGCCGCGCCGATCCCGGTCCATACCGCATAGGCGGTGCCAAACGGCAGTGAGCGCAGCGCGAGCGACATCATCGCGAAGCTGAGCAGAATGGCGATCACGGTGGCGACGCTGGGCCAGAAGCGCGTCAGGCCGTCGGAATGCTTCAGGCCAAGCGCCCAGATGATCTCGAGAGCTCCGGCCGCGAACAGAGCTAGCCAGCCGTTCATGAGGGCCGCGCGCCCAACGGTGTAACATCGCCCACAGATCCGAGGCGGGCCTCGCGAAGCCGCGGATCGCTTGCACCGAGCAGTCCGGCCATTTCGTCATCTCCGCGCCGGTCGAACCTGCCGTCCATCTGCATGGTTTGCGCGACGCGCATATGACAAGCTGGGCGCGCGTCGGGTCTATCTCTCCTCCATCATCGTGAATACGAATCCTGTCAGCGTTGCGCCGACAGCAAAGGACAGCGTCAATACACCGACGAAGATCACGAGCGTCGCGTGCGGATCGACACTGTGGGCGATCAGGGTCGAGATGCCGAACGCATCCAGTTGGGTCAGCCCGAAGGCGAAGCCGAGCCCCATGGCGATGCCCATCAAGGTGTGGCAGGCCAGCTCGATCAGCATGGCCGGATTGACTACTGCGCTGCGTCGTTTGGGCGGCATGGGCTCGGACTCCACGCTATGGCCGATGAACGCTGGAACGGTGAACGTTGTTCCTGTGCCGGCTGGCAAAGCCGATTGCCAAACCGAGCCGACAGCGGCTACGGATGACCGAGGTTCGGTCGCGGAAAAACAAAGCTCGAACGGCCCGCAAGGGGGGCCGGCGCGCGGCCGAGCGGCGCAGCGTCGCGCGATCCGACAGGGAGGATAACCCATGACGAACGCCATTCGTTTCCACAAGACCGGCGGTCCCGAGGTTCTCGCTTGGGAGCAGATCGAGGTCGGCAAGCCCGGCCCCGGCGAGGCGCGTATCCGCCACACGGCGGTCGGGCTCAACTTCATCGACATCTACAATCGTTCCGGGCTCTATCCGGTCCAGCTTCCGAGCGGACTGGGCAGCGAGGGCGCGGGTGTGATCGAGGAACTGGGCGAAGGGGTGACGGACCTGAAGGTGGGCGACCGGGTCGCCTACGGCTCGTCGCCGCTCGGCGCCTATTCAGAGGCGCGGCTGATGCCGGCCGCGCTGCTGTTGAAACTGCCCGACGAGATCGACGACAAGACCGCCGCTGCCATGATGCTCAAGGGCCTGACCGCCCAGTACCTGATCCGGCAGACCTACCGCGTCAAGGCGGGCGAGACCATCCTGCTGCATGCCGCCGCCGGCGGCGTCGGCCTCATCCTCAGCCAGTGGGCCAAGCATCTCGGCGTTCACGTCATCGGCACCGTATCCAGCGATGACAAGGCGCAGCTGGCCAAGGCCCACGGCTGCGAGCACACCATCATCTATACGCGGGAGGACTTCGTCGCGCGCGTCGGCGAGATCACCGGCGGCAAGAAGGTGCCCGTGGTCTATGATTCCGTCGGCAAGGACACGTTCCTGAAATCGCTCGATTGCCTCGCGCCGCTCGGCTACGCGGTGCTGTTCGGCCAGTCCTCCGGCACGGTCGATCCGCTCAATCTCGGGCTGCTCGCCCAGAAGGGATCGCTATTCGTGACCCGGCCGACGCTGTTCACCTACGCCGCCAAGCGCGAGAGTCTGGTCGCGATGGCCAACGAGCTGTTCGACGTGGTCAAATCTGGCGCGGTAAAGATCGAGGTCAACCAGACCTATCCGCTCAAGGAGGCGGCCCGGGCTCACGCCGATCTCGCGGCACGCAAGACGACCGGCTCGACGGTCTTTCTGGTCTGATCTGGCGCGTCCTCCGGTCGCGAGATCCCGATAGGGCCGGCGCAGCCGGGTCAAACCCGCTCGTGCTTGCGCAGGTCGCGGAGGTGATCGGACCGGGCGGCCTGCAGGTCGGCGTCCCGCCCATCGATCTCGGGCAGGGCGGCTTCGGACATGATATCGGCCGTGACGTCCGCAACCGACCGGTCGACGATCTCGTGGATGAAGCTGACGTTCGAATATTCCCCCGACGCGATGCGCGCAACGACGTCGCGCCGGGTCATCTCGGGATCGACCACGGCCTCGCGTCCGCGCCGGCCGTAGTCGATCATCACGACGAAATACTGCATGGAGCGCCGGTTCGCCTTCGGCTGACTGTGATCGCTCCATTATTTCTTTAAATCAGAATTTTGTCAAGGCTGATTCGGTCCATCCTCGCCTCACCGACTCCATCCCCAGCCTGCGCGGCCATGACCACACCGGAATCAGCCGCAGAAATAGTCCAGGCGATGTGACGTGGCGTGCGGAAGCATGTTCCCGCACGCCATGAAGACCGCGTCATCGCCCATCACTGCACGTTGAACGTCGCGCCGGGACATTCGGTGGTCACGCTGATCGGGATCGCCTGCGCCGCCGCCGCGGTCGGCTTCGGCTTCGCAACCACCTTCCAGCGGCCGGGCTTGTTCAGCCAATATCTGTGCCTCGATGTCGCAATGCGGCGCTCGGTATAGGTCGTGCCCTTCCAGATCAAAGGGCCCTTCGGCTTCGGTGCCGCGACCTCATGCCACGGTCCGAACTCGCCGAAGTCCATGAACCACAGATGCCATTCGAGCTTCTGATATTCATGATGGGACGCGACCACCTCGACGATGGGGCGACCGTTCAGCCACGACACCTCGTCCTCGAGTGGCTTGATCTGCTGGCAACGGGTATGCAACGGCTCCTGAACGCGAAGCAGATCGTCTCGCTGGCTTTGCGTGAGCATCGCCGAGGTGACGGGCAGTCCCACGTTCGGATCATCGGCCGGATATGAGCAGATCGGCACCGTCGGCGGCCCCTGGCCCGTCCAGGGATTGTTGCTGCAATAGACTCGCCTCGTCACCGACGAAATGCCGGTGGTTGCCGTTTCCTCCGCCTTTCCGGTTTCCCGGTCCCAGACACCGCTGAACGTCGTCTTTTGATTCGGCGGACAGGCCACGGTCTTGTGGGCCGTCCACCAGTGCGAAACCTCGAATTCATAGTACGAGTAGCGCGGCTCTGGATACAGCACGGCTCTGACGCTGGTCAGCGCGTGGTGCGCTTCGCACGCCGTTCCATAGGTATCCAGCCAGCACACGAGGTGGAAGTTTTCGTTCGGCCAGCATCCCGCACGCGCCGACGACGTGAAGCCGAGTGCGGCGATCACCAAGGTAAAGGCAAGAAGATATCTCCGCATGGCGTTTCCCATGATGGCGTTTCCCCCATGTCCTGCCTGTGCAGCCACAGGTTGAAGATGAGTTTGCTCCGGCGCGGCGCCTGGTCGTTGATCGGGATCAATCCGCTTGCGCGACGTCGTCAACGCCGGCCGGACGTCGGCGATGACGCGATGGCACAGCGGGTCCGCTCGCTGGCGGCCCGTGGATCGTCGGGGCGGGTCACCGCTTGGAGCCGAGATAGCGGAAGACCAGCCTGTCCCACCGCCGCCTCCGAATGCCGACTGCTACGTCCATCGCGATGAGCTGCGGGTCGAGGACTGATCCGGGCGCCGGGCGCGGCTGGTGGCAAGGCGTCACGCCCGTCGGGCGAATCAGGGTCGATGCGCCCGCACGATGGTCCGTTCATGGCCTTCGATCGCCTGCAGACGACGTGTGCGGAAACGCTTGTTTTGGGCGAGGCTTCAACGCATTGCCCCGGTCTGGCCCGCCGGGCCGAAAGATTCTTCTTTCTCTTTTTCAGAATTCATGATTGTCTACGCGCATCCCGCCTCATGGAGAGGGGCGTATCGCGGTCGTCACGACACGTGGAGGCGGGGAGTGATGGGCGAGCCGGTTTGCAGCGTGGTCATTCGCGCCGACGAACAACACCGGCTCGTACGGTCAAGTCGCGTGGTCCTGATACCCCGATGCCGGTATCAAGCCTGCGCCGGCGCTGACAGCGCCGCGTGGGTGACGGTGACCAACAAGCCCGGCGCACCGGGGAGAACGCGAAGCAGCCGTGAAAACCATCGCGCAGGGAGGGCCGGATCGTTCCGGCTGGACCTGTGGTACCTGCCGCCTGCGTTTTTTGAGCAGGCGGGCCACGGGCCTCAGTCGAGGTCCGGCCTTCCCTGCACCCTCTCGTTTGAAGAGGGTGAGACCACTGTATCACTCGGACGCCTGGGCGCCGCGAGGCTAAGGACGCACATCCCCATATGTCGCTCAGAATTGTTGATCACGACGGCGCCACAGGCGCGGGGCCTACCCTCCCTTGGAGGCGGGATGCAGGGAGAACGCCGCGGCGTTCCCCCTGCATCCGGCGTCGAGTCTTACTTGTTCGCCGCGCGGGCGCGCGACTTGGCGGCCGCCTTGGCGCGGATCCGCGAGATCTGGCCGCGTGGCAGGGTGACGAAGATCTCGCCGATCCAGTCCAGCTTGACCCCCACGATCGGCTTGGCGTTGAAGCTCTTCAGATTGACCACGGACGGCGATTTGCCGCGTTCAATCGTCTTCAGGTAGCGCTCGCCGGACTTGAGGCGTACCACCGCCTCCTCGCCGTAGAAGCTCGACAGCGGGTGCCGCTGCTCGCGGTAGACCACGATCACGTCGCCATTCTCGTATTTCGGCAGCATCGAATCGCCCGTGACCTCGAAGGCGATGGTCTCCTCGGAGATCGGGAAGGGCAGGGCGACCTCGCCGAGGCCCTCGACGGGCACCTGCTCGTAATCCGGCTCGATCACCGAGCCGGCGCCGACCCGCCCCATGATGGGGACGGAATTGAGCTCCAGATATTCCGTGATGAGCGGAATCTCGGCCGCCTTGATCAGGCGCTGGCCGCCGAGGATCTCGGAGACCGCGCCCGGCCGCACGCCCATGGCGCGGGCCAACCCTCCTTTCGTCTTTCCCGGCTTCTCGAGTGCACGCTCGATCATGGCAACGTCCAACATGGCTTTGACCTCTTTTGCGAATCTCGGAAGGGATTATATGTTTCGAATAATCAGAACTCAAGCTTGACTTTTTCTTCGGAATATCGGAAGATTTGGCCGTCGGGTGAGCCGGCGGATCCGGCGGCCCCGACCCAGAAGGAAGAGGCGAGAATGCAATCCACAGATTGGCCAGACCAGCATTCCAAGATGCTGTGCGAGCTTCATGCCCAGGGGCGGTCCTATGCCGAGATCGCGCGCGCCCTCAATGCGCAGTTCGGAACCGCCTATACGCGGAACGCGACGCTTGGCCGCGGCAAGCGGATCGGGCTGGCCGCGCCGGGCGGGCCGAAAGCCGCGCGATCCGCGCCCCGGTCGATGTCCGCGGCGCCCCGAACCGGACGGCGAGGCGCCGACGCGGCGGTGCGGCCGATGCCGTCCCCGGCGAAGCCCGCCGCGGCCGTCAAGCTGCGTTGCGTCGGCATCAGCCCGCGCCTGCTGTCCCTGGACCAGCTCAAGCGCAACGATTGCCGCTATCCCTATGGCGGCGACCGGGACGACGATCCCATCACCTTTTGTGGCCATCCGCGCCAGCCCGGCTCCTGCTACTGCACGCCGCATTACCATCTCACGCGGCTTCCGCCCGAGGAGGCCGCCGTGCGTCCCGCCGGCCCCTTGATCCTGCGGCTGGTCGCGGCCGCGTAGAGCGCGGCAAACCCGACCCGAACCGACCCCATCCAATTTCCGGAGACGAGACATGGCGCGCCCCAGACGCAGCAAGCCCCATCGCATGTCCAAGACCCACGACCGCAGAGCTCACGACCTGCCGCGAAATGCAGACGTGATTCCCGTGGAGATCGACGATCCGCTGGCGCTCGAGCCCGGCGATAAGATCGTCGCGTTGCGATCGGTCCGCAGCGACCCGCTCGGCCGGCTGCACGCGCACAAGCAGCTGGATGACGCCCAATACCGGGCCGGACGGGCGTTCCAGAACGATTGGGAGCGGGCCGAGCGAGGCCCGCAGGCGGTCGATCCCTCGCGCGAGCACGTTGACGGCGCCCGCGGGCGTGAGCCGGTCACCGAAGGCCAGAGGCAGGCGGTGCTGCGGCTCAACCGCGCCGAGCGCGAGCTCGGCGCCGACGGCGCGGCGATCACCCATGACGTCCTGGTGCACGGCCTGACCATGGAGCAGGTCGGACACAAGCGGGGGCTCGCCAGCCAGCGCTGGAATGATTATTTTGCCCGGCGCTTCAAGGAGTGCCTGGACCGGCTGGCCGTGGTCTACGGGTTGTCCACCGACAGGGTCTCCAGGAAATGCGATGGGGCCGTGCGATCGGGCCATCGGGGCGAGAGCTAACGGCCGGTACGACCGGCACTCGTTCCGTCGTCGACGGGTACGAGCGCCGGTCGGACAATCGTTTTCCCTCAGGGATGCGGCGTCACGACATAAGTGGTGCTGTAGGGCTCGACGCGCAGCGAGGCATGCGACAGCAGACCGATCTTGGCCGAAGGTGCCATCTGCAGCTCGCCGTTCGGGCCGCGATGAACGTTGTACTGCCAGGCTGAGAGGTCGCCTTTCTGCGCCAATGCGCGCGCAACGGCGCTGGCATCGTTCCCGCCGATCGTTGCCAGCTCTTCGCTATTGAGACCGATGACGATCTCGTCCTTGACGGTCACCACCTTGAACAGCGAGGTCGCGCTGTCCCCGGCGCTCGCCATCGAAGCGGTGAGCGCCAGCGCGGCGACGGCGCTGAAGAATGGGCGTGTCAGTCTGGAAGGCATGAGAACTCCTGTTGCCGACGGCATGATGGACGGCGTCGGTGTGCAGCCATTGGTTCCCGACGGGGGGCCGTCGGTTCGAAGAAATCGATGCGGCGGTGGGCTGAACCAGGGGGCGTGACGTCGCGTCTAAGCACGAT